>JAIXSZ010000010.1 GCA_027484425.1 Sphingobacteriales bacterium
ACATGATTTGGCTTTTAAACAACTATCGTAAAGATACATAAGTATTGTTTATCTACGTCTTTCCTATTTTTTATTCTGCTATTACTCCGTGTGATTTGCCCTGCTCGAGGTTGTTGGTCAATCCATCGACTGGCATGCCGTTGATTAATTTATACAACCTGTAACTTTATATTTCTTTCAGTAGAAACATTAAAATTCTTTTTAAAGAACTCTCATTATCAACAAGTTAGTAGTTGGTTGTACAGGAGAAAATAAGACCAACAACGGCGGAAATATCATAATATTTTGTCTTAAAAAATGTGGTTTTTGTTATTAGAATGCGATAAAGAGATACTATTTGTTGATAAACAACGAACTAATTTTAGTTGTAGGATATATGTGATTTCGGCGTGTATGAGCAAAGCCCCTCATTGCCCCGCCAGTACAGGCGTGTGACACAAAGCCCGCTGCTAGTAGTGCAACGGCTGGTGACCAACGAAAGAACAAATGAGGTAGGGGTGTGGTGGGTAATGTGGTGGTGGGGTATTACATTTGTAGGATATATGAAAACACTACTGGTACTACATGGCGCTATAGGCGCTGCTATACAGATGGCGCCGCTGGCCGATGCGCTCAGGGCGCACTATCACGTGCATGTGCTAGATTTTTCGGGGCATGGGGGTAGGGTGATAGGTGATGCGCCTTTCTCGATAGAGTTGTTTGCCAGAGATGTGCTGAGTTATATGGAGTTTCATGGGTTGGCTAGGGTATCGGTGTTTGGGTATAGTATGGGTGGCTATGTAGGTATGTATCTGGCGCGCCACCATGCCGATAGGGTGGAGCGGGTGATGACCCTGGCTACCAAGTACTGGTGGGACGAGGCTGTGGCTGCCAAGGAGGTCCTGATGCTGAACCCCGACAAGATAGTGGCTAAGCTGCCTACCTTTGCAGGTACACTGATGCAACGGCATGAGCCACAAGACTGGAAAGAGGTGCTGCACAAAACTGCCGAAATGATGTTGGCTATGGGTGCCCACAACCCGCTGAGCACCGACGACTATGCACTGATAGACAAACCCTGCCTGATACTGATGGGCGACAGAGACAAGATGGTGACGCTGGAGGAGACACTGCAAGTGTATAAAGCGGTGCCGGGTGCGCAACTAGGCATACTGCCAGGCGTGCCACACCCTATAGAGCAGGTAGATGCAGGTATGCTGTCGTTTTTTATAGACAGGTTTATGGCTTAGTGTGGGCGGCTACATGTGTTGATTGAAAAACTGCTCGGGCTGCAAAGCCGGTATGGTGGAAAAGTAGAAGGCTTTGGTGTTGTCGGTTATGATTACTTCGCAGCGGCTGTGCAGTGCGGCATAGTACTGCATACCATTTTCAAAATCATTGATTGTTTTGTTGGTGATGGCCAGTTGTGCTTCTTTGTGGGCGCAGGGTGCTATGCTGATGTGCTGTAGCAGTAGCGCAATTTTGTTTTTGGCTACGGTGCTGCCATGTTTCTTTTCGGAGAAATAATAAGCTATAGCCAGACACACCGCCGATGTGTATAAGGTATACTTGCGGTTATCGGCAAGGCTGAGGATACGAGCATTGTAAATGTAAGCAGGGTACTCTTTGTTGAGCACAGACACCAGCACATTGGCATCGAGATATATCCTCATTTATGGTCGTTGAAGTAGGTGTCTTTGAGGTCTTTTCTTTTGGGTGTGGTTATGTATTCGGCTTCGCCCTCTGATAGGGTATGTACCCAATCAGAGACGGGTATGTCTTCTATGTTTTTGTAGCCGCCAGAGGTAGCCTTGCGCAACAGGATTTCGGTAAGCCTGCTGAGGCTAATGCCTTTTGAATCGGCATAGGCTTTGGCTTTTTCTATTACGGTTTCGTTGAAACTCAGCGTTACTTTAGCATCCATAGCATAGTGTTTATACCACAAAAATAAAAAATCTTTACGTACAAAGTGTAATCCTCTCAACATTTTCTTTGACCAAAGCTGGTGTTAAAAAATCTGTAAAAGGGAGTAAGATGTTTTGTTTTACGAAAATATTCGTACGTTTGTATACGAAATCATTCGTACAAAGAATGAGGTGTGAAAAATGAGCGAGATGAATCAAAACATAAAGCCAACAGAAAGCGAGCTGGAGATACTGAACATACTGTGGAGCAAGGGTGCGTGTACGGTGCGCGATGTGCACGAAGTGCTGGAGCAAAACAAAGATGCGGGTTACACTACTACGCTAAAGCTGATGCAGATAATGCACGATAAAAACCTGCTGACGAGAGATGCCAGTGCCAGGAGTCATGTGTACAGTGCCAATGTATCGCAAGAGAAAACACAAGGCCAGCTAGTGAAGAAGCTAATAGATAATGTGTTTAACGGATCGGCAGCACAACTGGTGATGCAGGCACTGGGAAATCACAAAACGGACAAAAAAGAACTAGAAGCTATAAAGATTTACCTGAAAGAAATGGAAAATAAACAGCAATAATACTGTAACCTACATACCTACTGAAGCGACAAATGATATAATAACAAGCAGAACCAAAAAGATATGGCATCACTATCTGTACATGTGCCGGCATTGGCTAATTCGTTTTCGTATGCGCTGTTGTACTCTGTGCTACAGGCAGGGCTGCTGTACGGGCTGCTATGGGCTACGCTGAAAGCCCTACCAGCTGCTGGGGCACGTGTGCGCTATTCACTGAGCTACGGCGTGCTAGGCGGTATAGTGGTGTGGTTTGTGGCTACATGGGTACAGCACTATGGTGCACTAACAACTACCGAAGTATATATAACCGATGCTGTGCAGGGCCAGATAATGATGCAGGCGAATGTACCTAACAACCAACCCATAACTAGCGGAGCCACCACAAACATACTGCCGGCACTGGCAGACTATGTGCCCTATATACTGGTAGCCTATGGGGTAGGCTTGCTGATAATGGTAGCACGGCTGGCGAGGAGTGTGATGGGGATGCATAGGCTCACCAGAAAGGGAGTGCAGCAGCCCGACCATAAATGGGTGGATTTCCTGAGCCAATGGCAACACCGCATGGGTGTGACGAGGCAGGTAAGGCTTCTGCTCACAGACAGGATAGAAGTGCCCATGATGCTGGGTGCTATTAAACCAGTGATACTCCTGCCCATAGCCACCATCAACAACCTAAGCACAGCACAAGTGGAGGCAATACTGCTGCACGAACTGGCACACATAAGCCGCCACGATTACGTGCTGAACCTGCTGCAAGCTGTAGCGGAGGCGGTATTGTTCTTCAATCCGTTTGTGTGGCTGGTGTCGGGGAGTATACGCAAGGAGCGCGAGCACTGCTGCGACGACCTGGTAGTGGCTGCCTGTAGCAACCCTATGATATATGCCACAGCACTGGCACAACTAGAAGAAAACAGAATGAACGATAACAGTCTAACGATGGCTGCAACAGGAACAGATAAACAATTGCTAAACAGAATAAAAAGAATCATGGAAATGAAAAACACAACCAACAACCGACAAACCAGCGTAGCAGTGCTGGTAGCAACAGTAGTGGCAGCCACCCTGCTGATGGGCATGATAGCCTACACACCTACATGGGCACAAGAAAAGAAAAAAGACCCGAAAGAGGTGCAGAAGAAAACGGTAACCAAAGTGATAACAGTAGACGAAAGTGGTACTAAAAAAGTGGTGACCAAAACTGCTACTAATGTAGCAGCAAGTAAGGATGCTGATACTGATGATGTGCGGATATCGATATCGGTAAGTGATGACGACGGCAAAACTAATGCCAAAGTAGTGGTGGTGAATGGCAAAACAATAGATATAGTAGGCACGGATAGTAAACAACCCACCACAAAAGTGATAGTATCGAAAAGTATAAAGGGTGTAGAGGCTGATATGGAAAAGGAACTGGCAGAAGTGAAGCAACAACTGGCTAATGTGGACTGGGATGGTGTGAAAAGTGAAATATCAACAGCATTGGCAGAGCTAGATAAAGAGCTGAACATAGACGAAATAGTAAAAGAAGTAACAACAGAAATAAAAAAGGAGCTAGATAAGAATGGTGATGAGCCTAATGCAGCACAAAAACAAACTGGAAAAACACGAAAAATTGTAAAGAGTGATGATGCCCCCCACAGCGACAACAGAATAGAAGAAATGCTGAACGAGATGGAAAATGATGGACTGCTGAATAGAAACAAAAACTATAAAGTGGAAAAGAAAGACGACGATTTGTACATAAACGGTAAAAAACAATCTGCTGTGGTATATAACAAATTCAATAACTACATGATGGATGAGTATGTGGAGATAAAGGGTAGCAGAAAAAGCCTGACCATAAAAAAGAGCAATAGCAGAGATTAAGATACTTGCTTTATAAACCCATCTGCTGAAAATGGGCTGTCTTCTATGTTTGTGTACACAAGCGTGAAAGACAGCTTTTTTTTGTGGAGGAAAGTAAGGTAGTGAGGGGCATTACTATCTGTGATGGCGAAAGATTACTTTTGCGTGAGCCGCTATTTGGCTGACAAAATAGTATTACTCACCACAATAGGATACAGAATAATGCCCAGATATGTACTGGAGGTAATGTATGATGGCACATGTTTTCATGGGTCGCAGGTGCAGGGGCTAACGCCCACTGTGCAGCTAAGCATCAATGCTATGCTGAGCACACTACTGCGCACACCCATGGGTACAGTAGGGGCCAGCCGCACGGATGAGGGGGTGCATGCACTGTGCAACTACTATCATTATGACTCAGATGAAGAGCCCGGGAATGATTTTTTGTACAAATGCAATGCCATACTGCCGCAGGGGGTAGCAGTAAAAAAGCTATTTTTGGCACTAAAGCCCGACTTCAACGCCCGATTTGATGCGGCGGACCGAGCCTACAGATACCGCATATATGCTGCCAAAAATCCATTTCTACACGGTAGGGCACTGTACTATCCGTTTCCTATGAGGCGAGATATGCTGGATGAAACAGCCGCTGTAATAAAAGAATACACAGATTTTGAGTCGTTTGCGAAGCGGAATACGCAGTCCAAAACATTTATTTGCAAAATAGGGGAGTCGTACTGGCAGCAGCAGGGCGAAGAGCTACAATACGTGGTGAAGGCAAACCGATTTTTGCGAGGAATGGTAAGAGGGCTGGTGGCTACACAGCTCAGAATAGCAAAGGGCGGATATGAGTTGGCCGATTTCAGAGCCATATTAGAAGCTAAAGATTGTACTAAGGCGTTTTTTAATGTGACGGGCAATGGGTTGTACCTGGAGCAAATACAGTATCCTGATGGTACTATGCAGCTACTGCAAGTACACTGAGTGAAAAGGTCGTAATGTTATAAATAGTTAAGGTATTATTGTGTGTTGATTAATAAATTGTGAGAGCAAAATGAAGTGCAGTCATAACGCTGAAAGTGTTGATGTTATTGTGTTTTAGTGAAATGAGGGGTGGTGTGATGATAGATTTTTATAAAAAAATATGAAAATTGCAGGGATAACTATAATTTTTTGAGTATTTTTCGGCATTGTTTCATAAACTATATTGATATGAGATTAGAACATATTTACCTAAGGCAATCAAGAAGGGAGAAAAGCACAAAAAAAGACGGTTTATTACGAACGTTTTTGTTTGGCGGTATGCTTATGGTTTTGCCATTAGTGGGTAGTGCGCAGGCACCTATACCATTGGAGGGAACTTCACAAACCAGAACTGTGTGTGGTAACTTGGTTGTTGATTTGAATCAGTGGTTGAAAGTATCGGATATAGATCCTTCAGAAACGATTACTTGGTCAATTTTTAATGGACCTAACAATGGTGTTCTAGGTGGATTCCCTTATTCTGCTGGTACTGGGAGTACAGTGGTGCCTACAGGTCTAAATTACATTGCAGATCCAGGTGCAACGAGTGATGCATTTACTATAGAGATCACAGATGGGACTAATCCTCCAGTATATGTTAATATACTTCTTTCTATCAATAACGGTCCATCACTTACACTGGGTGCTATGCCTTCTGTTTGTGCTGGTGTTACGGTAGCTAGTATTCCGTTTACGGGTCTTACTAATGTAGGCCCTGATACGGCGATATTTAGTTATACGGGTGGCGCTCAGTCATGGACTGTACCTGCCAATGTTACCAGCTTCAAGTACGATATCATGGGTGCCGCTGGTGGTCGTGATAGCTACATAGGCGGTGTAGCTGGCAAGGGTGGTCGTGTGCAGGGTACTATTTCGGTAGCTCCTTTTACCAATGTAGGTATACAAGTAGGTGGCAAGGGCAATGATGGCTCTGTGCTGGGTGCTGCTGGTGGTTACAATGGTGGCGGCGATGCTTACTACTATTTTTACGGTAGTGGTGGTGCAGGTGGCGGTGCGTCAGACCTACGTATAGGTGGTATGGGCATGTCAAACCGCAAGGTTGTAGCAGGTGGCGGAGGTGGTAATGGAGCCGATGGTTCTACTACATTTGCCGGTGGTAATGGTGGCGGACCCGTGGGTGCCAACAGTGCAGCCAACGTGTTTGGTTCTTCAGCTAGAGGCGGATCGCAGACAGCAGGTGGTGCTGGTGCCAACTACTTTGGTTGGGTACCTGGCGCATTTGGTTCTGCTGGTAATGGCGGCGACGGTAGCACACAAGGTTTGTCGGGCGGTGGAGGCGGTGGCTTCTATGGCGGCGGTGGTGGTATATGGAACGGTGGTGCAGGTGGTTCGTCTTACAGCGACCCTATCACTACATTCAATGTAGTGCACACACAAGGTGTAAACGAGGGCGACGGTATAGTAAATATATATTACACTAATCCTGGTACCTACACAATAATATGGGACAGCGTAACTACTGGCGGCGCATTTGATCAAGGTTTTGTGAATGTCGCTAATGCTGCATTGCCTACCAATGGTCAGTTTACCTTTGCAGTACCTGCAGGTGCTGCTCCTGGCACTTACTATGGTGCATTGTTTATCAACAACGTATCGTGTAATAGCGTAGAATATCCTATAGAAATATTTGTAAAACCACTCCCTACCGTTACAACACCAGCTGATATTGTTGTATGTCATGGTAATCCAGTGCCATTTACTCCATTCAGTGGTCCATTGGGTGGCAGTGCCTACAATTGGGTAAACGATAACCCAGCTATAGGTTTGGCAGCAGCAGGCGAAGGTCACATTCCTGCTTTTCCTCCAATTAACGATACACATTTCCCAGTAAGTGCCAATATCACTATTACCCCAGTGGCTAATGGTTGTATAGGTGCACCTGTAGTATTCCAGATAGTTGACAATCCAATACCAGTATTGAATAGTAGTGCTACACCACCAGCTATATGCAACAACACTTCCTTCAGTTACATACCAGGTAGCCTTACTCCGGGCACTACCTTTGCATGGACCCGCGATACCATAGCTGGTATAGCAGAGCCTGGTACCTCTGGTACTAACAATCCTGGCGAAGTTCTGAGCAACACCACTATTGCCCCAATAACTGTACCTTATGTATATACACTCACTGCTAGCGGATGTTCAAATGTAGCAACAGTGCCTGTAGTAGTTAATCCTACTCCAACACTATCTAGCGAGGTGAATCCTGCACCATTGTGCAACAATGCACCATTCAACTACACTCCTACTACATTAACTCCAGGTGCTACTATCAGTTGGAATCGCCCAGCAGTTGCTGGTATCAGCAATCCTACCGCCTCTGGTACGGGTGCTATCAGCGAAACATTGATCAACACTACCGCTACTCCTAAAACTGTAATCTATGCAATGACCATAAGAATAGGCAGTTGCAACTACGCACAGAATGTTACTGTAGTCGTTAATCCATCATTGGCACTTACCAGCACTACTGCTTTGACCCCAACTTGTGACAGTCTTTTGCTGCATTACGAACCAACAACTATTGTATCTGGTGCTACTATCACTTGGTCTCGCGCTGCAATCGCTGGCATCAGCAATGCTGCTGCAACAGGTGTTGGCAATATCGACGAAACACTGGTGAACACAACCGCCGCTCCTATCGTTGTAACTTACAACTATACAGTGGCAGCTTTTGGTTGCACACGCACTCAGCCAGTTACTATCACAGTTAATCCAAGACCAAGACTGTCTACCTCACTGACTCCAGATGCAATCTGTACCAACTCATTGTTTGCGTACACAGCTGCTAGTGCAACAGCAGGTACTACATTTACATGGGCTCGCGATTTCAAAGCAGGTATCAGCAACGCACCTGTGTTGAGTAGTGGTAATGTAAGCGAGATATTAGTGAATTTCACTGATACTACAATCATCGTTCCTTATCTGTACACTTCATTTGCTAATGGTTGTGCTAATCAAGAATCAGTTTTGGTAACAGTACATCCGCTTCCAAAAATCAGCAACAATATTTCATCATTAGCAGTATGCGATAGCGCAGTGTTCTCTTTCAATCCTACTAGCATTACTCCGGGCGCTACTTTCACTTGGACTCGTGGTTATGAAGCAGGTATTGCTAATCTTGCTTCATCTGGCTCAGGTAATCCTGTAGAGAGACTGAACAACACTACTTATATCAGTGTTCCGGTTACTTATCAGTACACTATCATAGCCAATGGTTGTTCAAACTCACAGAATGTAACAGTACAGGTACGTCCTTCACCAGTACTTACTTCTAACACAGCAGTAGTGTGCAGCGGCGCTCCATTCACATACAATCCTATTAGTTACACATCTGGTACCCAATTTGCTTGGAGCCGTAATGTTACACCAGGCATCACTCCAGATACTGCAGATGGCACAGGTAGCATCACAGATGTGCTTAGACATACGCAGAGCACACCAGTGGTAGTAAATTATGATTATGCACTTACTATATTTGGTTGTGTTAATATGCAGACGCTTATAGTAACTGTTAACCCAGCTCCTGCTGCAGGCGTAATAGCTACACACACTTCTACTAGTCTTTGTAACAATGCTATGTATATGAACTTTGGTGCAGCTACACCAGCAGCACCAGGCACTACATATAGCTGGAGTGCTACTAATGCTTCTATACATTCTACTAGCGCCGATGGTCAGTTTGCACTAGTTAACTTCACTACACCAGGCAATGCTGTGGTAACGCTTACTACTAGAACTACAGCTACTACTTGTACTAACAGTTCTGCTACCTACAATGTAACCGTAGGATCAGGCACTACACCATCGCCAGAGGTAATATACTTTGATGGTCAGTTTATATGCAAGCAAAATGATGTGAAGTCTTACCAGTGGGGTTATGATGATGCATCTTCATTTGATTCTACAATACTGGTAGGTGAAACTAACCAGAACTATGCTAATGCATTCCCTGACTTTGGAAAAAGAAACTACTGGGTTATTACTACCCACAACAATGGTTGTGTAGTAAAGACTTACTTCAACAAACCAACAGGTGTTGCAGATGTTAACACAGCTACAGCCGAAATGAAGGTGTATCCTAACCCTGCTAGCAGCCACATCAATGTAGAAGTGAGCCGCACAGTAAAAGGTGCTATTTACATGGAGGTGTACAATATGCTGGGTCAGCAGTTACAGCATGTAGAAGCTACTGACAACAAAGCTCAGATCGGTATTGTAGATCTACCAGCTGGTGCTTACATAGTAGATTGCTATAGCGATGGTATTAAAGTAGCAGCAGCAAGGTTCATTAAAAACTAATCATTCAACATTAAAAATCCCGTAGATGAAAAAATTATTTTTCTTGTTGATAGCAGCCAATGGGGCGTTATCAGCCATCGCACAGGCCCCGGATACTACCAAAAAGTATACGGACGATGCGCTGCCTCGGTGGGTATTCGATATTAATCTTATGGGTGGCGTACTCACTCATGATATTACCACCACCAATCCAGTACTGAACTATACCAATGCGCTGAATTCTTCAGGTATCAGTGGTTTGAAATTCGAGAATGGTGTGTCTTATGGTGGCAATGCACAGGTAGGTTTCTTCTTTGACAAAAAAAGCCATTGGGGTATAGGAACTGGTATTATGTACAAGATGCAGACCGGTGACGTAACCATGGATAAATATAAAGCAGAATACCAGTCGACCGATGCTAATGGAAACATTTTCCGTCAGATCATCACTGCTGGATCACCTGTAAAAGAAGAACTAAAAATCACTAATATCAGTATACCTGTACTATTGAAGTACAAACACAGATTTACTAAGCGTGTAGGTATATCGGCTGATGCGGGTTTTGTGTACAATGCTATGCTGAAGAACGAGTATACTACTAATGGTAAATTCGATTACGAAGCGATATACAAACACGTAACTACTGGTGGTAACTCAGTAACTGTATATGACAACGCTGCAACTCCAGGCAACACTAGCCTGTTGATAACACGCAATCACTATGCTGCTACAAACCCCAATGGTAATGTAAATGATTACTTCACTACACAGCGTATCAACGGATACAACGTGGGGTTGGGTGTAGAACCAAGCAACAAAAAAGGTGATGTATCTTATGTACAAAGTTCTGTAGGTTTCTTGTTCCAGCCTTCATTCAGCTATTATCTGTCTGACAGGGTAGCCTTGAACATAGGTGGTTACTTTATGTATCAGGTGTTTACACATGCTGCTAATGGTGCTCGTCTTACGGACAAAGTAGGTGAGTACAACTCATTCCTGAACAATGTAACCACCACCAATGCAACTTCTTATGGTGGTAATTTAGGTCTTCGTTTTTACTTCTCTAAATTTAGTGATAGAGACAAAGATGGTGTGCCAAACAGATTTGATAAGTGTCCTTATGTACCAGGTTTGCCTCAGTTTGAAGGTTGCCCAGATACAGATGGCGATGGTATCCCAGATTCACAAGATTCTTGTGCTGATGTGCCTGGTCTGAAACACCTGAATGGTTGTCCTGATAGCGATGGTGATGGTATACCTAACTATGATGATGCTTGTCCTTATCAGGCTGGTCCTGCTAAGTTCATGGGTTGCCCTGATACTGATGGTGATGATATCCCAGATAGCGAAGACAAGTGTCCTAACGAAGCTGGTCCGGTATCTAACGATGGTTGTCCAATACCACCACCGCCACCACCACCATTGCCTCCACCAGCACCAATACGTGAGCATGACATGACTGAGCCTATTTTGTTTGAGGTAGGTAAAGCTAAAATCAGTGAAGTGTCTTACCCAATATTGGCTGAAGCTATCATGGAGCTGAACACACATGAAAATGCATACATCATGATAGAAGGTCACACAGACATCACTGGTGGTAATGCTATCAACGATGCATTATCTTTCAGACGTGCAAATGCAGTACGTAAGTATCTGATAGACATGGGTGCAAATCCTAAACACATGGTAGCTGTGGGTCATGGTAGCAGAACGCCAGTAGCCGATAACAACACAGCAGAAGGTAGGTCTAAAAACCGCCGAGTTATCATGTCGTTGAAACACAGATAATACAAGGGTTAGCAATAACTCAACACAATACAAGGGCTGTACCTAATGGTGCAGCCCTTTTTTCTTTGTAATATTTTTTGTTGATTTTTTATGGAAAGCTGTGTGTGGTGCGTCTTATTTAAGAACTAAATAAACAAACTATCATGGACACCAACACACTAAACCACGCCGACTACCTGGATTTGATTTTTTACAACAGGAACAAAAAATATGGTGGATACCAGCTCCGCAGAACCTATGGCGACCGCATGGGTAAGGCAGTAGGAACCTTGTTTGGGATTCTAGCTGCAGCAGTATTAATAGCTGTTTTTTATAGCCCCAAAGCAGATGCAAATGCAGGGATTATAAGTTGCCCCATGGTGCCTATAGAGTTGACAAAGTTTACGGAGGTGAATATTACGCCTGCTGTTCCACCAGTAATAAAACAACCCAAACCAGAGCCAGTAAAAGCTAAAACAAACCCATTTACGGAGCCGGTAATAACCAAAGACCCTATAGAGCCCACCAAACAAATGAGTACTATTACAGACTTGAAAACAGGCCAACCAGGCGCAGGCAACGAGACAGGAAATGAAGGAAGTGGTGACGGGAAAATAGGAGGGGGTACTGGCAACGATAAAGTAAATGGAGGACCAACGATTGCATTGCCAGAACCACCAAGAAAAATAGTAGAACAAATGCCCGCCTATGATGGCGACATGCAGAAATATCTCGCAGATAATGTTAGGTATCCCGAACAAGCAAGAAATGCTGGTATAGAGGGTAGGGTGATAGTGGAGTTTGTGATAGATGAAGAGGGTAGAGTGACAATGGCTCATGTGGCTAGAGGCATAGGTGGTGGCTGCGATGAAGAGGCACTGAGGGTAGTAAACGCAATGCCCAAATGGAAACCCGGCAAACAGAATGGAAGGGCTGTAAAAGTGTTTTTCTCACTGGCTGTGAAGTTTTTGCTGCAATAATTGTAGCATGAAAAACTTAATGTACTGCAATGGCTGTAAGCTGTTGCAGTAATTTTTTATATTCAGGCTATGAATAAGATATACCTGTTAACAGTGTTGTTGTTAATGCACTATTGGGCTACAGCACAAACGCAAGGTGATGGCCAAATTTTGGTGCTGGGTGTGGCGCAGGATGGTGGCTATCCCCATGCTGGTTGCACAAAACGATGCTGTACAATGGCGTGGAAAGATGCCAATAAACGAAGATTTATAACATCGCTGGCATTGATAGACGAAGGAACTAAAAGATGGTGGTTGTTTGAGGCTACACCAGACATAAAAGAGCAGCTCGAATATTTCAGACAGCTGACGGGAGGTGTTTTCCCTTATCTGCCAGAGGGGATTTTTATAACTCATGCACACATTGGTCACTATACTGGTCTCATGCAATTGGGAAAAGAGGTCATGAATGCAAAGGAAGTAAACGTTTATGTATTGCCCAGAATGAAGCAGTATTTAGAAGTTAATGGTCCATGGAGCCAATTAGTAAGTATGAAAAACATAATACTGAAAGATGTGTGTATACTAGAAGATAAACAGGCCATAGCTAGTAGTATGGGATGCAAAATAGCTGATGGTATAGGTGTGTCGGCTTTCAGAGTACCACACAGAGACGAATACTCAGAAACTGCTGGTTTTTATATTGGCTTGTCTAACAGAAAATATGTTTTTATACCTGACATCGATAAATGGAGTAAGTGGAAAATGGATCTGAAGAATGTAGCAGAGATAGCAGATGTGCTACTTGTAGATGGTACATTTTATGATAGCCAAGAGTTACCTGGTAGAAATATTACGGAGGTGCCTCATCCGTATGTGCCCGAAACAATTAAGTTGTTTGATAGTGTTAGCCAACAAAAGAGAAAAATACTAACCTCTAAAATTCATTTTATCCATTTCAATCACACCAATGCACTAATGTGGGATACAGTGGCGCAAGAAAAGGTAATGAAAGCTGGTTTTAGGGTTGCAAAGCAGGGGCAGCGATTGTGACACTATAATAGTTGGCAAATAATGTCGAACAAGATGTTAGGTATTGCTTTGTACAGGTAGGGCAAGTTTGGCAACTATCCCGTTTTTTTCGTACGTTTGTGAATAGTACTTTTTTTAACAATTAGGCAGATTGCTGAAAGAGATTGTGCGGTTTGGAACAACGATAGTTGGTGTTAGTAATATAAGAAACAGAAAGCATTAGCAGTATATAATACAAGAGCAAACAGTGGTAAAACGTACAGCAAAACTATGTGCGTTTCACTGTGTTAAATGCTAATAGCTGATAAAAATCGTTTCGCATCTGCTCGATATAAATATATTTTTAGATGGGATGTGGTAATTGCAGCACTGGTACCGGTGGTAAACCAGGCGGATGCAAAGGTAATGGTGGGTGTAGCACAGGAGGGTGCAACCGCCTTAATGTTTATGACTGGCTGAATGCCTTGCCCCTGCACGATGGTGCAAAACCTTATGCAGTAATAGAGGTGAGTTTCAATAAAGGCAGCAGAAAGGAGTTTTTTAGGAATAATACCAACTATATACTAGAGAAAAACGACTGGATAACCGTAGAAGGTACAGGCGGGGTAGATGTGGGACAGGTAAGCCTAACTGGCGAGCTAGTGAAACTGCAACTCAAAAAATATGGTGTTCGTGAAAACGATGTCACCAAAAGAGTGTTGCACCCTTCTACCGACGAAGAGATGGAGGTGTATGGCAAGAACAAAGAAAGAGAGGCTGATACACTCACTCGCTCCCGTGCTATAGCCAGAAGTTTGAACCTGGATATGAAACTGTGTGAGGTAGAAATACAGGCAGATGGCAGAAAAGGTACGTTCTTTTACACCGCCGATCAGCGTGTAGACTTCAGAGAACTTATAAGAGTATTCGCTACAGACTTTAAACTGAAAGTGGAAATGCGCCAGATAGGTGCTCGCCAGGAAAGTGGTAAGGTAGGTGGTATAGGGTCGTGTGGCAGAGAGTTGTGCTGTAGCACATGGTTAACAGACTTTAAGTCGGTTAACACCACTGCTGCCCGCTATCAGAACCTGTCTATTAACCAAACCAAACTATCAGGGCAATGTGGTAGGCTTAAATGTTGCCTCAACTATGAGCTCGATACCTACATGGATGCGTTGTCTGTGTTTCCAAATAATGCAGACTCTCTGGAAACGGTATCTGGTATAGCACATTTGCAAAAGAGAGATATCTTCAAGAATGTAATGTGGTATAGTTTTCATGGCAACAACAAACAATATCCATTATCCATAACTAGAGTAAAGGAGATATTGACTCTGAATAAAGAAGGTAAAAAAGCCGAAGATCTGCAACCAGTAGAGCTGGAAACACGCGATGCAAGAGGAACTATAAAGGCAGTGGATATGGGCTACGTGAATGACGTGGGCCAGATAACACTGAAAGCACTAGAGAAAAACAACAGCAAAAAGAAAAAGAAAAAACCAGCCTCAAACACTGCTAAGCCGCAGAAACAAGCTACAGCAGGAGAGCCAGTAGAGGGTGCACCACAGGCAGCAAAACCAGCCAACAGGCCACAGCCACAAGGAAATAAACCACCACAGCAGCAAGGAAACAAACAACAACCTAAGCAAGGGCAACCAAAACCTAACAACAACCCCAATGCAGCCGTAGAGGGCGGAGCGCCTGCTACCGAAAGACCCCCAAAGCCACAAGGGCAAGGTGGGCAGCAAGGTGGTAAAGCACCGCAACAACAGCGTAGGCCAAATCCGAATCAAGGACAACCTGCCGCCGAGGGCGAAAGACCACAGCAGCAGCAACGTAAACCAAACCCTAACCAAGGGCAACCAACTGCAGATGGTGAAAAGCCACAACAACCTAAACAACAGCAAGGTGGTAAACAAGGTGGAAATAGACCACAACAACAAAGGCGCTCCAATCAGCAAGGTGGTACTCCTCGCCCCGATCAGCCAAGACCACCTAAACAAAGTGAAGGTGATGCTCCAAAGACAGAATAGACAGTATTGAGTACATAAAAAAGCGGCTCGGGAGTTATCCTGAGCCGCTTTCTCTTTTTAAATTTTATTGCTTTAGTCAGTGTACTGACTGCTGCGTTTTTGGCGATTTATTTCACCTATTATTTTGTCATTATTGCGCTTGTACTCTAGCTCATTAGGCGTATTCTTAGTAAGCTCTATTGATTTTTTTGCTGCCGCCAGTGCTTCTTCATTGTTGCCTAGCTTTTTCTCAATGCGGGCTTTCAAGTACCACATGTAGTATGCTTTTGGATTTTGGTCAAGTGCCTTGTCTACATAGGTACGAGCAAGGTCCAGCTTTTGGTTGCTTTCGAAGTAGTAAGTAGCTGCCTGAAAGTAAGGAAGTGCAGGTGGATTGTTGATAGCTTTGTCGATATTGTCTGCAATAGTATTTGCATTGTTGGCAGCCACTGGTATTACAAGTTTAGTGCGCTCCCATAGTATTTCTATCTTACATGTATTGTAGGTAATGTCCTTGATCTGAATGCTGAAGGTTTGGCAATCTTCAGTAGTAGCAGATGGTTTTATTTTGAATCTGGCTACATCAAACTCTCTAGGGAAACCGTCGGCTGTCCAGCTGCCAGTAGCGCTGCTCAGAATCACTTCCCACTTATCTTTGTCAGGTATCGTATACATCAGATATTCACCAGCTTTTACACGATAGCCAGCAAATTCCAAGTCTTCACCCGTTTTAATTTTGGTAGGGGCATTAGCACCAGTACGCCATGGCTTGCCATAAGCTACCATATCTCCCATTACTTTGCGTCCGCGCATAGATGGTCTGCTGTAAGAGATCTCAATATTAGATACAGAGAAGTCTTGCGATATTTTTGCGGTAGGACTTAGCGACGGCAATTTCAGTGCATTCTGAGCATTGGTTGCAGTGGCAATAGCCGCAAGCATTACTACTGACAGGAAAAATTTTTTCATATTTATAACTTGTTTTTATGAATGTGCAAAATACAAACAATATGCCTATACTTGGTGATAGGCTTATAAGTAATACAAGTAAAATAACACACGCCGGCACTTACGAGCAAAAAAACTCCCGACATGCAGAGCATGTCGGGAAAGGACTGTGCTTACTAACCCATCGTTAGTAAAGCAAATGTCAGTAAAATCTTTTGGAATGCGAAATAATATTTTATTACCTATGTGATGGGTTTGCACTTTCTGTAGGCGCAATATGAAAATAACAGATAATCGTATTTGGTTATAGCAGTATTAGACGCACTGTTGGTTTGATACTACATTCAAATGTTTACTTTTGCACACTGCCAGCATGGCAGATGTAAATAATATAAACATTGGGAAACACAAAACTGCATATACTGGCCATAGCGGCGCATCCAGACGATATAGAACTGGGATGTGCTGGCACACTAATAAAACATGCACAAGCCGGGCAGGCTGTAGGCATAATAGACCTCACAGAGGGCGAACTAGGCACTAGAGGCACAGTAGCCAAACGCTATGAAGAGGCAGCAAATGCAGCCAAAGTAATGGGGTTAGTGGCAAGAGAGAATGCAAGGATGGCCGATGGCTTTTTTGTGAATGATAAAGAACATCAGTTACATCTTATCAGTTTTATACGTCACTACAGGCCCGAAATAGTAATAGCCAATGCTCTTGAAGACCGTCACCCAGATCACAGAAAAGGCGGAAGACTCATAGCAGATGCTTGTTTTTTGTCGGGTCTAATAAAGATTGCTACACAACGGGATGGTTTTGCTCAGCAGCCTTGGCGGCCTAAACGTGTGTACCATATGATACAAGACCGGATAATGGAGCCTACGTTTATTGTAGATATTACTGATACCTTCGATGCAAAGATGGAAGCAATAAAATGTTACACCAGTCAGTTTCACAATCCCGATTCTCGTGAGCCAGTCACCTATATATCTACAGGGCAGTTTATGAGAGATGTTGCCAGCCGCGATGCCCTGATGGGCAAAAGAATAGGTACCCGTTATGCTGAAGGCTTTGTAAGCGAAAATATACCAGGTTTAAGCAGTTTAGATGCAATTATACTGCCCGAATTGCCCTAAAAACTAGTACATTTGCAGCAAGTGTAGAAAATAGAACAGAAAATGTTTACTTTTTTTGTCTTTTTATTTTTTAGTTTTAATTTTTACACTTACCTTTGCAGTCCCAAAAAAATATAAAAAATCATGGCTCGCGTTTGTCAGGTAACAGGTAGAAAACCAGTTGTAGGTCATAAAGTATCTTTCTCTAACAAGAAAGCAAAGCGTCGTTTTTTGCCAAATTTGCAAACTAAACGTTTCTTTCTTCCAGAAGAAGATCGTTGGGTTTCTTTGAAGCTGTCTACAGATGCTATCCGTACTATCAATAAGAATGGATTGCTTGCAACAATCAAGGAACTACGTGCAAAAGGAGTAACTATCTAAATTTCGCTCAAGAAAAGTAAACACATCATAAAATGGCTAAAAAAGGAAACCGCGTTCAGGTAATAATGGAATGCACCGAGCATAAAAATAGTGGTATGCCAGGTACAAGCCGCTATATAACTACTAAGAACAAAAAAACTACTACTGAGCGCTTGGAACTCAAAAAATACAACCCGATTCTGAAAAGAGTCACTGTTCACAAAGAAATTAAATAATCAGCTAAAAATACTACGCAATGGCAAAAGCAGCTAAAACCGCGATTAAAAAAGACCCTAAACAGGCAGCGGAAGCTAAGAACTACACCAAAGTTATTAAGGCTGTTCGCAGTCCTAAGTCTGGTGCTTATACCTTCAAAGAGGGTATGGTTCATAAGGATAAAGTAAAAGATTTTTTGGCTAATATCAAGTAGTCGAAACCCATAACTACGTACTTGTACCTAGTTGTCAAATATATTTTTCAGCCACTCGTAAGAGTGGCTTTTTTGCAATATTCTTTATCCAACTTATTCAGTAGTAGTTATTGCTATCACAATGCACTATGCTACTCATTTATTAAGTAAAGTATGCTTACACATTTTATAGTTCTTCCGCTTACTTGTGCATTTGTAGCATGGCTAAGTGTTTATAGTGTTTTCTACTTTATGTTGTATCCAGTACAGCCTACCAGTATTCTAGGGATTAGGGTACAAGGATTTCTATTGGGCAACAAGCAGCAGATAGCTGCTTACATAGGCACTGCGGTGGCTAATGAATTAAAAAACTCAGGCGAGGCATTGGTAGGCACACTAGTAGGTGGAAATTCATTGCAGTCGGTTCATCCCATGATAGCAGCCCATCTGGATACTTTTCTGCGCGTGAAGCTCAAAGAAAAGATGCCCGTTATAGCTGCTTTTATTGGAGAAAGCACTATTCTGAAGCTGAAAGAAGGTATGATGGAAGAGATCGCAGTATTGCTACCAGAAGTTATAGCCAGTTACACAGGTCAGGTGGTGGCACATCCCAGCATCAGTACTTACATCACACAACGCATCAATGCCGTTCCCTACGAAACTATCGTCAATTCCATTCCTCCGCAACTAAAAAAAATGCTTGCTACGGTGCCGCTATACGCTGGTATTGTAGGTGGTGCATTAGGTGCACTGGTGGCATGTGTATGGCATATGTCTATGTAAGTCAAAAAGGATTTGCTTGCAGTTAGTTTCATCATAATATCATTCCGGTATGCTCCATGTTGCCGAGATTTTTCTTTTCTGTGAAGTTTTTTTATAAAAATCTTAGCATTCACCCAAGATTTTATCTTTCTGTTACGTCTTTATTGATATAAGGTGTATTTTCAAGCTTTGTTAATTTCAGTGGCTACAACAAATCATACAACATAATACCGGTTAACTGTGTGATTGTCTATGTTTAGGATACTGTAAGATTCGTTTTGCTGGAATATGCGCTCTTAGTAGGAAAATTTAGTTTGTAAACTCACAAAATATTTTCGGATGAAAAAAATCCTTTTACTCTTAGCTACCGCATTAGCAGCACAAAGTGGCTACGCACAAATACAACCCTGTGGTACAGATGAGATGCGCCAGCAATTGTTGGCAGAGCATCCTGAGTTGTTACAATTTGAAGCCGAGCTCGAAAAACAACTAGAAGCAGGTATGCGCCAATTCGACTTCAGAACTGCTGCAAAAACTACCGCTGTCGACCAAACTGATAACCCTAACTTCTGGTACGACATACCAATTGTTATCCACATCATTCACGATTACAACCCCTATAGCACCAGCACATTTAATGGTGACTACATACCAGACGACTTCATTTTTAAGACAGTGAATGACTGGAACATCGTTTTTGCTAAAAAGAATGCAGATACTGCTGATGTGATACCACCATTCAAAAAGTATATTGGCAATGCACGTATCAGGTTGCATTTAGCTACCAAAGACCCAAATGGTAATCCTACCAAGGGTATCACTCGTCGCAGATCTTACCTCACCTACAATGGTGGTAACGATGCTAAGTTCGACGGCTGGTCACCTACTTCATACATAAACCTATGGTTTATCAATAAAATGAGCGCAGCCAACAATAATGCTGCAGCTTATGCCTACAAACCTGCTGCTGCTACCTACATTCCGTTTTATGATGGTGTAATATCGCTGGCTGGTTATATGAACAATGGCTCTAAAACAATGCCACACGAGCTAGGTCATGTACTGAATCTGAGCCATACTTGGGGAGACAACAATCAGCCTGGTAACGCTTGTGGCGATGATAATGTGGATGATACACCACCCACAAGGGGGCATCCTACTACTGGATGTACTTTTGCCAGCCTGTACGATACGGTTTGTTGTACTAACTATTATAAGTTGTATACTAACGCACTAGGTGAGTTATACATTGTCAACTACCCCGACACCGCCAATTCGCAAAATATCATGGACTACACCTATTGCGATAAGATGTTTACAAAAGGCCAGGTGTACAGAATGCATCAGGCGCTGAATAGCAACATCGCAGGTAGAAACAATCTGTGGGATAGTACCAATCTGGTAATGACTGGTGCCCTCATGCCTATGCCCGATCTCAAGCCTATACCAGACTTCAGTGTCGTAAATATAAGCGGTGGTAGTTACTTGGCTAAGAATGCCAACTTTGCTTTCCCCGACAAAGAGATTAGGTTCATCAACCAAACCCAAAACGATACACTCGACGCGCTCAACTGGACATTCACCAATGGTGCTTCATCGCCTACATCTACCTCTACCACCAATTTCACCAACTCTTTTTCTGAGCCAGGTTGGGTTACTGTTACCATGAAGGCTACTGGTAATAACACCGGTGATACTACAGTAGTGTTTGATAAGAGTGTATACGTTACAGAGCGTACAGGTTACAATACCGTTGCAGGATACTTTCAGGAGTTCAACGAAAGTGGCGACCGTAACAAGTGGCCTATGTTCAACTATTACAACAATGAATTTAAATGGCAGTACGCCAGTGTAGGTGCGTTCGACAATGCATCGCTGATGTACAAAGGATATGACGAAAGAGTTACCGCTACTTCTAGTCCTATCACTGGTTCTCCCAAGGGCGACTTTGACGATGTGTTCAGTTTGCCTGTAGACCTTACTGGTTGGGGTGGTGCTTGCAATCTTAACTTCTTCTATTCAGGTGCTTCTCGTTCCAGCATATCTACTGCTATCAACGATTCTTTATTCATAGACTATACCATAAATAAAGGCACAACATGGACCAGCTTGGCTAAACTGGGCAAAAGTGATTTGTTTAACAAAGGAACAATAACTACTCCATATACGCCTACCTCTACAGCCGACTGGGAACCCAAGACCATTGCTTTACCCACAGCCGCTATCACCAACTATACCACTTTTAGGTTCCGTTACAAGCCCGGTGCTGGCTCTAATGGTGTAACTAGTAGCGGCAATAATTTTTACATGGATAGGATACACTTCGCATCTTGGCCAGCTAGTGCATCTGACATAAAAGCTGGTGTAGCCAGTGTGGCTATAGTGCCCAATCCTACAGTGGGTGATGCATGGGTTATAGTGAGCGATGCTACCAATACTACTGCTGCTATTACTGTTACAGACATAACTGGCAAAGTAGTGTACAGCGCTGAGCAAGCAGTAAAAGGTACTCAGGCACGTATACTCATACCATCTGCTCACATAGCTGCCAAAGGTATATACCTTATACAGACTGTTACTGGCAGCCAAATGAATACACAGAAGTTGGTAGTGTATTAATTTTGATGAATAATAAATTTATAGCGGCAACACTCAGCTTAAGTGTTGCCGCTTTCTTTTTTTCTTTTTGTTAATGTTTACAGGTATATCTTTGTGAATATGGATTATCAGATCGAGCCAACACAAACTGAATCAATGAATATTGTGACATTGATGCAGGCAAATATATATCAGGGTAGCAGCCTTGTGCTAAATAATGTAAATCTCGAAGTAGATAAAGGTGAGTTTATTTACATGATCGGCAAGACCGGTACGGGTAAGTCTAGCTTGCTGAAAACACTGTATGGCGACCTATATCTGAAAGAAGGGGAGGGTAATGTAGCAGGCTTTAACCTTAAAGAACTCACTTGGCAAAAGATTCCATTGTTGCGCAGAAATCTGGGCATCGTTTTTCAGGATTTCAGACTGCTTACAGACAGAGATGTGTATGACAATCTGGAGTTTGTGCTGAAGGCTACCGGCTGGAAAGACAAAGTGATGATGCGCGAAAAAATAGAAAATGTACTGGCAAAAGTGGGTCTGAAGAACAAGGGTAGTAAGATGCCTTATGAGATGTCGGGTGGCGAACAGCAGCGGGTAGATATTGCCCGTGCATTGCTCAATAATCCTAAACTCATTCTCGCTGACGAACCTACCGGAAATCTGGACCCCGATACTACCGATGAAATCATGCAGTTGTTGTTCAATATCTGTCGCGATTTCCAAACCGCTTTTATTATGGCTACACACGACTATGGTATTATACAGAAATATCCTGCCAGAGTTGTGCGCATAGAGCATGGCCAGGTAAAAGAAATAAGCGCAGCAGGGGTGTAAAATTCAAAATTTAAATTTTCAAAAGCTTTCAGTTTTTTCTAGATATAGCACTATGAATAAGTTATTTACTTTTTTGGTACTAGTATTACTTGCCACAACCTCCTGCAAAAAAAAGCAAGCAGATATTCTGTCCAAAATCGCTAAAAACACCCAGCAAATAAACAGTAAACTGAAAGAATATACCCTAAAGCAGGCAGATGATATAGTGTCAGAAGATCATGGGGTAGTGATGGGATATTTCAGAGACGACGAGGCCAAAAAAGTAAGTACTCAGCATTTTGGCACCAAAAGCCGAAGTTTCACTGATTATTACTTCGACAACGGAATGCTGATATATGTCTACAGCGAGGAGTATGTATACAACAAACCAAATACGTACACCGAAGAGGTAGCGAGAGCAGCAAATGATAGCGATTGGTATGACGATAAGAAGACGATCATGGAAATTAACAAGTATTATTTTGATGATAATAAGCTCATAAAATGGACCGGACCCAGTAGCAGCGATGTGCCAGTTAACATTGCAGAATTCACTCAAAGAGAACCTACTATTTTGGCGCAAGCGCTTATAGCTCTCAAGCAGCTCGATGCACAGTAATATATTGTTTCTTTTCTCTTAATTATACATGGTTTACAGAATGAGGGAACAGTCCAACTTTTGTTTTTGTGTATTTTATGTTAGCTATTTGTCCAATTAAAATCCCAAATTGTCGTACTTTTACCAGCAAGAATTTTTTGATTGATTACGTACTGCGAATGTTGCAACAAGAGTCGATAGGAGCCAAACAAAATATAACTGTGTTAGCACGCTTACGTGACTATAATCAGTTGCTAAAGCCCAACCTAAGTGGTATGGTGGTGTTTAGTAGTGTCATTGGTTATCTTATGGCGCCAGGAATAGATTTTTCTTGGGGCGACTTCAGCCTTTGGCAGCGTATTGTTACACTTTTTGCAGGTGGAATGATGGTTACAGGTGGTGCCAATACCATCAACCAGATATTGGAGCGCGATAGTGACAGACTCATGAAGCGTACCCGCACTCGTCCCTTGCCTGATGGCAGAATGAGCGACACAGAGGCATGGATATTTGCCATTTCTACTGGTGTTATTGGTGCTTTATTATTAGGTTTTTATTTCACTCCCCAGGCTGGTATACTCAGTTTCATTTCTTTGTTGTTGTATGCCTTTGCATATACACCTATGAAGAAAGTACATCCTATAGCGGTTTTTATAGGCGCTATACCAGGTGCGTTACCCCCACTTATCGGTTGGGTAGCAGCTACTGGCTCTATCGATGCTGGCGGGTTCTTGTTGTTTACACTACAGTTTTTCTGGCAGTTTCCTCACTTTTGGGCTATCGCTTGGGTCGCTTTCGATGATTACAACAATGCTGGTATACGGATGTTGCCCACACGCGAGCGTGAGACAAAGTTTACTGCCATACAGTGTATGTTATACAGTTTGGTACTGATACCAATGGCTATGTTGCCGCCTATGTTTGGCCTCACTGGCATGGGTGGCATGTGGGTATGTGTCGCTTGTGGTGTGCTTTACTTTGCAGCATCAGTAGTATTTTATTTCAAAAATGATTATAAGTCTGCCCGAAGGGTTATGTTCGCTTCTTTTATATATTTGCCTACAGTTTTGCTGGCACTTATAATAGACAAAGGATAAGGGTAGACAGTTAGTACAATAATAAAGAGGGAAAGAGTAGAGGCGTAAAACAAATAATATGGAACTGACTAAGACACGTAAGAAAATACATCCACAAAAATTTATGATGTGGGTGGCTATGGGAAGTATGTCAATGGCTTTCGCAGGCCTTACCAGCGGATATGTGGTAAGGCAGGCTCAGGGCAACTGGCGATATTACTCACTACCTGCTATGTTTTGGTACTCTACAATTGCCATTGTAATCAGTAGTGTCACCATGATAATGGCAGTTAAGGCCTTTAAGAACAGGGAAATGCCAAAATACAAGATGCTGGTAAGTATCACATTGATTTTGGGCGTCATTTTTGGATTGTTGCAGTACGGCGGTTTTTATCAGCTATACCACGAGTTGCAACAAGTAACTATCAATGGAGAAACACTAAAACAAGCTGAAACAGTAAGAATAGACGGAAATCCAAGTGAATCTTTCCTTTTTGTAATAGCTGGGCTACATTTAGTGCATCTTTTTGGTGGAATTATTGCATTATTATTTGTATTTTTCCGCGCATTTAGAAAGAACGTAAAAGTATACAGCAGCACAGGGTTAGAGATAGCGGCAACCTATTGGCACTTTGTGGATATATTGTGGGTATATTTATTTGTGTTTTTTCTGGCAAATCAATAAAAAACTTTCGAAATTCGCACCCAAATCACAACTAACACACTTTTAAATCAGTATATGTCTCATTCAACAGTAGTAACCTCAGCTCCGAAGCAAAATTTGTGGGAAGGTGGACGTTCACCTTACAATGTCAGTTATGGCAAGATAATGATGTGGTTTTTCCTTTTATCAGATGCACTCACTTTCGGTGCATTGCTGATATCGTATGGTACCACTCGTTTCTTTAGCGCAGTATGGCCAGACCCTAACGAAGTGTTTAAAGCGTTTCCTTTCATGCATGGGCAAAATCTTCCCCTGCTGTTTGTGAGTTTGATGACCTTCATTCTTATCATGAGTTCGGTAACTATGGTGTTAGCAGTACATGCGGGTCACTACAACGACAAAAAGAGTGTTGCAAAATGGCTACTTTGGACCATCATTGGTGGTATATGCTTCTTGGCTTGTCAGGCTTGGGAGTGGACGCACCTTCATGGCGAAATAGGTGGATTGTGGGGTACTTTTACCGACCCAGCTACCCCTACTAGCAGCTTTAGCCATTTCTTCAATCAAGACTTAGCTGGTCATGTGCTTAGTACTCAGCCAGGTATGGCTATGCAGTCTACTCACAACTTCTTCAATTACTTCTTTACTATTACTGGTTTCCACGGTGGTCACGTTACTTCTGGTGTCGTGTTTAATATTCTTATATTGGTAAATACCGTTAACGGAGTTTATGAGCGCAGAGGTCACTACGAAATGATAGAAAAAATCGGTCTTTACTGGCACTTCGTTGATCTGGTTTGGGTATTCGTATTTACCTGCTTCTATCTGTTGTAATCTATATTTTTCACACTATTACATTTCACAATACTATCTCAAACAAAACCACTAACAATATTTAACATGTCAGCACATCACAATACAGACAGCATACAACACCTGTACGAGGGCGATCAGTCTAAGTTATATTCAGGGGTTATGGCTCATCATTCAGACATTAACTCTACCGAAAGCAAAACACAGATCAAAAAGATTTGGAAAGTATTTTGGATACTTTTGGTTATTACAGTAGTAGAAGTAGGAATGGGTATGTTCTTTAGCCACAGTATTCCAAAGGCAGTGATCAACTTCCTTTTCCTTGCCCTTACTTTGCTTAAGGCTGGTTACATAGTGGCCATCTTCATGCACCTTGGCGATGAGTTCAAAGGATTTATAGCCAGTGTATTGATTCCACTGGTATTGTTTGTATGGTTTATCATTGCATTTTTAGCAGATGGATTCTTTTGGCTGCGCATGAACAATTCATCGCCAGCTCGTGAGCAGATTGAAAACGTAGCACATTCAACAAAAAAATGAGTAAAAAATCAAATAGTAGGTTTATTTTAGGGTTAGCGGTAGCGTTTTTGCTACCGCTTTCTTTTTATTTTATTGCCAAGTCTTTGTCTAAGGACAAAATTCACTTACCTGGCAGATACGGCGTGGAGCGTGTGGATAGTAAGGAGGTTAACGGTGTATTGCAGACAGATACAATATATTATAAGGTTGCCGACCTGAAGCTTACCAATCAACTGGGCGATAGTATATCGCTCAACAAAGATTTGGAAGGACGTATAATGGTTGTCAGTTTCTTTTTTATCAACTGTCCAGATGTATGCCCAAAGATGGCTAGTAACATTGGTTTGCTGCAAAAGGCATTCAGAAAGAATCCAAAGATGGAAAATGGATTAGATTACTCGGTTCATTTTGTTTCTATTTCAGTAGACCCTACAAAAGATACGGTGCAAGCATTGCGTCTGTATGCCGATAGCTACAAAGCAAATCACGACCATTGGTGGTTTCTTACGGGCGACAAACAAAGTATTTATAATTACGCACGCAATGAGCTGAAACTTGCAGTAGGTGCCGGAGATGGTGGTGCTGACGATTTCCTACACTCACAAAAGCTTGTGCTTATTGATGCTAAGAGAAACATCAGGGGTTACTATGATGGACTAGATGTAGTACAGGTGAAAAAATGTGCAGATGATATGGTGCTACTCACGATGGAAAAAGAAAGAAAAAAGAAATAGCCTGTATGGCTGAATTGACAAACAGATTACAACCAGCCAAATACAGATTGTATATTTTTGCACAGTTAATTATTAAGAAGTAATCAATAAACAAGTTTAGGTTTTATGCTAACTCCGGCTTTGAAGAAGAATGATAAAACGGCCCGTTTGCTCATACTGACGGTGTCGTTTGTGGTGTTTGCGGCAGTATTGTTGTTGCACAACTTTAAGTTGAATGTAGATTTAGGTTTTGATGTGCATGTTTTTGCCTTAGCCAATGCAGTTATTAACAGTATCGTCACTTTGTTGCTCATATGGGCCGTAGTGGCTGTGAAGAATAAAAACTATGACCTACACAAGAAACTCATGCTTGCAGCTATACTGTTTTCAGTACTGTTTCTGGTGTCATACATAGCACACCATCTTTTTGCTGGCGATACCAAGTTTGGGGGAGAGGGCACAATGAAAGGCATTTACTACTTCATTTTGTTGACCCATATTCCGTTAGCAGCTATTATATTGCCTTTCATCTTGTTTGCTGCCTACAGAGGCCTCACTGGCGAATACGCAGCACACAAAAAGATGGTGAAATACACTTGGCCTCTGTGGCTTTATGTAAGCATTACTGGGGTGCTAGTGTATATTTTCATCAGTCCTTATTACGGGCAGTAACTAAAGGTGAGCATTGTTAAATTGTGGATTCTGATTTTGTGAATAATAGCAACAAGAGTAACTTTATAGTATGAAACGTTTAGTTTTTATAGCATTATTAGCATGTAGTGTAGCACCACCAGCTATGGGTCAGGGATGTTCTGTATGTACAAAAACAGCACAGGGATTGGACGATAAAAGCGCAAAAGGGCTTAATGGAGGAATTCTTTATCTGGCATTATTGCCATTGGGCATCATGGGTACTTTGACCTACTTCTGGTGGAAATCAAAAGGAACACAAATGTCTTAATGTTGTTGTAACCTTATTATTTTTTGGTGCGTCTAATGGTGTAGGCACATAATTTTGTGCCAGTGTTGATTTGTGTAATGATGCATTGTTATTTAATGTAGCATCTATCCATACCTCTCAAACATAATATTTATGAAGCACCTATTATCAGGTTTATTCGCTGTCGTAGTTATTCTTTCTTTATCGTCTTGCGGCATGAACGTTCTTCGTGGCGAGGGTGAAATCGTTACTGAGATGCCCTCAGTTACCGAGTTTGATGCTATCGATGTAAGTATATCATCAGATATCAACATTACAGTGGCAGAGGGTGGAGGGCATGGATTGGAGCTAAGAGGTTATGGCAACATAATAAAGCATATAAAAACCGAAGTTAAGGACAAAGTACTGTACATAGAATACGACCTCGACGACACATGGACAGTAAACGAAGAAGATACAAAGGTGCGCATAAGTGTACCTTCTCTCAAATCACTCTCTTTATCTGGTGCTCCAGATGTCAAAATACAAGGCAATGTAAAAGGGGATGAATTTAGGCTAGATGTATCTGGTGCAAGCGAGGTAATCATAGACAATATCAACGTTAATAAATTTGATGTAGATATGTCTGGAGCATCGGAGCTTGTTGTGAAAGCAGGGATTGTGAAACAGGCCGCATACGACATCAATGGCGCAGGTAAAGTAGAGGCTTTCCCGCTCCAAACAGAAGAAACAATAGCATCTATTTCTGGGGTGGGAGAAGGCGAGGTAACAGCATCTGTCAAGCTGGACGCTAATATCAGTGGTGCCGGATCCGTGAAATACAAAGGACAGCCCAAGGTGACAGAACATATATCTGGCGCAGGTAGTGTATCGCCCGCAAAATAGTTGTCTGTTTCATGTCTCTGCACTAAATTTATAGACAAATAATTCTTGTCTATGACATTGCAATCAACCTTACGTTCCTTTTTATTGTTCATCTTATTGTGCGCTACATCAGGCGTAGGCTTTGCTCAAGACGCCATCGAGCACATATGGTACAATCAGGAAAAAACCGCCAAAGTGCAAATATTTAAAGCCACTGACGGAAAATACTATGGCAAGATTGTGTGGCTTAAAGAGCCTAACAATGAAGAAGGCAAACCGAAAGTAGATAAAAACAACCCTGATAAAGCAAAGAAAAGTACACCGCTCATGGGGTTACAGCTGCTAAAAGGTTTCAAAAAAGAGGGTGATAATGAATACGCAGATGGTACTATCTACGACCCTAAAAACGGCAAAACCTATAGCTGCAAAATAACCAGAAAAGGCGAAACGTTAGATGTGCGTGGCTACGTGGGTATTTCGCTGCTAGGTCGCACCACCACATGGACCAAAGCCGATTAACTTACTACTACTATCACTCCATTAGGCTATTCGCTTCACCGCAGGTTTGCTGCTATCAATATGAGTGATGTGTAATATGCCTGGCTTTCTACCTGTTGCAATACTTCCTACTACATCGGTTAGTTGAAGTGCTTGTGCCCCATTGTTGGTACCCCACGTCAGCAGTGTTTCCCACGATAAGGCAGGGTAGTACTTTTTGATGGTGGCCAACTCCGCCATTATACTCAATTGATGGTTTGATGCCAGGCTATCAGTACCTACACATAGGTTTACTCCTGCTTTAACCAGCATATCAATATCTGGCAATCTGTTCTCTATATATAAGTTCGCGTTAGGGCATAGGCACCAATGCACATTACCAGAGTGCTGCACTGCAAATTCTATATCCTGCAGATTCGAATAAGTATTATGCACCAGTACCAATCGATGCTCTGGAGACAGCAGCGGCATGTACGATGCCAACGACCGCTTGCCTGTTGGCACAAAGCTGCTATCATCAATCTTTAGGCTTTGCAGCAGGTCATTTACCAGCCCGCTTTTATTGTAGTAGTATTTGTTTTCTTCTTCGCTCTCCTGATTATGTATACTTATGATACCAGAAGGTGAGTGCTCATTAATAAGCCTGAATAGCGACCGTGACACCGAATAGGGTGCATGTGGCACTATACTCTGTTTTAGTTGCTTCGCATTGATACTTTGCTTGGCAAACGATGCATATGTAGCAGTTGCATACCCCATACTCCGTTCTGCACCACTATCTGCAAACCCCAACGCCTCTACAAATGTCTGAAAGTGCATTTTGCCGAGCGTTCTTAGGTCTTTAGTGTCATCAGTATTGGCTATATCACCTACAGCCACTACACCATTCTGCAGCATATTTTCAAATGCTGTGTGGCGAGCCTCTTGTTTTTGTTCAGTGGTATAGTTGTTCCGGTATTGGGGTATGTTCTTCAAAAAGGGTATCAGTCCAGTGCCTTCAGCAGCAACGCCCTTCATGTGCGATAGCTCCAGATGGCAATGCACATTCACAAAACCCGGACAGAGCACACCATCATAACGAATGGTGTGCTCTGTAGGTGTGTCTAAAATATCAGTTATTATCCCTTCATCTGTTACGGCCAGTGTAGTGCCTGATGGCATCCATTTTTGTCCGTCATGTATGCTGCTAGCAGTTATCAGTCGCATGTAGGGATATTTATACTACTAGATATTACAACTAGGACTTAAAATGTTTCAGCAGTATGATCTCTCTTTCATCCAGAAAACGCCACTTGCTACGTGGAAGGTTCTTTTTGGTAAGGCCGGCATACATAACTCTGTCCAGTTTCTCCACCACATATCCCAGCGACTCAAAAGTGCGCCTCACAATGCGGTTTTTGCCGCTGTGTATCTCCAAACCTATTTCATTTTTGCTTTCCAGATAAGCCATTTCGTCTATCACAGACTTGCCATCTTCCAGCTCTATACCTTCCATTATTTTATCAAAGTCCGTCTGAGTCAGTTGTTTATCCAGCGTCACATGATACACCTTCTTTACCTTACCCGATGGGTGCGATAGTTTCTGAGCCAGTGCGCCATCATTCGTCATCAGTATCAGTCCAGTAGTAGCTCTATCTAGTCTGCCTACAGGGTACAGTCTGCCTACATCTGCACTGGCCACCAGTTCCATCACTGTGCGTCTGCCTTGTGGGTCGTCATTGGTGGTTATAAAGCCCTTGGGTTTGTTCAGCAGTATATACACCATACCTGTTTGCAGGGCTAGTTTTTTACCACTTAGGGTTACTTTATCAGTTTCATTGATCTTATGCCCTGGGTCTACTATTAGTTCGCCATTTACCTTGGCCTTACCCTGATGCACCAGTTCGGCAGCATCTCTGCGGCTGCACTCGCCACTGTGAGCTATGTATTTGTTCAGCGGCATCGGAAAGTTGGCTGCCACTGGTGGTTTTTTCTTTCTTTTTTTCTCTTCTACTACTTCCCACTCATCACCATCATCTTCCAGATACCTGTTTTCCGCTTCAGTATAAGGCTTCTCCTTCTTCTTGTAGAAGTCTGCTGGGGTTTCTCTGCGTGGTCCGGGCATTGGTTTATCCTTGCCATAAGCATAGGGTTTTTTCTCTGGTCCCCCGCGCTTTTCGTCTTTGTTATAGGGCTTTCTGAATTCTTTTCTTGCTCCGCCACCATCACTACCTCGTTCGCTCCTATCCTGGTACGGGCGTTTGTATCCACCCTCACCACCCGCATCACCTTCTGTTTTGGGGCGGCTATAAGGTTTACGCTCGGCACCCTCACTTTTGCCATAAGGTCTATCGCTATTTTCTCTGCGGGGTGGTCGGCTATCGCTACCTGCACCATAGGGTCTGCTTGGTGCACGGTCTGCTCTCGGATCTCTGTTAAATGGCTTGTCCGACGCTCTATCTGGTCTTTCGGTACGGTCGCTAAATGGTCGTTTACTGTCTCTACCAGTATTACTTCTACGTTCAGTGTTGTACGGTTTACGATCTGGCGAGCCTCCTTCCGTGCTTCTAGCACCATACGATGGGCGTGCAGGTCTGTCACCTTCACTAAAGTTACTTTTGCGAGGTCTATCAGTACCTTCAGATCTTCCTGCTGGTTTACCGTAAGATTCTTTTTTCTTGTATCCGCTATCTCTGCTGCCTGGTCCACCGTAGTCTTTGCGTGGACGGTCGCTGCTGCTGCGGGTATCATCACCAGCCCCATCTCTTTTAAATGGTTTTTTACTGTAGCTGCTGCCCCCGCGGCTAGCTTCCTTCTTGTCAAAGGAACTACTACTTTTTTTGTCGCGGGGATTGAATGACGATTTTTTATCCATGTTTTAATGCTTGAAAGCCTGCAAAGGTACCACATTTTGAGGGTAAATCTGCTTTGGGCTTAATATTGGGGTAATCATGCAATGCTATTGCTGCTATATTGCTACCTCATTCTATTTTTTTGCCCATATTTATTCCTATTCCTCCCCTCACTACTTCGCCTTACATTTGCATCACATGATCACACCTGCATCCATACAGGAAGTAATGAACCGCGCCGACATCGTTGATGTCCTAGGCCAGTTTATACGGTTGCGCAAAAGGGGCACCAACTACATAGCCAATTGTCCGTTTCACAACGAAAAAACACCTTCGTTCAATGTGTCGCAGGCAAAGGGTATCTACAAGTGTTTCGGCTGTGGCAAGGCAGGCGATGTAGTCACATTCGTCAAAGAGCACGAAAAACTAACCTATCCCGAGGCCATTCGTTGGCTCGCAGATTATTACAAAATTGCACTCGAGGAAACCGAAAGTTCGCCAGAGCAGCAACAGCACCAAATGGCGGGCGAGGCATTACGTATACTCAACGACTATGCCGCCAACTACTTTTACGATACACTCCTCCACGACGAAGAGGGTCAACTCATAGGCCTCAGTTACTTCAAGCAGCGCGGCTTCCGCAAGGAAATCATAGATCGTTTCAAGCTCGGCTACAACCCCGACAAAGGCGATACTTTTTATCGCGAGGCAATAGCCAAGGGCTACAGTGCCGAAATGCTGGAGAAAGCAGGCCTTGCCAAAAACCGCAATGGCATCTACTACGATGTCTACAGGGGCAGGGTCATTTTCCCTATTCACAACATGACGGGGCGCATAGTGGGCTTTGGGGCACGCATACTCAAAACCACCGACAAAGCACCTAAGTACATCAACACGCCCGAGAACGAACTCTACATCAAGAGCCGCATACTCTATGGCATGTACCAGAGCCGTCAGGCAATAGCCAAGCAAGATGAATGCCTGCTGGTAGAGGGTTACACAGATGTTATATCCCTGCATCAGGGTGGGGTAGAGAATGTAGTATCCAGCAGTGGCACATCACTTACCGAGGACCAACTGCGCCTCATAGCTCAGCTCACCAAAAACCTCACAATCCTCTACGATGGCGATGCAGCCGGTATCAAGGCAGCCCTCCGTGGCCTAGATATGGCACTCTCCCAGAGCTTCAATGTACAGCTCGTACTGCTGCCCGATGGCGAAGACCCCGACAGTTTTGTACAGAAATCGGGTGCTGCACGGTTTCACGAGTATGTCAAAGAGCACAAACAAGATGTCATCAGCTTCCGCATGCAGGTGGGCTTGGCAGATGTAGGCGATGATCCTGTAAAACGCTCCAAACTCGTAAACGAAATAGCCGAAAGCATTTCGCGCATCAACAAGGCCGAAGATTTTGCGCTCCAGAGCCACTACATCAGGCTCGCAGCCCAAAAGATGCAGGTTGACGAGGCAGGGCTCATCAACCTCATCAACAAGTACATTCGCGACCGCATAGAAAACGAGCAGCGACAAACCCGCAGAGCCGAAGGCCTCTCGCAGCAGCCCGATGTACTGCCACCACCTGGCATAGAAGTAGCCCACACCGACGACCAGCCCGCCGAAACCAAACCCGATGCCCACCACAATCAGGAGTGGCAGCTCATCAGAGTACTTATAGAGCATGGTGCCAAGCCCTACGAGGGGTTCGACAATGTAGCGCGCCTCATAGAGTCCAGGGTAGACGAAAACCTGCTACAACAAGACATGGTCAAAGCACTATACATAGAGTATTTTCATACCTACAACCACAGCGGACAAGTGCCCGACACCCAATACTTTATTCGCCACACCGATGCCGATGTCAGGTCTCGTATGGCGTCATTGCTCCACCCCCCACAGTCTATCAGCAGCAAGTGGAAGGAGAAATACGGCATAGAACAGCTACCCGACACCATCATTTATCCAAACGACGTCGACAGCACTCTGTCTTACTTCGAGCTCAAGAAGATACTCCTAATACAGCAGCAACTCATGCTTCGCCTCAAAGACGAGCAAGACCCCATCAAGATGCAAGTAATGCAACAGCGCTTCCTAGCCCTCCGCCTAGCCGAAAAAGACATCCTCAAGCGCCACGGCACCGTAGTCTACGAAGCCAAAAAACGTAATGCATAGCACACCTTTTTTTCATTGTTGGTCACCAGCCATTGCACTACTAGCATCGTCGCTTGTGTCACACCCTTGTACGTCTAGGGCTGTGAGGGGCTTTCTCTCACAAACCACACACCCCAACATGATATCCCCCAACATAGGGGCAGATAATAAGTAAACTCCCCTCCTTGACTAAGGAGGGGATGCCGCAAAAACATTGGCGAAGCCGGTTTTTGCGGCTGGGGTGGTAAAAGCCAGTCTGATCGAAGCGCTTAGGATACATTCTTCTGACCAGAACGATATTTTTAGCCGCCGTTGTTGGCGTCCTCGCCAACAACCACGAGTAGGACAAAGATCATGTTTTACAAATAGCAGTGATTTTCACATCCCCCCTTTGTTGGCGCCCCAGTTCGAAACCGCGAGCTGGGCAGACATCATTGTTTACAGATAGCAGGGCGTTACAAAATCCCAAGTGTTTGGCATGCTGTTATACAGAGCAGCAGTGCTGTATTTATACTCTTCGGCACATGAGGTGTAGCCCGCATTTACAGGATTTGTATGTATATAGTAAAGTTTTTGCATCAGCACTTCTTCAGAATAAATGTCCACCGAAAGTGCATTCCGTTCCCATATTTGGTATTTTTACCCGCCGTTGTTGGCGTCCTCGCCAACAACCACGAGCAGGACAAAGATCATGTGTTACAAATAGCAGTGATTTTCACATCCCCCCTTTGTTGGCGTCCCAGTTCAAAACCGTTAGCTGGGCAGAGATCATTGTTTACAGATAGCAGGGCGTTACAAAATCCCAAGTGTTTGGCATGCTGTTATACAGAGCAGCAGTGCTGTATTTATACTCTTCGGCACATGAGGTGTAGCCTGCATTTACAGGATTTGTATGTATATAGTAAAGTTTTTGCATCAGCACTTCTTCAGAATAAATGTCCACCGAAAGTGCATTCCGTTCCCATATTTGGTATTTTTAGCCGCCGTTGTTGGCGTCCTCGCCAACAACCACGAGTAGGACAAAGATCATGTTTTACAAATAGCAGTGATTTTCACATCCCCCCTTTGTTGGCGCCCCAGTTCAAAACCGTGAGCTTGGCAGACATCATTGTTTACAGATAGCACGGCGTTACAAAATCCCAGGTGTTTGGCATGCTGTTATACAGAGCAGCAGTGCTGTATTTATACTCTTCGGCACATGAGGTGTAGCCTGCATTTACAGGATTCGTATGTATGTAGTAAAGTTTTTGTATCAGCACTTCTTCAGAATAAATGTCCACCGAAAGTGCATTCCGTTCCCATATTTGGTATTTTCTGTCTTTTGCATTGACATAATGTTTATTGAGCAATGTTGGGTTTTCATCTTTCAGGTGTTTGATAATACCTTTTGCAGTAAACCCAAGAAAGTCGCGTTGTACATCTTCTTTTTTATAAGGATGAAGTATATGCCATATAAGGTGCAAGTGGTTATTCATAATAACAAAAGCATTGAGCTGTATCCTATTTTGGGCAACAAGGAATCGGAGGCTATTGATAATAATGTCTTTGTTTTGTTCATTATCCAGCAATGGCTGCCACTGCAATATTGTTGCAGTAAAAAAGGTCAGTTCATATCTTCGAGCAGATGACATAGTTTTAAGGAAATAAGACAAATGTATTGTATTTTGTATGATATTTTCATGCGGTATAAATACATAGAAGTACATAACTTTCTGCCGTTGTTGGTCTTATTTTCTCCTGTACAACCATCTACCAACATGTTGATAATGAGAGTTTTTGAAAAAGAAGTTTAATGCTTCTTCTGAAAGTAACATAAAGTTACAGGTTGTATGAATTAATCAACGGCATCCCAGTCGATGGATTGACCAACAACCACGTGCCGGACAGGAAACATGTGATCAAATATAAAAAGGTTCAATAAATCCAAGCTTATCTTCGCCGCTACAATAAATCGATGCTGTGCAATTCTTATAATCACCACTCGTCCCCGTTTGCAACGGGGATGCTGTGGAATGGCGTTTGTAACGCCTCTCTCTGAGTTTGGCGTAAGTTGTACCTACGGCATGCTCGGTTGCCGGTTTCCGACCTGCTTTCCAGTTCTATAATGTGTGCCAACCCCATATATATGGCGCATCTTTCACCGACGGCAGGCATGGTTGCCTGTTTCAACTCATAAGTGTTCGGAAGTTTTTTTCTTTGCTTAACTTGTATATGCATCGCCCGCAATTATTAAATAACTTTACTGATTACAACAGAATAATAATGGACATACCTAAATTTGATCAAACTTTTTTGCCTATCCTTGAAGTTCTAAAGACCGGTAAAGTATACAAGACCAGAGAGTTAATCGAAGAAGTAAAATCGAAGTTTTATACTGCACTGACAGATGACCAACTGAAACAAGAAACAAAATCAGGCGATCTATTAATAGATAACAGAATCGCATGGGGTAAGTCATACCTAAAGAAAGGAGGATACGTGTTTTTTCCACAACGTGGACACGTCCAAATAACAGACAAGGGTAAAAATCATAAAGCTGATTTGTCGGTAAGGGAGTTAGAAAATGAGAGTACACTGTTTGAATTTTATAAACAAGAGAAGCAATCCGCTTCTGTTGACAATAAACATACAGTAGAGATATCTTCACCTCAAGACCTTATCGATGAAGGTTTCAATAGAATTGAAAGCGATGTAAAACAAGAATTATTACAGAAATTGAAAGGAATTGATCCTTACTTTTTTGAAAAAGTAGTCCTTAGATTACTTAAAAAAATGGGGTATGGCGAATTCATAGAAACCTCAAAATCAAATGACGGTGGGATAGATGGCATTATTAACGAGGATAAATTAGGCCTTGATAAAATCTACATTCAAGCTAAACGATTTAATGAAGGAAAGGTCAGAGAAAAAGATATCAGAAATTTTATTGGTGCTATGAGCGGTGACACAAACAAAGGTGTTTTTGTTACTACATCAGATTTTGACGAAAAAGCAATTGAAAAAGCACGATCAGCACATCATAAAATAATTTGCATTGACGGACAGAAGTTGGTTAAACTCATGCTTGAATTTAATGTTGGAATTCAGGTAAAGACGACCTACGAAATAAAACAAATAGATGAGGACTTTTTTGATGAGCAATAGTATTTCCCTCGCTCAGTGTAGTATAAAGTAAAATGTAGTTTGGCGTATGTAACAGCAAAGGTTAGTATCTCTAAACAAGATCAACATGCTATTGAAGATGGTTGCAATTGTGAAAATATCAGGTAATAATATTGTTGTATGAAGTATGTTTTAGAAATATTTATTCTGTTTTTCCTTTTAAGTGGTTGTGATCATAGTGTGTGTTCTGAAGAAGGAAATACATCTTTTTTCAACCTAGATAAGGACGAAATTCTTGTTTTTAGGGGTGTTAATATCGACCATCGGTACCAACGGAAGATAACTGTGTTGACTATAGAAGTTAACGATACTCCATATGTTATCCCAACGAATGAAAGAGGTTATTCAGATTCGTTGGAACTGAAAAAGTACTATCATATTATGGAATTTGTAAATAAAAAGGGGATTGATACTACTATGGCATTCTCTTATTTAGATTCACTAACTAGCGAAATCGTCTCCATTTTTAGAAGAGCAAAAGTAAAGAAAGTTTTTAGCCATCCATCAGGAGATGATTTTATTACATTCGTTCCATTTCAAGGTTATGAAATGATATACAAATATGGTAATAATATAGGCAGCAGCAGAATGAGGTTTTTTTTTGATACTGCAAAAGCAATAAATGGTAATTGGTATCGCGGTGCTTGTGTTTCGGATTAGGTAGTTTCCTAGCCCAGCGTAGTATAAAATAAAATCTAGTTTGGCGTATGTCTCCGACTACGTCACGGCGGCAGTCAATCTCCAGATTGACGGAACAATAATCTGCCCATCCTCGTTGTTCCATTTATTCATTCGGTCAACTAGAACTTCCAATAAAAATCGTTCTCCCGAACGCCTTCACTTTCTGCCGTTGTTGGTCTTATTTTCTGACCAACAACCTCGTGCTGGACAGGAAACACGTGATCAAAAATAAAAAGGTTCAATAAATCCAAACTTGTCTTCGCCGCTACTATAAATCGATGCGGTGCTATACTTATAATCTTCGGCATATGCACATAATCCGGCTCTATCAGGATTATTGTTAAGATACATAAGATTTCGATTCATTTATGGTGGCAGTAAAAAAGTCAGCTTCATAACGCCGGGAGGATGCCATGGTGTGCAAAATATAAATTAATTTGCTAAATAATTACTATTTGTAGATTTTTCCTGCGCGAGGTTGTTGTTCGGAGAATAAGATCAACAACGTTGAAAAATTATTCTGATTACGGTGGTAGAATTTACCAAAACAAATAAAAATGAAAACTAAACTTTTAATTGCTGTAATGCTAACCCTTTCTTACATCTCTTATTCACAGCACACAGATAGAACAGTGATATTTAGTAATGAAATAAAATATTTTATGGATTCTGTTAGAAGTCAAACTAACGGCAAATTAAATTATCATGTTTTTGTGGTTAAGTTATTCAGTCAATATCCTGACTCTAATTCCCTATGCTTTTCAATAAGTTACATAATGAATTATGTTAATTTAAACGATCAAAATCTCAATCATTACATTAAGATTGACAGTGATTACGTTATGATCAATAGAAACGATTTTAACAGTGACGTCTTTCTAGATTATAAAATAAAAAATAAAGATTCTGTGTGTCAAAATTTTCTTTCCCATAAATTACTGGACATTAAAAAAGGATATATTAGCTCCCACCCAGAAGGTGCAATAGTTTGTATTTCCCAAAAGAAAATAAAAAAGAAATTCTATGAATATGCTGATGACATGCCACCTCAGTTTTCAGTATTCAATATGCCTGAAGGTGTTATTATCGAAAAGATATATGAACCTAAGCCCTAGCCCAGCGTAGTATAAAAAATCAAGTTTGGCGTATGTCTCCGACTACGTCACGGCGGCAGTCAATCTCCAGATTGACGAAACAATAAGCTCCACTGGCTGAATTTTCCAGAACTGCCCTATGCGCAAGGGAACTCCTGACCTACACAATGGTGCCAGTTTTAAATGGTAATAGTCACTCTTGGTCTTTATTAATGCAAGCGTCCTCTTGCGATGAGTGTACTTGGTTCTACTTGTTCCTAAAGGTCAATTAGAACAACCAAGTACTTAGGTTAATTACCATTTATTTACTGCTAGTTCCCCTATTTCATCAAAATGTTTGTCTACTGTTATTAATATGTAGTCATATTGTTGAGCCACAGCAGCTATCCACACATCATTTGTGGGTATCGGTTTGCCTTTTTTATGTAGTTGTGCCATTATAGCACCATAATATATTGCTGTTTCTTCATTTACTTCCAGTAAGGAACGATGAAAAAATAAACTCTACCGAGTAGACTAATTATTTTTCTTTTATGCGAGGCGCAAAATCTGCGAATAGCACCCTATTTAAAGACTTTTGCAACAAAGCAGAAATGGAAAAGAATAGGCTAATTGGTGGAGTTTATTTTTTCATCGTTCCTATGGTGCAAAGTTGAACAAAACTATCCAGTACCTTAAGATGTTTAGTTTTGTTCTTCACTCTATTTACGCCTACATACAACTCCCCCAATACAATAGGGCAAATCGCAAATCCATTCAACGAATGTACCTTATCTGCAATTTTCATGTTGCCACCAAAAATCTCTACAATTATATTTGTATCCAGCAAATACTTATTTCCAGTCTTGTGTATGGACGATTTCACAGGTTTCAGCTATAGCTTTTTTTACTTGTTTAGTTTCTTTTTCAGACAGCAATCCCACAAAATCATAAATACTCATTTTATTAGCTTCATTATCCTTTGCTTTTTTCAACACCCCTTCTAGCGCACTCAATGTAGGCTCGTCATTAATCCTTAGCACCTCTTCTATAAGGTGTATTTTTCTCGATTCACGCAGCATTTATCAGGTGTTTTATTTACAGCAAATATAAATATTTCCCCTAGCTCAGCGTAGTATAAAATAAAATGTAGTTTGGCGTATGTCTCCGACTACGTCACGGCGGCAGTCAATCTCCAGATTGACGAAACAATTAGCCCTAGCTCAGCGTGGTATAAAATAAAATGTGGTGTGGCGTATGCCCGATCTAAGCGTAGAATGATTTAATACATACAACATTATTTATCGTGTCGTTGAAATAGTCTTTTACTTCCTCAATTCTTCAATAAGCACGTGCTGTTTTATTCTTAAATATTCCTTGGATTTATTATTCGCAGACCTTGTACACCCTCAAAATTAGCATCACTACTAATTAAGATTAAGTTATTCACAATTGCTGTAGCAGCTATAATGGCATCTGGAGTTTTTATTTTTCTAGACCTACGTATAGACACGCATTGCTGAACTACCTGTGGCGTAACACCCCAAATAGTAGAATCCCCTATAAACTCACGTAAAATTCGTTCTTTGTCCTTATCTGCGTTTATCCACGACAACGCCTCTATCTCAGTTATCACCGACAAGTTTGGAATAGCATCTATGACTTTCCCCAAAAAATCTAACGCACTTACAGTCAGTGTTTCTGAAAAATAACCAGAAATTACATTAGTATCTATCAAATATTCTCCCATTCCCCGCGCATATTTTCAACATGGTTGTCCATACTATGAGCATCTTCTTTAGTAAATACTCCTTTATATTTATCAGAGAGTTTTACCGTACTTTCCACCACATTTTCTTTTACTATCCGCAATACATTCAGTAATTCTAAATCACGTAAAAGATGTAGTCCTGTTTCATTATTTATTTCTACTAGTACAGTTTGCATATAGCCCCATTTTTTTTAAACATTTTTTTAACCCTGTATTTGATATCGATTTTAACCAAGGTCAAATAGAATCTAGTAATCCAAAGTTACATGTTTTCCACTAGTGTCTACATTTATGCCAATTTTTCCCTCTGGCGATGATACCAAAAATCGCTACCGTCTACCACAAATTCCTTAACCAGCCCCAAAGGGGCGCGATATCACAGCGGTGGGCATCGCCCACCGTAAACCCCCGAAAACACCACCAAAAAACACCCCTTCCGGACACCTTCACCAAAACTGGTTAAAAATCGGCTATAACCCGTGCCCAGAGCGGAAACCATTTTTTATGATATACACGTAGCTGTATATGATAGTGCGAAAAGCGTAGTATCATAGATTCCCAATTTGTCGTTGTCGAAGGCTCAATTCACCTTTGTGCCCTAAACACTAAAAATCCTAAACCATGACCCTAACAGAACAGAAACAAACAGCCCTAGATTTGTATGTCAACCAATCATTCACCCAGCAGCAAGTAGCCGACGCCCTCGGTGTCACTGTCCGCACCATCCACAACTGGGTCAAACAACACGCTTGGGATCGCCTCCGTCTAGCTACCCACCAAGCCCCAGCCCTCATTGCCGACAATTTCAGCAGCCAGCTTGTAGAGCTACAAAACAACATTGCCGCTCGCGAGCCCGGCAAACGAATACCCACTACCCAAGAAATGGAAATCATGCGCAAGCTAACCGTATGTATAGCCAACACCAAAAAGACGGTCAGTCTGCCTCAGGTAACACAAATGATGCGAATGTTCCGCGCATTTGTCTTCGACAACCGCACCAAACCATACGCCCAAGGTGTAGCCGACCTTATCGATGGCTTCATCGAGGCACGCTCGCGTTTCGGCTATTCCCCCTTCGAACTAGAATTTGGCGTAGAAAAAATCCAACACATCGATCCACTCTATAGTCCATATGTCGATACGATAGCCCAAGAAACCACCGAACCCGTAATCCCAAGATTTTACGAGCCACCACCACGCACCACCACCACCACCACACCCCCTGAAACCAGTAAAAGAACACACGTCATAGACACCAGTACCTGGACCGACGAAATGCTCATTGCCATCAACAAAGAACTCAGCAACCACGAAGCCATCAAAAACATGCCACCCGAACAACAAAAAACCTACGCCGAATTGTCACAGATACTCAAACCAGTTATGGAAAGTAGATTACCATTGATTGTCAATGACTTAGCCCCCAAAACGCATGAAACAACCGGAAACGAACCGGAAAACCTCGAAACCATGCTGACACGTATCAGAAAAGCATTCCTCCAAAACCACCCCGTCCATCCCGACTATGACAAGCCCAAAACCACCAGCAAAACTGCATCAATACCGGAAAATGAAACCTCATTGATAATCAACGACTTAAGTGCCAAAACACATGAAAACACCGGAAACGAACCCGAAATACAGCCCGTTCGGCTGTCCCCCCAATCTAGCTCTCTTTCCCGCTCTGAAAATCCCTCTGACATGCCAATTACTGCATCATTACCGGAAAATGAAACAGCATTGATAATCAACGACTTAGGCCCCAAAACACATGAAACAACCGGAAATGAACCGGAAAATCCAACACCCCCTAAAACACCCTCCCGGCCCAAAGACAACCTCATCCGTCAGGGCGAAGTATTCTCACGCCCTGTATTTGTCACCCCCACATGGCCCTTCCGCGAAGAGCCTCGTGGCAACAAATTCAAATACTAACCACCTCCATACCTTTTAGTAGCCATAGCTTTAAGCGAAGGCTACCGGAAAAGTGAATAGTATTGATAATCAACGAGTTAATCCCAAAAACATATGAAACCACCGGCAACAACCGGTAATCACCCGGCACATGGCAGAACACAGTTTACCCCCTCTTCAGCCGTTGCTCCGCCAAATGCGCCTCTAGTTGCACCAGCGAAAAACTACTCAGATTGCCTGCTGCCGATAAGCCCCCTTTTTGTGCCACCATCACACCATAGTAGGTGTCTTTGTAGCCATCTATGCTGTGCGCATCGGGGTTTATAGACAGTAGCACACCACGCTCCATAGCATACCGCACCCAGCGCCAGTCTATATCCAGTCGCTTAGGGTGGGCATTTATTTCTATGGCCACGTGGTGGGCAGCACAGGTGTCTATCACCAGTTTATGATCTAGCGGGTAGCCCTTGCGCGATAGTAGTAGCCTGCCAGTAGGGTGGCCCAGCACCGTAGTGTAGGGGTTTCTGATAGCCGTCAGCACCCGGTCCATAGCCTTTTCCTGAGTCATTTTCAGGTTGCTATGCACACTAGCTATCACCATATCAAAGGTGCCCAGTACCTGATCACTATAGTCCAGGCTACCATCGCCCAGTATGTCCGATTCTATACTTTTAAATATCTTGAATGGAGCTAGCAGTGCATTCAGTCGGTCTATTTCTTGGTGTTGCGCAGCTACTTTTTCGGGTTTCAGCCCCTCGGCATATACTGCTGTTTGCGAGTGGTCGCTTATTACCAGGTATTCATAACCCTTGTCTTTGGCAGCTCGTGCCATTTCTTCAAGGGTATGCACACCATCGCTATAAGTAGAGTGCGAGTGTATAATGCCCTTTATATCAGCAGGTTGTATCAGGTTATTGATCGTAGCGTTCAGCGTCGGCAACTGTAGTATATCCGCATCTTCCCGCAGCATAGCAGGTAGGTAGGGCAGTTTATTATGCGCAAATATTGCCTCCTCGCTTTCAGGCGCAGTAGGCATCTGGTATTGCGCGGCAAAGGCAGCCAAGAAAGCCTCACTGCCACTATTAGCCCATAGGGTAGTGTAGTAGTCAGTGGTAGCAGCCACATGAAAACGTATTTTGGGGCTACCCGGCAGGCTCACCACCAGCTCGGGTGCTGTAGCCACAGTAGCACCTTCTATCTGTCCGAAATGGGCTGTTATTTCAGCCAATGGCAGGTCAGTCACTAGGTCCACATACTCCAGCGTTTCCATTTGTCGCCTTATATCGCCACACAGGTCGAATTTGTATTGCGGAAAATTATCTTTTAAGTTGGCAAGCAGTGCGTTAGCAAACTGTTCTGCCTCAGCCCACAGATAAAAACCTATATTTTGTTTGAAGTATACAATGTTTTGCAGCACACTTTCTTGGGTTTTAGCTCCAAACCCCTTCAGTGTCACCAGTCGGTTTTCGTTACAGGCATATTCCAGCTCTCCCAGCGACTCTATGCCCAGTTCGTTCCATATCACTGCTATCTTTTTAGGACCTAGTCCTTTTATTTGTAGCATGTCTAGTATGCCGGGTGGGGTGTTGGCTATCAGTTCGTCTAGCACTTGCAGCCTACCAGTAGCTAGTAGTTCGGCTATTTTTTTACAGGTCGATTCTCCTATGCCCTTCATGCTGGCCAGTGTGGGCATATCCATAGTACTTGCCTCTGCTGGCAACTTTTCTATATTGAAAGCCGCAGTACTATATGATTTCGATTTAAAACTGTTTTCGCCATGTATGTCCATCAGTTTGCTCAGCATGGAAAAATGGTCGGCTATTTGGTAGTTGGTCATATTGCAGGTGCACTCATGTGCTCCTCCAAAAATAACAATATCACCCGACTATCTGGCCTAAAACATCGCTAAATAGCCACAAAACAAAACCGCATTGCCTTTTGGCAATGCGGTCAAGCAGCTTCTTAGTGATAGCTAAGATTCTTTTAGTTTACACAGTCAAAGGCATTTGCAGGGATATAATAACATTGTAAATTTTCAAAATTGGTACCAAGTAGTTTGTTTATAAATCACAAAATCATAAATAGCAACACTAATATTTTAGATAAAAACTCCCTGCTGGAAGCGAACCCATTGAAATGGGTTCGCTGCAGGGGCCTATCAACGAGTTTAAAATATTTTTGTTAGCACTTACGACTAATAATTGTTCTTGTTTTAAAAACCTTCACAAAGACAATATTTTTATTGAGAATAATTTTCTACAATTGAGCAAACGGTATGCATAATTGAGCAAACGGCGAAAAGTGCGTAAAAAAACTGTAATTTTTAATTAATATTTAGCCCTATTTCGGCACCCCAAAAAAGTCACCCCATGCAGAGGTAGCAATATCGCCTATCTCTTTTGCTATGTTTTCCATATCCGGATGGGTACCTTTGGGTAGGTTTTTGCAAAAAAGAATAATATTAGCTTTAGCCTCCTCAGGTACTTCATAGGCAGTACCACCCTTTATTTTGCGCACAGGTGCAGAGGCCAATTTGCCGTCTTTTAATAAGTAAATAGGTTCGGTTAGCAGAGGATATACTGTTTTATTGTTTTTGTCAGCAGCCCAAAAGAAAACACCTCTTTTACTTCTGGTGATGTTGCTCTTGGTCATTACATATACAAATTGATTTTTTTGATTTTTAAAAGTACCGGTTAGTTTGCCATCAGTTTTATCGTAAACAATGTCAATTACTGCTTGTCTGACAGGAGCGTTGGTATATAGCGATTTGTTGCAATAATAAGTTCCCGTTAGCTCAATGCCACTAGGCAAAGGAGCAGGTTGTTGTGTCCATGCGTTGGACACACTAAAGGTGATTGCTAATGAAATAAGGCTAGTTTTATACATTTTTCCCTGCAGCTAATCTGTATTGTCTCTGAATAGGGTAGGTGGCTTTTTACCGTTTTTAGAAGTGTATTTTACCAAATTCTTACGATCCCCAGAAAACGTTCAATTGTATGACAAATTAATTGCTAAAAAATGAAAATATAAATTGTGTATTAGGCAACGGTATTACTTAGTTATTTAGCGGTATGTATCACTTTTTTTACAGGAATATTTCATTAATCTACCAGGTTTGATGGTAGTAATAATTTTACAAGCGTGCCCTTATTCACTTGTTCAGGATAGGCATCTGTAATCTCCAGACTCACTTCTTTTTGTGTTATTTTACCTATCAGTTCCAGTCTTTGTTTGGTCAGCGTCATACCCCTACTGATATGCGATTTTACCTGTATTATGGCACTTTTACTAGCTTCATGGCGGCCTTTGCCATTATCTGTTATCGTTATTTGTAAGTAGTCTTTTTTAGCTTTTATAATGTTTATTTGCACATGGCCATTAGTTGACAATGGTAATATGCCGTGCCATATAGCATTCTCAATAAATGGTTGTAAAAGCATTACAGGTATCAAGGTCTCATATTCATCAATGTCTTTGTCTACAGATATGTTGTAAGATAAACGATCGCCAAATCTTATTTTTTCCAATGATAGGTATAGTTCCAGATAGGATATTTCTTCTTCTAGGGGTATAGCACTTCTTACAGATATGTCCAGATTCAGCCTTATAAGTTTAGCAAAATCTGATAGGTACACATTTGCTTTATAGGCATCGCTATTGTTTATGGCTTGCTGAATAGTGTTCATCACATTAAATATAAAATGTGGGTTCATCATGGCTTGCAGCGCTTGTTGTTCTAGCAGCACTATCTGATTTTTTATTTTCAGTTCTTCGTTTCGTTTGGTCTCAGCTTTTCGATTTCTATACCTCAGTAATATGAATAGAACCAATATTAGCCCAATAACACATGATGCATAGAAAAAATAAGTTCTCCAGAATGGTGGTTTTATTGTAAAAGAAAACGAAACCGGTATACTCCAGTCACTGTCCAACACACGAGCACTTAGCTCAAATTGATACTTACCATCAGGTAAATAAAGTAGGTCTACAGAGGTATTTCGTGTATACATCCATTCGTCTTTAGAATTGAGTCTGTATTTATACTGGATACTTTCCGGAGCACGATAAGAAATAGCGATGTAGTTGAAGTGTAATGAATTCTTTTTATATCCGAATGAATAAGTACTATCGGTGCTTATCTGTTGATCCAAACATTTAGCGGTAGTAATGTATAATAATGGGGGAGTGTTTTTTTTAATTTTAGTAAGTGCGTTGAGTACTGTAAGGCCGCCAGATGTAGCTACACATATTACCGAGTCGTCTGCATAAATGTCATTGACATTGTTACTAGCAAGGCCATTCGATGTTGTATAGTAATTTAATTCTTTAATTTTCCCCGCTTTGTATTCAAAAAAGCTTACCCCATTGGCAGTTGCCACATAAATAATGTCATTGTTGATAGCAATGCGTTTGCAGATATTGTTTGATAAACCTTTCTCTTTGTTTAACACATATATTACCGAATTGTTTTTGTAGAAAAGTATACCATTTCCGTAAGTAGCTAATACCAGTGTGCCATCGTTCGTTTGGTTGATATCAGTTATTTTTTCTTGCGCATATTTGTTTATTTCTGGGTGATGTTTTATGGTCTTTCCATTGTATGCATATAAGCCACCAGCAGCGCTGTACCAAATAGTATTGTCAGCAGTAGCAAATATGCTATACTTTCGTATTAAGGACGAGTCGAACTTATTAATTAATTCAATTTCATGATGGATATTTTTGTCTGTTTCAAATATTCCTACTGAGTAGCCTTCGCAGACTCCAATCCCCTGGTTTGTGAGGCATATGTCCTTTACTGCTCTTCTGGCATCACTACGATGTTTGCTCGAACTAAACTTGATATAATGATTCAGACCTTTGGTTGGGCTGTAATGTATAATTCCTTTATCGCTGCCTATAAAAAAGTCGTCATCTACCACTTTGATGGAGGTAATTCTGTTATGAATAAAGCCTTCATTTAAAATGGGTAGCACTTCAACTCCATGAGTATTTATTTTGCATACTTTTCCGCTATCCATTCCTGCATAGATATCGCCGCTTTGCGATATAATTACCGAGTAAATGTTTTCTTGGAGAGGGCTGTTGCTGCTATTGTAAGTACGTGCTTTTTCATACCATGGCTGCAACATATAAACACCATCATTTATGCTGCCAACCCATATGTTGCCTTCTTTATCATAGGTGATACAGCTCAGAACTTTGCCATCCAGATATTGTTCTGGAGGTTTTTGGTAGTCTTTGCCGTCATAACAAAATACTCCATTCCCACCTGTACTTATCCATAGTTTGTTGTCTTCCGATAGGGTTAAACCAGTAATAACATGGTTAGCAATTTGTTTGTTTAATTGCAATACAAGTTCAATTGAGTTATTTGACGCTAATAGTACGCTATCGGTTTTGTAAAAAAGCAATGTTTTATTAGGTAGATAGCAGTATGCTTTGTGGAAATTGTGTATTTTGTTTACTTCTTTTTTATTGTTGCTGTATACCAATCCGCCACCCACATAAGGTATAGCACTGGCGAGTTCAAATTTTACATCTTTATTGTCTAAAATTATGTACCCATCTAGGGTTGAGAACCATATTCGATGATAGGCATCTTCATAAAAGTATTGCAACGTTCCTTTATTGGGTATTTTACTAACGAGGATGTCATTCGAACTATTATGTATTTTACCACTATGGTAGTATGAAACTGTACCGTTAAAACCTAGAAACCAGATGCGTCCCATACTATCCTCTCCAATGGATAATATTTCGTTTTCACTTAGACCTTCTGACATTGTGTAGTTTACAAACTTATTTCCATCAAATCTGGAAACACCTGCATCTGTTCCGAACCAGATAAATCCTTTTTGGTCTTGTAAGATATAGTAAATAGTAGCAGAGGGCAATCCATTATTGAAAGAAAAGTGTTTGTAAGTAACTTCTTGAGCTACAATATTTCCTATTGAAATCCATAGCAGTAGAGCAAATGAAATTATCAACTTTTGCAGGTAGCTCAACTTCATTTTTAGATTTTGTGATTTTTTACAATTTCTACCAAATCTGCTGCTCTACGGCGAGAGACCGCCAAATTTGTGCCGTCGACCATTAAAGCGCTTATATTATCATCCATATTTACTTTCTTTAAATGGCGTATGTTGATCATACTAGACTTATGTATTCGAATAAAGCCAGATTCAGAAAGCAATTCTTCAAATTCTTTTAAGGTTTTTGATACTAATATTTTGGGTTTGCCTAATAGATGAAATGCAGTATAGTTGTTGACGCCTTCTAGGTAAATAATGTCATTTATGTCTGTAATGTTGTAGCCATCATTACCTGGCAATGAAATGTTGCGAATGGTGCCAGGGTTTTGAATCATGTTTACTAGATTACCTACTGTACTATTGTAGTTTTCAGACCCATTGCCATTTTTTAAAGAATGAATTTTTAATAATTTTTCTTCTACAACTCTTAATTCATTTATGTTGACAGGCTTTAGCAAATAATCAACTGCTGATGCTTTGATAGCTGTGAGTGCATATTTTTCGTAAGCTGTAACAAAAACAACAGATGGGAAATAATGGAGGTTATTTAGCAATTCGAAACCATTTTTTCTGGGCATTGAGATATCCAGAAATAGTACATCAGGTTTAAGATTGTAAATAAGTGAAATAGCTGCATCTGCACTTGTTGCTGTGTCTATTACTTTTATAGAAGGACAATATGCAGCTATAAGGTTCTTGAGGTTTGAAATTGCGTTTAATTCATCATCTACTATTAAGGCATTAAGTGTTTGTCCTACCGGCATAAGAATGTTTTGAGTGTTTCTAATGCTTAAGATGGGGATTTAACATTAGGAACATAAGGTGCTAAGGTAATAAAGTTGCTAATTATTATTTCTCAGTGTTGTAAATAACCTATTTGTTCAAACAATTAGTAGGTGTAGGAAATACACGACCTACTATACCCCAGTGTATGATATGAGTCAAAGATGATCAGCGTAGTGATATAAAATTCAGATATTTGAATGTACCTGATAGGCTGTTTGGTTTTATATAAAATGAAGCTTGTTTGATTCTACATGTCCTTAGCGAAAATAAACTACTTGAAGGTGACAACATCGTTATAACCAAACATTCTTCGAAGAGAATCTTTGACATGAGTTGTGTCAACTGTACGGCAAGAAATAGGCATCAGTACTAAATAATTTGTGCTGTCTTTCATTACGACTTCAACTTTATTGCCATTCAGTGTGAGGCTAGTACTGCGTTTATCGGCACGTTCGCGGGTTTTGTAGTTTCCAATTACCATTTTAAAGTCATAGTTGGTGATAGTGTCCATTGTTGGAGTACTATCTGCAGTATCTACCTGCGCAGCAATAGTATCGGGTGCTGGCAATGGTAATGCGGCAACAACAGTATCTAATACTGGTTCGATTGTAGTCTCTTCACTTTTGTTTTGTGTGGTGTAGTAGTAAACGAAATATCCGCCACCGCCCAAAATTAATATAAGCACTACTACTAGTATTACCATACTCCAATTGACTGAATCGGCTTTGGCTGGAGGTGGATATGCAGGTTTGTGAGATAATTTTATGTTTTGCTCGTCAAGCTGCTTACTGTTTTTGATAGTAGGTATGCTAGCGGGTGTATGTTTAAAATTGTCGTAGGTGATAAAGGATACTTTACCTTTCTGCTCAGTAAAAACACCAATATTGGGTATTGCAACATCTTTTCCTTCAGCTAAGTCTTTGCGAGCCTGAATACTGAACTCTCTAAGTGTATTGGCGGCTTTAGAGATACTAATTTGTTCGTTAGTAGCAATAAAATTGGCTAAGTTATCGTCGATAGAGCCTCCGGGAGTAACTACTACAATGTAAGAAGGAGCCTGCAAAGCACTGCCATCATGGGTAGCTGGAATTTTTTTTAATTCCATGTTCCCAAGACCATGCACGTAACAAAACTTGTTTTTGAGCAGGTACAACCCTATATACTTAGCTATGTCCATTGTGATAATTACTAGATGAAATTACTCTTTTCTTTTAAAACTTTAGCCTTAAACCTCCATAAATATTGAAACCATATACTTCATATCCTTGCCAGCGTTGGTATTTCGAGTTCAATAAATTATTAATCTGCACAAAAGCCGAGAGTCGGGGAATAATAGCATATTCTGCATTTAAGCCAATATCTGCTATTGTTTTGAGTTTCACCGCATTGAATGCAGTGTCTCGGGCGTTGATACCACCTAAAATATAAGTATAAGCAGAAAGGTTTAGCTTGGAAGTGGGAGACACTGTAACATCGGCCTTGATGCGTGTGGTAGGTTCATGCCATACATGTTGGTCTGTACTATTGTAAAAGCTGTAGAAGTCAGCATTTGCGCCGATTGACCATTTTCCTGCCATTTGATACCTAGCACCAAACTGAAAGGAAAGTGCTTTGACGTTTTGATAGAGTACATAGAATTCTTTTTGGTCGCCAGTGTCGTTCAGAAAGGTGGGCATGTCAAAACAATTCCACCAACTTACCTTACCTGACCACGAAATATGATTACCTACATTGCCCTCCAAGTGTGCATATATTTCATCTTTTCGGGTTTGTATTACCTGATAATTGCTTAGCATGTAAGGGTTTTCGGTAGTCAGTTGTTCGTAGGTGTTTTGCCTTAGAGTAGCATTCCAGCCTAAAGTTGCCCTCATGTCAAAGTCGGGAATGGTATAGGTGGCGACAAGGTCTGGTAAGAAGTAGGTGCTGCCATCTTTGCCTAGTGCGAAGCCAGCTAATGCATGTCCTTTAAATCTTTTGGTGTTGACCCGCACGCCGGGCGCACCCATTATATAATTATTGGCAGTAGTGATGGAGTCAGCTTTGTAGCTAGTGAGCATACCAGATATGCCCATATATAGGTCCAGATTTTTGTTGATGCGGTAGGCTATAGGTGCATTTAAACCCAGTGAAATTTCGGAGGTATTGTATCTGGCGCCATAATAAGAGCCACTAATACTTGGATGGTAATAAAGGCGCGTGCTAGTATCTTTATTGTTGTTGAGGTCTGCTGCTAGTTTTATCGAGGTATAAGTTTGTCGAACATCTTCTTTTTCGTAGTTATACAAAGTATTGTTGTAGCCATAGTAGTAGTACCGGTTGCGAGCAGCAGCTACTGCGGCATGAAGATCATTTTTTTCGTTGTAGAGCGTCCCTTCTGCATCGATACCAGAAAGTGAAGATATTTGATTCTTCAACTTGCCTTTTTGTGAAAGATGGTGAAGGTGTATGGCTGTTTCAAAATTATCTCCACGCAGGCTTCCTATGCCAGCATCTAAGTAAGCAGTAGATACATTTCCTCCACCAGCTTTAACATAGTTGGGGAAAGTGGTATCTGCAATAGTTTTACCCAATGCTAGGGGACGCAGCGGTTGTGAACGATAAGTATAATAGAGTGTTTGTTGAGGCACCTCAAAGCTGAGAGAGGGCAACGATGTATCTACTGGGGGTAGCTGAGGTTTCCATTCTGGTTTCCTCGATTGTTTTACTTTGGGTTTGTATGACTGTAGTACTTCAATGGTAGAACCCTTGAGCACAGTATCTGTGCCTGGTGCTCTGCGCTGAGCCACAGCAGTGAAACCTGGAGCAAGCAATGCTATTATAAAAAGAGGATTTACCTTCATGTTTTTTGGTTTATTCTTCCGACAATTTACTTTGTCGCTTTTCAGATGATTTAACTTCTTCCAGTTTTTTAGCAGCTTCTTGTTTCAGGTCTGAAGATTTTGTGTTCTTCACAATACTTTGCAGCAATGCTTTAGCGTTGAAATAGTCATTTTGTTTCACAAGAATGTCAGCTAGAAGAATATAAGATTTTCCGACCCACAAGTCATATCCTGCCGAAAGACGGATTGTTTCGCTTGCTGCGGCCTCGGCTTCTTTAAGTTTGTCTTGAGTAGACAACACTTCAGCAATTCTATATCTCGACTCTGCGGCAATCTCGCCATTTCTATTACCAGAAAGTTCTGTGAATGATGCAATAGCTTCATCTGACTTTCCTGCAATTTGCAATGATCTTGCTTTGTAGAATTTTGCTTCGTTGGCTACGTCTACAGATAGGCTATTTAGTGCCATCAGAGAATCGGCATACAGGCTACATTCAGTATTTCGGGAAGTGTAGTGACTACTTTTCATGAGTCCACGATAAACCATTTCCAAAGAACTGTTATCGGAAATATTGCTTCTGAGCGTTGTGTATAATGTAAACGCCTGCTCATAATCTTTCAACTCCATGGCAATCATCGCATTCCGCTTGGCGCTGCTTTCAGAGAAGTCGTTCCAGGGGGTAGCCAGTACTTTATTGAAGCTGATGCGTGCCTCAGTATATTTTTTTAGTTTGTAGTTACTTTCACCCAGATAATAGTTAGCCTTAACCGAGAAAATACCATTGGGGTAGAAATTTACATATTCTCCAAAAGCTTTTCGAGCATTGTCCCATTTGCCAGCTGCATATTGTGCTTCACCCGCAGCGTAATAGGTGGAATCGAGCGAGCTGCTATCGGCAGAGGGTAGGTTATTATCGCGCAGCAAGTCGGCATATTTACCCGGCTGGTTGTTTTGGATATACAGACCTTTTAATGATTCTAGTGCTGCAAACCTTTCTTCCGAGCCTTGGTAGTATGCAACAACACGTTTGTAGGCATCGATAGCTTTGCTAATGTCGTTTTGCTGTTGATGAATAAAGGCCATTTTCATCAGAGCTTTGGGCGCTAAGTTGCCGTCAGCACCTGAGTCTGCTATTTGTTTGAACGACTTGAGTGCTAAAGAGAAATTTTCTTGCTCGAGATATGTAAGGGCTATTTCATAGCGTGCACCACTAGAGTAGATAGATGGAGTAGATGCATTGGCTATAGACTGTAGCAGTTCTATTTTTTCCTCACCTCTGTTTTGAAGTCCTAGTAAAATACCTTTTTGATATCGGGCATACTCTGCATCTACGCCACCAGCAGCAATAATTTTATCATAAAGAGCAGTCGCTTTTGCATAATTTTTTTGTAGAAAAACTGCATCAGCTTCTAGTACTGCGGCTACAGTGGCAGTGTGTCTGTCGCCAGAGCGCGCTAGTTGAGCTTGGTTAAAATAGTCTTGTGCAGCAACATAGTTGCCGGTTTCCATAGCGGCATGGCCCATGTTGAGATAGGCATGCTGAATTGTGGCTTGAGGACTCATTTTTTCAATGATAGCGGTGTTGCCGTTTCTGCTTATAAAGTTTTGAGAATAGGTTATAGCTTCAGTGTATCGCTGTTGCTGATAGGCTATTTCTCCTCGCCAGAAGTAGGCTGCTTTTTCGTATTCAGGATTTACTGGATTACTTAGAGATTTTTCTAAATTCTCATCTGCACTATATAGTTCTCCTTTTCTGAACTGCTGCACACCGTAGCCGTAAGTAGCTTTCTGATATACACTCCAGTATTCTCTGTCCTTTACGTTTACTTCGCTTAGCTGTTTAAGGGCGGCAGAGTAGTTATTTGTTTTTATCAGCAGATCGGATGTTAGTGTTTTGGCTTCGTCTCTGAAAGCAGATTGCGGAAAGGAGTTGATAAGAACGGACAATTGTCTCAGCGCCTCATCTTTGTTTCCTGTTTCGTAACTCAACCTAGCGTACAATATCATCGCAGCTTCCTGTTGAGATGTATTGTAGTTCATATCTGCGCAGAGACCAAAAGCATTACGAGCACTATTTTTATCACCAGTTTTCAGGTAGCAGTCGCCCAATAGGTACATCGATGTTTGTCCTAGTGAATCTTTAGAATTGCTGAGCATTTTGAATTTTTCTGTAGCATTCTTCCATTCATTTAGTCTGTAGTAGCAATAGGCTATTTTGTACAAGTTGTCTTTACCTATTCTTTTTACGTTTTTATAGTAGTACTCAAAGTATGGCTTTGCTTCTTTGTATTTCTGGTCTTCGAAGTAGCATTGACCAGCGAGAAGATGCAGTTCATTATGATAATAGCTTTTTACTTTACTCTTAATGAGTTGTTCGCTTTGCTGCAATGCTTTTGATCTGTCACCTTTGAAGTAATTAATTTCGGCAATGTAGTAGGGGACAATTGTATTGTATTCTTTTTCTTCCTTTATGAGGTCGAAACTTATTAATGCTTCAGTGTAGTTGTTCTCGTTGTAGCACAGCAGACCATAGTAATAGTTGCCAGCTATGTAGTATTTACTATCCTTGATATCCTTGATAGCAGAGAATAAAGGTTTCGCTTTGTCAAATTGTTTGTTGTTGAAATAGCTGTAAGCTAGTTCGAATTTTTGATCGCTTATCTCTTGATTATCTAGATTGTATATACCGGCAGATTCGTAATAGGCTATTGCTTTAGCAAAATTGTCTTGTCTAAAGTAGTATTGCGCCAAACCGAAGGATAAACGCTGCACTAATGCAAGATTAGTAAGGTCTTCAAGTGTTTTGATAGCATATATTTCAGCGTCCTGCTGGTTGTCTTTGAGTCGGGCAAGCGATTTAGTGAATTTTGCTATTTCATCATCGGTAGCGTTGGTAGATCCAATTTTTTCTCTGTTTGTTTGCTGATAGGCTTTAGCAGCTTGAGCAGACTGACCATAATGACCTTGTTTGAAAAGTTCATCGGACAATGTGATATGGCTGTGTGCAGGTGCAGCAGAAATGTGTACCTGTGCGTGAGCTGGGGAGTATGAACTAACTCCGGCAGCACAAGCAATAGTGAACAGATAATATTTTTGGTTTTTCAGGCTCATTTATTGCTTTTAGAAGCTCCAAGTAAGGTTGAAGCTCGGGAAAAATGGCAATTGGTATTTTTTTACGTTAGTTATACGATCTACGTAAAATATATTTTGACGATTGTACGTATTCGTGATTGCAAAGGTTGCATCCAATTTTGATCTCTCTGACAACATGAATTGTTTTTTAACTGAGAAGTCTAGGCGATGAAAATAAGACAGTCGTCCACCGTTGATATCATTTGCAAAAACAATGCCAATGTTGCCATTTTGCAAAAGAGGATTTGTGTTCAAACCGCTGGCGGATAGGTTGTTGTTTTCATAAAAACCTTGAGTTTGAGTAAATGGGAATGGTGCACGAACATTGAAACGTGTAGAGATATCCCAGTCTTTTTTGCGACCAGCAGTGTAAGAAGCTACTATGTTGGCATTAAATCTGGTGTCAAATGGGGTGGGGTAGGTTTGTTTGTTGCCTTTGGCATCTATGCCTGTGTAGTTGACCATTTGGTAACCCATGGCTGCCCAAAGATATACCCTGTCTCTACTGTACTTGGCAGATAGATCTATACCACTGGCAAGACCTGTAGATGCCACAAAATCAGGGTCTTGAGTTTTTGTTTTGTTTCTGTTCAGCTCGTTAACTTGTCCGAAATACTTGATCCATGGTTCTACGTTAAGCTCTACACGGTCGATATCTATTTCGATACCAGCTACACCATGATAAGATTTCTGAAGGTTAGATTTTACTAATTCACCATCTGGATTTCTGATTTGCTGATCTGGACTGAGCAAGAAACCGGAGAATAGATTAACAATATCGATGTCAGATTTAGTGCTCACAATGTTTTGAGAGTAGATGCCACCCGCAGCCTTAATACGCACAGAGTTAGAAGCATTGTACTTGAGACCTAAACGTGGTTCGGGAGAAAAGCGATTGATTTCGGAATAATACTGGAAACGCAGACTAGGTTCAAATATTAGTTTGCTATTGATGTTTTGACGGTACATGAAATACAAAGAAGCGATAGTGCTTTGACGGTCTTGAGTGGTGCCAATGCCCGCTCCGCTGTAATAGCTTAGTGAAGTATTCATGCCATTGATTTCTACGCCGTATTTAAGTTGGCTATAGTTAGGCAAAAAGTAGGTGAAATTGATAGCAGCTTCAAAGCCTCCTATTTGGCTAGTGCGTGGCAGTGTATCTGTGCCGGTAGAGAGTTTGTCTAACTGTATGTTGTATTTGGAGTATGCAAATTTACCGTCGATAAGAGCGGAAGTACTAGCCGGAGATACAACGAACGTAGCGCCACCACCTGTTGTTTTCCATTTATAATCAGCAATTTTAGAGCCTGTAGAATCATCTAACAGATTGGCGCGGTCATCAAAATTGAAACCGAAGAGGTTTAGTTTAGAACCGTTATCGCCGTTGAAGGTGACTTTGCCGTACAGATCTCTGAATTCGAAAGGAAGACCGCTAGAAAACGGCTCACCAAGACCACCATAAATAGCTTTAGAAGTTTCAGAAAGGTAGCTTTGTTTTGCAGTAAGCAGGTAGGTGATACCAGCACCATTGTCTTTTTTAGATTTCAACAGAGGACCTTCGAGCATAGCTCTAGTCATAATAGGGGAGGATGAGATAAGACCCGAAGTTCTATTTTTGTTACCGTCGCGTGTGTGAACATCTACGATGGCAGCTGTACGGTTGCCGTATTGAGCGCTAAAGCCTGCAGTGTAGACATCTACGTTACGAATAGCTTCTGTTTCGAAAACTGAAAAGAGACCGATGGAGTGAAACGGGTTATAAATAGTAACGCCATCTAAATAAATGCCCACCTGAGATGGTGAGCCACCTCTAATGTATAGCTGACCGCCTTGGTCGCCAGTGAAAACAACCCCAGGTATAACCTGAAGGTATTGTGCTAAATCTGGTTCACCTCCGGAGCTAGGTAACATTTTTAGTTGTCTTGGCGTAACGGTAGTTACACCAGTGTTAATTCTGGTGATTTTTTCTGTTTTTCTGCCAGATACTTCAATACCTTTTAACTCTACTTCCTTTCGAGTGAGAAATATATTTTTAGTAACTATTGATTCGGCCAAAAGGTTAACATTAGTAATGCTGCTGTCGTAACCAACGGAGGTTACTAACAGCGTGTAGCTACCTGGAGCCAATGATATAGAGAAGTATCCATTTACATCTGTTTGTACACCGGTTTTAGCATTCACTACAGATACATTGGTATATATCATAGGTTCGCCGGTTTTTTTGTCGTACACAAAACCTTTGATAGTACCATTAGTGCTTTGTGCACTAACTAGAAAGGGAAATAGTAAGAAAAAAGCTGCCAACAGGCATATGCTTTTGCGCATAGAAATGAGTTTTTAAAATTTTATAATAAGCGGCGATTATCTCTTATGAGGAGAAATGTTAAAAGTGCAACAAAGATAGGGATTACGCTATTGGATACAAATCCTATAATTTTGTGAAATTTTCGATTTGTACAAATAGTGTAAGGTAGTTTTAATAAACTACTGGATGTTTAATTGTTTAAAGTACTCTACTGTTATTTTCAATCCGTCCATGAATTGTTGTGTAGGAATGTAGCCCAAAAGGGTGTTTGCCTTGTTAATGTTAGCTAGTGAATCTCTAATATCTCCTGCTCTTGGTTCTCGATAGGTGGCGGCATGGTTTATGCCCAGCATAGATGCGATAGATTCATAAAGAAAGTTCACGGTGAAGTTGTTGCCAGTAGCGACATTGTATGCCTGGCCAAACGAAAGTGGATTGGAAGATAACATAGCCCTGATGTTTGCCTGAACAGCATTGGCAACGTAGGTGAAGTCTCTGGTTTGTAATCCGTCTCCATTGATGTAAACGGGCGTGCGATTGAGAATGCCTGTAACAAATAATGGAATAACAGCGGCATAAGGACCGTTGGGGTCTTGTCGTTGACCAAATACATTAAAGTATCTAAGTCCTGCTACATTCATTCCATAAAGTTTATGGAATACATTAGCATACAATTCATTGGTCATTTTGGTAACAGCGTAAGGCGATAGTAAATTGCCAGTTCTGCTTTCTATTTTGGGTAGGTTTGGTTCATCGCCATATACTGACGATGAAGAAGCATAAACGAAAGTAGTGACACCTGCATTTTTGGCTGCGGTAATCATATTGACAAAACCACCAACATTCACTTCATTGCTAGTGATGGGGTCTTTGACCGACCTGGGTACAGAACCTAATGCGGCTTGGTGTGTGACATAGTGGATATCAACACATGCTTTTTCACAGGTGGCGGTATCTCTGATGTCGCCCAGCATGAATTCGTAATTTGGGTGTTGTGAAAACAAGGCTACATTGGACTGAAGACCTGTGGATAGATTGTCGAGCACCCGAACTTTTCCAGCACCACTTTTGAGCAGGTAATCTACTATGTGTGAGCCAATGAAACCGGCACCACCTGTGACTAGAAAAGTTTTTTTAGAAATGTCTGTACTATGAAAGGTAGTCATGAGTAGTGATTGAAGAACTGGAAGTGTGTGAAAATAAGTACTAAAGAAAAAGACCGTCCTATTATGGTACGGCCTGATGTCTGAAAGATGGACCTGTAATAGTTTAAAAGTATTGTAGTGTTACTGTGGGAGGTAACCGTAATTCTTTATTAATTACTGAGTCTATTTCTTGAAAAAAACTGGCAGACAAGAACTAAGTATTACAGAAGTAATATTAATCTTTCTTTTCAGCTTTTGGAGTAGCTTTTCTTACAGTGCGTGCAAGGCGAGATTTGCCGAAGCTGCCTATAGTAATTTTACCTTTTTTGGTACGTTTGTCACCTCTTCCCATGATTTTTTATTTTTGATGTATTATTGTGAATAATGGCAAAAGTAAGCAAAAGAATGGATTTTTACTTATCCATTTACTGATGATTAAATTTGCGATTTATGCAATGGTATTTAGTCTTTGTTCAGTGCGCCCTGATATAGTTTTCGGCTAACGTGTATGGCAGCGCTCCATAGGTATACTTTACTGACGTAGTCTCGTACATCTTGTCGTCTTTGTAGGGTGTTTTCACTAAGCCATTTCAGTGTTTCTGAGGCCTGTGTGGGTATGTGTGCGTTTTTTTGGGTGATAGTGATGCCATTTAATATCTTTCTGTCAAACATTTCGTCAGCCACACCTCCTACTTCTCGTTCAATAATTATCGGTAGCCCAGCTGCAAGATATTCGGCTATTTTTACAGGATTGGCTACTCTGTTAACCAATGTAGGTTTGCGAATAAGTATACCCGCATCGCATGCTGTGAGTGCAGCAGCTACTTCAGTTTGCTGAAAACTTTTCAAAATCACCTTATCGGGATCTATGCCAGCAGCTATTAGCATAGTTTTGATTTTGTCTATCTGCGATGAGAAAAAGGCTAGTTTTATTTTTGCATCTTTTTCAGATAGTTCTTTCATGAAGGGTATAGTAAGGTCTTCAAGGTGCTGATATGCGGCAGTGGTGCCGGAGTATACCAGTAGTAGCTCGTCGTCTTTGATTCCCCATTCTTTTCTTAATGCATTCCTTTTGTCATCGGGTGTTATCTGCGATACGCAGCAAGGTACTACAGCACACTGCTGTGTAGCGCCAATATCATTGATTAACAACGTGCGAAGCGCGTTACTGACTGTGGTCAGAGCATCTGCTTGTAGAAGGATATCTTTTAGTCTGTTATTTAGTGATATGTATTGTTCTTTGTCGGTACCTGTGGCTAGTTCGGGGTATTCTATGCCATTTTCATATAGTTTTTCGGCAGGCCAGTAGCCTCTTACATCCATTATTACTTTGTCTTGTGGGTAGTGTTTTTTCAGTTTTAATGCCCATTCAGTGGCGTCTGTGCCTCGGCAGTGATAAATGACGGGTGTTTTAGTACCTAGTAATGTTCTATAGAATTTCATAAGTGCCATGACAGGAAATGATTGTAACCTACTTATGCCATTTAGCATTCGTATGCGTATGTCGGGGCACCTGATGGATAAATTTGATATAGTGCTTTGGGAGGGAATATCGATGTATTCTCTCATAGCACCTATCACCCAGGCTTCAGTTTTGTGGGGAGCATCTATACCTTTGTTGACTGCTTGGCATTGTGCCTGGTCAAATAATTGACTAGCAACAAGCGGAGTTTTGTATTCACCACCAGTGGTGATGTGAACCAAATTATATTTTAGTGTAGAACTCATTTTGTAAGAAAGAATAACAGCTGGGTGTAAAGTAAATAAAATCTATTGAATAGGTATGCTTACAATTGTTGACTACCTGAGTTATCGATTGTGTGTGAAAAACGAAATGAGGTGCGATAAAGGGGATGGTTTTTGAAAAGAAAGGGGTAGTGACTATCGGTTTGTTTTCTTAGTTTTCAGAATATTCGTTTCTTTACCCTTTCAATAATCAAACACAGGTGAACAACCGATATGGATAGGGAAAGTTTGTTTATAGCAATAGAGGGTACTGACGGTAGTGGTAAAAGTACGCAGGCTAAGATGCTGGCAGATAGGTTGGAGTCAGATGGACACAAAGTACATCATACTTTTGAGCCTACCGACGGGCATATAGGCAAGCTACTGCGTAGCATACTGAAGGGGGAAAAGTCTGTTTGTCAGGAGTCTATAGCGGCGCTATTTTTGGCGGATAGGCTCGATCATTTACTGAATCCTGTAAACGGTATTCTGAAATTGTTAGCAGATGGATATACAGTAATTACTGATCGGTACTACTTTTCATCCTATGCATATCATAGTGTATACACTGATATGGAATGGGTGATGGCATGTAACAATAAATGCGCACAAATATTAAGGCCAGATATCAATCTGTTTATAGATGTAACGCCTGAGGTGTCTATGAGCAGAATAAGTGCCAATAGGGAGATACCTGAACTTTACGAAACAAATGAGATTCTTACTAAAGTGCGCAACAATTTTCTGAAAGCAATAGAGCTGACGTCAAGTGAGGAAAAAGTATTTACGCTAGATGGCAACAGACCGATGGTTGATGTTGCTGATGAGATTTACGATATTGTGAGCAGGATGTATAAATGAAAAATGTAGCCGCCTGATAAGATTCTAGGTTTGTTAAATGAACATACAAGATTATTACTGCCAAGGAAGAATATTGTTATATTCGCACAATTGAGTATTACCACTTACAAAGGTTATTTAAGTACTATGAAAAGACCACTTTTAGCAATTGCATTGTTGTTTGTCGGCGCTACTGCTTTCGGTCAGCGTAAGATAAATGTGAATATTCAGATGGTTTATGTGAAAGGAGGGTATTTTTTTAGAGGATGTGATGACCGCAAGTTTACCGCTGCTGAATATGACAATGAAAGGCCAGTTCACCGTGTGAATGTTTCCAGTTTTTCTATTGGTAAGTATGAAGTGACGCAGGGGCAATGGCGTGCAATAATGGGTATTTATCCTCCATCTTACAATGGTGTGGATTATGCCAACAAGGATTGTGATGATTGTCCGGTAGTTAAGGTAAGTTATGAAGAGATACAGGAGTTTGTAAAAAGGCTCAATGAAAAATATCCTGGTAAAAATTATCGTTTACCTACAGAACTCGAATGGGAGTATGCCGCCAGAGGAGGTCAATACTCAGGAGGATATAAATATAGTGGTAGCAACAAACTGAGTGAAGTGGGGTGGTATGGCCGCCCCAAAACAGCTGCACATCCTATAGGGCAAAAGGAGCCTAATGAGTTGTCGATCTATGACTTGTCGGGTAATGTATCAGAATGGTGCTCTGACTGGTATGATGGCGAGTATTACAAAACTACGATTGATGCTACAGACCCTAAAGGACCCAAAGAAGGAGATAAGAAAGTGGTGCGTGGTGGGTCTTACTTTGATGACGATGTGATGTGCCGTACAGTATACAGGAATAAATTTTCGCCTAACACTAAAAGGTGGGATCTTGGTTTTAGATTAGCAATGGATAATTGATTATCCATTGCTAATCTGAAAACTTCTACTGTATTTATATCTTACCAATGAGCTTTTGCAAATACATGCCATAGCCACTCTTCATGTAAAGTTTTGCTAGTTTCTCCATTTGTTCATCGTTTATCCAGTTGTTACGATAAGCGATTTCTTCAATACAGCCAATTTTAAGTCCTTGGCGTTTTTCTATTACTTCAATAAATTCGCCTGCTTCAATCAGTGAATCGAAGGTGCCTGTATCTAGCCAAGCAGTACCGCGATCGAGCACACCTACATCTAGTTTGCCTTTTTCGAGATAAACTTTGTTTACGTCTGTGATTTCCAACTCTCCTCTGTGTGATGGTTTGATGGCTTTAGCAATAGCCACTACATCATTGTCGTAGAAATAAAGACCAGGTACGGCATAGTTAGATTTAGGATTTTCGGGCTTTTCTTCAATGCTCAATACCTTAAAATCTTTATCAAATTCTACCACTCCGTATCTTTCGGGGTCGTGTACTTGATAGGCAAAAACTACTGCACCTTCAGGGTTTGCTTTTTTGCGCAACAAAGTTCCCATGCCAGATCCATAAAAAATATTGTCGCCCAATACTAGAGCCACGGGGTCAGAGCCAATAAAATCGGCACCGAGAATGAAAGCCTGTGCCAGTCCTTCAGGTTTTGGCTGAATCACATATTCAAACTTGCAGCCTATTTGGCTGCCATCGCCCAATAGTTTTTTGAAAGCTGGCTGGTCTTCAGGGGTAGTGATGATGAGTATCTCATTGATACCTGCAAGCATAAGTGTAGACAATGGATAATATACCATTGGCTTATCGTATACAGGCATCAATTGTTTGCTTACAGCTATAGTAAGTGGGTATAATCTGGTGCCTGAGCCACCCGCTAGTATGATTCCTTTCATAGAAAAGTAGTTGGTTTTATTTTTTAGTTGATTGAATGAGCAGCAACTGATTAATAACCTTTGGAAAGATTACATTTTATATTGTTTCTCGTAGTACTTTTTATAGTCGCCAGAGGTTACATGGTTTAACCAATCTTCATTTGCCATATACCAGTCTATAGTTAAACGAAGACCCTCTTCGAAAGTAACAGATGGATACCAGCCTAGTTCTTTATTCAGTTTGTTGGCATCGATTGCATATCTGCGATCGTGGCCCGGACGGTCTTTAATGTAGGCTATCAGTTGCTCAGAAGTGCCGGGCTCTCTGCCAAGTCTTACATCCATTTCTTTACAAAGCAGCTTTACTAATTCTATATTTTGCCATTCGTTGAATCCACCAATGTTGTATGTTTCACCATTTCTGCCATCATGAAAAACCATGTCTATAGCCCTTGCGTGGTCTTTTACATACAGCCAGTCGCGGGTATATTTCCCATCACCATACACAGGTAATGGTTTGTTGTTTTTTATGTTGTTGATAAATAGTGGAACCAGTTTTTCTGGGAAGTGATTTGGACCGTAATTGTTTGAACAGTTAGTGATAACAAAAGGCAGATGATAAGTATTGCCATAAGCTCTTACCAAGTGGTCAGATGCTGCCTTAGATGCAGAGTAGGGAGATTGTGGGTCGTAGGGTGTTGTTTCTAAGAAGAAACCCTCTTCGCCCAATGAGCCGTAAACTTCGTCGGTAGAAACATGATAAAAACGTTTGCCATCCATATTGTTTTTCCACAAAGTGCGAGCCGCATTGAGGAGGTTGGCTGTGCCCATTACATTTGTTTGTATAAATGCATTAGGATCTTCGATAGAGCGGTCTACATGGCTTTCGGCTGCAAGGTGGATGACGCCATCGAAATTGTATTTCTCAAAAATGGAGTTGATATGCGCTGCATCTGTGATGTCCGCTTTCTCGAATACATAATTGTCAGCATTTTCGATGTCTTTCAGGTTTTCCAGATTACCGGCATACGTAAGCGCATCTAGATTGACAATTTTGTAGTCAGGATACTTGTTGACAAAAAGCCTAACGACGTGTGAACCGATAAATCCGGCACCACCGGTAATGAGCAATGTTTTTTTCATTTTGCGAAAGTAAAATGTTTAATACTTTATTTTGATTCAATAGTGTTATTTCTATTGACTTTGATTATTATACCAGCTTAAAGCTCTCGATAAATTTAGTTGTAAAGTTTCCGTTGCGGAAATCTTCGTTTTTCATGAGTTGCAGGTGGAAGGGTATAGTTGTTTTTACACCTTCTATCACATACTCATTCAGGGCACGCTCCATAGTGTTTATAGCCTCTTCTCTTGTCTGTGCTACAGCTATAACTTTAGCTATCATAGAGTCGTAGTAAGGGGGTATTGTGTAGCCAGCATATATGTGCGAGTCTACCCGTACACCATGACCACCAGGAGTATGCAGGTTAGTAATTTTGCCTGGACATGGGCGGAAGTCATTGTATGGGTCTTCAGCGTTTATCCGGCATTCTATGGCGTGAATTTTGGGTTCGTAGTTTTTACCGCTTATTGGTACACCAGCGGCTATTTTAATTTGCTCTTTTATAAGGTCGTAGCTTATTACTTCTTCTGTTACCCCATGTTCTACCTGTATACGGGTGTTCATTTCCATGAAGTAGAAGTTGCGGTGTTTGTCTACCAGAAACTCGATAGTACCTACACTTTCATAGTTGATAGCAGAAGCTGCTTTTATGGCGGCATCGCCCATCCGTTGCCTAAGCTCAGGAGTCATGAATGGTGAAGGAGATTCCTCTACCAGCTTTTGGTGTCTGCGCTGTATAGAGCAGTCGCGCTCACTAAGGTGGCAGACAGTACCAAACTGGTCGCCAGCAATTTGAATTTCGATATGGCGAGGTTCTTCAACGAACTTCTCCATGTATATACCATCATTCTTAAATGATGCTTTTGCCTCTATTTTAGCGGTGTTATAGGCATGCTCCAGTTCGTTTTCCTGCCACACTACTCTCATTCCTTTACCACCACCACCTGCTGTAGCTTTTATTATTACTGGATAGCCCATGTCGGCAGCTATCTTTTTGGCCTCCTCTACACTTTGTAGCAAACCCTCAGATCCAGGTATTACCGGCACTCCGGCTTTTATCATGGTTTCTTTAGCGGTTATTTTGTCGCCCATTGCATTGATCATTGCAGGGGTAGGACCTATAAATTTGATTTTATATTGCGCACATATCTCTGCAAAAGATGCATTTTCTGCCAGAAAGCCATAACCTGGGTGTATAGCATCTGCATTTGTGATTTCTGCAGCAGCCATTATGTGTTGTACATTCAGGTAGGAGTCTGCGCTTTGAGGTTTGCCTATACATACTGCCTCATCTGCAAATCGCACATGTAGGCTTTCTTTATCGGCAGTAGAGTATACAGCTACTGTTTTGATACCCATTTCGCGGCAGGTACGTATGATGCGCAAAGCTATTTCGCCACGGTTGGCAATAAGTATTTTTCTAAACACTTTTTACGATTTAATGTAAAAGAATAAAACCACTATTTATTAAAAATGGCCTCATTGCAAGGCCATTTTTAAAATTATAACCTGCACTTACAGGAGCTGATATTACATTGGTTCTACAATGAAAAGCGGCTGGTCGTATTCTACTGGTGTAGAATCGTCAGCTATTACTTTTATAATTCTACAGTTCATTTCACATTCTATTTCATTAAATAGCTTCATAGCCTCAATGATACAAAGTGTAGATCCTTTTTTTATTTCATCACCTACATTAACAAACACCGGTTTGTCGGGAGATGGGCTACGATAAAATGTACCTATCATCGGCGACTTGATAGTGATGTGATTAGCATTGCTATCTCCCGATTGTGCTGGCTTTGGTGCTGCGGCAGGAGCTGAAGATTCAACAGTTGCTGGTACAACTGTAGGTGCTGCCATAATTTGTTGAACAGGAGCAGGTGCCATAACATACTGCTGTGGCTGACCAGTGAAATCTTGTTTGATGGTGATTTTAAAGTCACCTTCTTCGATGCTCAACTCACTGATATTTGACTTATTGATTGTTTTTATCAGTTCCTGAATTTGTTTGTACTCCATGAGTATTGATTTTATCGCATTAAGTAGATAAATGTTTTATAATAGTACCTTTAGATGAGCTGTAAATTAAGATTTCACTCTTTCTATATACGCACCTGTTTTGCTATCAATACGTATAAGTTCATCGGCATTTACAAAAAGAGGTACCATAACAGTTGCACCTGTTTCCAGTGTTGCAGCTTTCATAGCTCTAGTAGCAGTATCACCTTTTACACCTGGTTCTGAATAGGTAACCATCAATGTTACATTTGGCGGAAGTTCTACACCCATTGGTACTTCAGTTTCTGTATTGAATACTACAAAACATTCTTGACCATCTTTGTAAAGTTCAGGGCGCTCAATCATATTTTCACTCAATACTATTTGTTCGAAAGTATTGTTGTCCATCAGGTTAAATCCTGCATCATCTTTATACAAAAACTGATAATTTCTACGCTCAACACGTACAGGGAAAATATTATCGCCAGAGTTCCAGGTATGTTCAATGGAGCGGTTGTTGTCTACACCTTTCAATTTTGCCCACACTTTAGCTGCCGCACGTGCAGTTTTGTTTTGTCCGAATTCTACTACTGAATAAAGGTTGCCATCGAGTTTTATTATCAACCCATTACGCATGTCTGCTGTTGTAGCCATGAAGATTTATATTTTTATATAGAGTGCAAATGTAATCATAATACCCAAAATCTGAAATTAGTTACCCTAACCGCGCTACAATTTTATCATCTTTTAGAAAAATCACTACTAGTGAATAGTGGTAAACAAAAAAAAGGTTGCTAAATTATTATCTAGCAACCTGATTATCAAAGTTAATTCCTTTTTAGTTTTTGATAAGACTACCTGTGTAGCTGTTAGTATAGCTGTTTATTTTATAGTAATATACACCAGATGGTAGATTTGTGGTAGAGATAACGTTTACATTGCCAGATGTAAGCATTTCATTTTTAACTTCTCTTCCATCTGCGGTATATAACCTGAATGTGAGATTGCTTTGCCCTACAAGCTCAACAGTAGAAATGAATAATTCGTTTTGAGTAGGATTTGGGTAAATGTAAATAGGAGAGTTGTTATTATTTACATCTTGTACATTAGAGATAGCTAGGTTGCTAGGGTAAAAACCGGTACCACCGCCAGATAAATTTGTCATTTTCATGCTTGCAAAATAGGTGCTATCAGTAGAAGAAAATGTCCAGTTGGAAGTAGATGAGGTGCTGGCGTAAGAATAGATACTAAAACTGCTGGAGGTAGCTGATGTGAAACTATTGGCAGGGTTAGGGTCGATAGGGTTGTTTACCTTATACATTTTGTAGCTATTAAGTGGAGTAGCGCCTGGGTGGCTACCACTTACATCGGCTGTATCTTTAGCAAGGAATGGGAAAAACACCTCTACTGGCGTGGTAATAGTAGCTGTACCTGTTGGTGTGATATTCCAATATCTGCGCATAGCTATATTAGCACCTGTAGTAGATACGCCAGCGGTGCCGGTGGGGAAGATGGCTGTAACACCAGTGCCTGCACCATAGCCAGATATAGTGCCGGTGGTAACAGCAAAACCAGTTGTATCGAGGTTACCTATGTTGTTACCATTTTTTATGACTTTGAGCACCAGTGTGTCGTCGTCGTGAGTTGCAGAGCTATTGTCTTTCCAGTAATAAGTAGTAGATACTCCACCAACAACATTAGTGCACTCACGGTTGGCAGTTATTGTTCTGTTTGTAACGGACAAGGCTTTGCTAGGGAAGAAGACCTCGCCACAGGTAGTTGAGAATTTACTGAATATGAATTTTCTTATGGTGTCACCGGGTTGTTTTCCAAAACCATTTGAAAAATTGACACCTACCCCAGATACCAGGTGGCAATAACTCATTATAGTACCACCAGCAGTAGGGTAGAGTGGAGATGGGTTAGGGCAGCTACCTTCGAGTGTGTAACATTTGTCAATAGCTGTGTTTCTTGCAGGGTGATTCCAGCAACAAGCATGAGTGTGTGGAGAGCCTACCATGTGGCCCATTTCATGTGTAGCTACAAGTACATTAGAACTGTAAGTAGGGAAGTTAACAACGCCAGAATTACTGATGTTGATGTATCCGTAAGGGCCTCCAGAATCAGATGTGCGATAGGAGCTGCACATAGACCTTAGCCAGGCTACACCGCCCAATGCACCATAACCAGAATTGAACTTTGACGAAAACAGCAAGGCAACGTCGCAACCATGCATTACATTTTTCGTCTGCCAACCGAATTTTTTCAAAAATCTTATTGACAAGGCACTAGTGATAGTCTGGTAAACGTCAGTAGCAGTATTGACCTGCACATATTTCAGCACTATTGGTATACCTTCATTTCTGTAAATAACACTTTGGTTGTTGAAAAGGGCAGTAAGGAAGTTGGTAACATTGGTAGTGCTAGAGCCCTTTGTTTGGTATGTAGAATAATCGCCCACCTCATATACCCTTACTTCTGTGCAGCTATTGTATACTTTATTATTCAGGAAAGTTGAAGTTGGTTTTTCGGCAGCTTCTCTTAATTCTGGAAGTTGGTCGGCGTCGCAACCAGGTAGGTTTTCGGGGTTTTTGATGTCGTGGTCATTATATAGAACGTAATGTAGGTTTCTATTGAAAGATTCGCCCACCATAGTGTTAGCTACCAATACATAATTACCTTTTCCAGGAATAGAAAACATACCATAAACCTCGTTGTTGAAAAATGAGAAGGCAGCTAAGGAGCCTTTTTCGCCTTTCACTATTCCTCTGTAATACAGTCCGGGGGTGTATGCTACTTTCTTATCGGTATTGTTTTCGCCCATTTCATGTACCTGAAAATCATTTGTAAGGAAGTTGTATTGAGAAAGTTCAAGTGTAAAACTTCCACCACCCACAGCAGGAAAGGAGAGTGATATGGCAGTATTGTTGTTTGCTAAAAACTGTGAAAGTTTGGTATAATCTATTAAAAGAGGTTCAGCATCTTCTACTTTTTGTAAAAGGGCCGATTTATCAAAATTTCGGTCTGAATTCCAAATGTCATTTACTGGAACAAATTTGTTGGTCTGTTTGATTCGAGCGATAAAAGCATCCATTGCTTTTTCTTCAGCAAACAGAGATGTAGGCAATAATAGGATTGCCAAAAGCAATTGAAGTAAAGTCTTTTTGTTCATAAAAATTGATAAACTTTCTATTTTAACAGATTAGTTACAAGCAAATATACGTATATACAGCTATTATAGTTGAGGTTGTTGGTTACGGTGTTGTCGGATAAATGTAATTTTTTGTTTTCAAGAATATTTCTCGTGAAAATCTGGATAAAAGATAATTTCAGTTACTTTTTGTCATCAATTATATAAAACAAACGTATGGTGATTGAAGTACTGTATGTTTTTGCAAAACAGTATTTCACTTACATTTGCATACATTGAAAACACAAATCAACAATTCGGAGCAAGCGACTGGTAAAACCAGGCGATACATACGCAGACTTTGGTACTCATTCATATCCATTCTGGTAGCCATTGTGCTTTTGGTAGTAGGCATTGAGAACGGTATGGTAGGCTATATGCCCTCGCTGGCTGAGCTAGAAAACCCTCAGAGTGCGGTGTCATCAGAGGTGCTAGCAGTAGATGGGACATTGCTGGGTAGGTATTATGTGCTAGATAGATCAAACAGCAGATTCGATGAAATATCTCCCAACATTATCAATGCACTGTTGGCTACTGAAGATGCCCGTTTTTATGATCATGCTGGTATAGACCCAGTGGCGACTATTGCTATTCCCTTTTATGTGTTAATGCACAAAAAGCGTGGCTCTTCTACCATTACCCAGCAGCTTGCCAAAAACCTTTTTCCGCGAAAAAGCGAAAGCGTTTTTACCCTGCCTTTCATGAAGTTGAAAGAGTGGGTATTGGCAGTAAAGCTGGAGAGAAATCTTACAAAACAAGAAATTATCACGTTATATCTTAACACTGTTCCTTTTGGTGATAATGTTTATGGTATTAAAAATGCGTCACTAACATTCTACAACAAAACCCCCGACAACGTAAACATAGACGAAGCAGCAGTATTGGTAGGTATGCTAAAAGCAAACTCTACTTATAACCCACGTACTCGTCCTAAACGAGCTAAAGAGCGTAGGAATGTGGTGCTAGAGCAGATGCACAAGTACAATTACATTACGGAAGCCCAATTAGAAACGCTTAAGTCGCAGGAAACGCCACTAGACTATCACAAAATTGACTATCATGATGGTATAGCGCCTTATTTCAGACAGGTAGTAGAGCAGTATGTGAAGCAAGCGTGCAAAGACCTCAAAAAGCCCGATGGCACCAATTATGACATTTATAAAGACGGGCTGAAGATATACACAACTATAGACATGAGGATGCAGCGCTATGCTGAAGAAGCAGTTCAAGAGCATCTTACCATTCTACAGAAGCAGTTTGTAGCACAGCCGGGCTATGTAGATGGTGCTGTGTGGAAGCGCAAAGGGAATGTGCAGACGATATTGAACAATGCTATAAAGGCAAGTGACAGGTATCAGATGCTGCGTAATCAAGACAAAAGTGAAAAGGCGGCAATAGCCGAAATGGCCAAGCCTATAAAAATGAAAGTTTTTGCTTGGAACAGTAAGCGCACCATAGATACTTTCATGAGCCCAATTGACTCTATAAAATATATGAAATTATTCCTGCAGGCAGGGTTTATGGCTATGGATCCGTTTACCGGAGAGGTGAAAGCGTGGGTAGGCGGTATCGACCACAACTTTTTTATGTATGACCACGTCAATATCAATACGAAAAGGCAGGTAGGTTCTACCATTAAACCATTGTTGTATTCTTTTGCAATAGATAATGGCTTCTCGCCTTGTGGTATAGTGTCTACAGCGCCTCAGGAATTTCCGAATATGGAGACACCCTATGATGCTGGTGGGTCTGATGAAGGTGATATAATGATGATGACTGCTTTGGCTAAGTCTATTAATAATGCGGCATTGTACATACTAAAGCAAGTTGGTATTGAGCCTTTTATAGATTTTGCACATAAGTGCGGCATTACTAGTAGAATGGATGCTTTTCCGTCTGTAGCATTGGGTGTGTCTGATATTTCTTTGTTTGAGATGCTGGGCGCTTATAGTATGTTTCCTAATGGAGGTATGCACACCGACCCTTACTTCCTGATAAAAATTGAAGACAAAAACGGTATGCCCGTAAAAAGTTTTGCTGCGAAACAGAAGGAACTCATCAATAGCAATACAGCGTTCAAGATGGTGAAAATGATGAGAGGTGTAGTGAATGCGGGCACCGGTGGGCGCCTTAGGTACAGGTATGGTATACACAACGATGTAGCTGGTAAAACAGGTACTACCAATAATCAAGCAGATGCTTGGTTTATAGGTTATACGCCACAGTTGCTAGCAGGCTCATGGGTGGGGTGTGATGATAGAGAGTTTCGCTTCCGTAGCGAGCGGTTGGGGCAGGGTGCTGCTGCTGCACTACCCATCTGGGCCTACTTTATGAGGCGTGTTTATGCTGATAGTAAAACCGGTATCGACCCCAATAAAAGGTTTGAACAACCGGCTGGTTTTGATGACTGTCAGGCTGATGCAACCATGCTCGATGGGGTAAAGCAAACAGACAATCCGGATAGCGACATAGAAGAAACCTTCAGACGGCCAGCAGTAGATGTTGACGAGTGATAATGGTTTATAGATATGACTTGATAACGAAAAAATGCCTGAGTGATTTTATCATCTCAGGCATTACTGTTTTTATAGAAATACTGTTGTGTTATTGTAGGTATAAACTGATCAGAAGTATCGATTAGAAAAAGACGATAGCAAAGTTTTGGAGGTTAAATCTTTTCGATTTGTGACACTAATACCCAACCTGATCTGCTATCTGGTAAACTCACTTCAACCCAGTTGCCGTTTTGGCTTAAAACCTGTACCGACGTACCTTCTGGTATCAATGCAATTGGTTTTCCTTTTTGTAATTCATTCATTAATGGTGCATCATTTTCCATAACTATTGCACCATTAAAGTGCGTATAATTGCGAGATGACTTGTAGCAGAATATCAAGAAAATTGCACAGATAAAACCACTTATTCCGGGCAGTTGGACTGGTAATCTGTTACCCCATGAAGTATACTTTCTTATCCACAAAACAATGATGGAAATAATGAACAACAATAATGCTGCAATGGCCCATAAAGAAGCATTGGTATGAGCTGTGATAGCTTTCCACCAAGTTACAAAAAATATGTCCTCAGCTGGTTGTGTATGATTGTTGATACGAGCATGAGTGATGGCTAAGTTATCTTGCGCGTCTGAATACGAAGGGTTTATTCTTAGTGCCCGTTCATAGTTAAGCACAGCAAGTGCTATGCGGTTCAATCGATAATATACATTGCCCAGATTGTAGTATAACTCTGCATTGTGAGGCTTGCTTGCTGCAACTAGCTCAAAGTAATGGGCAGCGCTATCATATTGTTTTTGTAAGTAGAAGGAAGTTGCTTTTTTCCAATGCGAATTATTGTCACCTGCATAACTGCTGAGGGTCATGAGCAAAAACAAAGCCGATATTCCTATTAATTTGTTCATGCTTTGAAAATATCTTCAAGGTTACTGATTACTTTTACTGCATCTTCATAGGTATCAGACATTTGGCGAGAACCGCCACTTGCATAGAGTGCGTTTTCGCACTCCCAAATCACATCTTCTAGCTTTTTCTGTACATCTGCAGGCACTTTTCGTTCGTTCATGGCTTCTGTAGCAGTCTCGCGCGATAGACCTGATAATGGTATAGATAGTTTATCGCTTAGATAGAGCCAAATGGCTTTGGACACTTCCTCGTAAAATGGCTTTTTGTTTTGTTGTTGCAGTAATTTTTTTGCAGTAACCAGTCGTTGTAGCGCCACCTTGTTTGCTCTTTTTCTACGCAGCAGGGTTGTGTCTTTAGATAATTCTTCATCTCTGCGTTTCCAATATACCATTCCGAAATACAAAGCAAGTGGTAGCACGTAAGCCGACCAATAACTGGCAGTAAACAGCAACGGACTTGATTTGGAATAATACGCAGTAGGAGGTTGCTTCACAATATCGTGAATGTCTTTGTAACTAACGTTGTTAGTACCTGGTTTTTGGTTGTCACTTCTCTTTCCGGGAGTTACGTTTAGCTTTATCGGTTCTGTTGTTTCGGTTACGTAGCTATTGGTTTCGGGGTTGAAGTATGTGAACGATACTGGAGGAATTTCGTAGTCTCCAGCATTTTGTGGAGTGATTACATAAGTGATTATTTTAGAGCCAGTTATTGTAGTGCTTCTTCCAGTAATAGTATCTATGGTTACTGGGTCATAAGTGTTGAGCCCATTAGGTAGGTTTAGTTTAGGGGCTTCTATTAGTTTCAGATTTCCACTGCCAGTTATGTTGAGTGTAAGCGTAGCTACATCATCAGTAGTCAACGTCTTTTTATCCATCTTGCTAGTTATAGTAAACTTACCCACTGCGCCTCCGAAATCATCGGGTTTGTCTTGGTCAGGTAGCGGAGTTACTGTTATTTTCACTGGGCTACTTTTAAGGTGTACCTGCACATCTTTGTAAGCCATAGTGTTGTAGAAGGTATTGTTGAAGAATGGGTCGTTCATCATCAATGTGCCTGCACCAAATGGGTCGAACATATCAGACATTTTGCGGCGAACTTGTTGCACTATTCTTGCAACTCCTTTTGCCTCAGCAGGGTCTAGTTCCAAATTGCCTGTTTGCTGTGGAAAAAGTGCTGATTTTTTTAGCAAAAAAACCTGGTATTTTTTGCCGTCCAGTACTTCTTCAGTTGGTTTCATTTGTTTGGGTATTTCAAAATCCTGAGTCCAGAAACCATTTAGAGATGGGAGCTTAGAAATGCCCATTTGCATAGGTATGCGAGAGTACAATTTGTAACTTATAGTGACTTGCTCACCTATTTTTACTTTGTTTTTATCCGCAGTGACTTTTATGAAAAGATCTTTTTTTATTTCAGCATCATTCACTGGTGGTTCAGGATCGCTTGGTGTGGGCTGAGCAGGAGCTTGCCTACCACGTTGCTGTTGCATTTGCTGCATTTGCATTTGTTGCATCTGCTGCATTTGTCGCATTAGTGCAAGTACATCGTCATCGCCAGCAAAAGGGTCGTATCCTCTTGATCTTCTTTGCTGTTGCTGTTGTTGTACCACCGATCCAGGCACAACCTGAATAGTTAGCGCATTAGACTGATATTGATGACCAGCAGCATCGCGCGCAGTGATAGGAGGTATTGTGAATGTACCTTCTTTGCGCGGTTGTATCACATAGGTTAATGAAAGACTCTGGGATGTTACCACTTTGTTGCCTGTAATAGATGTGTTGGAGCTCTGCGACTGATAAGGACCACCGACTATAATAAAGTCAGCATCAGATGGGTTTGTTACAGATTGCAGGTTTTGAGCATCTCTGATAGTGTACTGCACCTCCACCTGATCTTTTACGCCTACCTTATTAGCACCAGCTACAGCCGTAAAGACAACATTTTGCGCATCAGCAACGTGGAATGCACTTGTAAGTAAGAGCAATACTAATGAATACCGCCACATAAAGTAATTAATGCATTTCATTTGAGGTGAGTACAAAAATACTTTTAATCGTTGTGGCTAGTTGTTTGGTAGGGTTAAAGCTACGTTAAAACGTAATATTATAAGTTACCATTAACAGGTTGAACCTGATTTCGCATTTCACTGATAATGAGACTGTTAAAAGCTGTTAAAATAGCATACAGGGCATGTTTTCTGGTGCTTATTTGTAGATCAGCATATTGATGCCTGCGTATAAATTAATGCCGTATTGACTGCGAGATATAATGGCTAACATATCGTCGCTGCCCACAAAAAAACCACGATAGAAAAAACCAACTCCAGTTTTGAAACTGTTGGAAAGCGTACTGTAGGTAAGTGGTACTCCTACGCTCATTTTTTTTGTTTCATATCTGGGTGTAATAGTAAATTGGTTGTAAAATGAGTTACCTAACACTTGTCTATTGGCTAGGTTAACAAGTAGGGAGAAGTTAAGGAAATATTCTTTTTGTAAATGCAAATCACTAGCTAGCATAAGACGAGTAGGCATATTCAGTTTTACACTTTTTTTGGTTATTTCCACTTTGTAGCCATTTGCCACTACATAGTTGCGCATGTTTTCAAAGTTCTTTACGTTGGTTATTATGTTAGAACTCTTAAGGTTTCCTTCACCGCTAATACGCTCATTAGTGCTTACTTTTTCGTTATATATAATACTTCCTACATCGCACAAAGCCAAAGAAAACCTTGATTTGTATCGTTCAGTTTTTTTACTGTCTGCTGGTTTGTATTCGTACACAAGCCCTAAGTCGCCACCCACACCTCTACCAAAGTTTCCATTAGATATGGCCGTAATGAAACCTTTAGATATATCATTTCCCTGAGCGTTTCTGGTATTTAAGATATTGCTCATGTAGGTAAGGTCAGTATTGCTTGCAAAAAATGTATTATTGCCTTTAGTGAACCTTACATCCATGTTGTTGCCCTGCAGTGCCACATAGGCAATACCACCTAAATATCTCAAAGTAGCACCACCTTTCAGTTTATGAGGTCCTTTTTTGTACAGTACGCCAGCATAGGTTACACCTAGCTCGCTCCACAGGTTTAGCGTATACACAAAGTCTTTTAGTGAGTTTTGATTGTTTTCTGTTGGTACATAAGTAGGGTCGTTTAACGATCTGAAAAGTGTTTGGTCGAAGTCATTAAACTGGTTCATAGCCCTGAGACGGGTGGTGAACGCTATGCTATTGTTTTTATCAAGTCTTAGCATCATGCAGGGGCCGGTTATATTCATAAAGGGTGCCATCATACTCACACTACTGTTGTTAGAGTATCTGAACATGTTATTACTTTTTCCATCTCCTACAGCAACTTTGAAACCTGCTCTGGCACTTATGGCGCCAGCATTGTTGTCTGCACCATAGGAAATACCCGCAAATGTGATAGATTTTAACTCTCTACTTTCGGCTATATTGGCTGGGTTTAAGAAAATACCATTGATGCTACCCCAGTTATTATTGGCTATACCCATGTTATGCTGAGCAATAGTTGCATTTGCCGTTCCAAAAGCTATTAAACCAAGTATAAGTTTTTTCATAGGTCTATTTTTTCTAACTGCATATCCACCTTTGTTATACTTAGATCATACACAAAAGATAATGGATTGTCGAAAGTACAAAAAATATTTCTGCTGATTTGCCAGCAAACCCAAAGTAAGTAAGGAGATATTACACGATTTAATTCACCATAGCCCAACTAAAACCAAATCGAAGCATAGTGTTAGGTGTGGCATATACAGGGACATACTCTTTGTCTGTATTGCTATAGTTTGATATAGGTACTCCTGCATACAGCACTGCATTTCGGGCAAATCGCTGTTGTAAATTGTCTACCATTAAAAAGGCTCTGAATCTCTTGATTCGGAAGTTGAGAAAGGCAGAGAGTTCAGGGGTATTGGTAATGTTTATTTGATTTTGGTTGTAAAACCTATTCATTACAGCACTGTAACCTGCAGGGTTGTAGGCAGTATTGTATCTGCCTTCTACTCCCAATACTATTTTGATGGCGTTTTTGAATAATGCCCGTTCAAAACTAAACTGATGTCTGCCCATTAAAGAAGGAATATTTACAGGTAAGCTGCTATCTGCCAACTGATAAACTAGTTCATTGTCGAGGTAGAAGTTTCCCATTCTAAAAACTTTTCTTACCCACACCTGGGGTACAGAAAAGGGTAGGGTATACTGCGCTGGCAACTGGTTGCTGCTTAGGTAAATGTAATTATTGAGTAAGTACAATCCAGCACCTCCCTGTAGTCTCAGCTTACTGTAGCTTACCATCGCGTACAAATTTGTTACGCTTTCTGTAGAGAGATTAAAGTTATTGTACGAATAAACATTCTGGTAAGTGCTGTAGTTGTAAGGTGCACTACCCAATTGTTGGCTAAAGCCAGCAGTGAAGAATGTCTTATTGTTGGTAGCTTGTTTGCTGATACTGGCATTGAGCAAGAAATTACCAGCATATTGGCCTGCGAATAAAAAACGTGTTGCCGCCTGATACTCCCAAGCACCAAGCGTAGCAGCTTCTCGTTTTATTTGTCCTTCTAGGTAGCTGCTGGCTATGCTTCTGCGGTCATAACCGGTTTTGAAGTAGGGACTATCGGTAGTGAGCTTCGTAACGGGGTCTGAAATAAATTGATCGTATCGTATACCTGCGCCTGCCGTAAATTGTAATTGTTTATCAGTTTTTCCTATAAACCCGTTGAGTAATATTTTATTGTCTACCCAAAACCACTTTTGTCTTGTAAAAACTGAATCACCACCTGCGCCATAATACCCTGAGCCCTTATTAGGGAAAGAACGGGTAAACAAAGATGTGTATCTTGTTGAGTCGGGGGTAAGGTCTTTGTATCTGTGCTCTTCTGTGCTTATACTTGTGTTGTGTGTGATGCTGAATCTAGGTGTGTGTTTGTAAGTATATGCTGCTGTGTCATTGTCATCGAACGTGGTATCGGTATGCCCCCATGAGTAGCTGTTTTGTATCAGAAACGTAAACTCTCTAAGTACATTAGTAACCGATGAACGAGTAGCACTGTATTGCGCGCTTTGGTATGCTGTATTGATTGTTTTTCTGTTGGTAAACGCAGCGCTGTCCAGATCTTCAATATTCACAACACCACCATTTTCATCATGCTGTTGAAGGTTATAAACCATAGCAGCATTGAGATGATACCGCTGATTTAAGCTTTTGTAGTTGGTAGTCAAGTAGAAATTATCGTGGTTGTTCCTTTGTATCTTATAATATCCCGGCGAATTGAGTTTTCTGTATTCCACAGCAAAGTTCCAATTGGGTTTTATGTTTTGGGTGTGTAGTATGTTGGCTACATGTTCTTGTCTGCCTGCTGTTTGGTATGAAAAGACTGAATAAGGTCTATCAGTGTTGAAGTACTGAAGACTATCAATGTTAAACTTATAGTTGTCGAACACATGGTAACCCAAAGTAGGACCCACACGATTTTCGGGAGTAAAATATAGGTTATTTATTGGGCTGCCAGGGTTGCCCATGTCCCTTGACCATGGTTGCACAAATGGGCGACGATGATAGTTATGGATATTGGTGTCGGGAGAGCTGAAGTGCAACGAATTGAGTTTATGAGATGTTATTTTGGCTTCTTCATTTTTCCATTTTCCATTGTTGCTTTTGTCTTTACTTGTGTCTCTAATGGGAGTCATTGGTAGGGTAGATGGCTGTGCCAGAGTACACAGGCTATAGCTAGCTGCAAGAAGCAGAAGCAGGTAAAAACGAAAAAGTAAAAAGCTCCTATTTTTCAAAATTGTAAATGTGTGCCATCGTATACAGGTGGATAGCTGAAAAGCAAAATTAACAACTAGCACCCGAATTATTTTGTGCCATTCTGGTTTTAACTAATTTATGTTTTGGTTAGTTAATTTGTACTAGGTTTATGTCATGAAATTCCGCTGTGTGTTGTGCGTATTATGTTTGTTGTTACTTCTAGGTAACTACAGGCGTAGCACTGCGCAGTCTGTGCTGCCTGGTATAAATGCTGCAGTTGACAGTGGGAGGGTGAAATTGCGATGGATATGTCAATACGATGGTGTAAAATCGATAACAGTAAAACGTTCGGTGGATAGCAATTATAACTTTGCAACTATTGGTAATGTAAAAATTGTAGCTAAAGGTGAACAGTATTTTATAGATTATGCTCCTGCAACTGGTGTTGGGTATTACAAATTAAGTATTGTTTTCAATTCTGGGTTGTCCTGGAGCAGCAATACTTGCAAGGTTGCGGTTGATAAATCAAAATTACTGCAGCATACCACAACTACAGTTGGTGGACCACCTACTTCAGATGGCAATAGATCAGAAATTACTTCAGATGGCATAGTTAATATGTTGCCCGCTCACTACAGTTTTAGGGTTTCGTACCCCGACTTGGACATGAACGATGCTTCTTTTATAATACCTAAGTTTGTTGCTACTCACAAGGTGTTTGGTCATGTTGTAATAAAGGTGCCAGTCATGGATTTTAAGCAATACCGGTATTCTATTCGGTTTTTTGATTTGAAAGGCTGTAGTGTTGCAGATATTCCACACCTCAAGTTGCCGGAGGTCATAATTGATAAAAGAAATTTTGGACGCAGTGGCAACTATAAATTCGTACTGAGACGAGATGGTATTTTGCTTGAATCGGGATATGTAAAAGTAGCGATGTAGAATACTAACCATTGGTGTTTTCGTCATATTCTTGGAGCATTTCTTCCCATTCGGGGCCCAATTTCAAAGACGCTCCTGTGTATATTTTCATCATTTGAACCATCTTTTCTGCATCCCAAGAGTACACACCGGGAGCAAAGTACACACGTCCACTTGGTGTGTCGAAATACATATTTCCTTCATGATGCAGGCTTTGTATCAGGTGTTCTTGGGTTTCGAAACCAAAGTAATCGAAAGATTTCCCTTTCAGTGGGTGGTCTGTTTTGGGAGTTTTACCCTCATAGTGAAGCATACCTATGTTGTGCCATTCAAATCTGTTTATCTTTCTTGACAATAGTGTTTTTCTAACTATTGTAAGGTAATTATTGTCTAACAGCAATTGTTCTCGGTATAGTATCCTAGCGAGAAACCTATATGCCGCCAACAAGTAAAGAACAGCAGAACCAGCGGCCGCAATCCAGTTTATTATATTATTTCTAAATGGTATAGATTGAAGTAGGAATACAGTAGCCATTCCAGACGTAAGGAAAAATTCTGAGATGTATAATGCCAATATGCGCTTGGCTATTTTGTTGCCCAGCGTTATTTGAAGTGATTTGTCTCCCCAGTGGTATGTAATATTGTGTTTGTTCATTTTAGGTTTACATAGCTATAACGCTAATGCTTGATAAGGTATTGTATGTGGATGGTTATTTTAGTTTTAGTAATGGTGTCAGTATTTCTGCTTCAAAAACCTCTTCCATTTTTTCTATTAGTTTAATTTTCACTTCGGCTTCATCTACTTCGTTGCCAAGTTCTTTTTGCATGGAGGTAACAGTTTTATCTGCAATACCACAAGGTACTATGTAGTCAAAATATTTTAGATCTGTGTTTACGTTGAGTGCGAATCCATGCATTGTTACCCATCTACTGCACCTAACACCCATAGCACATATCTTTCTGGCTTTGCCAGGCATGTCAGCATCGAGCCATACACCTGTTGACCCCTGCAGTCTTCCTGCTACAATGCCATAGTCTGCCAACATGCGAATCATTACTTCTTCTAGGTTGCGCATATATTTACCCAGGTCAGTAACAAAATGCTCCAAATCCAATATGGGATAGCCGACTATTTGGCCTGGTCCATGATAAGTAATATCACCACCTCTATTAGTTTTGAAAAAAGACACATTCAATTCCTTCAATCGTGTATCGTTTACCAGTAAGTTCTCCATATGTCCACTTTTGCCAAGTGTATAAACATGCGGGTGACTGCAAAATAATAGATGGTGTTTTGTATTAAGGTTGTAGTGAGTTACAGTATTTTGAGTACTGTACCATTCAGATTTAATATTGAGGTTGTCTTTTAGTAACCTTTCCTGATAGTCCCATGCAGATTGATAGGCAACTTCACCTAAATCCTCAAAATATATTGTCTTCATATCGAATTCGCAATTTACGAAAATATCTCTGTCGAATGTTATCTCTATATTATTCTTAATGCTTTAATCAGGCAGATTCGAGTGATAAAAAGCAATATGTATAATTATTTTGATTTTATAATTTTTATTTGATCAACGTCTTAATCCACAAATAATTAGTCTTCTGCGCAGAAATAAAATTGTTAAAATTGTAAGCAAATACTTATTTTTATCACAGTATTGTAGCTTAAAGTTAATATTCAGTTAGCATTTCTTTTCAAAAGGTGCGCTGGTATTGGCTTTTAGTGAATTATAGTTATGTATTTCAAATTACGCAATGTTAGGAAACAATAAATACAGAGTTATGAAAAGAGCGTTACTTGTACTTTTAGTGGTTTGTTTAGGATTTGTAGGGTACGGACAGACTGCTGCCAGTTATCTTGTTTCTAGGGGCACCGGAACATATTCTAGTATAGAAGGTTTAGGCGGTACTACTGCTACTACTGCTATAACTACAGATGATGCTACATTGTCTGCATTATCTATAGGATTCACTTTTAGGTATTGCGGCACTAACTACACTACAGTGTCTATGTGCTCCAATGGTTGGGCGTCCCTAGGTAACACTGCAGCTACTAACTTTACCAACTCTGACATGGGACAGGTCAACTCTGGAATTGGTTTTTTGAGTTGCTTTTGGGATGACCTAAATGGGGCTGGTAGTGTTTTTTATCAAACTTCAGGTACTGCACCCAATAGGGTGTTTACAATGCAGTGGGGTACACCTGCCGCTGGTTGGGGTAACCTAACCGGTACTGGTAATGCTACATTCCAAATCAAATTACTGGAAGGTACTAATCAAATTCAGTATTGTTATGGTACTTCTACTTATTCTTTTAACTCAGCAACTATAGGTATCGCAAATTCCGTAACTGACTTTTTGAACTTAACTAACGAAACTTTCACTTCGGCATCTACAACATTTTCATCTGCTTGTGCCACAACACCTTCAGCCAATACCATTATTACTTGGACTCCTGCACCTACACTTACTCCTGCACCTACATCTTTGTCGTTTGGTGGTGTCACTACAGGAACTAGTTCTTCAGCACAAACCATTTCTATAACTGCAGTAAATTTAAATCCAGCATCTGGCAACATTACAGTTACTGCACCTACAGATTTTCAGGTTTCTTCAGACGGTTCTACATGGACAACCAGTTATACGATAGCCTACACATCTGGTACAATTGCAGCTACCAATGTTTTTGTTCGTTTCAGTCCTACTGCTGCTACCGCATATAGTAGTAACGTTACTTTTAGTGGTGGCGGGCTTTCGCCCTCAGTACTTGTTCCTGTTACCGGTACTGGTGCAGCGGTATGTAGTGGTGCTCCTACTGCAGGTACCGCCAATGCTGCCCCCACCTCTGGTGCTAGTGCTACGCCTTTTACATTAAGCCTTACTGGTGCGTCGGTTTCTGGTGGGCTTACTTATCAGTGGCAGTCATCTGCTGATGGTACCACCGGTTGGGCCAATATTTCTGGTGCTACTAATCTTACCTATGCATTTACTGGCATTACGGCTACCACTTATTATAGATGCATTGTTACTTGTACACCTAGTTCCACATCTTCTACTTCTAGTGTTACAAATATTACCTTCTTTGCCCCTTCTTCATGCACGCCAACATTTGCAAATGCATGTAATATTTTCCCTATGAATATGAGCATTGCCTCATTAGTAGGTGTAGGTGGCACATCTATTGTAGATTCTAGTACGTTTGTTTTTTCTGCAACATCATGTCCCACATGCTGCCCATCAAATTATATAGACAATACTTCTACCATGTCTGTCAATTTGATGCCAGGTAACACTTACAGTGCTCGTCTGAATGCATCAGCTCCCTATTTTGGATCATTTACCACGCAGATTTGGATTGACTACAACGATGATGGTGCGTTTTCTAGTACAGAAACCGTTGGCGGTATTGGGTATGGCTTACCATCCTACACACCTACTACAAACATCACAATACCTTCTACAGCGCCTATCGGTTTGCATAGGATGAGGATAGTTGGGTATTTTAATAGTGGTACTGCACCTGGTTTCCCCAATGTTTTACCATGTCCTACAACAGCTACACTTTATGGTAATGTAAGAGATTACAAAGTAAACTTGGTGCCTTTGCCAGCATGTAGCGGCACACCTAGCGCTGGTACAGCCACTGCTTCACCATTTGTGGGCGGTGCTACCACCAACTTTACTATCAGTCTTTCTGGTAGCACAGCAGCTAGTGCACTTACTTATCAGTGGCAATCCTCTGCCGATGGTGCTACTGGCTGGACCAACATAACTGGAAGTACCAATCCTACTCTCACTTTCACTGGTATTACTGGCACTGTTTATTATAGATGTATCGTAACATGTACTGTTTCGTCACAGACATCTACATCTTCTGTAACTAGTGTCTCATTTCTGGCTCCATCATCATGTACTCCAGCTTTTGCCAATACATGCAGTAGTTTTCCTATGAATATGAGTATAGCTCAGCTCAATGGACAATTAGGTACATCTATCGTAGATTCCAGTACCTTTGTTTTCGGAGCTGCTACATGTTCAGCTTGTTGTCCTGCCAACTATATGGACCAAACGGCGATAATGTCCCCAGTTGCGCTGTTTCAAGGTGGTTCATATAGCGCTAGACTTAATTCATCTGGTCCTTATTTCAATTTATTTACTACGCAGATATGGATAGATTATAACGATGATGGTACTTTTACTGCTTCTGAGAGTGTGGGTGGTATTCCTTACAACTTGCCATCATTCAATCCTGTTACTACACTTACGTTACCTGCAGATGCAACTTTAGGATTGCATAGAATGAGGATAGTGGGTTACTATAACAGTGGTACCGCACCTGGTTTCCCCAATGTGTTGCCATGTCCTACCACTGCAACGTCTTTTGGTAATGTAAGAGATTATACGGTAAATGTAATACCTCTTCCTGCTTGTTCTACACCTACTGCACAGCCTACAGCCCTTACACTTACGCCTGGTATTGCTAACATCACTGGCACATTTACTACATCGGCATCTGCTGATAAGTACTTAGTAGTGAGAACCACTACCAGCACTCCTCCATCTAGTCCCGTAAATGGTACTGTATACACAGTGGGTTCTAGTGCATTGGGTGGTGTTATAGTAGCCAATACGGCAGTTGGTAGTTTTAATGCTACTGGTTTGTCGCCTGCTACTACTTATTACTTCTGGATATTCTCACAAAATGCTGATTGCGCTGGTGGTACACCACCATATTACTTTACTACTTCCCCACTCACTGGCAATGCTACAACTAACAACTGTACCCTCTCTGGTGTACGGACAGTAGGGCCTACTGGAGATTATTCATCTATAGCAGCTGCCATTACTGCTATCAACACCTTGGGTATGGTAGGCAATTTGGCTCTGGAGTTACAGACTGGTTACACCTATGAAGGTCCAGTTACTATAGGTTCTTTATTACGTTGTGCGCCAGGATATACACTTACCATTCGTCCGCAGGGTACAATGACCATAACAGGTACGGGTACTCCTATGTTTGATTTATCTGGTTGTACCAATGTGATATTTGACGGTAGGGTAGGTTCTACTGGTTCTACTAAAGCACTTACTATTGCTAACACTAGTACTGTTGGTTATCCTTTCAGGTTAATCAACGATGCGTCTAATAATATCATTCGTTATTGCACCATCACAAGTGTTAATACTTCTACCGTGCAGGGGTCAGTGTTCTTCAGTACTACTACGACTGCTGCTACCAGCAATGGTAATGATAATAATACCATTGATTTTTGTGACTTCCTTGATGGAACATCTACTTATGTTCAGGCCATTTACAGCCAGGGTACTTCAGGTAAAGAAAATAGTGGTAACACGATCAGCAACTGTAATATTGCTAACTATTTTAATAATTTTTCTGCCAGCTATGGTGTATTCCTAACTACTGGTAGCTCAGACTTTACAATAACCAACAACAGATTTTATCAGACAGCGGCACGTACCTATTCTAGTGGTGTTTTTCACAGAGCTATACATATCACCAATACACTGGGTAATAATTTTGTGATAACTAATAATACTATAGGTTATAGTTCATCTGCTGGGACAGGTACTTATGTTATAAATGGTGCAGTAGCACATACGTTCCAAGGTATTGCATTAAGTGTAGGTGCTGTAGTCCCATCGTCTGTTCAGGGAAATACTATAACGAACATAAACATCACGACAACCAGCACCTTGAACACTTCAGGTGGTGCATTGTGTGGTATAAGTGTTACTGCAGGAAGTGTGAATATAGGCACTACATCTCCAAATACCATTGGTGCTGCAACAGGCAATGGTGCTATTACACTTACTCCAGGCTCTTTGGGTGGTATAGTAGGTATCAACTCATCTGCAGCAAGCCCAGCTATAGTATCTATACAAAACAATATTATCGGGTCTTTAACTGCTGTGGGTACTGCGACGATAGGTGCAAGTATCGATGGTATTGCAGTTTCAAGTACTGCAGGTATTACTGTTACTGGCAACACTATAGGTAGTACTACAACAGCTAATAGTTTATTCTCTTCATTTAATACTACCTCGGCTATTGCAGCAAGGGTGTATGGTATCAACTGTGCTGTAGTCAGTGTGCCTGTTGCTCCTTTTGTTATCAGCAACAACACTATCGCTAATCTTACCAGCAACACTACTAGTACCACTGCCTTGGTTGCTGGTATAGTGCACACGTCTTCAGCAAATGGTACTATATCTAACAATACGATCAGAGAGTTGCGTGGTGCTACTGCCAATGTTGTGCTTAATGGCTCATGCGGTGTTACTGGTATTGCCATTTTTGGTAACACACTTCCTGTAGTAACAGTTTCTCAGAATACCATCAATACATTATTGAACACCAACACTGCAGCTATTGCTACCAATGTGTGTGGTATAGGTGTCACCAATGCTAATGGTACAATCATAGATCGTAACACTATTTATGACCTCAGAAATGCCAATACAGGTACCACTGCTACCAATCCTCCAAAAGCTATTGGTATACTTTGGTTATCACCATCTACCGTAGGGCTTACTATTACTAACAATATGGTATCGCTGGGTAATGCCCAAACTACTAATACAGCATTTGCTGGTATACTCAATACAGCTTTCAATACGCTTACTACTAGGGTTTATTACAATACAGTACATATAGAAGGTACTGCCGCTGCAGGTGCGCTTGCTACTGCTTGTTTCCACAGAGGTAGTTATTCTGGTTCAATCACTACTCCTATCGATGTGAGGAACAATATTTTCAATAATACACGTACCGGCGGCACTGGTAAGCATTACGCTATAGCAAATGGTTTGAATACATTTAGTAGCGCTTCTGGCTGGGGTGTAGGTGCGTCAAACTACAATATTCTTAATGCACCGCTTGCATCAGCAATCGGTTTTTGGAGTTTTGCCGATCAAACATTTGCTAACTGGAAAATTGTTTCTTCATGCGACGGCAACTCCTACAGTGGTACTGCTGTAACTTTTACAAATAGTGCTGTGGGTGACTTGCATATCAACATGGGTACTACAGCGAATGATATCGAGTCGCATGGTATTGCAATTACAGGGTTTACAACAGACTATGATAATCAAGTGCGTCCTGGTCCTATTAGCCCTACTAATGGTGGTTCTTTTGCTCCAGATCTGGGTGCCGATGAGTTTGATGGCGTACCTATTGACAACCTGCCTCCTTCTATTACTTATACAGCATTACTTAATTCGTGTGGTACAGGCGATCGTACATTTACTGCTACTATTGTAGATCCTGCAGGCGTACCTACTTCAGGTGCACTAGTGCCACGTGTTTACTACAAAAAATCTATTTCTGGCACATGGTCTAGTAGCCCAGGTACACTGTCGACTGGTACAGGTACATCTGGCACTTGGTCTTTTACCATCTCAGCAGCAGCCATGGGCGGATTGACAGTAGGAGATGTAATACAATACTATGTTATAGCACAAGATAATAACCCATTTGTTGGGTCGATACCTTCTATAGGTTTAGTTGCTAGTAACGTAAACACTGTTACTACTCATCCAACCACACCTAATACTTATACAGTATCAATTGCAATGAGCGGCACTTACAATATTGGTACGACTGGTGCGTACACTACCATCTCTTCTGCTGTTGCTGCATACAATGGTGCATGTTTAACTGGTAATGTCACATTCAATCTTACAGATGCCACTTACCCTAGTGAAACCTTCCCAATAACAGTTAACCTCAACCCATATGCATCTAGCAGCGCTACACTTATTATAAGACCAGCAGCCGCTACAGCAGTGACAGTTAATGGACCTGCAGGTAACAATGCTATATTCAAACTGCTCAACGCACGTTTTGTAGCAATTGATGGTATCAATACGGGTGGTGCAACATTAACGCTAAATAGCACTTCTACTACAACATTTGCTAATGTGTGGCTTGCTAGTACTTCTGGTACAGGTCCTGGCTGTAACAATATCAGCATAAGGAATACAAATATTATTGGTGGTATAAATTCTATTAACGCTAGCTACGGTATTCTTGCGGGTGTAGACAACGGCACATTCCCTACTACTACTGGTGGTATAGATATCGATGATGTTACAATACAAGGCAATACTTTCACCAAATGTTTTTACGGAATATATGCTTCTGGTACTTCAGATGTGTCGGCTGGTGGACATAACAACTGGAACGTAACTAACAATACCTTTGGACCGGCTACTTCTAGCACCACCGATAATATATATTTCCGTGGCATTATGATCTTAAATCACCTTGCCCCTAATATTTCTGACAATACTTTCAGAAATATTGGTATTTCAACCTACGCCAATCAGACTGCTGCAATTTGGCTTAACTCTAACGTAAATGGTGCGACGATTAACCGTAACACGATTACTAATGTGACATCTAATTTCTCTGGAACCGCTACATCTTCTACATGTGGTATATTTCTTGGCTCCTTTGTCATCAATTCTACAATTTCTTCAAACGTAATTAATGGTGTAACCAGTTTCTTCGCAGCCACCAGTGGTGGCGCAAGAGGTATATTGCTGAATTTAGGCAATCCAGCATCCAACACTACAATTGTTAATAATGCAATATCAGACATCAAGTCTTTTTCTAATACAAATGCTATTTTCAGTGCTTGGCCGGCAGGTATAGGTGTAGAGGGTGTATCTGGAGGTGTAAGACTTTATTACAACTCTGTTAATTTGTACGGTACTTTTGCTGGTTCAAGTTTAGCTACTGGTTCAGCGTGTTTGTTAGTCAACACCAGTGCAGGTAATATAGACGTGAGAAATAATAATTTTGTAAATTCTTACGATAACACTACCGTTACGTTTGACCTTGGCTATGCTATATTCTGTAACAACGCTAACACAGTTTTCTCTAATATTAATTTCAATAACTATTCAGCTTCTGGCCCTAATACTTTGGGTAGAATTGCTGGTACAGATATAACCTCATTAGCAGGTATCATCAGCGGATTTGGAGGAAATGCCAATTCGGTATCTGTGTCGCCAGTATTTGTTTCTCCCAACAATCTAAGATTAGCTGCGCTTGATGCAAACACTGGTCTGATAGCGGGTACAAATGCAGTTTCCTCAACAGTCAACATAGACATCGATGGTACTACACGTAGCAGTACAGCTCCTGTTATAGGTTGTCATGAGGTGAATATTCCTGCGTGTTCTTCTATCAATGCCGGTACTGTTACAGCTAGCAACAATATATGTGTATCAGGTGTTGCTACCCTTACAGCTGTTGGTGCAACAACTGGTAGTGGTGTTACTTACCAGTGGGCTTCATCTCCCGATGGAAGTACGTTCACTAACATTACGGGTGCTACCACTTCAAACTACACTATACCATCACCTATTACTACTACTACTTTCTACCGAATGGTAGCTAGATGTAGTAATATATCCGCTAATGATACAGACGTTGCTCCTGTGAACGTATATGCTAATCCTGCAGCGATAACTGGTCCAGCCTTTGTTTGTGTAGGTTCTACTGGCACTTTAAGTAGTGCTACATCTGGCGGTGTATGGACTAGTTCCGCCCCTGCAAATGCTACTATAGGTGCTACAACGGGAGTAGTAACAGGTGTGGCAGGTGGTGCATCCACCATCACTTATACCGTGCCTAGTACAAGTTGTTTTACTACCAGCATTGTTAACGTAAATAGTGTGGTGCCTACTATGGTGGTATCTGCTACTCCATCTACCATATGCGCGGGAACTAATAGTAATTTGCTAGCCACATTAAGTCCACCTATTGCTGGTTACGATCTATCTACTATTGCCTATTCTGCTACCACACAGACCAGTCCACTAACTGTAACTTTCCCATCAATAGATGACGACTTTGCTACATTATCTCTTCCATTTACATTCAATTTTTGGGGCGTCAATTATAGCACTGTTTTTGTAGGTACAAACGGTTATTTGAGTTTTGGAACTGGTTCAAACAGTAGGTTTACTACTACCTTCCCCACTGCTACATTACCAGCTGCTATTGCTTATGCGTGGGGAGACTTATATGTTCTTTCTCCAAGTATAGTAAGGTATTCTACCGAGGGTACAGCACCGAATAGGATTTTCGTGGTTAGCTTTGAGCAGATCGGTAACTGTTGTAGTTATAGCAACACCCACAATGCGCAAATTAGACTTTATGAAACAACTAATACCATTGATATACTTGTAAGCACCTCTGCACCTGGTAGTTCTCCTAATCGTACCTTGGGTATACAGAATGGAACAGGTACACAAGCTGTTGTGCCTGCAGGTAGAAATAATGTGAATTACACTATCGTAGCGTCTGCACCTGAGGCTTATCGTTTCACTGTTCCGTCTGCTAACTATACTTGGAGTCCTTCTACATTCCTTAGTAGTACAACCGGTAGCACTGTTACCGCCACCGCTGTAACTACTACTCCTAGCATGGTGTACACTGTGACTAGCAGCTATAATGGTTGTACTTCTAATGCCAATGTTACCGTAAACGTGAATCCATCTCCTGCACCTATAACTGGTACGTTGAGTGCTTGTACAGGTGGCACCAGCACATTAAGCAATGCTACTTCTGGTGGTACATGGTCTAGCAGCAACCCTACAATTGCTTCTATTGATGCATCTGGTGTTGTTACAGCCGGTGCTACAATTGGTACAGCTACTATTACTTATACGGCTGCTGGTTGTTTTGCTACAGCCACTTTCGTTGTAAACGCTGGTCCTGGTGCTATCACTGGTACTACATCTTTATGTACTGGTATACCATCTACATTAGCTAACTCTGGTGGCGTAGGTTCATGGACTAGTTCTAATACTTCGGTAGCTACAGTTGGTTCGTCATCTGGTATAGTTACGGGTGTAGGAGTAGGTACTTCTACAATTCAGTATGTAAATGGTTGTGGTTCTCCGGTAACTACAGTAGTTACTGTCAATCAGTCTCCAGCAGCTATTGCAGGTTCTGCAGTGGTTTGTGCTGGTAGCACTACCACACTTACAAACGCAGTATCTGGTGGTGCATGGTCTAGTAGCAACACAACAGCTGCTACCATAACAACTTCGGGTGTGGTGTCAGGGGCAAGCAATGGTCTTACAACTATATCTTACAATATGGGTAATGGTTGTACACCTGCTATGCTCAATATGGTTGTGAATACAGTTACTCCTACGGTTGCAGGCTCTGCCTCTCCGCTTAGTATTTGTGCTGCAGGTACATCTACACTCACGGCTACATCGCCTGTTACCAACTTTACAGTTATTGACAATACATTTGCTCCTATATCTTTCACCCCTACAGCCACATTCAATAATACTTCTATAGTTTCGGGTGGTAACATAGATAACGGTTTCTTCTCTGTGCCGTTGCCATTTGCATTCAATATGTATGGAACTGCATATCCTGCAGGTACTCAAGCGCATATAGGCACTAATGGCTACCTTTCATTTGGTACTCCAATGACTGCCAGCTTTGTTGGCACAATGCCCACAGCTACGTTCCCATTCAATCTTATTTCGTTGTTTGGTCGTGATATGAACCTAGGTGCTAGTGGTACCATTACCTACGGTACTGTAGGTAATGCTCCTAACAGACAATTTGTGGTAAGTTATAATGGCGTACCAGACAACATTACTGCTGGTCCAGAAACTGGTCAAATGGTGTTGTATGAAAATTCAGGCCAAATTGATTTCCATATCACCACTGCACAGCCTACTACACACACCATCGGTGTTCAAAGAGTAGGCGGTACTATAGGTGCTACTGTTCCTGGTCAAAACAACTCCAGTACTCCTATCACTAACGCTTCCTACAGTTTTGTATGGCCGCAAACGAGTACTTATACTTGGAGCCCTGCTACGTACCTAAGTGCTACTACAGGTTCTTCTGTTACAGCTAGTGCTGTTGCGGCTACTACTACTTACACTATTTCGGGTGTATATGGTGGATGTACGGGTACGGGTAATGCTACTGTAACTGTGAATCCTACCCCTACAGCTATTTCTGGTACACCTACGCTTTGTGTAGGTACTACTAGAACGCTTTCAAACAGTGTTAGTGGTGGTACTTGGTCTAGCAGCAATACTGTTAATGCCATAGTTGGTCTTACTACTGGTGTGGTAACGGGCTTTACAGCAGGTACAGCTAATATTACTTACTCAATAGGTACGTGTAGAACATTTACTACAGTTACTGTTTTACCATTACCATCTGCCGCCCCTACAAACAGCGGTCCTATATGTAATGGAGGTACAATAACTTTAAATGCTAATCCAGGTAGTGGAGTAGTTTCTTATGCTTGGAGTGGTCCTGGTTTGTCTTCTACAACCGTTGTTAGTCCTACTGCTACACCTACTGTTACGTCGGTATACACTGTTACAGTAGGTTATTCAACTTTGGGTTGTTCGGCTAGCTACACTACATCAGCTACTGTTTTGCCAACACCATCAGCAGCCCCTGCTAACGATGGTCCTATATGTAGTGGCGGTACAGTAAACTTAACTGCTAACCCTGCAAATGGTGCCAGTACTTATGCATGGAGTGGGCCAGGACTTTCGTCTACTACTGCTCAGAATCCTTCAGCTACACCTACAGTAACTTCTACTTACTCTCTGGTTGTTACTGACGGTACAAGTCGCTCAGGTTGTAGTCCTTCCACTGTTTATACTACTACCGTAACAGTTAATACGCCGCCTTCAGCTGCACCGACTAACAACGGATACATCTGTAACGGTGGTACTGTTAACTTGACAGCTAATCCTGCTAACGGTGCAACTACTTATGCTTGGAGTGGTCCTGGTTTATCTTCTGCTACTGCAGAAAATCCTACCGCTACTCCTACAGTAACAAGTACTTATTCGCTAACTGTAACTAATGGTACTTCTATTTCGGGTTGTTCACCATCTACAATATATACTACTACAGTTTCTGTTAATGCTACACCGGTTGCTGCACCTACCAACAATGGTTATATATGCGCTGGTGGTACAGTGAATCTTACAGCAAATCCGTCAGGTGGTGCAACTGCTTTCCTATGGAGCGGTCCATCTGTATCAGCTGCTACGTCTGCGAGTGCCACTGCTTCTCCCAGCGTAACTAGTGTTTATTCGCTTACTGTAAGTAACGGAACTTCACGTCCTGGTTGTGCTCCTGCCACTATTTACACAACATCTGTTACTGTAAATACAGCACCTACAGCAGCTCCTACTAACAGTAGTCCGATATGTAGTGGTGGTACAGTAACACTCACTGCCAATGGTGCTAATGGTGCTTCTGTATTCAACTGGAGTGGATCTGCACTTTCTGCTACCACTGGTGCTAGCACAACGGCAACACCTACCGCTACTACAGTTTATTCGTTAACTGTTACTGACGGTTCAGGTCGCTCGGGTTGTTCTCCATCTACTATCTACACCACTTCGGTTACTGTCAACAGTATACCTACTGCAGCACCTACCAACAATGGTTACATTTGTAATGGTGGTACTGTAACATTAAGTGCCAACCC
>JAIXSZ010000018.1 GCA_027484425.1 Sphingobacteriales bacterium
AGTAGCGGCAGCATCACATCTGGTTCTTTTGCGTCGCAGGTCACCTTTGCGATAGGAACTGGCGCACGTACGTTGGCTATAGGCGACATAGATGGCGATGGTAAGGCGGACATAGCGGTGACTAATTCTGGATCGAATAATATATCTGTACTGCGTAATACCAGTACTAGTGGCAGTATAACCTCTGGTTCTTTTGCTACACAGGTCACTTTTACAACCGATAACTTCCCTTTTGGTATGGCCATAGGAGATATAGATGGTGATGGTAAGCCCGACTTAGCAGTGACAACTAACGGTACAAATGCTGTATCTATATATCGGAATACTGGCAGTAGTGGCAGCATAACGTCTGGTTCTTTTGCTACACCGGTTACATTTGCGACTTCAACCAGCCCGTGGGGTTTGGCTATAGGCGACTTGGATGGTGACGGATTGCCTGATATGGTGGTGTCGAACAATGGCGCAAATAATGTATCAGTAATAAGGAACAACCCGCTGAGCCCTATAACTGGTGCTGCCCAGGTGTGTGTGGGAAGCACTATTACACTAGCTAATGCTACCAGTGGTGGCACCTGGAGTAGCAGTAATACTGCTGTAGCTACGGTAGGTCCTTCTACTGGTGTTGTGTCGGGTAAAGCTGGTGGTACCGTTACTATTACCTATGCAGGGAGTGCTGGTGCAAGCTTTGCTGATAATAGAATAACTACAGTAGTTACAGTTGTTGCTGCACCTAGTGTAACATCAGTAAGCACCAGTGCAGCCAATCCGGGTGCAGCAGTGACTATTACTGGTACTGGCTTCAATGCCACCGCTGGCAACAATATAGTATACTTTGGAGCTACCCGTGCTACGGTGACAGCCGCTAGCACTAATACGTTGACAGCTACCGTACCTATTGGCGCCACTTATAAGGAAATATCTGTTCTAAACACCATTTGTCCTCTAACAGGTTTTACGCAATATCCGTTTCTGCCCACGTTCGACAATAGTTCAACAACACCAAGCACTATTACCATGGCCTCTCAGGTTACTTTCGCCGCTGGTACTGCCCCTCGTGGCTCAGCGATAGGCGATGTAGATGGGGATGGTAAGCCCGACCTTATAATAACGAATGCAGGCACCAATACCGTATCGGTGTATCGAAACACCAGCAGCAGCGGCAGCATTACATCTGGTTCTTTTGCCACAGCGGTTACATTTGCTACTGGGACCAATCCAATAAGTGTAGCTATAGGCGATATAGATGGTGATGGCAAACCAGAGTTAGTTGTGGTGAATGGAAACTCTGATAACGTTTCCGTATTGCGCAATACAAGCACTAGCGGCAGCATTACATCTGGCTCTTTCGCATCTCAAGTAATCTTTGCCACAGGTGATTTCCCGCACAATCTAGCCATAGGAGATATAGATGGGGATGGTAAGCTCGATATAGCGGTGCCGAATTTAAACGGTGCTACTATTTCTGTACTGCGTAATACCAGTACTATTGGCACCATTACATCTGGCTCTTTTGCATCACAGGTCACATTGGCAACAAGCAACGGCCCAGTTAGTGTTGCCATTGGTGATATCGACGGAGATGACAAACCGGATATGGCTGTGGCTAATGTAAACTCTGCTGTCGTTTCTGTTTTTCGCAATACCAGTAGTAGTGGCAGCATCACAGCTGGTTCTTTTGCTACACCCGTTACTTTTGCCGCTGGTACTGGTCCACGTTGTTTAGCCTTGAGCGATATTGACGGTGATGGTAAATCCGATATAGCGGTGGTTAATGGTGTTTCTAGCACTGTTTCTGTTTTTCGCAATACCAGCAGTAGTGGTAGCATCACCTCTGGTTCTTTTGCTGCACAGGTCACATTTGCAACCGGCACCAACCCAACTTTTTTGGCTATAGGTGATCTGAATGGTGATGGCAAGCCAGATATAGCAGTTGCCAATCTTAATTCTGCTAATGTTTCTGTGTATCGCAATACCAGTAGTAGCGGTAGTATCACAACTGGTTCTTTTGCTGCACAGGTCATGTATCCAACAGGAACTAGCCCATGGAGTGTAGCTACAGGTGATTTGGACGGAGATAACCTACCTGATATAGTGGTGCCTAACCTTGGTTCAAATACTGTATCAGTCATTAGGAATAATCCTACTTTTCTTCCAACTACAGTTACCTCTGTAAATCCTACTGCTGCGAATCCAGGGGCAACGGTGACGCTAACTGGTACGAGATTCAACACCACCCCAGCCAACAATATAGTATACTTTGGTGCTACGCGAGCTACGGTGACAGCCTCTAGCACTACTACGCTGACGGCTACGGTGCCATTAGGTGCTACTTACGATAGGGTATCTGTAAATAATGTTATATCTAAACTCACTGGTTATTCGCAATACCCGTTTTTACCAAAATATGATAATAGTGCTTATATACCCGGAACGGTAAATATGGACGGCAAGGTGGACTTTACCACCGGCACACAACCTCGCAGTGTAGCCATCGGCGACTTGGATGGGGATGGCAAGGCAGACCTGGCGGTGGTTAATTTTAATTCCAATACCGTATCTGTTTACCGCAACACCAGCAGCATCGGCGCTATAACAAGCGGTTCGTTTGCTGCCAAGGTGGACTTTACCACCGGCACAAATCCTAATAGTGTCGCCATCGGCGACCTGGATGGGGATGGCAAGGCAGACCTGGCGGTGGCTAATTTTGGTTCCAATACCGTATCTGTATTCCGCAACACCAGCAGCAGCGGCGCTATAACATCCGGTTCGTTTGCTGCCAAGGTGGACTTTACCACCGGCACACAACCTATTAGTGTAGCCATAGGCGATCTGGATGGGGATGGCAAAGCAGACCTGGCGGTGGCTAATTCTGGTTCTAATACCGTATCTGTATTCCGCAACACCAGCAGCAGCGGCGCTATAACATCTGGTTCGTTTGCTGCTAGGGTGAACTTTACCACCGGTGCACAACCTAACAGTGTAGCCATCGGCGACTTGGATGGGGATGGCAAGGCAGACCTGGCGGTCGCTAATCTGAGTTCTACCTCCGTATCTGTATTCCGCAACACCAGCAGCAGCGGCGCTATAACAGCAGGTTCGTTTGCTGCCAAGGTGGACTTTACCACCGGCACGACCCCTTTAAGTG
>JAIXSZ010000060.1 GCA_027484425.1 Sphingobacteriales bacterium
CTTTACCACCGGCGCGAGCCCTTTTAGTGTAGCCATCGGCGACCTGGATGGGGATGGCAAGGCAGACCTGGCGGTGGCTAATGCTAGTTCCAGTTCCGTATCTGTATTCCGCAACACCAGCAGCAGCGGCGCAATAACTTCAGGTTCGTTTGCGGTCAGGGTGGACTTTACCACAGGTACGAGCCCTTTTAGTGTAGCCATCGGCGACCTGGATGGGGATGGCAAGGCAGACCTTGCGGTGGTTAATAATGCTTCCAATACAGTATCTGTTATCCGCAACACCAGCAGCAGCGGCGCTATAACATCCGGTTCGTTTGCGGCCAGGTTGGACTATACCACCGGCACAAATCCTTTTAGTGTAGCCATCGGCGACCTAGATGGGGATGGCAAGGCAGACCTGGCTGTGGTTAATTTTAGTTCCAATACCGTATCTGTTATCAGGAATAGTCCTTTGATTGTGCCACCTGCTATAAGCGCGGTAAGCCCGCTGGTGGGCTACCCGGCATCGTCGGTAACTATTACCGGTACCAACTTTAATACTACAGCGGCCAATAATATTGTTTACTTCGGTGCAACAAGGGCTACCGTGAATACAGCCAGCGCTACCTCGCTCACTGTAACTGTGCCTACAGGTGCCACTTACATGCCAGTATCGGTAAACAATACGGCATCAGCACTTACCGGCTATTCGCAATACCCATTCCTGCCTACTTATGACAACAGCGCATATGTACCCGGAACGGTACATATGAACGACAAGGTGGACTTTACCACCGGCACGAGCCCCTATAGTGTAGCCATCGGCGATCTGGATGGGGATGGCAAGGCAGACCTGGCGGTGGTTAATAGTAGTTCCCATACCGTATCTGTTTACCGCAACACCAGTAGCAGCGGCGCTATAACAGCAGGTTCGTTTGCTGCCAGGGTGGACTTTACCACCGGCACAGCTCCTCGCAGTGTAGCCATCGGCGACCTGGATGGGGATGGCAAGGCAGACCTAGCGGTGGTTAATAGTAGTTCCGCTACCGTATCTGTTTTCCGCAACACCGGCAGCAGCGGTGCTATAACAACTGGTTCATTTGCTGCCAAGGTGGACTTTACCACCGGCACAGCTCCTTGGAGTGTAGCCATCGGCGACCTGGATGGGGATGGCAAGGCAGACCTTGTGGTGGCTAATGCTAGTTCTAGCGTATCTGTTTTCCGCAACACCAGCAGCAGCGGCGCTATAACATCCGGTTCATTTGCTGCCAAGGTGGACTATACCACCGGCACAACTCCTCGCAGTGTAGCCATCGGCGACCTGGATGGTGATGGCAAGGCAGACCTGGCGGTGGCTAATCAGAGTTCCAATACCGTATCTGTTTTCCGCAACACCAGCAGCAGCGGCGCTATAACATCCGGTTCGTTTGCGGCCAAGGTAGACTTTACCACCGGCTCGACCCCTTCTAGTGTTGCTATCGGCGACCTGGATGGGGATGGCAAGGTAGACCTGGCGGTGGCTAATAGTAGTTCCAGTTCCAATACCGTATCTGTTTACCGAAACACCAGTAGCAGCGGCGCTATAACATCCGGTTCGTTTGCGGCCAAGGTGGACTTTACCACCAGCACCGCTCCCTATAGTGTAGCTATCGGCGACCTGGATGGGGATGGCAAGGCAGACCTGGCGGTCGCTAATGCTAGTTCCTCTAACGTATCTTTATTCCGCAACACCAGCAGCAGCGGCGCTATAACAGCAGGTTCGTTTGCTGCCAGGGTGGACTTTGCCACCGGCACACAACCTTTAAGTGTAGCCATCGGCGACCTAGATGGGGATGGTAAGGCAGATCTTGTGGTGGCTAATCAGAGTTCCAATACCGTATCTGTTATCAGGAATCGTCCTTTATTGCCGCCACCTGCTATAAGCGCAGTAAGCCCGCTGGTGGGCTACCCGGCATCGTCGGCAACAATAACCGGTACCAACTTCAACACCACTTCAGCCAACAACATCGTTTACTTCGGTGCAACAAGGGCTACCGTTAATACTTCCAGCGCTACCTCGCTCACTGTGACTGTGCCTACAGGCGCCACTTACATGCCAGTATCGGTAAACAATACTGCATTGGCACTTACTGGTTATTCGCAATACCCCTTCCTGCCTACTTACGACAACAGCGCGTATTTACCCGGAACGGTAAAGATGAACAACAGGGCGAACTTTACCACTGGCTTAGAACCTTTTAGTGTAGCCATCGGCGACCTGGATGGTGATGGCAAGGCAGACCTAGCGGTGGCTAATTTTAATTCCAATAACGTATCTGTTTACCGAAACACCAGCAGCAGCGGCGCTATAACATCCGGTTCGTTTGCTACCAAGGTGGACTTTACCACCGGCTCGGGGCCTAGTTATATAGCCATCGGCGATCTGGATGGGGATGGCAAGGCAGACCTTGCGGTGGCTAATGGTAATGCCGCTACCGTATCTGTATTGCGCAACACCAGCAGCAGCGGCGCTATAACAGCTGGTTCGTTTGCGGCCAAGGTGGACTTTGCCACCGGCATGTACCCCAATAGTGTAGCCATCGGCGACCTGGATGGTGATGGCAAGGCAGATATGGCGGTGGCTAATAGAAATACTATTTCCCCTAGCATATCTGTTTTCCGCAACACCGGCAACAGCGGCGCTATAACAGCAGGTTCGTTTACGACCAGGGTGGACTTTACCACCGGCATGTACCCCAATAGTGTAGCCATCGGCGACCTAGATGGTGATGGCAAGGCAGACCTGGCGGTGGCTAATAGAATTTCCAGTTCCTCCCATATCGTATCTGTATTCCGCAACACCAGCAGCAGCGGTGCTATAACATCCGGTTCGTTTGCGGCCAGGGTGGACTTTGCCGCTGGCTTCGGCGCTAGAGATATAGCCATTGGCGACCTGGATGGTGACGGCAAGGCAGACCTAGCGGTGGCTAATGCTTATCCTTTTTCCTCCAATACCGTATCTGTTTTCCGCAACACCAGCAGCAGCGGTGCTATAGCATCTGGTTCGTTTGCTGCCAGGGTGGACTTTGCCGCTGGCGGGGACCCCCGTAGTGTAGCCATTGGCGATCTGGATGGTGACGGCAAGGCAGACCTGGCGGTGGCTAATGAGAGTTCCAATACCGTATCTGTATTCCGCAACACCAGCAGCAGCGGCGCTATAACATCCGCTTCGTTTGCGGCCAGTGTGAACTTTGCCACCGGCACGCTACCTTTAAGTGTAGCCATCGGCGACCTGGATGGAGATGGCAAGGCAGACCTTGCTGTGGCTAATCATAATGAAAATACCGTATCTGTTATCAGGAATAGTCCGTTATCGCCTATTACAGGTACTGCAAGTTTATGTACTGGTGCAACTACCACCCTTGCCAACGCCACAACAGGCGGCAGTTGGGTTAGCGGTAATGCAACAGTTGCATCCGTTGGGTCTTCGTCCGGTGTTGTAATGGGTGTTACAGAAGGTACAGCTTTTATATCGTACACATTGTTGGGTGCATCTACCTCAGTAATTGTTACAGTAGTTGGTATGCCGCCAGGTACGCTTTCAGGTCCCAATAACATAGATGTGGGCAGCTCTACCACATTCACACCTACAGTTACAGGTGGTACCTGGTCATCATCAAACACTTCCGTAGCAACTGTTGATAGTACTGGGGCAATCACAGGCATCAACAATGGGTCAATAACAATATCTTATTCAGTCACCAATACTTGCGGTAGCGGCACGGTTACCAAGTCTTTGTCTGTATTAAGTGTTATATCATCTCCCTGTGCTCAATGGACTGCAATAAGCAAAGGTCTGGGTTTATCTGAACAAGGCGCTGGCACTAATACAGTAGTAGCTATGGATAGTAGTGGAGTGCCATATATTATGTATTTTAGTGACAAGATATACTTGAAGAAATATAATGGAAATGAGTTTGTTTCAGTGGGTAGCCCTTTTGAAACAATGGGGTATCCTTCGAATCCTGATATGACTGTAAGCAATTCGGGTATCGTCTACATTTCGTTTACCGATGATTTAAATGATTCCAAAGCATCTGTTATAAAATTTAATGGTACATCTTGGGAACATGTGGGTAGTCCTGGAATATCTGCTGGTTATGCCTCACAATCTGCAATCACCACTGATAACGCTGGTTTGCCTTGTATATCTTACCCCGACGATGCAAACGGTGGAAAGGCAACAGTGATGAAATTCAATGGTGAAACTTGGATTCCTGTAGGTGTTGAAGGTTTTTCGGCCGGGTCTGTTTATTACACTTCTCTTGTTTCAGACAGCAGTGGAAATTTGTATATAGCTTACGCCGATTATGACAGCGGATATGTCGTAAAGAGATTTGATGGTAGTATTTGGCAAACTATAAGCAGTTCAGATTTTACTAGTGTATATCCAGTTGGTATCCGCTCACTTGCTCTGGATAATAATGGTGCACCAAATGTGCTATTCTACAATGGCTCTGGCATGTCTGTTATGAAGTACCATGATGGTACATGGGAGTCAGTAGGTGGATCTGATTTTTATAGTGGATATGCAGATAAGGCTTCGATTTCAATAGGTAATAATGGCGTACCATTCGTTGTTTTTCAGCCAATGGGTTCTGGGTTTTTGAATGTAATGAAATACACATCTGGCTCATGGATGGCAGTAGGTGGCGATGTTACACTATCTGGTACGGAAACTCCATCGATAGGCATTGATAATGATGGCATACCTTATGTGGTGAGTAGAGAATATCGTTTTTTCGATCAGGTTATTGTTAGAAAGTTTGTTGATAGTAACTGGATTATTGTGCCTGGTAATCAACATTTTGGTGTAGGAAGTGTCTATAATTATTCTATGGCAATTGATTCTTCAAATACACAATATGTGGCATACATAGATAATGGCGTTCCTGTTTTTATGGATGAGCCAAAAGGGCTGGTCATTAAGTACAATGGCACTACTTGCGACACTTTGGGAAGTGTGAATTTCGGAATAGATTTTTCATTGGGTTATGGCGGGGGATATACTGGAACTCCCATGCAAATTGCAGTTGAAAGTACCGGTACACCTTATTTGGCTTATATAGATGCTCTAGCCGACAACAAAGCCACCGTATTAAAATTTAATGGCACAGTTTGGGAAGTGTTAGGGAGTGCCGGATTTACAGCAGGGCATCCCGCAGAGATCTCATTTGAAATAGATAAAAACGGTATTCCATATTTGGCATATACTGACAATGATAACTCACAAAAAGTTACTGTAGAAAAGTACAATGGTTCAGATTGGGTAACAGTCGGTACAAGTGGATTCACTTCTTCTTACGTTAGTACAATGACAATGACTATTGACAGTGCCGGTTCACCACTTGTTGCTTTTAATGACAACGATTATAGTGGAAACGCTACTGTTATGAAATTTGACGGCGTGTCATGGAATGTATTAGGTGTTCCTGGATTTTCTTCAGGTTATGTTTACGGCAGTCAGGCATTCATACAAATAAAGACATATAATGGCATGCCCTATGTTGTTTATCCCGATGGAGCGTACGATGGAAGAGTTTCTGTAAAGAAATTCAATGGATCTGCATGGGAAAGCGTTGGACCTGAGGGATTTTCTATTACTGAAACACCTCATCCGTGTATAGCATTTGATAACACTGGGTATCCGATAGTCAGTTATGGTACCTATAGCTGGCCTCAGTATTCCACAGTTAAAAAATTTAATGGTACAGATTGGGTTACTATTGATATGGGAGGTGTAAAAATCCAAAGTAATTCATTACTCACAGGAAGCGATGGTATACCCTATGTCATTGGTATGGGGCAAAACTACAACGGTAATCCTTTGTTAGTTAAGTACGACAATGCTCAAGCCCCAATCACAGGCACCCTCGCCCTCTGCGAAGCAGCCACCACCACGCTCTCCAATACTACTGCTGGTGGCTCATGGAGCAGCAGCAATGTATCAGTGGCAACGGTAAGCAGCACTGGCGTTGTATCAGGTATATCGGCGGGTACAGCAGTTATTAGCTACGACCTTGGAGCATGTAATACCACAGTTGTGGTTACTGTTAATGCACTGCCTTCAGCAGGTACAATAACCGGGGTTACATCAGTATGCGCAGGTAGTAGCACTACCTTAAGCAATACTACAGAAGGCGGCTCATGGTCTTCTTCAAATACATCAGTAGCTACTGTAGGTAGCACAGGTTTCGCTAATGGTGTAGCCTCAGGTACAACAACAATAAGCTACTCGGTCACAAATGGTTGCGGCGCAGTATCAGCAACTAAAATAATAACAGTAAATACCACACCTTTTGCAGGCACAATCAGTGGCCTATCATTAGTGTGTGCAGGTAGCACTGTTACCCTTGTTACTCCTACTACAGGTGGCTCTTGGACATCTTCTGCTAGCGGTATAGCTACAGTCACTTCGTCGGGTGTAGTAACTGGTATTGCACTAGGCACAGCAGTTATTAGTTATACAGTAGGCAACGAATGCGGTACTGCATCAGCTACTACAATCATAACAGTCAACTCATTACCTTTTGCTGGCACTATTACAGGCGCATCGTTCGTAAATGCAGGTGCTAGCGTTACTTTGAGCAATGCTACTACTGGTGGCACTTGGTCTTCATCAAATTTAGCTGTGGCTACAGTAGGCTCCACTGGCGTGGTTACCGGTATTGCAGCTGGTACTACAACTATATCGTACAATGTTACAAACAGTTGCGGCAGTGTAGCTGCTACCAAGATTGTAACGGTAAATGCAGTATTGGAAACTTCTATTACCGGTACATTAACCGTATGTCAGGGCAGCACCACTACCCTCAGCAATGCCACCAGCGGTGGCAGCTGGAGTAGCAGCAATGCAGTGGTGGCTACAATAGGTAGCACAGGTATTGTAGCTGGTATATCGGCGGGCACTTCTGTTGTTAGTTACACTATTTCCGGCACTAGTGTCACTGCTATCGTTACTGTCAATCCACTACCCA
>JAIXSZ010000071.1 GCA_027484425.1 Sphingobacteriales bacterium
AGGGTTTAAAATAGCCAAACTAAAATTTGAACTTGAGCTGGATAACGAAATAATGAGAACAGTAGTGATCCTTTGTGGCGGCGATCCAACCAGAGCACCACATCTATTTAACTCGGGGTAAGGTTTCGAACACTTATGGGTTGTACCTACGGCAGGTATGGCAGCCGGAATCTGTCCGGCGATAAGAAGTATTATCTGCCCTCGTTGAGTCTCCACGCTTATTCTTCGGAGGACTTTACGACATCAGGGCTATGAAGCTGAATGTACATTTCCAGCATATAACCATCCCTACTTCAAAACCTCAATATTAAAGGCAATAGCAAAAAGCAATTGTCAATAATTCAAACTGGCAGGATTTTGTCTAGTGTCCCAAAAAAGGAATAACTCCACCAGCTTTTTTCTGTGGTTTACCCTGTAATAGAGGGTTGTTTGTTTTGTAACTACAACAATGTGTTTGTTTTTACTTTTTTCAGATTTTCTGAATAGCTCAGGTCGCTCGGCAATGAGACTAACAATGCTCATTGTTCTTTTAGCAAACTTTTGAGAGGCAGAAATACTAAAGCTTTCTTCTATATAATGAAGAATCGTATCAAACGACCTCAATGCCTTTGGCGACCATTCAATAGAATATGCTGAAGATTTTATAGCCACTTAGCATATTTTTCTAGTACCTCAGCATGTGGTATTCCCTTACCAGCATCCAATTCTTGTTCCGCAAGCTTTATAGCTGCAACTTGCTCCTCAGAAAGCTGATCCCACCAGTCATCTTTTTCTTGCACAAAAGTCTTCACTACTTCTAGCACAGTCTTCATCTGGCGAGGATTAAGCATATGCACATATCGGGCTATTTCATTTTCCAAACTTACTTCAGAAGTTGCCATACACTCGTTTTTACAAATTTAAGTCCTTATTTATTTTTGAACAACATTCTAAAATACAATCAAGATCTAATTGTTTACATACTAGCCACCCGTTGATCTAGATGTTTTCAAAAGATCATTCATCAATGAGTCCAACATTGTTCTAGTTCTTCCAAAGTGTCAACTGGAACTGCAAATAATATTCGTTTTCCCAAACGCCTTCACTTTCTAGCAGATTAATATCCACCACTGCCTAAAACCTACCTACCACATGCTCCCAGCCCCAATGGGGCGAAATATAATAGCGATGGGTGTAGCCCACCGAAAATCACGAGTTTATAGCCTTAGCCCCCATAGGGCGTCATATTATAGAGAACCCCAAGCAAAACGAAAAAACACATAAATCAATGGTTTTTCTTCCATATAAACCCATCAAGTATATAATGTGTCGACTGTGGCAACGATAACAGAGGCACTAAAAACGATAACACTTCTGGAGAAGATAGAGATGGCAACCAACTAAAAGCTGCAAACAAATCGGAATGCTCCCGCCATATTAACCCATCCCACAAGCCCTCTTCCAGATAAGCAAACAAAACAATCACAAACAAAAACACACCAACCTTACTGATCATAGAACCCTTAAAAAATCTAATATTACTTTCTGTGCTGGTTTGTTTATTCTGATTGGCCCATATCAGCGCCATATAGGGTATACCATGCGCCACCACATTTAGTAGCGTAAAGGTCATATCACCATTATAATATACTATACCCACATACCACGACAGAAAAGTACCTGCTACCAGTACATTTCTGGGTATGTTTATAGTACCACTAACCAAATAATTGATTAGTTCTTTGGAGAGGTACACCAGTATTACAAGCACATATAATACACCCGATACTTGTTGTATCAGTGGTGCTTGCAGCGTTACAAAATCACCAGCCACAAACCAATTGAAATTACGACCCGGTGTGCAATGCCAATATACTATCGGGTACAATGTTGCAGTATATATAGCTATGGTATTAATGGTTGTCGACTGTTTACTTTCCGCATCGTGCCTAGAGTATAACCTCACAAAGCCGTATTGCTGCCTTATGAAGTGAAAAACCGCCAAATAAGCCAGTACCCGCCAAAAAACTAGCGCACCTAGCGAATACAGCAACACACCTCCCACAAAACAAATGACAGGAATTACAGTATATAATACCCTATGAACCTGAAACTTGCGAACATCAAAATAAGTATAAAACAATGTGCTATATACATGAGCCACATCTATTAGCAACACTAATATCACCCATGCAGCTACCGGCATAGTATCGGTTGTCTGGTACTCGCTAGGAAGAAAAAACGAAACACACAAAGCTATGAATACAGGCAACAGTATAAACACACTATCAAAACGAGCGTTGTACAACCATGGTTGCCTATACATAGTATCCCTTTTCATGATGCGGCTATTATCTGTTTTGCAGCTCTTATACCCTGATAAAATCCCTCTTCAAAAATAGACATACCACTGAGATCTGTATGCGCAAAAAACACCTTATTATCTATGGGCTGCATAGCCAGCGTCCGGGCATTACCCCATATATACCCTACTGTTGGCTGCACCATACCATGCCCCCATACACGCACATCTATATTACTAATGTGCTGGTCTATGCCCGGATGCGCATAAGACAAATCAGCAATAATATAGTCTACCCATTCTTGCCACGACTCATTTCTGATAGACTTTCGTGCTGCCTTGGGGGTATCACCTACCACAGGCAAATACCAGGTCAGCACCATTGCTCCTGGTGTATTCAGGTTTTGATGATTGGCATTTACATACCCTACCGACTGTTTCCCATATATTACATTATCCCAGCACAATCCCATCCCTTTCGTCTTGCCCGGCAGGAAGTTTACAGTGACATTGGCAACCACCCATGGTGCATATTCAGCAGCACTATATATGTCTGTTCTGCCATATCCCTCACCTAGCAAGTATTTATTCACATTTTGCGGGGTACAGAGTAGCAGCTTTTTCGCAGATATTATCTGGCTGGTTTTTTTTACAGCATCATAGCATACTACCGCTACCCTATCCTTCTCTATGGTTACTCTATGAGCCAGTATATTGGCGTTTACAGTGGTTGCAGCTTGCTGTTTCAGTGCATTCATCAGGTATCCATTACCCTCTGGCCATGCCAGCACCGCCGTCGAGTCTGCATTATGTGCCTGCCCTTTCCGCGACGCAAAATAGTGCAACCCTGCCCAGGCCGATGTATTGTCAAGCACTGTACCATAATCATCCTTGCAGCAGTACTCCAAATACCACCTCAGATAGGTAGATGTATAGCCATTTGCATCTAGGTACTGCCGCATAGTCATATTGTCGAGTTGCCTGTATACAGGGTCAGCCGATGAGTTATCTACAGGTATACAAAAAGCATATTTACCATCATTCCCTTTTGCATTTTTCAGCGTAGCCACATGCTCCATAAATCTGGCTATCTGCTGTTTATCAGCAGCGGGCACTCCAAAATCTGGTATCAACCCTTCCTGCCAGTGACCGTTAATAAACAATCGCTCTTCTGGGTCGTGGCACAAATGATACTCGTTATACACCGGCAGCAAATCTTTATATCCCGTTATTACCCCCGCCTTTCCCAAAAAATCAAGCAATTCCTTATTTTCCACCGCTGGCAACGGTAAGTAATGTGCCGCCCACGGATACGCCGACACCTTATTTTTGCCATAGGTAGAGTTGCCGCCCACCACACTGTCCATCTCTATCATGGCTACATTGGTCACCCCATTCATAGCCAGCCATCTTGCTGCCGACAATCCCGCTATTCCCCCTCCTGCTATCAGTACGTCTACTTCACGGGTACTAGTAGGTTTGGGTATAGCATCTGCACTGCGCACCAAGTGACCAGTATTGCTTCCACCACCTACCATTCCACCGGTTATACTATTATTCCTACCACTTCCACCATTCTTGCATCCCTGCATAGCCCCAAAGGCAAAGGGCGCAACCGCTAGTGCCGCCAAACGGCTAAAAAACGCACGCCTATTAGGCAACTCTGGCTGATCAGTGTACATAGGGCGCCCATTCATCTTCAAAATAATTAACCAATGCCTGATTGTTCAGCTTATTCACAGCAGTAGGTACCTCACTCATATCGGGCGGAAAAACCAGCATACTTTTTAGCACACTTCGGTCTATAAACCTCAATCCTTCAGGTAGCTTACCATCTAGCAGCCACGCATGTTGCTTCATAGCCATAACATATCCCCACTCACCAAACGACGGCACATACACATGATAAGGTATTGTGGTAAATCCTGCCGCCTGTATGGTATGTGCTATACACCAGTAAGACCTGCGGGCAATAAGTGGCGATGTCGACTGCACCACCACTATTCCCTTCTCTCCTAGCAAATGGTGCAACTCCTCATAAAACTTAGCAGAATACAGCTTACCTATCGAATAATTAGAAGGATCAGGAAAATCAATAATTATCGCATCATACCTAGCCGTATCTGTCCGCACCCAGTTAAATGCGTCTGTATTCACTATTTTTAGTTTAGCCGATGATAGTGACGATTGATTGAGCTGTTGCAACATCTTATTGCTACTAAATAATGTGGTCATGGCTGGGTCTAGGTCTACAAGCGTAATAGACGAAACCTTCGGATATTTCAATAGCTCCCTCACAGCCAGTCCATCTCCACCACCCAGTATCAGTATCTTTTGTGCAGCAGGTATCGCCTGCAGCGCTGGGTGAACCAATGCCTCATGATAACGGTATTCATCCGAAGAACTAAATTGTAGATTCCCATTCAAAAACAGTTTAAACTCCCTGTCATTGCGTGTCAGCACTATGCGCTGATAAGGTGTGCTTTTGCTATAGATGACTTTATCCTGAAACGCCAGTGTTTCGGTGTAGGTCATAATACGTTCGGCATACACAAAGCCAAACAACAATACTGCCGTGCTAATAACAACTCCCGGCAATACCTGCTTTCTAAATGGCTTAGTTTCTTCAAAATAATAAAGCAAGTACACCGCCACCGCAATATTAAATATCCCAAACACCAACGAAGTGCGTATAAGCCCCAGATACGGCACTAGCACCAAGGGAAAAATAAGCGAAGCCAATAAAGCCCCTATATAGTCGAAAGTGAAAACCCTTGCCACCAGGTCCTTGAATGCAATACCCGATTTCAATATACGCATCAATATAGGTATCTCCAACCCTACCAATATACCCATCAGTACCACAAATGAATACAATACCAATCTGAAATAGGTCACCTGCTCAAACAGCAGAAACATAGCTGGCGCACTACACCCACCTACCACACCCACCAAAATCTCTATACGTATAAACCATTTCAGCAAGTCGCCCTCTACTTTTCCCGATATCCATGAGCCTATACCCATCGAGAATAAATAGGTACCTATCACCGTCGAGAACTGTGTTACTGAGTCGCCTAGTAGGTAGCTGGCCATTGTACCTGCCACCAGCTCATAGATAAGCCCACAGGTCGCTATCACAAATACCGAAAACAACAGGAGGTTTCGCCCCTGCGCCGTAGCTATATCTGCATTACCAGATGGGGTATTATCCATGTATGGCAGAACTTATAATTATGGCTATAGCTATCATAAATGCCGATGCCATTATCGCCAATGCAGTGTTTTTTCGCTCCACTATTTCCTTCCATAGGTTTTCGGGTGTTAGCTTCTCCACTATTACAAATGCTACAAGCAATATTACTATGCCTATCAGCGAATACACAACCGATGCTACTACGTACTTTATATTTATGAGGTCCATATGCCCAATTTATTTATGATAAAAATGATTCCCTGTTCTTGAATGATTCCTAGCAGCCCTATCTGTTTTTACTACATCGTTATCGTCGCCAGTTAGTTTTATGCCCATTACAGCCAGCCATATATACCCTACATAGCACAGCATCACCACAGCCGCATACCACTTCACAGCCCACAACTGCATCACCACCTCATGTCTTCTCCAGTTTGTTATCATGACATCTTTTTTGCTACAATGTTTTCTTTCAGGTAATACTGCAATGCAAGACCACCCACTATTATCCCCAATAACAGAAAAAAGTTGGAATGTAATAAAGTATTAGCCTGCACAGTCACAACTATCAAATACTCCATTTTCATTTCCGAGTAGGGGTAAATGTTAAGGTGGTACGTACCCGCTGGCACAGCCGAAAACACTGCCGATACATCGTTACTACCCTCCGACCAATGCTCACCACCCTCATACCCGGTATAGTATTCTACCAGTTTCGTAAACTCAAAATCTTCCCCTGTTTTTTCATTTACCATCGTCACAGGTAGCTCCAGCCATACATTATGCACATCACTAGCTATATCTATGTTCACCGCACCACTTTCTTTTATCGTGAACGAACTAGACTTAATAGGCGAAAAACTGGTACTCCATGCAGCAGTATCAGGTTTTACTGAGTATATTTCGCTCAGTACTCTATCAGGTGGTCTCACAGCACCCATTATCATATGTGTCAACACCACCAGCAAAAACATGAATAAGGAGAAATTCCTAAACGGCTTCCAAATATTCAGGTACTTATTAGGCTCTAGCACACCTATCCCTATTTTAGGCGGCAAGTCACTGATATCTACCCCAAATCCTTTTATTATCGCTGTATCACTAATGTGCTCTCCCCTATACCAGTCAAAGTTTTCTCGGTCATAGGTTTCTACCACTATCATTTCCTGGTCACGTACAAACTCTTCAGTGTACAATTTATCGGTATCCTGCAGTACATCCCAGTCAAACTCACCCTTCGCAGCCAGCACAATACATTTATACCCAGCATAATACGTATACTTATGTACCGGACTCACCTGTCGTAGCTCCCAAGACGTACCAAATGCAGCCTTGTTGTGAAACACATAGTTATTTTTATCCACCGCATCCACTATCATCCAGTGACCATTGTACTCAGTCAATATAGTGTACCCCTCCTGTTTTTTTCTATACAGTATATATTCCTTCCAGTAAGTAGCTTCTGATATGTGTGTCTTCTGCACAAAACCCACCAACACATAATGTTTGTCATTAAACTTGCACTTGGTACCCAGTGGCACTAATAGCGGATAATGTCCATTGTCCAGGTCCTTACTTATCAACTGACTGTTAGTACCATCTACATTCGTGAAAAAAGTATTGCAACTCGTACAACCAAAATAGATGCTATTGCCTTTATCATACACATTTATCCCCGTCCCACACGTGGGACAGTTCACCTCTGCTGTAGTAGCCATTATTTCCCCCATACCTTTTTGGCTCATTACATCTATCTTATTATTTCGTGTAGTGTCAGTACTTCAGCATTAAAGTATTGTATGGTCTCCTCATAAAAATGCCTCACCTTGTCCGAATTATCATGTCTGAAGTTCGATAAAAACACATCAAACGTCGCCAGGTTATACTCCGGCCAGGTATGTATACTCACATGCGACTCCGTAAGACACACAGACGCCGTAAAACCCCCATTATCAAATGTATGATACACCTCTCCTGTTTTAGTCAGCGCCAGCGATACTATCAGCGCATCAAACACCTCCTTACACCCCACCGTATGAGATAACAAATAACCATCTGACTTAAAAGTAGCCAGCAAATGCAGACCAGGAGTATAGTGAGTCATTACAAATAAAAAGTGACTACCAAATATATACAAAAGTGCCAAAATATTGTGGCCAACACCCACAAAATCATTCAAAACAGCCCCATCCATTATTTAGGATGACCGTTCCCTTTTCGTTACCAGCCGTTGCACTACTAGCAGCGTGCTTTGTGTCACTCTCTTGTACTGGCGGAGCAGTGCGGAGCTTTACCTCCTAAAACCACAAAAAACGATATAAAAATTGAGTGTCATTGCGAGCCCCGAGCCCAGCCCCGCGCGCCAGCCCTCGGGGTGTGGCAACCTCGCGCTTTGAGGGAAAAACAAAACAATAAAATACCTACAAAAACACCACAAAAATCATATATAAAAATTGAAGGTCATTGCGAACCCCGAGCCTAGCCCGCGCGCGCTAGCCTTCGGGGTGTGGCAATCTCGCGCTTTGAGGGATAAACACAGCCCACGAGCAGATATTAAGTAACTCCCCTCCTTTTTTTAAGGAGGGGACGCTGCAAAAAAGCGTAGCCTTTTTTGCAGCTGGGGTGGTAAAAACACAACCCACGAGCAGACAATGAGGGAACTCCCCTCCTTTTTTTAAGGAGGGGACGCTACAAAAAAGCGCAGCCTTTTTTGCAGCTGGGGTGGTAAAAACACAACCCACGAGCAGACAATGAGGGAACTCCCCTCCTTTTTTAAGGAGGGGACGCTGCAAAAAAGCACAGCCTTTTTTGCAGCTGGGGTGGTAAAAACACAGCCCACGAGCAGACAATGAGGGAACTCCCCTCCTTTTTTAAGGAGGGGATGCTGTAAAAAAGCGTAGCCTTTTTTGCAGCTGGGGTGGTAAAGGCTGCGCTCATTTCCAGCAAACACAACACCCACAAAATCATCTATCAATAGTTTTTTACTCGTTTCATTTTATTATGTATTTTCACCTTTGCCATGATGTTACAAATTCTTACACCAAACAAGGCTCTCAACAAAGCCTACCTCAAAGAGAAAGTTAGCAGAAACGATATCGAAACTTTCAAAACCAATTTCAAAACCCTCCTATCCAAAATTAAGGAGGGCGAAAGCGAAGAACACCACAAATACCCAGTTGTCGAGTTCCTAAATGATACTTGGTACAAAGACAACAACTACATCAATACCAAGGGGCGAACAGACTTCGTCATTCATAACGGCAAAACAGCTACAGATTCCGTAGGGGTTATACTGGAATTCAAAAGCCCTACAAATCCCTCCGAAATGATTACTGCCGACAAGCCCAACAAAAAAGCAATGCAAGAGCTGGTGTTCTATTACCTGCGCGAGCGTATAGAGCACAACAACATCCACATCAAGCACCTTATTATCACCAATATTAACGAATGGTACATTTTCGATGAAGTATGGTTTGAGAAAAATGTGTACCAAAACTCCAAATTCAAAAAAGGGTACGAAGCATATATCCAAGGTGGCAAAAACACCCGTTTCTTTTACGATAGTGTTGCCAGCCCCGAGCTCGATGCAATAGATGCTACACTTTCATGTGCCTATGTCAACCTTCGCCAATACGAAAAATATGTACGAAACGACGATAGTACAGACGATAAAAAACTTATACCGCTCTACAAAATACTATCTCCTACTCACCTGCTCAAGCAATCTTTTGCCAACGACAGCAACAGCCTCGATACCAAATTTTACACAGAGCTCCTGCACATTATAGGGCTCGAAGAAGTAAAAGACGGCAGCAAAAAACTCATTCGTCGCAAGGCTACACCCGATTCTGCCTCACTACTCGAAAGTGCTATTATCAAGCTCGAAGACAAAGAAAGCCTCCGAAACATCTCTAGCTTATCTTCTTTTGGTGCCACCCGCTCAGATCAGTTGTTTGGTGTAGCGCTCGAGCTCTGCATTACTTGGGTCAACCGTATTTTGTTTATCAAACTACTCGAGGGGCAACTCGTTACCTACAACAAAGGCAACCAAGAATATAAGTTCCTCAATGCAAACTACATTCACGACTACGACGAGCTGAATGACCTCTTTTTTTCAGTCTTGGCAGAACGTCCAGCCACAAGGCGACCTCATGTCAAAGATAAGTTTGCTCGTGTTCCCTACCTCAATAGTTCATTGTTCGACCGCACCACCCTCGAGCGCGAAGCAATAGAGGTAGATGTGCTCGACAACCGGGCACTACTGCCACTACTCAGCAGCACAGTGCTCAAAAACGAACAAGGCAAGCGTAAAACAGGACAGCTTACCACACTACAATATTTATTTCAGTTTCTCGATGCTTACGACTTCAGCAGCGATGGGGGCGAGGAAATACAAGAAGAAAACAAAAACCTTATCAATGCCTCTGTACTGGGACTCATATTCGAGAAGATAAACGGCTACAAAGACGGCTCGTTTTTTACACCCGGCTTCATCACTATGTACATGTGTCGCGAAACCATTCGCCGTGCTGTACTCCAAAAGTTCAAAGAAGAGAAAAACTGGGAATGCGAAACCCTCGACCAGCTATACGATAAGATACGAGACAAAACCGAGGCAAACAACATCATTAATACCCTACGTATCTGCGACCCAGCTGTGGGTTCTGGTCACTTCCTCGTGTCTGCACTCAACGAAATTATAGCCATAAAAAGCGAACTGCAAATACTACAAGACCGCCAGCACAAAACCCTGCGCGATTACAACGTAGAGGTGGTAAACGACGAACTGGTAGTAACAGACGAAGAAGGCAACCTGCTCGACTACAACCCTCGTAGCAAAGAAAGCCAGCGCATACAAGAAGCTCTCTTTCACGAAAAAGAAACCATCATCGAAAATTGTTTGTTTGGGGTCGACATCAACCCTAACTCTGTAAAAATTTGCCGCCTCCGCCTCTGGATAGAACTACTCAAAAACACCTACTATACCGCCGATAGCAATTTTATAGAGCTCGAAACCCTGCCCAATATCGATATTAATATTAAGTGTGGCAACTCACTCATTAGCCGTTTTGCGCTCGATGCCGACCTCGGTCAGGCACTCAAAAAAAGCAAATGGAGTATAGACAGCTACCGAATAGCCGTGCAAACCTACCGCAATGCCGAAACCAAAGAAGAAAAACGGCAGATGGAGCAACTCATAGAAGACATAAAAGGCAACTTCCGCACAGAGATAGGCAATAACGACCCCAAAATAAAAAAGCTACAAAAACTCAATACCGAATACTACCAAAAGTATCAGGCAGATACCCTATTTGCAGCCAAGCTCACCAAAGAGCAGAAAAAACACAAAGAGTTTCTCGAAAAAGAAATCGAAAAAATAGACACATCCATCAAAGAAATAAAAAGCAATAAAATATACGACAACGCTTTCGAATGGCGATTTGAATTCCCGGAGGTGCTAGATAATGAAGGGAAATATGTGGGGTTTGATATTGTGATTGGTAATCCGCCTTATGTTGACTTAAAAGGACACAACCCATTGTTGATTAAACACTATTTTCAATATTTTGAAACTACAGAAAATAGAGTTAACCTATATTCAATTTTTATTGAGCTATCATACAAACTACTAAGTAACACTGGAATATTTTCGTTCATTAATCCGAACTCTATATTAATGAACTCATCATACCTGAAAATACGAAAACTAATTTCTCCCCATGTGTTTGAAATTGTAAAACTCCCAGATAATGTATTCTCTGCCTCCGGGGTAATAGTAGAAACAATTATATTATTATTCCAGAAAGGTCAAAACTTCAAGAATCTAAACACTATTCGTTATAAACATGACGATAATATAAATTACATAGAAAAAAACCTAACAGAATATCAATCCAAAGAAATCTGGGATTCACTGGGAGAAATTAGATTTAATATTTATTTGTCAAACAGCATACAGAAAGTAGTGATAAAATCATATGATAGATCCGTCCTACTTGGCGAAATTGCAGATATCACTTTAGGCATAACTCCGTACGACAAATATAAAGGACATTCAGAAAGCCTAATAAGAAATAGAGAATTTCATTCAAAGGAAAAAATAAACATTGATTACAAACCAATAATAACAGGAGAAAACATTAATCGATTTTACATAAACCCTTCGCCTAAAGAGTATTTAAAGTATGGTGAATGGCTTGGTGCTCAAAGGGATATTAGATTTTTCAAAGAGCCTCGTATAATAATTCGACAAATAATATCAGGAAAACCACCTCGAATTTATGCAGGCTATACAGAAGAGGAATTGTATTTTACTCAAATTGGTTTTGGGATTATTTCAAAAGAAATCAAACCAAAATGTCTGGTAGCAATATTGAATTCCTCATTAATAAATTTCATCCACAAATTTTTATTCTTAGATATCGAGAAAGAACTCTTTCAAAAAATACTAATAGAAAATTGCAAAAAATTGCCAATTGTATTACCAGTTGGCGATGAACAAAAAAAATTAGAAGGATATTCTGATAGAATAATTTCAGCAAAAAAGAATGATTTTAACGTTGATACTTCGGATTTAGAAAACGAATTAGACCAAATTGTCTACCAGCTTTATGGCTTAACTGAGGAAGAAATAAAAATCATAGAAAACAATTAAAAATGAGCATAGATAGTATAACAAGAGAAATTGCAAGTATAGATAGTAATATAAATTCTATCCAGAATAGTATACAAACTGTTGATGCAAATATTAACAGAAAACAAAAAGATGCTACAAGTATACTTGATAAGATTTCAAGAGAAAAAGATATTAAGAGGTTGGTTTCTTATCAGAAAGACCTAACGAAAAAGAATGAAGAAATTAGTAGACTCGAAAAGGATTTGAGTGCAAAAAGCAAAACATTAGCTGAAAAGAAAAAAAAGAAAAATGACCTTCAAAGTAAACTATACAAAGAAGAACAAAAAGAAAGAGATAAAGCAAAGAAAGATCATAAGGAAATATTGTCATTGCAACAGCAAATTACAAGAGAAATAGAAATGCAGAAACTGCGATTGGTTCAATCATTACAAGTTACGAAACCGATACATATTGAACACACTCAATTTGATGTATTTGTATCTCATGCTTCAGAAGACAAAGATGACTTTGTTAGAGATTTCGTATTTTGTTTACAACAAAATGGACTAAATGTTTGGTACGATGAACATACATTAAGACTTGGAGATAGTCTTCGGCGTTCGATAGACAATGGTCTAAGAAATTCTAAATATGGCATAGTAGTTTTATCTGAAGCATTTTTCAGCAAAGAATGGCCTCAAAGAGAACTAGACGGTCTTTTTGCAAGAGAGGTAGATGGCGAAAAAGTTATACTTCCAATTTGGCATAAAATAAGTAAAAATGAAGTATTGAAATATAGTCCTACCATTGCCGATAAATTAGCATTAAATACAGCATCTTATACTATCGAAGAAATTGCAAAAAAAATTGCAGAAATAGTATTGAACTAAATCCAACAAACCAACTTAAACTATGGCTAAATTTTTAACCGGTGAAGAACTGGAAAACGCAATTTGTGGCATCATCAGAGGTGCCAAAGAAAAATTGGTAATTGTATCTCCTTTCATCAAACTGGACGATTACTTCATACAGATTTTCGAACCACAGTCCCAAAACAGCCAGCTTCATTTGTTGGTAGTATTCGGCAAAAACGAACAAGACAAAAGCAAAAGCTTAAATCGCAATGATTTCGAGTTTTTTAAGAAATTCCCGAATGTAAGTATCATTTATGTGGCCAACCTTCATGCCAAGTATTACGGCAATGAATCTAAAGGAGTGCTAACATCAATTAACCTTTACGACCATTCATTCAAAAACAATATAGAATTTGGTATTTTCTCAGAAAACAGCATTTTAGATAAAATCAAAAATTCATCCGATAACGATGCATGGTACGAATGTCTGAAAATCGCCGATCAAGGCGAGCCAGTATATATTAAAAGACCAGTGTTTAAGAAAAAAATGGTCATTAGCAAAGATTACATCAACTCTACAGTTTTACTCGACAACACCGACTCTTTTTTCGGCTACGCTCACCGAGGAAGTCAAGAAAAAAGAAAACTTCCAGAGTTTCCTACCGAAATTGACTTTGCAGCACAACCCGCTCCAATACCCACACGTCAGGAATTTGCACAACAAAATAAACCAGAACCATCTAACATTAAACCATACACTCAAAAGACTATAAGTACATCATTCAAAAACAACTCAGGTTATTGTATACGAACAGGTGTACCAATACCTTTCAATCCCGAAAGACCCTTTTCTTTGGAAGCATACCGAAATTGGGCACAGTTCTCAAATTGGGATTATTCCGAAAACTTTTGTCATAAAACCGGTAAAAAGTCAAATGGCAAAACTTCAATGCGTCACCCAATATTGGAGGAAAGAACTTCAGTGTACTAATGAAAATGCTAAACTCCGTTGTTCCAGGTTCCAAAGGGTCAACTGGAACTCCCAATAAAAATCGTTCTCCCGAACGCCCCTCGTTGTTCCAGTTGTTCCGCAGGGTCAACTGGAACTCCCAATAAAATTCGTTCTCCCGAACGCCTTCACTTTCCGGCAGCTTAATCCTTTCCGCTGCCGTTAAGCCGCGGCACAAACAAATACATAAATCGCTTAAATTTAAACACAATGAAAAACACACTCTCCTTACACGAAGCCATAGTTATTGCGCTGATCAATATTGATAAAAAAACCTTTTCTGCCACCTTCGATGAAATAGCCGCACACATTGACAAGCGCGGCTTATACAGCGAGCGTAGAGGAAATATCACACTCGCCAAGCAAGTAATGCTCCGCAGCACCAAAGCGAAAGGAGCATACAGTTATCTTTTCCATCAGATAGACGATCAAACCATCCAGCTAAAAAGCTCCCCCCCTATCAAGAAAAAGCCTACCCCAACAAAAGCATTCATGAATGGTGTAGACTTATCTCAATATACCGAAGAAAAAAAGACAAAAGCAAAGCTGAGAGAGAACGAACGAATCTTACGTCGTCGTTGAGTCTCAGTCTGTTCCAAGGGGCCCAAGACGTTGTCTAACAGGACAATAGTTAGTTAACACTCATGTAATGGAACGGTAATCTTGTGTTGCGTCAGAGGTATAAAAAAAGCGTGAAATTTACAGTAAATGCTATATTATGTCGAAGAAAACACAGGCTGCATGGGTGATAGTCCAACATACAGCTGTAAACGCGGTTGCGAGCGGAGTGCCAACCCCAGGACTTGAAATACACAAGCATGTGGCTTTGTCGTCAAGTGAAATTGCTATGTGTGTAAGAATTGCAAGTATTTACTCTGGCATCGAAATGTCAAAAGACAGGATAGAAGATTTGCTAAAGGAGGCAGGAATTGCTGTAGCCGCAGGTGCTGGCTTAGCGGTTGCCGCTACAACAATTGGTCATGGGGTAGTTGATGAACTCCTGAATTGGATACCCGTTGTGGGATGGGCGATTAAGGGAACTTTAGCAGGATCTTTGACAGTAGGTGTGGGCGTTGCATTCGTCAAGTTTTGCGAAGAAAGATATGGTAGCTATTCCTATTAGGCCCCACTCGTCCCCGTTTGCACCCCCTAGTCGAAGCGTCTCAGTCTTGAATCGGATGTTGCGTTTGTTTATATAGGTAGCAATACCCCCCTAGTCGAAGCGTCTCGCTTCGTCTTAATTGCTGCAAGCGTCTCGCTTGCGAAAGATAAATTGTGGATATCTTAATCCCTCCCACACCTGTTTTAGTCTAACTTGGCGCACTTTTTGCGGCATCAGTAGAGCGTAGTCTATGCTACCATTACCCTACAAACCCCACTACCATTATGTCAGTAGTTCAGTTTCAAACCACCAGCACACCCCTCATTCACGACTCCCTACCCCCACCCAAAATGTACCGCACCCCACCGCAAAAACTACCGCAAAACACCATCTTACCGGAAAAGTGAATAGCATTGATAATCAATGAGTTAACCCCAAAAACACATGAAAACACCGGCAAATAACCGGCAAAACTAGAAATGAGCAATAAACCCAATATGACCACAGCACACCAGCATATCAACCCACTTCACATGAATCAAAAGAATCAGATAAATCAGTGGTTCAGACAAACAAATCAAACCGGTAATCGCATGCATACCTTTTAGTAGCCATAGCTTTATGCGAAGGCTATCGGAAAAATGAATAGTATTGATAATCAATGAGTTACATCAAAAAACACATGAAACTACCGGAAACAAACCGGAAAACCAGAAATGAACAATAAACCAAATATGACCACAGCGCACCAGCATATCAACCCAATTCATGTAAATCAAAAGAATCAGATAAATCAGTGGTTCAGACAAACAAACCCTACCAGAAAATGCCTTCATACCGGAAAAATGAATAGTATTGATAATCAACGACTTAAGTGCCAAAACACATGAAAACACCGGCAAAAAACCGGCAAAACTAGAAATAAACAATAAACCAAATATGACCACAGCGCACCAGCATATCAACCCAATTCATGTGAATCAAAAGAATCAGATAAATCAGTGGTTCAGACAAACAAACCCAACCGGAAAATG
>JAIXSZ010000093.1 GCA_027484425.1 Sphingobacteriales bacterium
CATTTTCCGGTTGGTGTTTGTCTGAACCACCGATTCATATGATTCTTTTGATTCTGCTGATTAGGGATGAAGTACTGGTCTTCTGTAGTCATATTGGGTTTATTATTAATTTCCGGTTTATTTCCGTTGTTTTCATGTGTTTTTGGGGTTAACTCATTGATTATCAATACTATTCACTTTTCCGGTCTGCAAACATTTTCCGGTTGGTGTTTATCTGAACCATTGATTCATCTGATTCTATTGATTAGGGATGATATACTGGTCTTCTGTAGTCATATTGGGTTTATTGTTAATTTCCGGTTTGTTTCCGGTGTTTTCATGTGTTTTGGTACTTAATTCATTGACTATCAATACTATTCACTTTTCCGGTTTGTAGGCGTTTTCTGGTTGTTTTTGTGGTGAGGTGCGGCACACTATGTTGTTTGTGGGAGAGGTGAATGAAGTGGTGTGCTGGTGGTTTAAAAAATGAGCCACTGACATAATGATCGTTGATTTTATAGGGTACTGGATAAATGGAATACGCTCTATTGATGCCTCAAAAAGTGCGCCAACTTTGGCCAAAACAAGTGTGGAAGCGATTAGGATATCCACATTTTGAGATAGATATTTATTCTAATTGATTTGATAATTAGATATCAGCTTCAAATCCATGATTTCTTCGCGTCCCCCGCAGAAAAAGAGGAGAGAGACAACGATTATGGATACCTAAGTGTTTGATTGTCAATTTTATAAGTGCAATTAAATCGTACTATTTAAAAGCGGATTTAATTAGTTGTTAATGAATTGATAATGTACTTTGAGATTAACTTTAATTTATACTTTTGATTTATAAGAGTATGCAGATTTTGTAGTGCTCACTTATGGTATTGTTTTTTATTTTTTGAAGTACTCGTTTCTATTATTAATTCAAAAATTGATCGGCATGCCATTGTACGTTTTTGAGGTGTAAAAATTCTAATACGATTATAAAGTTGCTATCAAAAAATATAATTTATAAATTATGAGAATAAATAGTTTAAAAATCCTAATTTCAGCTGCCGTAGCTGCTCCAACAAAGAATAGGTTACTCATCTTGGCAGGTTTTCTGTTCTTATGTAATGTGCAAGGCTATAGCCAAACACGTGTTTTTGGTACTTATTATGGTGGTAATGATGATGAAACAACACAGACTGTAATTACCGATGCAGCTGGTAATGTGTATATGGCTGGTTACACGTATGGAACCACAGGTATTTCCACCAGTGGTGCTCACCAAGGGACAAATGGTGGTGATAATGATGCCTTTTTGGTGAAGTTTAATAGCAGTGGTGGGCGCCAATGGGCGACCTACTATGGTGGCGTGGGCGACGATAGAGGACGTTCGGTGGCTGTTGACGCATCGGGTAATGTGTACTTAGTTGGATATGCTCAAAGTACGTCTGGCATATCAACGAGTGGAGCGCATCAATCTACACAGGCTGGCCTCAGTGATGCATTTTTGGTAAAATTCAATAGCAGTGGCGTACGCCAATGGGCTACTTATTTTGGTGGATCCGCCGGTGATGATGCAAAATCCGTTGCTATAGATGAATCAGGGAATGTGTACATTTCAGGTGCTACATCGAGCAGCTCAGGAATAGCTACAAGTGGCGCATATCAAACATCTTATAGTGGCTCTGCCGATGGCTTTCTAGCAAAGTTCAACAGTAGTGGGGTGCTTCAATTTGCTACCTACTATGGTGGTTCCAATGTGGAAGAATGTCGTTTTGTGTCGTTGGATCCCTCAGGAAATATTTACCTGACGGGCGAAACCAACAGCACCTCTAATATTGCGAGCAGCGGTGCGCACCAAACCACTTTTGGAGGAGGTTCTAGGGATGGCTACATAGTAAAATTCAACAGTAGTGGTGCACGCCAATGGGCTAGCTATTACGGAGGTAGTGGATTTGAAGAAGCTTGGTCGTTGGCATTTGATGTTTCTGGTAACGTGTACATGGCTGGTTACACAGCCAGTTCTGCTGCTATTGCAACCAGTGGGGCACATCTAACTACTTTTGCAGGAGGAACATATGATGCTTTTTTAGTGAAGTTTGATGGTAGTGGTATACGCCAATGGGGTACTTATTATGGGGGCACTAATCAGGATATTGCACATTCTGTAGCAACGGATAAACTAGGTAATGTGTATCTCGGTGGATTTACCAGTAGCCTTGCGGGCATTGCAACCAGTGGTGCGCATCAAACAACATATGCTGGTGGATTGAGTGATGTATTTTATGCAACCTTCAATAGCAGCGGGGTGCGGCAAAAGGCTACCTATTGTGGTGGCAGTTCCCATGAAGTTGCTTATACCATCGCTGTTGATACCTTTATCAATATTTATATTGCAGGATATACCACTAGCACATCTGGTATATCTTCAGACGGTGCCCACCAAATAACTAAGGACGCCAATAATGATGCATTTATTGTAAAATTTAGTAATATTGACCCAATATCTGGTCCTGGATCACTTTGCTCTGGAAATACAACCACTCTTAGCCATACTACCGTTGGAGGTACATGGACCAGCAGCTCCATTGGTGTGGCTGCTGTAGGCAGTAGTTCGGGTATAGTGACTGGTGTAGCTGCGGGAACAGCTACCATATCTTACACGATACTTGGCTATCTTGCTACAACAGTAGTTACTGTTAATGCTTTACCAACAGTATCTGCTGGTGCAGGTGTTGCAATTTCTGCTGGTTCGTCTACAGGATTAACTGCCACAGGAGCCACTACTTACACTTGGAGTCCTGCCACTAACTTGTCAGCTACAACTGGTGCAACAGTAACAGCCAATCCATCAAGTACAATCACTTATACTGTTACCGGTACTGCTGCTAATGGCTGTGTGAATACGGCTTCAAAAACAGTATCTGTTAATGCAGTGCCCACCATAGCGGGCAGCACCGCCTGCGCCGGTAGTGTGCTGACACTTTCCAGCACCCTCCAGCCCACAAGTATAATATGGCAGCAGGCAGGCGTAGGTGTCAGTACGGTAACACCTACCTACGCAGCAAGCGCAACCACGGTAGCCGGTACTGGTGCGTCTGGCACTGGTGCTAACCAGCTTGGTGCCCCGACTGGGGTGTATGTGGATGCGGCCGGCAATATCTATGTGGCGGATGCAGGAAATAACCGTATCCAGAAATGGGCACCAGGTGCTACGAACGGCACAACTGTAGCCGGCACGGGTACGTCCGGCGCAAGTGCAAACCAGCTTAATCAACCGGCTGGAGTGTATGTGGATGCGGGCGGTAATATCTATGTGGCTGATGCAGTCAATAGCCGGATCCAGAGATGGGCGCCCGGTGCTACCAGCGGCACTACGGTAGCTGGCACAGGTACGGGTTCAGCTGGCTCTGGTGCTAACGAGCTTTCTACTGCGTTTGGAGTATATGTGGATGCGGCCGGCAATATCTATGTGGCGGATGCAGGAAATAACCGTATCCAGAAATGGGCTCCCGGTGCTACCAGCGGCACTACGGTAGCCGGTAATGGTACTTTCGGCTCCGCCGCCAACCAGCTTGATAACCCTACTGGAGTGTATGTGGATGCGGGCGGCAATATCTTTGTGGCGGATTGGGCTAATCACCGAATCCAGAAATGGGCGCCTGGCGCTACCAGCGGTACTACAGTAGCCGGCATTGGTACATCAGGCTCCGGTGCTAACCAGCTTAGTTACCCGTTTGGAGTGTATGTGGATGCTGGTGGCAATATATATGTGGCGGATCAAGGTAATAACCGGATTCAGAAATGGGCGCCCGGCGCTACTAGCGGCACTACGGTTGCTGGCACGGGTACATCCGGCACGGGCGCTAACCAGTTTAATTTCCCGGCTGGCGTCTATTTGGATGCTGGGGACAATATATATGTGGCTGATCGGGATAATCACCGGATCCAAAAGTTTGCGTCATCTATTGTAACTACATTTACGGCTGCCACGGCAGGCAACTATGCTGCCGTGGTAACCACTCAGGTGGGGTCAGTAACTACCAATACGGTAACGGTGAATGCGCTACCTACTGTATCGGCAGGTAGTAATGTGGCCATATGTACTGGTGCCTCTACAAGTTTAACCGCTACAGGAGGCGCTACTTACAGTTGGAGTCCTGCTACTAATTTGTCTGCTACAACGGGTGCAACAGTTACAGCCAATCCATCGAGTACTATCACTTATACTGTAACAGGTACAGATGGTAATGGTTGTGTCAATACTGCTACAAAAACCGTTACGGTGGGTGCAACTACTGCCGTTATCAGTTCGGCACCTGCACTTTGCCCAACACAAACTGCCACTCTTACCACAACGTCATCTGGTGGTGTATGGAGCAGCATTAATCCATTAGTGATGTCGGTTGACAGTATAACTGGTGTAATCACTGCTGTGATCAATAATTATAGTGGAGTTTCGTATACAATCATTAACTATACGTTACCTGGAGGATGTTCTGCAAGCAGATTGGTTACTGTTAACCCAATGCCGGCGCCCATATTTGGTGGTACTACTGCGCTTTGTTTGGGCGAAAGTACTACACTGTCCTCTGGGTCTGCGGGTCATAC
>JAIXSZ010000009.1 GCA_027484425.1 Sphingobacteriales bacterium
CAGCCACCATCAGCTACCGTGTTACTGTGCCATGCGGTAGCGCCATAGCAACCCAAGTAGTAACCGTAAGTGCATTAACAATAGGAATGAGCTACGCTGGTGGTAAGGTTGCATACATATATCAGCCTGGCGACCCGGGCTACATAGCTGGTGAATCTCATGGCTTGATCGCTGCACCGAGTGACCAAAGCGCCGGAATTGAATTTGGCTGTGATGGTTTGTCAATCGGTGGCTTATCCTCAGAACTTGGGTCTGGTGCCGCCAATACAACTTTAATAACTACTGCATGTAGTACAGAATCTGCCGCTAGGCTTTGTGCTGATTTTGTTTTAGGTGGTTATAGCGACTGGTATCTACCTAGTTTGTATGAATTACAGAAATTATTTCTCAACAGGGTTGCAATAGGTGGATTTTTAGATGGTACTTATTGGTGTAGTAGTCAGATTAGTGGTCCCTCAGCGTGGTCGATATACTTCCCATTTGGTTACAACTTTAGCAACCATAAGGCTAACCTATACCGTGTGCGCGCAGTTCGTTATTTTTAACTATTCTAACTTTAAATAACTCCTTCGTAACTAAGTAACCAAATAGGTTATGCAGTAATAACAAAGAACAAACAATATTCATTCTTATACGGGGCAGGAAATAGCGTTTGACCGCTAATTTATAGGAGATAATTTACATGCATAAGTGTTGCTACAGCTTCCGCGTATGCCCCTTTACCCTGATTATTCCTGCCATTCGTAAGATCGAAATTATTTGTTAACACCAATATATTGACAATCAACACAAAGTGTGTAATTTCACAAATTATAGTATCAATTTAATTCTCACTGTTTATTGTCTTTTTCACATATTATGAAACATGTCCTTACGCTCTTCTCATTTTTATTCTTACTTACTACAGCTCGCGCTCAAGCTCCTCAAGGTATACCCTACCAAGCAGCAGCCCGCAACAGCAGTGGTGCAGTGCTTGCTAGTACATCTATCTCGGTAAGGTTTACCATTAGAGATAGCACAGCTACAGGAGCAATCAAATACCGCGAAACCCACAGCTTAACTACCGATGCCAATGGTATTTTCTCTGTAAACGTAGGTCAAGGCACAACTGTATCTGGCACTTTTGCTGGCATCAACTGGGGTACCAATGCCAAGTTTATGCAAGTAGAACTGGACCCAATAGGTGGCACCAGCTACATAGATATGGGCACTCAGCAAATGATGAGTGTGCCTTATGCCCTCAACTCTGGTTCTCTTAAATTGGTTGTAAGCGCAACTGGTGATACTTTGTTTAGTGGTAGTGGTGCATATGTTATAATACCCGGTATTAGTGCTGCAAACTCTGCATTACCTAGCCTAGGACCTATTGTTAACATTGCTACGGTTTGTGCTGGCAGCACTATCGCTTTATCAAACACTACTACGGGCGGTGTGTGGAGTAGTTCTGCTCCTAGTGTAGCTATCATAGGCAGTACAGGTATTGTTACAGGTGTAACAGCAGGCTCTACCATCATTAGCTACTCAGTGACCAATAGTTTTGGCACCACCACTAATACTCTTGTTGTTACCGTCAATCCATTGCCGTCACCAGGCACCATTACTGGTACAGCTACGCTAATTGTGGGTAGTACCTCCACACTCAGCAATACCGTTACCGGTGGTACATGGAGTAGCAGCAACACATCAGTAGCCACTATAGGTACTGGCGGCACAGTAAATGGTATTGCTGTTGGTTCTTCTGTCATCAGTTATACTACCACAAACGCTTGTGGTAGTGCTACAACCTCACAAGTTATCACAGTTATCCCTGCCCCTCCTGCAGTAGGTGATAGTTATCAAGGAGGTATTATTGCATATATCCTTCAGCCCGGCGACCCTGGCTATGTTGCCGGTCAAGTGGATGGCATAATTGTAGCATCTACCCATCAGAGTACAGGTATCCAGTGGTACAATGGAAGTTATATTGCTACCGGCGCCACATCATCCGCTTTAGGCGCTGGTATGGCTAACACTAATGCGATAGTTGCTGCTCAGGGTGCTGGGTCTTATGCTGCCCGCATTTGTTCCGATCTTGTATTGGGTGGCTACAGCGATTGGTACTTACCTAGTCTAAATGAGTTGGCTAAATTATATAACAACAGAGCTGTTATTGGAGGCTTTGAAACTACTACTGCATTGTATTGGAGTAGTACTGAGTTCGATGCCGGTCATGCTTATCCCATTGCTTTTTACTATGGTGTAGGCGGCTACCTCAACAAGATGGGCTTGTACTACGTTCGTGCAGTCCGTTCGTTCAGTTGTGTGGTTACAGCAGGTACCATCACTGGCGCCACTACAGTATGTGCGGGTAGCACCATAGCACTTAGTAATGCCACCTCTGGTGGTGCCTGGAGCAGCAGTGCAGCTAGCATAGCCACCGTCAATAGTAGCGGAGTAGTGTCAGGTGTAGCAGCAGGTACTGCCACTATTACCTACACTGTTATTGGTAGTTGTGGTACTGCCACTACTACTAGAGTAGTTACCGTCAATTCATTACCTACCCCAGGCACCATTACTGGTGCAGCTACTGTATGCGCTGGCGCTAATACAACCCTCAGCAGTACAACCTCTGGTGGCACATGGAGTACTAGTGCTGCAGGTATAGCCACAGTTAATAGTTCTGGAGTGGTATCTGGTATTGCAGCGGGTACGGCTACTATTAGTTATACACTTACAAATGGTTGTGGTAGTAACGCTGCTACAAGGGTAGTTACCGTTAACGCATTGCCAAACCCTGGTTCTATCACAGGTACGGCTTCAGTTTGTGTTGGAAGCTCTACTAGTTTAACCAACTCTACATCCAGCGGCACATGGAGTAGTAGTGCTATAGGTGTAGCCACTGTTAATAGCTCAGGAGTTGTATCTGGTGTTGCTACGGGTACTACTACCATCAGTTATACACTTACTAATGGTTGTGGTATTGCAGCTGCCACAAGGGTTGTCACTGTTAACCCATTGCCAAACGCCGGTGCAATCACAGGTGCTTCTTCAGTATGTGTGGGAAATAATACTAGTCTGAGCAACACTATAACAGGAGGTATCTGGAGTAGTGGAGCAGTAAGCATTGCTACTGTCAGTACTACTGGCATAGTGTCAGGCATTACAAATGGCACAGTTATTATCACTTATACTGTTGCAAATGGTTGCGGAAGTGCTAATGCTACGACGGTGGTTACTGTAAATACAATACCTAGTCCTGGCACCATTTCTGGTACTGCTACTGTTTGCGCTGGCAGCAATACAGCGCTAAGCAATTCAATCTCGGGTGGTATATGGAGTAGCAGTGCCACAGGTGTAGCCACGGTAGGTAGCACAGGTTTATTGACTGGTGTAGCTACAGGTACGGCTACTATTAGCTATACCGTTACAAATGGTTGTGGCAGTTCCGTTGCTACCAGAGTTGTAACAGTCATATCTACTCCGTCAGTGGGTAGTATTACTGGTGCTATTTCTTTATCGGTGGGTAGTAATTCTACTCTTTCCAATGCCACCTCAGGTGGTACGTGGAGCAGCAGCGCTACCGGGGTGGCAACAATAGGTAGTACAGGTATAGTATCAGGTATTACAATTGGTGCTGCTACTATCAGCTACACTGTTACTAACGCATGTGGCATTGCCCTTGCAACGGTTATGATTGCTGTTACAGAAGTGGGACAGAATATAGGTGATAATTATGGTGGCGGTATAATAGCATATATACTTCAACCCGGCGATACCGGATATGTAGCTGGTGAAACACATGGGTTGATAGCTACGCCGTCTGACAACGCATTAAGCATACAATGGGGCTGTAGTGCAACTCTTGTAGGTAGTGCATCTACCAACACCGGAGCTGGCGCTGCCAATACATCACTTATCAATGCTGCTTGTGGTACAGGTACTGCCGCTAGTTTGTGTGCCGATCTTGTATTTGGCGGTTATAGCGACTGGTACTTACCTAGTAGAGATGAATTAAATAATCTGTTTTTAAATCGTGCTTTAATAGGAGGATTTACAACGGATGCTTATTGGACTAGTAGTGAGAATAGTATATTTCAATCTTGGCTGATAAGTTTCGCTGATGGTAACAATTATTTCACCAACAAAGGCAACAATAGAAGAGTGCGGGCAGTTCGCTCTTTTTAACTAAAGAGAGGTATTTTACTTTAGCATCAATGAATATTTCAAAAAGCATGAAAAGCTATATAATTGCATTATCACTGTTACTATTAAGCATTGTATCTTATGCTCAAGCTCCGCAAGGCATTCCCTACCAAGCAGCAGCCCGCAACAGCAGTGGCGGAGTGCTTGCCAGTACATCTGTTTCGGTAAGGTTTACCATCCTTGACAGTGTAACCACAGGTATTATAAAATACCGCGAAACTCACAGCACCACTACCGATGCCAATGGTATGTTCTCCGTAAACGTAGGTCAAGGCACACCTGTATCTGGCACTTTTGCCAGCATCAACTGGGGCACTAATGCCAAATTTATGCAGGTAGAACTGGACCCTACAGGTGGCAGCAGCTATATAGACATGGGCACGCAACAAATGATGAGTGTGCCATATGCATTGAATGCAAGTGCAGTAAAACACATTGTTAGTACTACAGGCGATACATTAAAAAGTGGAGGTGGCAATTATATTATAATCCCGGGTATTAGTGCGGCAAACACTTCATTACCAAATGCTGGTGCGATCACCAGTACTATAACTGTATGTAGAGGTACCACTTTAGCGCTATCTAACGCTACTACAGGTGGTGTGTGGAGTAGCTCTGCTACTGGCGTTGCTACAGTAGGAAGCACAGGTATAGTTGCAGGAGTGTCCGTTGGTTCTACTATTATCAGCTATACCGTAACCAATAGTTTTGGCAGTGCCACCACTACACTTGCCGTAATAGTCAATACATCGCCATCAGCTGGCACTATTGCAGGCAATGCTACCCTAACATTAGGTGGCACTACCACTCTAACTAATGCTGTTGCAGGTGGTACATGGAGTAGCAGCAATACGTCTATAGCCGCCATAGGTACTGGAGGTACAGTCAATGGCATCTATGTTGGTTCCGCTGTCATCAGTTACACTACAACAAACGCTTGTGGAAGTTCAACAGCCTCACATGTGATAACAGTTATTCCTATCCCTACCGCAGTAGGCGATAGTTATGAAGGAGGTATTATAGCATATATCCTCCAGCCCGGCGACCCTGGTTATGTTGCCGGTCAAGTGAAAGGCATAATAGCAGCACCTACGGACCAGAGCACAGGCTTACAATGGTACAATGGAAGTTTTATATCTACAGGTGCCACAGACGCTGCTTTGGGTAGTGGTATGGCTAATACCAATGCTATTGTTACTGTTCAAGGTGCTGGGTCTTATGCGGCACGCCTTTGTTCAGATCTTGTTTTGGGTGGCTACAGTGATTGGTATTTGCCTAGTTTAAATGAGTTGGCTAAATTATATGATAATAGAGCAGTAATAGGAGGCTTCGATTACGCTGCATTATATTGGAGTAGTACTCAGTTCGATGCCGGTCATGCATATCCTATTGCCTTTTACTATGGCCCAGGCGGCTACCTTAATAAAATGGGCTTGTACAAAGTTCGTGCCGTCCGTTCGTTTATTTGTGCGGTTTCAGCAGGTACCATCACCGGTACAGCTTCATTATGTGCAGGTAGCACTTCAGTATTTTCTAGCACTGCAGCTGAAGGTATATGGAGCAGCAGCGCAACTAGTATAGCCACCGTCAATAGTTGTGGGATAGTATCAGGGATATCGGCCGGTACAGCCACCATTACCTATACTGTGTTTGGTAGTTGTGGTACTGCTATTGCTACAAGGGTAGTTACTGTTAATCCTATACCGTACTCTGGTGCTATTTCAGGTGCATCTGTAGTATGTTCTGGTAACAATCTTACGCTTAGCGTATTAGCGTCAGGCGGCACATGGAGTAGCAGTGCTGTGGGCATAGCCACAGTCAATAGCTCCGGAGTCGTATCTGGTATTGCAGCAGGTACGGCTACTATTAGTTATTCGATCGCAAGTGTTTGTGGAAGTTCCCTTACTACTAAAGTTGTAACTGTGATAGCCACACCGTCAGTCGCTAGTATTGTCGGTCCTACTTCTTTGTCGTTGGGTGGTACTGCCACTTTTACTAATGCTACCTCGGGTGGTACTTGGAGCAGCAGCGCTACCGGGGTAGCTACAATAGGTAGTACAGGTATAGTGTCTGGTATTGCTATAGGCACAGCTATAATCAGCTATACGATGACCAATTCTTGTGCTCTTTCGCTTTCTACAGTGATGGTGGCTGTCACTGCCGTAGGTCAAAGTGTAGGTGATAATTATGGTGGGGGAAAAATAGCTTATGTTTTCCAGCCAGGAGATCCAGGATATGTAGCTGGTGAAATTCATGGGTTGATTGCTGCGCTTGCTGATGTTGGACCTATAGTACAATGGGGCTGCAACCCTACCTTCTTAAATGGTACGTCTACCGCCATCGGAACTGGTGCAACTAATACTGCTTTAATATCTACACTATGTGGCGCCGGTACCGCAGCGAGGACATGTTCTGATTATGAATTTGGTGGTTATAGCGACTGGTATTTACCTAGTAAGGAGGAATTAAATAAGTTGGCTTTGAATAGAACTATAATAGGTGGGTTCACGAGTGGAGGGTATTGGACTAGTAGTGAAAATAGTGCAACTGAGGCTTGGCTAATTAGTTTCGGTGATGGTAACAATTATTTTGTTGAAAAAACCAACCTTAGAATAGTACGGCCAGTTCGTTCTTTTTAACTAAAGAGAGCTATTTTATTTTAGTATCAATGAAGATTTCAGAAAACATGAAAAGCTATATAATTGCATTATCACTGTTACTATTAAGCATAGTATCTTATGCTCAAGCCCCCCAAGGTATTCCCTACCAAGCCGCCGCCCGCAACAGCAGTGGCGGAGTGCTTGCCAGTACATCTGTTTCGGTAAGGTTTACCATTAGAGATAGCACAGCTACAGGAGCGATCAAATACCGCGAAACCCACAGCTTAACTACCGATGCCAATGGTATGTTCTCCGTAAACTAGGTCAAGGCACACCTGTATCTGGCACTTTTGTCAGCATCAACTGGGGCACTAATGCCAAATTTATGCAGGTAGAACTCGACCCAGCAGGTGGCAGCATCTATACAGACATGGGTACCAATCAAATAATGAGTGTGCCGTATGCATTACATGCTGGTTCATTGAAATTGAATGTTAGTACTACAGGCGACACCCTATTTAGTGGTGGTGGAAATTATGTTATCGTTCCCGGTATCAGTGCTGCCAATACACCACCACTAACGATAGGTATGAATTATGGTGGCGGCAAAATAGCCTACATCCTACAACCCGGCGACCCTGGCTATGTAGCTGGTGAAACACATGGACTGATAGCTGCGCCAAGTGACCAAGGTACAGCACAATGGGGCTGTTACAGCACTACAACTATGGTAGGTGGCACATCTGAAGCACTGGGAACAGGAGCAGCTAATACTGCCATAGTAGCTGCCGCCTGTGGAGCAGGTACAGCGGCAAGGTTATGTGCTGATCTGGTGCTAAATGGTTATAGCGACTGGTTCCTACCCAGTAGAGATGAGTTGAATAAATTATCTATTAATAGCAGTTTTATTGGTGGATTCAGTATCACCACTGTTAACTATTGGAGTAGTAGTGAGCTAAATTCTAACTGGGCATTGTACGTAATAATCTCCAGTGGCTCAGCCCACGAATATTATAAGAACGCGCCGTTCTCTGTGCGTGCAGTTCGGGCTTTTTAACTATTTATCTATTCAACTATTTAAAGAGGGGTTTGGGGCGCATCCCCAACGAAATTTTGAAAATGGCAGTGTAGAAACAAAATTAATTCCCATGGGCAGGCCTCAGCACCAGCCCTCTAAATTATTTTCAGTCACATACACTCACTCCCTCATCCACAGATCGCCGTTTTTGCTTATTATGGTCTGTAGTTTATTGTCTTGGGTTAGGTTGTTCAGCTTTTTTTCGGCAGCAGCCACACTTACATTACTCAGCTCAGCATATTCTTTTCTGGTCAGGGTCTTGTAGTGGCCAAATAGGTTTTGCCAGTCTTTTTCATAGTCCGTTTTTGTAGCAGTAGGCGCACATTTCAGCACCGCGTCCTCAAATGCCTTGTAAGGTTTGTAGCCATTTATCACCACCTGTTTGCCATCCTTACCCATAAAGTATAGGGTAGGGAAGCCCCTTACGCCCATTTTTTTAGTCAGTTCCAAGTCTTTTCTAAATGCTTCTCTTGCCACACCCTCATAGTCGCGTTTCATAGCCACAGCGTCTAGCCCACATTCAGTAGCAGCCGTCGCTAGGTGTTCCCATTTGGTTATGTTTTTCTTTTCCATAAACACCATTTCCCTAATACGCCTCATAAATAATACCGCCTTTTTTTCGTCTTGCAGTTGTGCAGCCTTCACTGCTATCGATGGTGGGTAAGACGATGCCAGCGGGTCCTCCAGCCACACATCACCATCTATAGGCATGTCGTAGTAGCGGCTTACTTCATCCCAGTGTACTGCCACATCTGCTGGCTTGCTTATGCCTCCGCTATTATAGCTCCAGTCGGGCAGCAAGCCACCCATACGGTACTCTATAGTAAGGTTATTGCCATATTCCAGTTTTAGCTTGCGTAGTTGTGGTTCTATACCCCAGCACGACGAGCATATGGGGTCTGTAAAGTACAATACCCTCACCGCTTTCTTTTGGTTATTCATTGCCAGCTTACCATCACCAGCGCTGCTATCAGGTATTTCGCATATCCCTTTTTGTGGGTCACAAAGCAGTGGGTTGTTATTATCTGTTGTCATTTTAGATGCTGTTTGCGACTGGCAGCCTATGCTGCCTATGATCAGTAATGGTAGTAACCAGTTTTTTATATTCATGTTTATTACTTTCAGCAGATGTTGCAGCATCTTTTTTGTACTACTTACCTTACTTTTATAACTTTAGCAAAGTTGCGTATTGTATAACGGATACACAATTAGTCAGAAAAACAAGACTACTCAGTATGGAAAATGAAAATGGTTGTCCAGCACAAGCTTTACTCAAGACACTATCTGGCAAGTTCAAACCAGAGATATTCCGCAGAGCCTTGCAAGGTCCGGTGCGGTTTAGCGAATTGCTTCGTGATATTGATGGTGCCAACAAACAATCTGTAGCCGTAGCGCTCAAAGAGCTGGAAGAACAAGGGCTATTGCACAAAGACATTATCACCCCCAAGCCATTACATATTGAGTATACACTCACACCCAAGGGACAGTCGTTGGTGGCCATTTTTCAGCAGTTGGAGCTGCTGTCATAGTGTTTGTTGCTGTTAGTTTTGTAATCCATCTTAGCGTGACCCAACCTCGTCAGAGCTGTGAAGTTGAATAGTAATCGTACGGCAGTCTGCTTTTATTTTTAATAAATTCCACCTATCAAAATGTGGAAAAGATTATTTGTTTCGTCTCCATTTTGGCTCACTTTTTGCAGCTTCGATACAGCCTGTTCTGTTTACACCTCCCTTTGAACATCTGCAATCAATACATCACTTTGTATTTTTTCTCAGCGTCACAACAATCATCAAATAGCGCAGCAAGAATGCAATCGCATGTTAGACTTTATCGCAAAAACTACTGGGAAATGCATACAAACCGGAAAAGTGAATAGTATTGATAATCAACGACTTAACTATCAAAACCGATGAAAACACCGGCAACTAACCGGCAATTCTGGGAAATAGATAACATGTCTAATCTTCAAATAACTTTATCTGCGTAGTTTCAGCGCGCACCCATTGTCGGGTCACCTCCGTAAACCCCGATACGGTAATACCTAGCAGGCGCACCTTTACACCCTCTAGCTGGGTAGTAAGTAACAGTTGGCGGGCAGTATGTAGTAAAAGGTCGGCATCGTCGGTTAGGTCAGTAAATGACCGCCTTCGGGTTATTTGTCTGAAGTCGTTGTATTTTATTTTCAGTGTTATGGTTCTGCCTTTTAGTCCATGTTTTTGTAGTCGGTCAGCTACCAGATTCGCAATCTTCCGTAGTTCGGTATTCATTTCTTCTACATTGGTTAGGTCGTAGGCAAATGTATCTTCCGCTCCCACCGATTTCGACTCTCTATTGGGTTGCACAGGACGGTCATCTATACCCCGCACGATGCGGTAGTAAAATCTGCCCACCTTCCCAAAACCCTGCACCAGTTCGTCCTCTGTCAGGCGTTTCAGGTCGGCACCAGTATGCAAGCCCATGGCTTTCATTTTGTCGGCAGTCACTTTGCCCACCCCGTAGAATTTCTCCACTGCCAGTAGTTCCATAAAGGTGGTCACTTGATCTGGGCTTATAAATGTGAGTCCATCAGGTTTATTGAGGTCAGATGCTACTTTAGCCACAAATTTGTTCACAGATACCCCTGCCGATGCCGTCAGGTTCAGTTCTTCTTTTATGGCTTGTTTTATGCTGCGGGCTATGGCTATCGCCGATCCTATGCCCTGTTTGTCCGTTGTTACATCCAGGTAGGCTTCGTCTAGCGACAGGGGCTCTATAAGGTCTGTATGGCGCCTAAAAATCTCTCTAATCTTAGCAGATACTTCCTTGTATACTCCAAACCTTCCTGGGGCAAAAATAAGGTGTGGGCATAGCTGCACAGCTTGTTTCGATGGCATGGCTGACCTCACACCATACTTGCGGGCCTCATAGCTGGCAGCAGCTATTACTCCACCCCTGCCCTCAGGCGATCCGCCCACTACTAGCGGTTTGCCGCGGTATTCGGGATGGTCCCTTTGCTCTACCGACGCATAAAACGCATCCATGTCTACATGTATGATTTTGCGAATGGTAGTAGTGCCCTGATGCATAACATTGCTAAATTACCAATAAGTAAAACGACAATAGCATCGCAGGCGATTTTTGTGGATATCTTTTGGAGTACAACCATTAGGCGAGTAACATCTTCGAATAACACAAAGTAGAAAAATCAGTTGTTTTATTTCCTTGGCTGAAATAAAACTGTTATATTACCTTCAAAACAAAATCACAAATTCTATGGCAGACACTACATCAAAACCGTTTCCTTCCGACATCGAAATCTCAAGGGCTACCGTATTAAAGCCTATTAGTGCTATTGCTGCTAACATAGGGATAGACCCTGAGGACATTATACCTTATGGCAAGTATAAAGCCAAGGTGCCACTTACTTACCTTAATGAAGAAAAGATCAAAAACAGTAATCTGATACTCATTACCGCTATCACCCCTAACAAGGCAGGTGTGGGTAAAACAGTAACTAGCGTAGCGTTATCGTTGGGGCTCAACTATATAGGCAAGAAAGCGGCTGTAGCCCTTCGCGAGCCCAGTTTGGGCCCATGTTTTGGTATGAAGGGTGGTGCTGCAGGTGGTGGTTATTCGCAGGTATTGCCTATGGAGGATATCAACCTTCACTTTACCGGCGATTTTCATGCTATTACTTGTGCCAACAATATGATTGCTGCCCTGCTTGATAACTATCAATATCAGAATCGCAACACAGGCAAGGCGCTGGAGCGTGTAGTTTGGCGTAGGGTAGCCGATGTCAATGACCGCTCTCTGCGCAATATAGTTACTGGTCTAGGAGGTAGTGCCAATGGTATCCCAACAGAGGCTGGTTTCGACATTACGCCAGCGTCAGAAATAATGGCGTTGTTCTGCTTGGCCACTAGTGTAGAAGACCTACAGGCGCGCATAGAGCGTATCGTGTTGGGTTACACCACAGATAAGCAACCCTTTACAGTTAAAGACTTGGGAATAGCCGAATCTATTACCGTATTGCTGCGCGATGCCATTTTACCCAATCTGGTACAAACCACCGAGAATACTACTGCATTTGTGCATGGTGGTCCGTTTGCCAATATTGCTCATGGTTGCAACTCTGTATTGGCCACACGCATGGCGCTTAGCTGTACCGATTATGTTGTAACAGAGTCGGGTTTTGGTAGTGACCTCGGTGCCGAGAAGTTTCTGGATATCAAGTGCCGTTTGTCTGGTTTGCGCCCCAAGGCTACGGTGATAGTGGCCACTACTGCAGCCCTTAAGCTGCATGGTGGTGTACATGCCACAGAGATCACCAAACCCAACATGGATGCCCTAAAAGCGGGTGTGCCTAATCTGCAACGTCATATACAAAACATGAAAGGTTTTGGGCAGAGTGTTGTTGTTTCGTTCAATCGCTTCAAGCATGATACTGATGAAGAAGTGAATTTCCTAGCAGAGTTTTGTGCATCTGAAGGGGTAGTATTTGCTATTAATAATGGTTTTGTAAAAGGTGGTGAAGGTGCAGCTGATTTGGCTCGCAAAGTAGTAGAGTTGATAGAAAATAGCCCATCTCAGGACATCAACTTTACCTATGAGCTTGAAGACTCCATACGTACTAAAATAGAGAAGATAGCTACCAAAATATACCGTGCCGGAGCCGTGGTGTTTGCGGGTAGTGCTGCTACTAAACTCAAGCAGTTTGAAGAGCGTGGCTGGGGCAATTTGCCAGTGTGCATTGCTAAGACTCAGTACTCATTTACTGACGATGAGAAGAAAATATGCGCCCCTTCAGGGTTTACTATTACTATCCGCGATCTGGTTATCAATGCGGGTGCAGGCTTTATTGTTGCTGTAGCTGGTGAAATAATGCGTATGCCTGGCTTGCCAAAAGACCCACAAGCAATGCATATAAAGCTAGTAAATGGAGAAATAGAGGGACTAAGCTAAAAGAAACTAAGTGCAACATCCACATAAAAGCTACAGGGTTCCTTTATCGGGAACCCTGTAGCTTTTATTAGTTGTTCAATATTATGTTTGTCGTTATTTTCTGTAGGTATTTCTGAAGTATTTTTCTTCCTCAGCCGATGGGTAATAGGGTTGCTTAGAGCGCGCAAGGTGGTTGCGATTAGTGAAGAAAAGATCTGTGATGTCGGTGCCATTTGTTTGCACTATTACTACATCAGGCTCGCTGTATTTGGCTTTTTCTTTCCACAATGATAAGAAGTCGTCTGTGCAACCAGATATCATGCCTGAGTTCATTATCACCATTTCTGGGTGACGTTTGGCAAGTAATGTGGTTGCAATAAAATCATTGTCCAAAAATGGAGAATATATTTGAGACCCGCCCATAAACAATATATGTTGTTTGGTTTTAGGGAATTTTACATCCTCATTCATCCTCAATCCTTGCGCATTGGCTACTACACGGTAAGGTAGGTTTTTGCCTCCATCCAATATTTCGTCTGACCCTGGTGCGAGGTCGCCAAATGTTTCAGTTCGCTGAGCGTCTGGATAAGTAGTTGTGGTTTTATGAGTTGAATATTTTGTTATAATAGGCTCTAGCTGATCTGCTAGAAAAATTGCTCCCTTTTTAGACCAATGACCATCTTTGGGTGCTTGTGTTATCACATCTGGGTTTTGTGCTGCGATAGCTGGGCTTAGATCATAATGTTCTATGCCTAGTTCTGTACAAGTACTCTTTATAAATGGATGACCGTATCGGGTACGGTTAGTAATGCCCGGGCCTACTTCTGGTGTAATGATAACCACAATGAATTTTGCTCCAGTACTTTCAACTTCTTTTTTAAATTCAGACAATTGGGCTTTGTAGCGTTTCTTCATTTCACCGTATATCGCGCTATTCTGCCCCCCATTTTCCAGCATTTTTTCGTCTGGTATTTCTCGGTAGTCATTGTTCAGGTCTTCTACGGCTCTGAATGCTTTTTTGCTTTCAGCCAATGCTTTTTCTGTAGCTGTGGCGGCTTGTTGTTGCTCTATATTATTTCCGCAACTTAATGTAAGTAAGGTGGCAAAGGGCAATGTTAATAGGAGTATTTTTTTCATTCTGAGTTTGTTGATGGGTAAAAAATGGTTTTTCTTAAAATTTAAAATAGTAGTATTCGGAGGTATTTTGTCGTTTGTGGAGCCAATATATCAAAAATATTACTGCAATATATCCTAATATTCTTAAGGCTGGGTACTTAGTGCTAATTTGTAAGACGTATTCTTTCTCTCTTTGTACCCACTCAACAGCCAGCATTGGTAAACATATGGCTACATTGGTTACCACTAGCTTCAGCGGCACAGCCAAAATGCTGGCTGAGAAAATCTTAGTGATCAATCCTTTTACAACAGTCATATCTGGAGCTCTGAAGAAGATACGTGTAAGCGTTATAAGGTTAAATGTTAGTAGTAGTTGTAAAAACTCCTTGCCAGAAGGCAGTAGTTTTCCTTTTGCCACTACATCTTTGTAACGAGTAAGTTTGTCTGTAAGTATGTAAGGTAGAAAGTAAATGCCATTTAACAGTCCCCAGCATACAAAAGTCATATTGGCGCCATGCCATAGGCCGCTGAAGCTGAATATGAAAAGCATAACTATCACATATTGCAATTTTGAGCCCCTGTTGCCGCCCATAGGCAGGTATAGGTAGTCAAGCATCCATTTGCGTAGTGATGTGTGCCATCTGCGCCAGAATTCGCCAGGATTACGGCTAAAGAAGGGCATTTTGAAGTTTTGAGTTAGTTCAATCCCCAATAGCCTTGCTACTCCACGAGCAATATCTGAGTAGGCAGAAAAGTCGGCATAGAGGTAAAGATTAAATAAAGTAACACCCAAAAACAATGTACTACCATTTAGATCCTCGTGAGATGCATAACAATAGTTCACTACCTTTTCTACATTGGCAGCAATAACCATTTTTTTGAAAAGACCCCATAAGATCTCTGCTACTGACTGTTCAATCTGTGCCCAAGTAGGAACATTTGTTTTGCTAAATTGAGGTAATACAGCAACTGATGAAGCAATAGGTCCACAAAGTAAATGTGGGAAGAAACTAACATAAGTAGCGTAAGTTATTGCATTTTGCTGAGCAGGTAGCCGTTTGCGGTACACATCGGTAATATAGCCTATAGAAGAGAAGGTGTAGTAGCTGATGCCCAACGGTACTATTATTCCTATTGCACTTGCCTGCCATTGTTCTAGTCCTGTAATGTTGCCTAGTATTAGGGTGCTGTACTTTAGATAGGTGAGCCCGAAACCCAATAGACATATTCCTACTATAAGTATAGCTTTTCGTTTAGTTTGCTGCGTTTGCTGGTCAATGAGTATAGCCGAAACATAACCTACCCCTATCATGCAGGCAAGATAAATTGGGAATGTATAATGGAGATTATTGTAAAAATAATAGCTACCTGCCAGTAATACCAAGTTCTGAACATTACGCCAAGGCTTTACCAACCAATATATAGCTAGTGTTATCGCAAAAAATATTGCAAATTCCTTGGTGTTAAATAGCATAGCGGGCGTGAAAGTAATGCTATTTTAACAAAAAAATGTTAATGTATGATTAATGAAAGTTAGGTAATTTAAAAAGATAATAAACCTATAGTGTCTTGAATGAGTTGAAAAAATTACTCATTTCATTATTGGTAGAGTAGTTTTTCTTAGCTATTACAACCAAGTCATATAGTTTTCCGTTAGCAATACAAATCTTTACAGAGACTAGTGTATTCCCTTTTGGTGCATCGTAAAAAAAAGCTCTTCCGGGATAACCATTTAATTCAATTGCTTGAGACTCAATTACATCAACTTCAGAGAAATCATTTTTCCTCATGTCTATTGCTTTGTCTAAAGTGGCGTTTAGCTGCATACTATCTGCGATTGCTGATGCGGGACAATTGATATAGCTAACTTCAAATAGCTTGAATTTGTCAATGGCTACACTAGATGGTTTCCAACTAACAAAGTGTCGTTCTTGCTTACCAAAAACTGTTATTTCAGTTTTTTTAGTTTTATCTACAGGAGAAAACATACCCACAGAAAAACCACCTTCTGGTACATTGTGAGTAGTCCATTTATTATTCTTTTCGCCACACGAAACGATAATGAACGATAAGCAAATTATGGAAATAATGGTACGCATAACTGTAAAGGTTGCCTTAAAGGGCTTTGATAACAAATAATGAAAATGCAAGCACAGCAGTAGTTCTCTTTGAGAACTATAATATCTAGCTAGCCAAATTTATCTTGGCTAACTAGATATGAACAAGTGCATATTGTTGTTATTTTTGTTTTGGAGTTGTTTTGTTTTCTTTAAATCTCCTGTCTGGTGTACCATCTTTTTTGGTAGGGCCAGCCGGAGCTGCTTCTTCTTTTTTATTTTCTTTATATCTCTTGTCTGGGGTGCCGTCTTTTTTAAGCTTCCCTGCAGGTGCTGGAGTAGCAGTTTGTTCAGGAGTTTTGTTGACCTTTTTCTGAGATACTTTGGATTTAGAATCTTGAGCTATGACCATGTTTCCAAGCATGAAAATAGAGAAAACTAACAGAATAATTTTTTTCATAGATTATGTATTTGTTGGCTAAGGTACAAAATACAAAGTAGTTTGGTAGTGATATTTTGTAACTGAGGTGTTAATGAATCATGTTTATTAATTACTATGATATCTAATTGTGTCTGCGTAAGTAATTGTTATTCAATTGTATTCTTGTTTTTCATAAAAGTGCTAGGTAGATTATATAGATTTAAATTGATACTACTGACAAGTAAATTAATTGTTTTGCCTTCTGACATCAATTGTTAGCTATTGTATTACTTTTGCAAGTATTTTATCATAGTATATTATATGGGTATTTGCTCGATATTTTGTATTTGTGGAATTTCATGTAAATATCCGTTGCAGTCAATGTTTAGCATTTCAAGATAGGCATGACAATATTTTCAATGGAAGTTAAACAACTAAAAGAATATTCAATTCCTATCAATATTTATTGCTTCAACAAACAAACATGAACAATTTAGGCGTTACAGCCACAAACAAACAAATAATAAAATTAGCTGCACCTATATCTCTAGCTATTCTTATACCACAGTTGAACTATTTTACCAATACCATTTTCCTGGGTATGTTAGGCGAAAAGGAGCTTGGTGTAAATGGGATAACAGGTGTTTTTTTTCTCATACTCTCCATGATAGGTTATGGTCTTTCTAGTGGTATACAGATACAAATGGCAAGGCGCGCTGGGGAAGGCGATGAAAAAGGACTGGCGCAGCTTCTGGCAAATGGGGTAATGTTGTCCGTATTGTTTTCATTGGGGTTGATGTTGTTGACTTTATGGTTTGTGCCACTATTGTTTGGGTTCAGCCTTCAGGATCAGGGTAATTTTGAGTTGAGTGTGAAGTTTATTTACACCCGAGTATGGGGATTACCATTTTTGATGCTGACACAGTTGTTGTATTCATTTTTTATTTCGATCAATAGATCTAGAATGCTTATTTATGGGTCTTTAGCAGCAACTCTTGTTAATATTCTGCTAGACTACGTACTCATTTTTGGTAAGGGTGGAATGCCTGCAATGGGTTTTGAAGGGGCTGCAGTTGCATCAGTGTTGGCAGAGATTTCAGGATGTTTGGTTATGTTAACAGTATTCTTTGGTCAAAGATTACATGATAAATATCCATTGTTTAAGTTCCGTCACTTTGATATAGATCTTTCGCAACGCTCTCTGAAAGTGGCAGCACCGCTTATTGTGCAGTTTATGTTTAGTATAGGTGGATGGTTAGTATTTTTCTTTTTCATTGAGCATTTAGGTGCACAGTCACTAGCGGCTTCGCAGGTGTTGCGCAATATTTTTGGGATAGTAAGCGTAGGTACGTGGGCTTTAGCGACAACCTGTAATACTATGGTGAGCAATGTGATAGGGCAAGGTAGACAAGCAGACGTGATAAAAGTTATAACCAAGATAGCAAAGTTGAGCTTTGTTTATGCTAGTTTAGTATGTGTGCTCATGTTGATTTTTGCACAAGAATTTTTGTCTGTATACACTAGTGATCAAGCTCTCATTCTATTCTCCATTCCCAGTTTGAGGGTCATAATTGTTGCTACATTAGTTATGTCTTTGTCTACCGTTATTTTTAACGGTGTAGTGGGCACTGGCAACACTCTGGTAAACCTTACAATGGAGATAACGTGTGTGTCTTTGTACCTTGTGTATTGCTATTATGTAATCAATCTGAAGCACAGTGAATTGTATTTGTGTTGGGGGTCAGAATTTGTGTACTGGACAACACTATTGGTAGGGTCTGTGCTGTACTTGAAAACAGGGAAATGGAAGGGTAAAAAAATATAGATACCTAGTTCATTTTGCTCTTCCATTCGAGTATCTGCTCCTTGATTTCTGCTGCGTTTATACCGTTGTGAGTTTCCTCGTAAACACATTCGCTTTTTACTATCATAAGTACTTGTGGTGACTCATGATATACTTTAAAATCTTGAGCAATTTTATCTGAAATGTTTCGGTGTTTTAATAAATCGAGATAGTAGAATTTTGCGTCTTTATCTAGGTCGGTTTTTTCAATTCGGTTTAGTGCCATACTACTTATCGAGCAGCGAGTGCTGTGCTTAAAAATAAATACTGGTGCTGTGTTGCTTTCTGTATTTATCTCGTTGAGTTGTTCTTCGTTATTGAGCTGAATCCAGTTCATGTTTATTGTTTGAAATTGAAAATAGTATGTGTTAAATAGGTTGTTTGGCTTCTATGGCATACACAAGCGGGATAAGGCTTTCCATGCCAATTACCTGAAATTGACCCGGTGCTACTTCTGTCATATTGCCAAAACAGTTTTGCTCGGAGTAATTGTATTCATTTAATTGGGTAATGCGAAGACCTGCATCAATTAATGCTTGAACGACATCGGATAGTGAGTGATTCCAAGTGAGTGATTTGAGGTTGATATCTGCTGTTCTGTCTGCATAGGTTCCTTGTTCTATTTCTTCAATAACTCCGGTGTTAAAATAGGCATATTTGATAGCTGTAAAATCATCATCAAACATCATTGCAAGAGGGTGTGTTTCTACGAACACAAATCTGCCTCCAGGCTTGATGCAACTAGCTACACTGTTTGCCCATTTTTTGATGTCGGGTAGCCATACAATTGTGCCATAAGAAGCGTACACAATATCGAACTGATGGTGAAGTGATGTGGGTAAACTGTACACATCGGCTAGTATAAAATTTGCATTCAACGCAAGTGTTTCATTCAGTTTTTTTGCCTCAGTGATTGCTGCCGATGAAAAGTCGACTCCTGTAACGATAGCACCCATTCTTGCCATTGATAAAGTATCTTGACCAAAGTGGCATTGGAGGTGCAAAATAGTGTTGTTTTTAATGTCGCCTAGCAGATTTTTTTCAATTTCTTTGAGTGAATTCTTTCCTGCTAAAAAGCTATCATTATCATAAAAAGCGGATACTGTATGATGAGGTGTTTTTTTGTTCCAAAGAAGGCTGTTGACCTCTATATAATTATCGGAATTGTTCATTGGTTGATGTGTAATATTGCCTGTAAAACTTAGGGAGAATTAGTGTTGAAAAAGGAAGATTACAACGGTGAATTTTCCTACCTCTTTACTGTAAGTTACTTCCATAGTAACGTGCGGAGGTAACTGGTCTACGGGAGTATCTTCTTTCACTTTTTTCATGAACACTACCTTTTTGTAATCGCTTAGCCCTGCTATGAAATTTTCTTGGTAAGAGACGTCATACCCTTGTACTGATAGGCACTCGGATAGTTTCTTTTTGTACTCCTCGTAGATTGGTTTTATTTCTTCTCTGTTCGTAGTTTGTAATACAGCACTTTCGTAAAAGAAACCCATTGAGTTTACAATTCTGTAGCCTATAGATCCTGGGAGTTTAACAGTGCTAGCCCACATAGTGGCAGTAGCATTCATCTCCATCATTTGGCCTTGGATGTTTTTGAATTTACTGTCGGACTCTTTGAGTATAGTGTTTACTACATCACAAAAGCCACCAGATTGTGCTTTTGTAGTAACATTGCCAGCGGTTACCAACAGGAGAATAAATATGATTGATTTTATGTTCATGATGCAATTTAAGCAGAATAGTGTTTTGAGTGTAAGAGTAGTTTAAGTTTTGTGATTTAATTTATAATTGGCAGCTTTGCGAGTTACCGAATATCAGACCTGATATTACCCAAGAATAGCGGACTGTAGATTCTGGATCAGAGGGTTTATTTTTTTTGAAAATATAGATTAACCAAAAACGATATGATATTTGATGATGAGTATTTTATGCGGCAGGCATTGAGAGAAGCACAACTCGCATATGAAGCAGACGAAGTACCTGTGGGTGCGGTGGTGGTGTGGGATAACAAGATGATATCTAGGGGTCACAATCAGGTAGAACGGTTAAACGACAGCACTGCACATGCGGAAATGATAGCACTAACAGCAGCGTTTAATGGAGTAGGCAGCAAGTACCTTCCAGAGGCTACACTTTATGTAACGGTAGAGCCATGTTTGATGTGCTCAGGGGCAATTTACTGGGCGAAATTGAACAGAATTGTATTCGGTGCTGCAGACGCAAAAAGCGGTTATAGCAGGATAACTGGAGAAAATTCTCCATTCCATCCTAAGGCAGTGTTGGTGCAAGGTGTGCTGGCTAATGAATGTGCAGCACTTATGAAAAGCTTTTTTGCATCTAAACGCAAATAGATACCGAACACTAGTTGTTGTGCCACTGCAGCGTAAGCAGCATGTGCTGAATATCTTTTAGTAAAAAGTCGGTAACAGGTTGTAGTGAATCTGCGTTTGGTGTGACATCAAAATATAGGGCGCCTCTGATGAAATGTTTGACAGAATCGGTAGCGGCAAACTGGTAACGAGATGCAGTATTGCCCCCTACTGTGTACAACATACCTGTGACACCATATTCGTTAACAAAGCCTACTGGGTCGATATAGTCTGCCTTTTCGTGATGGAAGTAAGAAAGGCCCCAAGCATCGTCCATAAGTTTGTGTAAAGGTTGTTTTTCTGATATCTCTTTATAAGTGATGTTAAAAATCCCTTCCATTCCATGGACATGAATATTAATCCAGTATTTGTTGTCTTGTTCACCTTTGAACATGGTATCACGGGATACAGTACTATTGGCCGGGTATTCGAAGCTAAAAGGGAAACCAGGATAAGAAAATTGGAGGTATTGGTGAGTAGCTGGAGTATCTAACCTGTAGTAACCTGATGGCTTGGGGTAATAGGCCTTTGGTCGACAGGAAATAAATGCACCTAAAAAAAATAGAACTGTTAGCAAGCGAAACATAGGTTGTAAAGATAGAAAATATGCTCTGAAAAAAATAGACGTGTAATGAGGTAGTTAGCGATGGGGTTTGTCAGAATGAGAGTTGATGAATTTGAGAAATGGTGATTGTCAAATTTTAATAGACCTCAAAATCGTGTTATAAATATACGAAGCGTATAAAGGATATATTCCGTTAAATTGACTTAATTTCGCTGACCATTTTAACTAAAACGAACAATACAAAAAAATTATTATGTCAGACCAGAACATCCCGAATCCGGAACAACAATTAAACATCGAGTTGTCAGAAGAAATGGCAGATGGAGAGTATGCTAATCTTGCAATCATTACACATTCATTTGCTGAGTTTGTAATAGATTTTGTGAATGTGATGCCCAATGTGCCAAAAGCAAAAGTGAAATCGCGTATTGTAATGACGCCACAGCATGCTAAGCGCTTGATGCGTGCATTGATAGACAATGTAAAGCGCTTTGAAGCACAGCATGGCAACATAAAAGATCAGGAGACACCAGCTATGCCATTCAACTTTGGTGTGCCACCTGCACAAGCTTAATTTTGTTAGGAAAAAGAAAAAACAGTGTGTACCCTGTGCCGCGATGCATATGTACACACTGTTTTGGTATAGATATAACACGTTTTAGTGTAGAATAGAGTTTGGTGAAAGTATAATGCTTAGCCAACTGAAAATTGTTAACAGGTAAATATTTTCATAGCATGAATGATAAGATATTAATACTCGACTTTGGGTCACAGTTTACACAACTTATAGCTCGTAGGGTGAGGGAGCTAAATGTATATTGCGAGATACAGCCTTGTACGAAACCTATTGTTTATGACGAAACTATGAAGGGTATTATACTGTCTGGCAGTCCATTTTCTGTGAATGACCCGAATGCTCCGCGGCCAGATATAGCAGCTATGGCTGCAAAGCTACCTTTACTAGCTGTATGTTATGGAGCACAGCTACTCGCCAAACAGTCGGGTGGAGAGGTAGGGAAGTCAACGCACAGAGAATATGGCAGAGCCCATTTGCAAGATGTGGTAGCTGATCCTCTTTTTGCTACAATTGGCAGTGGCTCACAGGTGTGGATGAGTCATAGCGACACGATTAAAGATTTGCCTTATGATTTTTCGGTAATAGCCCGTACTGACAGTATTCCAGTAGCTGCGTTTAAGGCGAGTGCGCAATACGCACCGAATCCTGTTTATGCGATACAGTTTCACCCAGAGGTGACACACAGTACTGATGGAGGTCAACTGCTTAAAAACTTTGTGGTAGATATTTGTGGTGCTCGTCAGGATTGGACACCAGCTGCATTTATACAAGAGACTGTAGAAAAAATTAAGGTGCAGGCTGGCGATAAAAAAGTAGTAATGGCACTGAGTGGTGGGGTAGATTCAACAGTAGCAGCAACATTGATACACAAAGCAATAGGAGATAATTTGTACTGCATATTTGTAGATAATGGTTTGCTACGAAAGGGGGAATTTCAGCAGGTGTTGGATGGATATAAGCACTTGGGTTTAAATACAAAAGGGATTGATGCGCGCAAAAAGTTTTATGATGAATTAAGTGGAGTGTCTGATCCAGAAAAGAAAAGAAAAATAATAGGCAAGGGTTTTATAGATGTGTTTCATGAGGAGGCGCAGAAATTGACAGATGTTAGTTTTTTGGGTCAGGGTACAATTTATCCTGATGTGATAGAATCAATGTCGGTACATGGAGGGCCATCTGCTACTATTAAATCTCACCACAATGTAGGTGGATTGCCTGAGATTATGCATCTATCGCTGATAGAGCCTCTAAGAGCATTATTTAAGGATGAAGTACGAAAAGTGGGTAGGGAGCTAGGAATAGATGATATTTTCATAGGCAGGCATCCATTTCCTGGACCTGGTTTGGGCATCAGGATACTAGGTGAGGTAAGTGAAGAAAAAGTACTTATGTTGCAAGAGGCAGACGCCATATATACACAACATTTGCGAGACAGCGGTATGTACAAAGAAGTATGGCAGGCAGGTGCAATATTGCTACCTGTGCAGAGTGTAGGCGTAATGGGGGATGAACGAACCTATGAGTTTACATGTGCATTGCGTGCCGTAACTAGTGTAGATGGCATGACAGCAGACTGGGCTCATTTGCCATACGACTTGCTAGCAAGGATATCAAATGACATTATTAATCGAGTGAAAGGTATAAACAGAGTGGTTTATGATATAAGCAGTAAACCACCTGCTACGATAGAGTGGGAATAGTGGATGTGTATATTTTGTGGTAATTTACAATGTAGAATGTGTCCTTATTGGGCACATTTTTGTTTTTACAAGCTGTTAGTAGATGTAGGATTTTGAATAATGTGAATAAAAGAGATCAGAATATATTGTTTACAATAAAAAATATAATATTTATAGATGTATAAAGTTGCACGAAAGTTGCATGAGCACTTTTGCTTTTTTGGGGATTGTGGAGAAATAATTTTGTTAAAATTGCAACCAATTACTTATTTTTATCACAGTAACGTAGCTTTTAGTTAATATTCACATAGCATTTCTACCCCGAAATGCGCTGTGGTATTGGCTTTGGGCTACATTCGAGTTGTGTATTTCAAATTGTACAATGTTCAAAATTTACAAATACAGTGTTATGAAAAGAGCGTTACTTGTATTATTAGTGGTTTGTTTGGGTTTTGCAGGGTATGGACAAACGGCCGCCAGTTACATTTTTTCTCAAACTACTACAACCTACACCCCTCTATCAGGTTCGACTGTAATACAGACATTATGGGATGACGGTTCTTTGGGTGCAATTCCTATAGGGTTTACTTTTAAATACTGTGGGGTTAACTACACAGAAGTAGGTATGAACTGTAATGGCTGGATTCAGTTTGGATCGGCCTCTCCGGGTAGTTCTTACACGCCGCTTTCAACGGGCACGTTACGTGTTTCTGGTATGGGAGATGACTTGTGGTACAATAGTCCGTCTACTCCACAAAATATTAGCAGAATGACGATTGGTACTGCCCCCAACCGGATATTTGTGATGGAATGGTTGAATGCTTGTCGTTTTAATATATCAGCAACTGGGCCTATCAATTTTCAAATAAGATTGCATGAATCCACTAACGTTGTGGAAGTAGTATACGGTCCTACATCTTCTTCATCTACCAATACTTATAACTACCATGTGGGTATTGTTGGGGCATCTGGATCTGATTTTAACAACAGGAGTACTACCTCTGATTGGTCTGCTACTACAGCAGGTACAAATAATACAGCAACATGTAGCAGGAATAATTCTGTTAATCCTGCTAACGGACTAACATTTCGTTGGACTCCTCCTCCATCAGTAACGCCTTCTCCTACATCTTTAGCTTTTGGTAGTGTTACTACAGGAACAAACTCTGCCGCTCAAGTTTTTTCAATTGTAGCTGAAAATTTAAATCCTGCTGCAGGCAATATTACTGTAACTGCTCCAGCAAACTTTGAAGTTTCGAATAACGGTACGACATGGTCTACTTCCTATACTATTGCTTATACTGGTGGTGCATTTGCTTCAACTAATGTTTTTGTAAGATTTAACCCTACTGCTTCTATATCTTACACGGGTAATGTTGCCATAACTGGTGGTGGTTTGGTATCTACTGTCAATGTACCTGTAAGTGGTAGTGGTGCGTCAGCTTGTTCGGGAACACCTACAGCTGGCACAGCTACAACATCTCTAACTGCTGCTGGGTCTGCTACCCCTGTCACCCTCAATTTAACAGGTACCACAGCTTCTGGAGGCCTTGCTTTTCAGTGGCAATCATCAATTGATGGTTCAACGGGATGGACTAACATTACTGGTGCAACTACGATGATGTATACCTTACCTGGTGTAACTGCTACCAGATATTACAGATGTATAGTTACTTGCGTAAGTTCTACTTTTTCATCAACTTCATCCAATGTACTGATCACCTATTTTGCTCCATCATCTTGTACGCCTACTTTTTTATATCCGTGTTCTGCTTATCCTATGAATACCAGTATTGCATCACTTATAGGTGCGGCTGGAGCCATCACTGATCCTTCTACTACATGTACATCCGACTATACAGATCTTACTGCGTCTTCGTCTGTATCGCTAGTTATTGGCAATACTTATAACGTCACTGTTAATACATCGCCTGTCTATGCAACTTCATTCAAAGTGCAGATGTGGATAGATTTTAGCGGAGATGGTATCTTTACAACTGATGAATCTGTAGGCGGTACTAATACAGTTACAGGTCCGTCTATGGTGATACCTATTACTGTACCTTCTACTGCCGTTCCTGGCACTTTCAGAATGAGGATAGTTGGGGTGTTCAGTACACCTGCTTTTCCTTCCATTCCACCGTGTCCTACTACTGCTGTGAATTACGGTAATGTAAGAGACTACTCTGTGACTTTGTTACCTCCACCGCCGGCAATTACAAACAGTCCTGCATCGATAGACTTTGGTTATGTGCCTGTAAGTGGTATTTCGGCGGTTCGGGTGTTCACAGTGAATGCCACTTATATGACATCTACTCCGTTGACTGTAAGTACTGGTTCCAGCAACTTCCAGTTCTCATTCAATGGTACTACTTGGTTCACTACTCCACAAACATATCCTTTTACATTGCCAGGCTTCACTGCTGTGCCATTGTATGTTAGATTCTTACCTACAGTTGTAGGATCTGCTACATCACAGATTACTATTACTGGTGGTGGTTTAGCTACAGCTCGTATCTTACCAATGGTAGGAGAGGGTGTTAATCCATGTACAGGAACGCCTGCGCCTGGAACAGCTTCTATTATACCAATGGCTGGTGGCGCCTCAACATTGTTTACGTTGACTGCTGTAGATTATTCTGCAGCTTCAGGTCTTGCGTTTCAATGGCAGAGCTCCTCAACTGGCACTGGAGGCTGGACCAATATATCTGGTGCTACAAACGTTACTTTCAGTTTTACGGGTATTACCGCTACTACATTTTATAGATGCAATGTAACCTGTACTCCTAGTGGTATTACCGCAGCTACCAATGTTGTTTCGGCAAGTTTGTTTACTGCATCATCTTGTACCCCTACGTTTACATTCGATTGCCCTATTTACCCCATGAACACCAGTATAGCATCGTTAGTGGGTATTAGTAGTGCTATCACAGATCCTTCTAGTACTTGTACGGCTAATTATAACGATTTGACCGCGTCACAGTCAGTTACGTTATATAATGGAACTACCTATAATGTTACAGTGAATACTAGTCCTCCCTACTTTTCTTTATTCAGAGTGCAGATGTGGATAGATTTTGATGGCAATGGCACATTTAGTGCTGGGGAGTCTGTAGGAGGTACTAATACCATCACTTCGCCTACTCAGGTTATTCCTATTACCATACCGGCTGGTGTTACACCAGGAACGTTTAGATTAAGAATAGTAGGCGTGTATAATACTCCCTCATTCCCTTCTATACCACCATGTCCTACAACTGCTGTTAACTATGGTAATGTAAGAGACTATACTGTTACGGTTCTTAATCAGCCTGTTTGTGCAACACCTCCCGGTCAGCCATTTGCGTTGTCATTAAGTTCTACTTTGTTTACAATAAGTGGTTCTTTTATAGCAGCAGCTTCACCGCTTGCCGATAGATATCTTGTTGTTAGAACAACAACAAGTACGCCTCCATCTGCGCCGATTGATGGTATAGAATACGCTGAAGGAGCTTCAGCGTTGGGTGGTGTTGTAGTATCTTATGGTTCATCAACTTCTTTTACCGTTACTGGTCTTCCTGACAATACGCCGTTTTGGTTTTGGGTATATTCTGTAAACTCAATGTGCACAGGTGGACCTAAGTACAGAACTATATCTCCACTAACATCAAATATCAGTACACAAACGTGTGCCATAAGTGGTACAAGGACAGTAGGACCTACCGGCGACTATGCTACAATTGCTGGGGCAGTCAGTGCTATCAATGCACTGGGTATGGCAGGTAATGTAATTTTGGAAATACAGCCTACCTATACTGGTGAGACTTATCCTATAAACATAGGAAGTATTCAATGTGCTGGTCCGGGTAGACGCCTGACTATTAGACCACAGGCTGCAATGACAATTACTGCAAACGTTGCAAGCCCTATAATTAGTATGAATGGTGCACGTTTCGTAACCATTGATGGTAGGGTAGGTTCTACTGGTACAACAAGGGCATTAACCATTATTAATAATAGTGCATCTGCTACTGCAAACACTAGTGCTATACAGTTTGTAAATGATGCATCTGATAATATTCTGAAATTTGTGAATTTGCAGGGTGCCAATACTAGTACTATTGGTGGTGTATTGTATTTCGGAACTACGACTGGTGCTACCGGTAGTGACAATAACCTTATAGATAGTTGCGATATCAGAGACGCTGCGGGTGGCTTTCCCTATAACTGCGTATATGCTACAGGTACAACAGGTAAAGAAAATAGCGGTAATACAATATCCAACTGTAATATTGCTAACTTCTATGCCACATTCACTCAAAACTGCGGTATATTCATTAATCTAGGTAATACAGCTTGGAATATCACAGGAAATAGAATATTTCAAACCGCAACTAGAGCGTACAGCAGTACTCAAATCATCAGGGGTATATGGGTAAATAACACTACATCAGGTGTAGGGTTTAATATAAACAATAACATCATAGGTCATAGTTCTGAGGCTGGTACTGGTATCATGAATCTTACTACCACTAGTGGTACATCATTCAGAGGTATATCTTATGCGGGCGCCGCGGCTGATCCCGCATCATCGATACAAGGCAACATCATACGTTCTATTAGTTTGGATGGGACAAATGGTATCATGTATGGAATAGAAGCAACTTCAGGAAGAGTGAATATTGGAACGGTTACAGGAAATACAATTGGAGCAGCAACTGGCAATGGATCAATCACCCGGACAATGAGTACTGATGGTTCAATTGCTTTTAGGGGTATTTCAACCATTGCTGCATTGCCTGGTGTTGTAAATATCGCAAATAACACTATTGGGTCTGTTACCCTTCTTGGGCTCACTACGACTGTTGGTGTCGGTTTTTATGGCATTGAGGCTACTGGTACAGCTAGTACTACGATAACTAATAATGTGATAGGAAGTCTTACCACGGCAAATAGTATACAATCATCAACTGTTGCTTCTGGTACTCAAACAATGTGGGGTATATTTTCTTCTATAGCTAATACTACCTATACAGATCCAATAATAGCAGATAATACTATCGCTAACATCACCCAGGCAGGTACTGGCGCATTCAGTTTTAACGTTGGGATTGTATATCAAGGGTCGGCGAATGCTATCATTAGAAATAATATCATCAGAAATTTATCTGCCAATAATACCAATACTACGTTTGGTGGAATAGTGAGTACAGCGGGTATATGCTATTATGGTAATACGTTGCCCTATGCTACGATTACAGGAAATAGAATTTTTAACCTAGAGAACATCAACACTACAACCAATCCTACTATTGTAGCAGGTATTAGTACTACGAATGCTAGAGATCCTTTTATTGCAAGGAATACCATATACGATTTGAGATGTGCTAGTACAGGTACTTCAACAACTTTGCCTCAAGATGTTATTGGTATTCATATTCAGTCACCTACCACAACTGGAGGCACGGGGACAAATGTTGTCAATAATATGATCACTTTAGGTATGGGGCAAACCACCAATACTTCTTTCACGGGGATCATGAATAGTGGTTCTTATGCATTGCCATTGAGGATATACAACAACTCTGTACATATTGGTGGTACAGCAGGTTCAGGTGGTTTACATTCAGCATGTTTTTTAAGGGGTAACTATCTGAGTTCCTTTACTACGACAGTTGATATTGATAATAACATATTTAATAACACCCGTACTGGTGGTACTGGTAAACATTATGCAATTGCTGATGCGATAGGTACATTTGGTTCAAGTGCTGGATGGCCTGCCGGAGCGTCTAATTTTAATATATTAAATTCTGCAAATGCTAGTACTGTAGGTTTCTGGGCAAATACTGATAGAACATTGGCGACCTGGAGATCTGCAACGCTGTGTGACATCAACTCCTACTCAGGTACTGCTGTTACGTTTGCTAATTTAACTAATGGGGATTTGCATATAAATATGGGTACTACTCCCAATGATATAGAATCTCATGGTATGACAATTGCTGCCTTTGACCGTGACTTTGATAATGACGTTAGACCTGGTCCGGTAGGCTCTACAAATGGTGGCGGTTTTGGTTATGATATTGGCGCAGACGAATTTGATGGCAATCCTAATAACAACACACCTCCTGTTATTACTTATACTAATAATGGTTGTGGAACAAATACTAACAGAACTTTTACTGTCAATATAGCTGACCCAGGTGGCGTACCTACTACTGGTTCTTTGGTGCCTAGAGTGTATTTCCGTAAAGGTGCAGGAACTTGGTTTAGTGCACCTGGGTCACTTTCATCTGGTTCTGCTACTAATGGTGTATGGTCGTTTACAATAAATGCTGCGACCATGGGTGGCTTGGCTACTGCAGATGTGGTTTCTTATTATGTATTAGCCCAAGATAATGGTGCGAACGTAGGTTCAAATACCAATACAAGTTTGGTTGCAACAGATGTAAATACTGTATTTACTCATCCTACTAACCCTAGTACTTATCAGGTTGGTCTTTCTGGAACCTACACAGTGGGAAGTGGTGGTAACTTCTCTACGATTACTGCTGCTGCTGCTGCCTATAATAGTCAATGCTTGAATGGTGCGGTAGTATACGAGCTCATTACTCCTACATACCCTAGTGAATCATTCCCCATTACTTTCAACAATAATGCATTTGCTAGTGCTACAAACAGTCTTACTATCAGACCCGCGGCTTCTGTAAATGCTACTGTGACAGGTCCTAATACTAATAGTGCAATGTTCAAATTGTTCAATGCACGTTTCATAAATTTTGATGGTATCAACACTGGAGGAAGGAGTCTAACACTTACCAGTACTTCTACAACAACTTATGCAAATATCTGGTTGGCAAGTACAAGTGGTACAGGGCCAGGATGCAGAAATATTGGCTTAAGGAATATGAATATAGTTGGTGGTTCAAATGCGATTACCAACTACGGAATATTAGCTGGTATGGACAACGGTACTTTTCCAACAACAGCTTCAGGACAGGATAATGATAGTGTTACAATAGAAGGTAATATTTTCACAAGAAATTTTCATTGCATATTCGCTAGTGGTACTGCTTCGGGTGCTTCTGTTGGCGGTTTAGACAATTGGGTAATTAATAATAATACATTCGGTCCTGCTACTTACAATGCCAGCACAGTAAACGGATATAGAGATATCATGTTGACTAACATGGTCAATCCTGTTATTTCAAATAATACTTTCCGTAATTTGGGTATCACAACTTCTGCTAACTCTGTAGCAGGTGTTTATATGAGTAGTGGTGTACGTGGAGGTGTGGTAAATAATAATTTGTTTGAAAACATAACTTCCAACTCCGCATCTACAGGTACATTGGCTAATACTGCAATTTATTTTGGTACTACATGTCTGGATGGTGTTATAACAAGAAACACTATTAGAAATGTATCTAACTCTTTCCCATCGTCAGGTGGTGGTGCTAGAGGTATCATTTTAACTATATCTAATACTTTCTCTAATACATTGATTGCCAATAACCTTATTTCGGATATTAAGTGTTTTTCGCAAACTGCTGTAGCTTTTTATCCGATAGGAATTGCAATAGAAAGTGGTACGGGTTTGGTAAGAGTATATCACAATACTGTACATTTGAGTGGTAACTTTAATGGATGGAATGCAGCGACTGGTTCTGCTTGTTTTTATACCAATTCGGCTAGCGGTAATCTTGATGTTAGAAACAACATTTTCGTAAATCAGTATGATAATACAGCTTCTGGAACTGATAAGGGATGGGCATTTTATACAACTGCTACTTTTACAGGCTTCAATAATTTGGACTATAATAACTATTTTGTAAGTGGTCCTAATGTGTTAGCATTTACTTCAGCCGATAGATTATCTCTTTCTGAATTGCAGACTTTGTACGGTGGTAACATTAATAGTAGAAACAGGATGCCAGCGTTTGTAAGTGCAACTAACCTTAGATTGCAAAATACATCTGCCAATGTTCCTATGGCATCTGGTATAAATGTGGGTATCACTAATGATATAGATGGTACCACACGAGCAACAGTTAATCCTGTGTTAGGTGGTCATGAATTACAATTGTGCACCTCTATTACTGCGGGAACAGTAACACCGACAGTTGCTTCTTTCTGCGGTTCTGGTAGTACTACAATTACTGCTGCAGGTGCAACATCTGGACAAACGATGCAGTGGAGATCTTCTACAGACAGCGTAACATGGACAAACATAGCTGGAGCAACAACCGCTACTTATGTTATTCCAACAGCGCTTACAACAACAACCTTTTACAGATTCGTCAACAGTTGTACATTTACTGCATTTGCAGATTCTGCTACTACTAAAGTTACTATCAATGTAATACCTACTGCAGTTACAGTAGCTGGTGGTGGTGGTTTCTGTGGTTCTACCACACTTACGGCTTCCGGTGGTGTTGGTGGTTCTATTTACTACCAGGGTACTACTTCTAACGGTACTTCTACTGCTACACTGTCTTCTTCTGAGGTTGTATCTGCTACAGGTACCTATTATTTCAGAGCTAGGTCTTCAGGTGGTTGCTGGGGTACACAGGGTAGTGCCAATGTGACAATAGATGCTTTGCCAGGAACTGTAACGATTGCAGGTGCTGGTACCTTCTGCGGTAGTGCTACACTGACTGGTACAGGTGGTGCTGGTGGTACTATTTATTTCCAAGGCACTACTTCTGGTGGTACATCTACAGCAGTAGGTGCAGTAGGTACGGCTACTGCAACTGGTACTTATTATTTCAGATCTCGCTCATCAGTTGGTTGCTGGGGACCTGAAACAAGTGTGGCAGTTACTATTAATCCTCTTCCTGCTGCTGTAACTGTAACAGGAGGTGGTACCTATTGCGGTAGCAGGTTGTTGATAGCCGCTGGTGGTGCTGGTGGTGCATTCTACTATCAAGGAGCTACTTCAGGCGGTACATCAACGGCTTCTCCGTTCGGAACTGCACTGATAACTACATCAGGAACTTATTATTTTAGATCTCGTACAACGTTAGGATGTTGGGGGCCAGAGGGTAGCGCAAACGTTACCATTAATCCTATACCATCGGCTGCACCTACAAACAACAGCCCGATATGCTTGGGCGGAACAGTTACTCTGAGCGCTAACCCAGGTGCAAATACTAGTGTGTACACATGGAGTGGTCCATCACTAACAGCTACAACAGGCGTAACAACAACTGCTAATCCAACAACAACGTCAGTATATTCACTTACGGTAAGTGATGGATCTGGAAACGCGGGATGTAGCCCAACGACAGTATATACTACTTCAGTAAGTGTAATATCTGCGCCAGTGGTAGCTAGTATATCTGCATCTACATCTTTCTTGTGTGTGGGTTCTCCTATAACTTTTACGGCTGGTTCTGTAGCTGGCTCTGGTGCACTTAGTTCTTATAACTGGACTGGTCCTAATGGATATAGTGCGACCACTGCCACGAATAGCGTGGTATTTACACCAACAACATCGGCATCTACAGGTGCCTATTCTGTAACCGTAACTTACCCTGGTAATGGATGTACTAGTAGTCCAGTAGCAACTGCACCATCAGTAACTGTAAATTCGAGACCTACGATAGCTGGAGTAACAGCTTCCTCTTCATTGTTGTGTATAGGTACCGACCTGACATTGACAGCTGGTGCTGTAACTGGATCTGGTTCTTTACTGTCTTACAACTGGGCTGGACCTAATGGATTTACTGACGTAACAGCTACAAATACATCTACTCTAGTAACAACAACTGCTGCGCAAAGTGGTGTATACTCGGTGACTGTAACCTATCCCGGTGCAGGATGTAATAGCACAGTATCGGTAACATCTCCTTCTGTAACCGTAAATCCATTGCCGACTGTGGCAAGTATTACTCCATCTACTACCAACATTTGTGCTGGATCAAATTTGATACTCACTGCAGGAGCGGTGACTGGCACTGGAGCATTAACATCTTATAACTGGAGTGGACCGAATAGTTACAGTGCTACAACTACTGCCAACAATGTTACGTATACAGTGCCAAACACATCTGCTTCTGGAGTGTATTCGTTGTCTGTGACATATGCTGGTACCGGATGTAACAGTACTGTTCGTACTACAAGCCCTGCGGTTACTGTTAATGCAGTACCTACAGTAGCATCAATTACTCCTTCATCAAACAATTTGTGTGTCGGAACACCACTTACACTAACTGCTGGTGCAGTAACCGGTAGTGGTACTATAACTTCATATAACTGGAGTGGTCCTAATGGATACAGTGCGACAACAGTTGCTAGCAGTGCAGTGTTTACACCAACTACAACTGCGGCAAGTGGTAACTATTCTCTTACCGTAACATATGCTGGAACTGGCTGTAATAGTACAATGCGGGTTACATCACCAGCTGTGACGGTAAATGCCGTTCCAACTGTAGCAAGTATCAGCACATCGACAAATAACATGTGTGTGGGCTCGCCGTTAGTATTAACAGCAGGTGCTATATCAGGAACTGGTACTTTGGTGTCTTATAACTGGAGTGGTCCTAATGGCTATAGTGCAACAACAGCAGTAAATACAGCAACATTAACTCCAACTTCTACGGCTGCTAGTGGTAACTACTCTGTGTCTGTGACCTATGCAGGAACAGGTTGTAACAGTACAACCGTTGCTACGTCGTCTGCAGTGACAGTTAATGCATTGCCATCAATAGCATCAATAACTTCATCATCTAACAACTTGTGCGTAGGCACTCCTGTGACATTTACCGGAGGATCGGTAACTGGAACTGGCTCACTTGTATCCTATAATTGGAGTGGTCCTAATAGTTTTAGTACTACTACATCCGCAAATACCACTTCATTTACTACGACCACATCAGCACAGAGTGGTGTTTATTCACTTACTGTAACTTACCCTGGTACGGGTTGTACTAGCAACGCGGTAACAACATCGCCAGCTATTACTGTGAATAATTTGCCTAATGTGGCTAGTATTACTGCATCTACTACACAAATCTGTACTGGCTCAACAATTACTTTGACAGCAGGAACAGCATCTGGTACTGGAGTGCTTGGTTCTTATAACTGGACGGGTCCTAATGGTTTCTCGACAACTACATCTGGCAACTCTACAGCTGTAACTACTACTACTACTGCTCAGAGTGGTATATATAGTTTGACAGTAACTTATCCAGGCACTGGTTGTATAAGTAATAAAGTAACTACTCCGACTATTACCGTAAACAACATACCAAGTGTAACAGGAATTAATTTGTCTGCTTCAACACTTTGTGCTGGTTCAGTACTAACATTAAACAGTGTGGGCGCTACTGGTACTGGTACTGTAGTTTCTTATAATTGGTCTGGTCCGAATTCTTATTCAAGTACATCATCTACTTCTAGTCAGACATACACTGTGCCAGGAGTATTGGCAAGTGGTGTGTATAGTTTAAACATTACTTACCCTGGTACAGGTTGTACCAGCAATACAGTAGCATCAAGTACACTGACAGTAAATGCTACACCGATAGTATATAATGTAACTGGAGGAGGTGCTTATTGCTCTGGCGGATCAGGTGTGCCTGTTGGAGTATCAAACTCTCAGCATACTGCAACTTATCAGCTTTATCGTGATGGTGCGGCTATTGGAAGCCCACTTACTGGTATAAATGGTCCTTTGAGTTTTGGTCTTCAGACAGTTGCTGGAACGTACTCTGTACAAGCAACTAATATTGCTAATGCATGTAACAGCAATATGTCGGGTACTACTTCGGTGTCAACTAGTTCTTCGCCTAATGTGTATACAATAACAGGTGGTGGTACCTACTGTGAAGGCGGTACTGGTTTTGCAATTGGGCTTTCTGGTTCAGATGTAGGTGTTACTTATCAGTTGTATCGCGATGGTATACTCGTGGGAAGCTTTGTAACAGGTACTGGCAGTGCAATAAGTTTTGGTTTGCAGACTGCTGATGGTAACTATACTGTAGTGGCAAATCCTGGTGCAACTTGTTCGCTTACCATGACTGGTACTTCTGTTGTTAATATGTTGCCTGCACCAAATGTATACGATATGACAGGTGGTGGAACAATATGTGCTGGAGATGCTGGTGTGAATGTAGGACTGGAATGGTCTGTAATTGGCATCAACTATCAGCTATATAGAGGTTCAACAATGGTAGGAAGTGCTGCGGCAGGTGTAACTGGTCCAATTAATTTTGGATTGATAAACACAGCAGGTACCTATACTATACTTGCAACTAACGCGATAACAGGCTGTACTAGCAATATGGATAGCAGTGCAGTGATAATAGTAAATCCTGCTCCTGCAACATTTAATGTTACTGGTGGTGGAACCACATGTTTTGGTACGGGATCTGTAACAGTTGGTCTTGATGGTTCATTGTCTGGACATACTTATCAATTGTATAATGGTTCTGCGGCAGTAGGTACTCCTGTAGCGGGAACTGGCGGTGCAATAACTTTTGGTGCTCAGAATGTTACTGGCATATATAGTGTTGCTGCTACTAACACAGCCACTAGTTGTACTGGTGGTATGAATGGTTCTGCAACAGTGATCATCACTCCTGCTCCAACTGCGTATTTGGTAGCTGGTGGTGGTACTTACTGTAATGGTGGAACTGGTTTTGTGATATCATTGTCTAATACCAATACTGGTGTAAACTACCAATTATACAATGGTTCATCTCCAGTAGGATCTCCAGTAGCGGGTACTGGTGCAGCAATCAACTTTGGAATGCAAACAGCCGCTGGAACTTACTCAGTATTTGCTACTAACACTTCCACTACATGTACTGGTGGCATGACAGGAACTGCTACAATAGTAGCGAACCCATTGCCTACAGCATATGCTGTGACAGGTGGCGGCCAGTACTGTGCAAGTAGCACTGGTTTAAATGTTGGCTTGTCATTCTCAAATACAGGTATTAATTATCAATTATACAATGGTTCTACCGCACTAGGTACTCCAGTAGCTGGTACAGGTGCAGCGATATCATTTGGAGAGCAGACATTAGCAGGTGTGTACACAGTAATGGCAACAAATGCCACAACATCATGTACTAATGGAATGACTGGAAGTGCAACCGTAGTGGTAAATCCATTGCCAATAGCAGCAAACATTACAGGTGGTGGAAACTTCTGTGCGGGTGCAGCTGGTGTACTAGTAGGTTTAGATGCGTCGCAAGTAGACGTTAGCTATCAATTATATAACGGTGTGTCAACTGTAGGTACTCCAATAGCAGGTACAGGTAGCTCAATATCGTTCGGTATGCAAGCAACTGCTGGTAGTTACAGTGTGATAGCTACAAATAATACGACTACTTGTGTTAACAACATGAGCGGTGTGGCTACGGTTGTAGTAAATCCTTTACCAACTACATATGTAGTGACTGGCGGCGGAAACTATTGCTCAGGTGGCACAGGTGTAGCGGTAGGACTTAATGGTTCTGATGCTGGCATTACCTATCAGTTGTATGTAGGTAGTACAGCAACTGGTGCTCCTGTATCAGGAACTGGTGGTGTTATCACTTTTGGCTCTCACACTGCCGCTGGTGTTTATTCTGTAGCAGCTATTAACACAGCTACAACATGTACTAGCGGAATGTTTGGAACAACAGCAGTGGTAATAAGCCCACTTCCTGCAGCACACACTGTAACAGGTGGTGGTAGCTATTGTTTTGGTGGTACGGGTGTAGTGATAGGACTGAGCAGTAGTAACCCAGGTATCAACTATCAACTATATAATGGCATTGCTCCTGTAAGTGGCATAGTGCCAGGTACAGGTGTTTCTCTGACTTTTGGTTTACAAACAGGTGCTGGTACCTATACCGTACTTGCTACGAATACTGTAACAACATGTACAAGAGCAATGACTGGAAGTGCAAACGTTGTAGTAAATACATTGCCTACTCAGTATAACGTAACAGGTGGTGGAATTTACTGTGAAAACGGTGTAGGTGTACCTGTAGGACTAGCTAACTCACAAGTTGGTGTGACATATACGCTTTACAAAGGTATAGATGCAATAGGTAGTCCAGTAGCAGGTACTGGTGCTCCAATATCGTTTGGTAATCAAACGCTGGCTGGCACATATACTGCTGTAGCGACTAACAACACTACCGGATGTAACAATAACATGACTAGCAATGCTCTAGTGACTATCAACCCTGCGCCTACAGCATATACTGTGACTGGTGGTGGCAGTTACTGCTCTGGTGGTTCGGGTGTAGCTGTAGGATTAAGTGGTTCGAATGTAGGTATTACTTATAGATTATATAACGGAGCCTCATTGATTGGAAGTCCAGTATCTGGTACAGGTGCGGCACTAGACTTTGGTTCACAATTAACTGCAGGTACTTACACAGTACTTGCTACAAACAATGTTACTCTTTGTAATAATCCAATGTCTTCGTCTGTAGCGGTTGTGATAAATGCACTACCAATAGTATATAATATGACAGGTGGCGGTGGATACTGTGTAGGAGGCAATGGCGTGAGTGTTGGTCTTGCCAACTCACAATCTGGTGTCAACTATCAGTTGTATCGCGGTCCATCTTTGGTAGGTACTCCTGTAGCAGGAACAGGTGCTGCAATTACATTTGGATTGCAGACAGTTGCTGGTACGTATTCAGTATTGGCAACTAATGCAAGTACTGGTTGTACCAGAGTTATGGGCACTACTGCAGCTGTGGTAGTGAATACATTGCCAGCAGTGTCAACTGTATATGGTGGTGGTGGATACTGCGCTGGTGGGCCAGGTGTACACATAGGCGTAGAAGCTACAGAAGCCGGTGTTAACTATCAATTATATCAAGGTATATCAGCCATAGGTACTCCATTAATTGGAACCGGTGGTGGTATTGACTTTGGTGAAGTATTTGTGTCGGGTACGTACTCCGTGCAAGCGACTAATGCTTTGACAGGTTGTGTAGCAAATATGTCTGGCACTGCAACCGTAGTTATCAATACTCCACCTGCAGCATTTGCTGTAACTGGTGGTGGTACTTATTGTGCAGGCGGTGCAGGTGTGCCAATAGGTTTAAGTGGTTCTGCAGTTGGAACTGAATATCGTTTGTATAACGGTAGTACTGCATTGGGTAGTCCGGTATCCGGTACTGGTGTAGCTATATCATTTGGCAATCAAGTGGCAGTAGGTACATACACTGTAAGAGCTACCGGAACGACAACATCTTGCACAACCAATATGACGGGTAGTGCTACTGTAAGTATCAACAGTAACCCTATTGCATATGATGTAGTAGGTGGTGGTACTCTTTGTCCTGGTGGCAGTGGCGCAAACATAACATTAGCTGGATCTCAGATAGGAATCACTTACCAGTTGTACATGGGTGCAACTACGATGGGTACTCCTGTAACTGGTAGTGGTGGAGTACTGAATATGGGTACTTTCACAACTGCAGGTTCTTACTCAGCAGTAGCTACGAACACACTAACAGGTTGCACTACTAACATGAACGGTAGCACTACAATATCTTACCTCACATTGCCAGCTGTATATGCTGTAACGGGTGGTGGTAACTATTGTTCTGGTGGTTCTGGATCTGCAGTAGGTCTTGCTGGTTCTGAGGTTGGAATAACTTACCAGTTGTACAACGGTGCAACTGTGATGGGTACTGTTGTAGGTTCTGGTTCTTCTATTGATTTTGGATTACAAACTATAGCTGGTACATACACTGTAGTAGCTACAAATACAGCATCTACATGTACAAGTAACATGTCGGGCAGTGCAACGGTAGGTATCAATGACCTTCCAGTGATATACCTTGTAACTGGTGGTGGTAACTATTGTGCTGGTGGTAGTGGCTATGCAGTGATTCTTAATGGTTCTCAAAGTGGCGTGAATTATCAATTGTTTAATGGTACTTCGCCTGTAGGTTCGGCAATATCAGGTACTGGTTTGTCAATAGATTTCGGTCTACAAGCTGCTGCAGGTTTCTATTCTGTTCGTGCTACCAATGCTACTACGGGTTGCTCAAGAGTAATGGCAGGTACACCTGAAATAATTGTTCATTCTTTGCCAGTCGTTCACACTGTAACAGGTGGTGGTAACTTCTGCTCTGGTGCGAGTGGTGTTGAGGTAGGTCTTACTAGCTCAGCAACAGGTGTAGATTATCGCTTGTACAACAGTGGCGTACTAGTAGGTGCTGCAATAGCTGGAAATGGCTCAGCACTTAGCTTTGGTAATCAAACAGCACCTGGTATATATACAGTTCAGGCTATCAATACTGGTACTGGTTGTACTAGCAACATGTCGGGCAGTGCTACTGTAGTAGTTAATCCTTTGCCAGCTGCCTATGCAGTGACTGGTGGTGGTAGCTATTGCAATGGTGGTGCTGGTGTATCGGTAGGACTTACGCTTTCTTCAATTGGTGTTAGTTATCAGTTGTATTTGGATGGTGTGGCTTCAGGGTCACCTGTAGCTGGTGATGGTACTTCTCTTGATTTCGGTATGAAAACTGCATCTGGCAACTACACAGTAGGTGCAGTGACAGCTGCCACAGGTTGTGCGCGCACAATGACGGGGTCAGTGGCAGTTAGCATTAATCCGTTGCCCTCTGTTTATACTGTAGAAGGAAGCGGTAGCTATTGTACTGGTACGGAAGGTGTGAATGTTACTCTAAGCAATTCTAACACGGGTATAACGTACACGTTATATAATGGCTTAGTTACTTCAGGTGCGCCGCTTGCGGGTACTGGTGGTGCTTTGGATTTTGGTCCTCGTACTGCAGGTAACTATTCTATAATTGCTATAAATGACATTACAAGTTGTCAAAGCACGATGAACGGTAGTGCTACGATTACTGCTTCTCCCGCTCCAGTGGCTTATTCAGTGACTGGTGGAGGTGCACATTGTGCAGGTAGCACTGGTGTGGCAGTAGGCTTAGCAGGTTCACAGCCTAATGTAAACTATACGTTATATAATGGCGTGACTTCAACAGGTGTTGTAGTTGCCGGTACTGGTTCTGCGATCAGCTTCGGTTTACAGCCAATAGCAGGCATGTATACAGTAAGAGCACAAAATACACTGACTACATGTACTAATAATATGACAGGTAGTGCTACAGTATCAGTTAATGTGTTGCCAGTGGCATATAACATAACTGGTGGTGGTAACTATTGTGCAGGTGGAGCTGGTGTAACAGTGGGATTGTCAGGTTCACAATCTGGCAACATTTATCAGCTTTATAAAAATGGAACGGCACTTGGTGCTCCTATTTCTGGTACTGGTACTGCACTTAACTTCGGTACTATGTTTGACAATGGTTCGTACACTGCTGTTGCTATTAATGCTTCTACTTCTTGCTCTAGAGCAATGACTGGAAGTGCTACGGTCAATGTAAATTCATTACCTACAGTATACACAGTATCTGGTGGTGGTTCTTATTGTGCAGGTGGTACAGGAGTAAATGTATTGTTGAGTGGTTCTACTACTGGTGTAAACTATCGTTTGTATAACGGTACAACTGCATCAAGTCCATGGATTAACGGTAATGGTTCTGCATTGAGTTTCGGAGCACAGACAGCAGCTGGTGTTTATACAGTAGTTGCTACTGCTGTAGGTTCTGGTTGTTCAAACGTTATGAGCAGCAGTGCTACAGTATCAGTTAATGCGCTGCCTTCATTGCAGATTGTATCTGGTGGTGGTGCTTATTGTGCGGGTGGTGCAGGTGTGAACGTAGGATTAACAGCTACTGAATCTGGTATCAACTATACACTTTACAATGGTTCAACAGCAACAGGCGCTGCCATAAGCGGTGCAGGTGGTGCTATCAGTTTCGGTAACATGACTAATGCTGGCACCTATACGGTAGCTGCTGTAAACAATACTACTGGTTGTACTAACAATATGTCGGGTTCAGCAACAGTTGTTGTAAATCCGCTACCAATTGTACATTCTGTAATAGGTGGTGGTGCTTACTGCAACGGTGGTACTGGTGTAGAGGTGGCACTGTCAGGTTCTCAGACTGGTGTAACTTATCAGTTATATAATGGTTCTACACCAGTGGGTGGTGTACTGAATGGTACCGGTGATATATTGTCTTATGGATTGCAAACAGCAGTAGGTGCTTATAGTATAATCGCTACTAATACTACTACTGCTTGCGTAAGAAGTATGTCTGGAACTGCTACAGTTTCGCTCAATTCATTACCTGCCGTGTATTCAGTGATTGGCGGTGGTAATTATTGTAACGGTGGTACAGGTGTTAACGTAGGATTGAGTAATTCACAATTGGGTGTTAACTACATGCTTTACAGAGGTTCTGTAGCTACAGGCACTACAGTAGCCGGTACAGGTGCGGCAATAAGCTTCGGAATGCAGACAGCTGCTGGCGACTATACAGTAATGGCAGTAAATGCTACTACAGCTTGTACTGCTACTATGTCAGGAAGCAAAACAGTTATTGTTAATGCTCTACCTACACAGTACTCAGTTTCTGCTGGTGGTAACTATTGTCCTGGAGGTTCTGGTCTTGGCGTTACTTTGAGTGGTTCAGATGCTGGCGTTACTTATCGCTTATATAGTGGTGCTACAATGATAGGTGCTGCAGTAGAAGGTACAGGTGGTGCAATCGACTTCGGTATGCAACTAGCCGGTAACTATACCATTGAGGCTACTAACAATGTAACATCTTGTGTAACTACGATGACCGGTACATCTGCTATCAGTACACACAATTTGCCACTAGCATACACCGTAACTGGTGGTGGAAGCTATTGTGCGGATGGTACTGGAGTTGAAGTAGGTTTAAGTAACTCACAAATAGGCGTAAGTTACATGTTGTATAATGGTGCTGAAACGGTGGGCAGTGCAGTATTAGGTACCGGCAACGCTATAACTTTTGGTAACAGAACAGCTGGTAACTATAATGTAAAAGCTACTAACACAACAACTGGTTGTGAGAATAATATGACGGGTTCAGTTACAGTTAACACGAATTCACTACCTAATCAGTATGATGTGACAGGCGGCGGTAACTATTGCGCTGGTGGTACAGGTGTTATGGTTTCTATTTCTGGATCTCAAACAGGTGTTAACTATCGCCTATACAATGGTCCTACAGCTGTGGGTAGTATTGTATCAGGTAATGGTCTTGGATTAAACTTTGGAATGCAAACTGCTGCAGGTTCTTACACTGTAAGAGCAATAAATGCGACAACAGGTTGCCAGCAAGTAATGAACGGTTCAGCTAGTGTAATAGTTAACACATTGCCAGCTACTTACACCGTAACAGGTGGCGGTAATTATTGCGCTGGTGGCACAGGTGTTAATGTAGGTATTGCTGGATCTGAAACAGGCATCAGCTACCAACTATACAGCGGTTCATCAATGATAGGATCTGCAATAGATGGTACAGGTGCTGCTTTAGACTTTGGTGCTCAGACAGGTGCTGGCAACTATATGGTGGTAGCGACAAATGCGGCTACTTCTTGTACGGCTAATATGTCTGGTGTAGCATCGGTAGCAGTAAATGCTTTACCTGAGTTGTATACGCTTAGCAGCAGTGCATCAGGTTATTGTGCTGGTGGTAATGGTGTTACATTCAATCTTTCTGGTTCTCAGAATGGTGTTTCATATACATTGTATAATGGAACTACTCCATCTGGGGCTGCAGTAGTTGGTACGGGTTCTGGTGTAAGTTTTGGTTTGCGTACTCCAGCTGGAGCTTATAAAGTAGTGGCTACAAGTATGTCTAATGGTTGTACAATAGATATGAATGGTACACCTTCTGTGACCATCAATCCATTGCCTACAGTGTTTACGGTGACTGGTGGTGGCAGCTATTGTGCAGGTGGTACTGGTGTTGCAGTAGGTATGATAGGTACACAAACAGGAGTTAACTACAACTTGTATAGAGGTGCTACACTAATGTCTACTGTTGCTGGTACAGGTGATGCTATAAGCTTCGGTAACATGTTATCAGGCACTTACACAGTTGTGGCTATGAATACTGCTACTAACTGTAGAAACAATATGGCAAGCGGTGCGGCGGTTGTGGCTAATCCTCTACCATCTCAATTTGCGATCACTGGTGGTGGTCAGTACTGTGAAGGAGGTACTGGTGTAGCTATAGGTTTAGCTGGTTCTTCAGCTACTGCATCGTACACATTGTATAATGGTGCCACTGCAGTAGGAACGCCAGTAACTGGTACAGGTGGTGTAATTAACTTTGGTGTGTTCACTACTGCAGGTGATTATACTGTGATGGCTACCAACAACACTACGCTGTGCGGAGTAACTATGACAGGTACAGCATCGGTAGTCGTTAATGCTACTCCTACATCTTATAATGTGACTGGTGGTGGTAGCTATTGTGCAGGTGGTACTGGTGTAACTGTAGGTCTAGAAGGCTCTGCAATAGGTATCAATTATCGTTTGTACAATGGTAGTACAGCAGTAGGTGCTGCAGTTGCTGGTACAGGTGCCGCAATTAACTTCGGTACATTTACTAATGCTGGTACTTATACTGTAGTAGCCTCTAATCCAGCTACAGCTTGTAGCAAAACGATGACAGGAAGTGCTACAATCAGCATTAATGCATTACCTACTGTTTATACTGTAACTGGTGGCGGTAATTATTGTCCAGGTGGAAGTGGTGTTGTAGTAGGGCTCTCTGGTTCTGTATCTGGTGTCACTTACAGCTTAAATAGAGGTGGTTCTGTAGTTGCAACTGCTACTGGTACAGGTTCTGCTATCAACTTTGGTATGCAATCTGTAGAAGGTTCTTATTCAGCGTCAGCGGTATCAGTATCAGGTTGCTCACGCAACATGACAGGTGCAGTATCGGTAGGTATAACAACACCTGTTACACCGTCGGTTACACTTGCGTCTTCTACTGGTGATACAGTTTGTGCTGGTACTCCTGTTGTATTCAATACCACTCAAGTAAACGGTGGAAGCACTCCTTCTTATGAATGGAAAGTAAATGGAGCAGTGGTATCAACCATATCAAGCACTTACACCTATGTTCCTGCAAATGGTGATGTGGTATCTGTAACGCTGAATAGTAGTGCAGCTTGTGCTACACCTGCAACAGCAACAGCAGCTAAAACAATTACTGTCAATGCTAATCAGACACCAGCTGTCGCTACTATGTTGTCGATAGGCGATACAGTTTGTACAGGTACTGTGGTAACGTTTACTGCATCAAGTATATATGGAGGAACAGCTCCTTCTTATACATGGGTTAAAAACGGAATGCCAGTAGGTACTGGTGCTGTGTATGCTTATGCGCCAGTAAATGGCGATGTGGTATACTGCCGCATGACAAGTAATTACGCTTGTCGTACTGCTACACTTGTAACTGGTGAAGCTGATACAATGAAGGTGGTAGCTCCTGTAGCTCCAGAGGTGACAATAGTTGCTAATCCTGGTACAGTGGTTGCTAATGGACAAGAGGTAGTACTTACTGCAACTGTAGCTAATAGCTTCAATCCTGCCTACCAGTGGTACATTAACGGTGCTACAGTGATGGGGGCTACAAGTTCAGTGTTTACTTTCAATCAGTTCCAAAACAACGATACTGTATCATGTACTGTGGTGAATAGAACTCCATGTGGTGATCTGTCATCATTCAATAAAGTGGTTATGTCAGTATCTAGTGTGTCAGTTGTTAATGTGGGTACTACTTTTGATGTGATAGCTATACCAAACCCAACAAGAGGCAATTTGCAAATTAAGGGCTCTGTAAACGGTGTTCAAGATGAAGAAGTGTCGATAGAGGTAACAGACATGTTGGGTAAATCTGTACATCGTAGCAAGGCAGAGGTACGTAATGGTGCCATCGATACACGCATACAGCTAGATAATACATTGGCTAACGGTATGTATTTGTTGACGGTACGTTCTACAACAGCAAGTAAAGTTTTCCATATCGTGATGCAGCAATAATTAGGTTGCACAGGTATTAATTTTTAAGCAGGGAGTTGATAGCTCCCTGCTTTTTCTTTTACTTTGCATTATGTCTAATTTTGATCCCAACTCAGTAGGTCTTAAGTCAAATAATATATTTGGACTTCCATTTTCAAAGGAAGAGTCTGCACTTGTGTTACTCCCTGTGCCATGGGAAGTAACGGTTTCTTATAGAACAGGTACAGCACGTGGGCCTGAGAATATTTTTAATGCTGCTATGCAAGTAGACCTGTATGATCCAGATGTGGAAGGCGGATGGGAGAAGGGCTTTCATATGTTGCATATCGACAAAAACATTCGTACTAAAAGTGACTACCTACGTCAGTGTGCTGAACTTGTCATATCGCACATGGTAGAGGGTGGGGACGTAGCTGACAATGCTCAACTAAGCGAAAAACTTGTAGACATCAATAATGGCGGTAAAATGCTGTGCGATTGGGTACATGAAATGACATCTGACTTGCTAAAAAATGGTAAGAAGGTGGGGCTAATAGGTGGTGACCACAGTACTCCATTAGGTTTTATTAAAGCTTTATCTGAAATTCATCCTGAGTTTGGTATACTACAAATAGATGCTCATGCTGATTTGCGCATAGCTTATGAAGGATTTACTTACTCGCATGCTTCTATTATGTATAATGTCCTTACCACCATACCACAAGTGAAAAAACTGGTTCAGGTAGGCATAAGAGATTATTGCGATGAGGAGTTGGAGATGATTAATAGCAGTAATGGAAGAATTAATACTTTTTTTGATAGAGATATTAAAACTCGTCAATTTGAAGGTGAAACATGGAAGAATATATGTAACGACATCATAGCAGCGCTTCCCGAGAAGGTATACATAAGTTTTGATATTGATGGTTTGGATCCTAAGTTATGTCCTAATACTGGTACTCCTGTACCTGGTGGATTTGAAGCGGAGCAGATTTTTTATCTTTTCCGATTACTACATGCATCTGGCAAACAATTAATTGGGTTTGATCTGAATGAAGTTTCTTCAGGGGTGCATACTGGTGATGGCATTGATGCAATAACTGGTGCTAGAGTGCTATTTAAGCTATGCAATTTTATGGTAGCATAGAGAATTTGACATAACCTGTTATTTTTTAGAGGTTGTGAGAATGTGGTTATTTGATTGTTTTTGTTAGATTAATGATTCAAGCTATGACCGACAGGAATTACCTAAAACAAATGAGAGTGCCCACAGTGGATAGTCCGCTTAGAGTGCTGTTAAGTGCATGCTTGGCTGGTGTGACATGTGGGTATGATGGCACTGCAAATGGCACTTATCCGAGTGCTTTGAAACTGTTGACTTTTGACACTTTAAAGATCGTCAAATTTTGTCCTGAGGAGTTCTCATTTGGCTCTCCACGCGAAATGTGTGATATACATGGTGGTGATGGTTATGATGTGCTGCGGGGCAAAGCTAAAGTACTTACAGAGACAGGAGCAGACTGGACCGAAGGAATGATAGTAGCCTCTCTAAAAATGCTGGAGATAGCCATAAAGGAAGATATAGAGCTAGCGGTGCTAATGGACGTTAGCGCAGCTTGTGGCAGTCAGGTGGTATATAGTGGTAATAGATTTGATACAAACAAAGTATATCAGATAGGTGCAGGTGTGTGTGCTGCACAATTGATGAATCATGGATTTAAAGTAATCAGCCAACGTGATTTTGCATCTTTAGAATTACTTTACTCAAAAGCAGACCCTATGCATTTAATAGACGAGAAAGCAATAGATCATCATCAAATTTCGTGGTATAAAGAGTATTTTGGAGAGTGAGAAAGAAGCCATTTTTTTAATTGATGATTTGTAATAGCAGGGCTGTGATTTTTGCAAAACACACTATGTTCGGGTAATATTTGATAAATGGTATGGTTTATGACATTAATTGCTACCTAAAGCCGATTGCGAAAAAAAAAGTAGGATAATAATTTGCAGGTCAAGAAAAATTTTATGTATTTTGGGTTCAATTTTGAAAACAAGAACAAACATGAAAAGAACCATCGTCTTAGTTACTACATTATTAGCAGCTATTTTTTTATCCAACAGAAGTTTTGCGCAGGAGGATCTCGTGCGTATATTTAGTTGGTATATACCACAAGACAGGGATTATGCAACAGTAGTTGACGGAGAATATCAGGATGGTCAGTTGCTTAACTGGGGATGGACAGATAAAACCCTTATGTTTTGGGCATATCGTAATCCCGGTCCGAATCGAGTTGCTGTGTATGGTTGGTACAACCCGGTGGCTAGAGTACATATCACTGTTGCAGAAGATGAATTTAGTGATGACCAAATGCTAAAAGCAGGTTATACTCAGAAACACCTTCAGTTCTATGCACTTACACGTCGTGGACCTAACACGTTGTGTGTTTATCGTTGGAGAGATGTAAAGCGTAGGTCTTGGAGAACAATTCCAGAAGATTACACTACGGACACTGATGCATACATCAAAAAAGGTTACCGTAGAAAAACTTACCAATACTTCGGTGTTAGTCGTAATGTAGATGCACCGATATACGATCAGTTATAATCGAGCTAAATAAATTAAAAGATAAAGGCCATTGTATCACTACCATGGCCTTTATCTTTTTTGACTTTTATATTTTGAGATCGTTCTTGTGTGTGAATAAACGAATATCAAACGGTAAGATGCAGAAGTATAATACTTTGTGTTGTTATTAAACTAATTCTCTACCCTGCACTATATGGTGTAAGCGTATAAGTAATGCAAGTAGTTGTGTTTTGCCATGTGCATTTCGCTCTATATAGTATATTGTATCAGTAATAGCCTTTATCATGGCTGTAATACGTTCTAATGGCATATTGCGCATTGCTAGCTTACCCGCAAATTCAGCCTCAGCAGGCGGTAATGCAACTGGTATTGAAGGCATGTACTGTTTTCTGATACTATGCTCCATAAGCTGAATCACATATTGTAACAGGTTTTTTTGTTGTTCTCGTCCCGCCTTAGACCATTCTTCAGCAAATTTTGTAATGCCGACACCATCATTTGTGAATATGATATTGAATATTTTTCGTACCTCAATAAACAGGTCATTGTCTGTGTGGCGCAATAGCCTTAAAGCTTCCGTGTAGCTGCCATGAGCTATATGAGCTATTTGAGATGCCATTCTAGGGTCTGCAAGCGAGCGGGTGGCTAGAGCACTGGCAATATCGGATGCCTTGATAGGAGTAAGCTTTATTTCCTGTGTGCGTGAGCGAATGGTATTTAGTATTTCGTCTCTACTCTCAGCTACAAAAATCATTATTGTATCCTGCGGTGGTTCTTCTATGAGTTTTAGAAGTATGTTACCTTCTTTTCCCAAATATTCAGGGCGCCACATGATGAGCACCTTTTTACCTCCCTCATAAGACTTCAGATATAAAATCTCTATTATTTCTCTACATTCCTCAGCGGTAATATTACCTTGCTTGTTTTCTGCATTTATATATTGTAGCCAGTCGAATGTAGTGCCGTAGGGTGTTTGTTTAAAAAACTCTCTAAACGACTGCATGTGCATTTTGCTATTTGGCTTTACACCTGTTTTGTGCGAAATGCTGGGAAAACTCATGTGCAAATCGGCATGTTCCATTCGGTTTGCTTTACTACAATTAGCACAGATGCCACAGGAGTCAAATTCACTTTTATTTTCGCAGAATATGTATTGAGCCAAGGCAAAAGCCATGGGCAAACCACCTGTGCCTTCTGCACCAGTTATGAGCAATGCATGTGGGAATACATTGCGAGCCCACATTTTAATTAATCCGTCTTTTGCTGCCTGTTGACCTACTACACTAGCGAAGTTCAATATTAACGAGTAATGAGGGTGAAAAATCAATAAAGAACAAATCTAGTTAAGAACCCAGTAAACAACAAAAATGAACTGTTGTTAAGTATTGTTGGTTGTCATTGTTTATGATTATTAGCTACCTACGAGATACTAGGGTATGGAATTATCTAACGATATACAGCTGTATTTGAGGAATATATTTTGTTGCGTTTTTTATGTTATGAGGCTACGTTTACCTGACCACAATCAGTTCTTTTAAACTTTATTATAGTTAAGTTTGTTGAAATACATTATCATGAGCCAACACCAGAATACAGAAGATTTTAAGGGATACCCCTACTATCCTGCAAGCGAGGACATAACAAGACCAATAAACAACAATGGCCGCGAGCGATTAGAAATTACAGATGATACAGTTTCATTTAATGACATAATAGACCCTAGAGATGCTGAAGGGATAGCGATAGCAGTTACAGATGGAGACGTTACTGACGAGGAGGTACTGATGCTAGAGTATGCTGCACAAAACCTTACTGACAACACACTGTTTGCTGCCACACTTGATGCTGTGGACAATGATGGAACACTACTAAATGAGGAGGGGGCGCTGAGCTCTGCTACTGATGGTAGTACGCTAGATATACCTGGTAGTGAAGATGATGATATGCAAGAGAATATAGGTGCTGAAGATGAAGAGAATAACTATTATAGTTTAGGTGGAGATAATCATAGTTCTTTAGACGAGAACGCTTAAAGTAATATGTTAGCCAGTAGGATACTCAACCTGCTGGCTATTTCGTTATACACTTATTCAAGCATAAATTTTCAGTATTTATGAGTCAACTGATAAAAGATGAAACTCCGGGCCAATATGTGATGCGTCTTCTAGATCTGGGAGAGCCAAGGGCGCAAATAGAAAAATACCTACTAGATCATGGACATGATCTTACATTCATAAAAGAGTTGGTAGATGCAACTGTTGCGCTGCGCAATGCACGCAGGCGTACGTTGGGCTTATCGCTGATATTGGCGGGTGGGGTAGTGTGTTTTCTTAGTTTCCTGCTCACCATCACTGGTGTTTTTTCGGGTACTGATGGTCATGGTTTTGCACTATTTGGGCTTACATCGATAGGGGTGATTATAGTGTTTGTTGGATTTACTTATGTATTCTAACATTGTTCGTTAGTCGTTTATCTTTCTGCATCTATTCTTCTTTAGTATCCATCACTATAGTTACTGGACCATCATTAGTGAGACTCACTTTCATATCTGCACCAAATACACCAGTCGCAACATGTTTGCCCAGTTGCAAACTCAGTTGATTGCAAAAGTATTCGTATAATGTGGTGGCTACATCGGGTTTGGCAGCCTTAATAAACGAGGGTCTATTACCCTTTTTGTAAGCAGCATGAAGTGTGAACTGACTTATTACAAGTATCTCTCCGTTAGTTTGTTTTATATCGAGATTCATTTTGCCATTTTCGTCATTCATCACCCTTAGTTGGACTATTTTAGTGGCCAGCCACTCTGCATCAATAATCGCATCGGCATGCTCAACACCTATCAGTATCATGTATCCTGCTCCTATTGCTGCTTTTACTTTACCATTGATAGTTACGCTGGCCTCAGATACCCGTTGTATAACAGCTCGCATCGTTGTTCTTTTTTTGTACTAATGTAGCCAGTTTTTAAATAGTTAAGCACTTCATTTTTGGGTATTATCGGATGTTTCATCTCAAGCTCATCTATTACCGTTAATTTTGCTTTTATGCATCAGCTTACAGATACGATAGTAGCAATAGCCACTCCACCCGGTGAGGGTGCCATAGGTATAATTCGTCTTAGTGGTCCAGATGCTATTAACATTGCACAGGCTCACTTTCGCGGGGCTGATTTAACAAAGCAAACATCGCACACTTTGCATTTTGGACGTGTAGTGCATGAAGGGGTGGTTATAGATGAGGTGGTGGTGAGCCTGTACAAGGGGCCTCGAAGCTATACTGGACAAGATGTGGTAGAGGTGTCCTGTCATGGGTCTGCGTATATACTTCAAACAGTACTATCAACTTATGCTGCTTCTGGTGCCCGACTGGCACAGCCTGGCGAATTTACGATGCGTGCTTTTTTAAATGGTAAGCTCGACCTGACACAAGCTGAGGCTGTTGCAGACCTCATAGCCAGTAATAGTAGTGGTGCACATAAAGCAGCTATGCATAACCTGCGTGGGGGTTTTTCACACGACCTTGCTGCCATGCGCGAGCAGCTCATACGTTTCAGTGCCCTAATAGAATTGGAGCTAGATTTCAGTCAGGAAGATGTGGAGTTTGCAGATCGTACGCAGTTTTATAGTCTCATTAACCAAATCACTCTAACCACCCAGCAGTTGGCTAGTTCTTTCACGCTGGGCAATGCTATTAAAAATGGAGTAAGTGTAGCAATAGCGGGTAAACCTAATGCTGGCAAAAGCACCTTGCTCAATGCACTACTGAACGAAGAGCGTGCTATAGTAAGCGAGATAGCTGGCACCACACGCGACACTATAGAAGAAGTACTTAACATCAACGGCATACTATACCGGCTTATAGATACAGCGGGCATTCGTCAGCATACAACCGACCTTATAGAGCAGCAAGGTATAGCTCGTAGCCGCACTGCTATGAGCAAGGCTGATATTGTTATTTACTTGTTTGATGTTGCAGGTTTTCTAAACTCTGATTATGAGCATAACGACCTATTGGCACAGATAGAGTCTTTCCGCTCATCGGATACAACATTCCTTGTGGTAGGTAACAAAGCTGACATACCTGGTTTGCAATCGGCAGCCGCTGCTATGCAGTCATTGGGAGTGCCAGTTTTACTCATTTCTGCACGTAATAAAGAGCATATTACTGACCTTAAAGATGCTCTTTATAACCTGGTAACAGGTGGGCAAATACAGCATGAAGGCACCATTGTGACCAATGCACGCCACTACGCGGCTTTGCAAGACGTACTAACCTCTCTGGCTGACATCAAGAGTGGAATGGATACTAATTTGCCTGGTGACTTATTATCGCTGGATATTCGCAGGTGCCTTCATTTTCTTGGCACCATTACCGGTCAGGTAACTACAGAAGATAAATTGGATTATATTTTTTCGAAGTTTTGTATCGGGAAGTAGGAAGGATAAATGCTACTTGAAAAATAGGAATGCCAGATCGTTGTGGATTAGATTAAATATATCAAACGCTACAATAGCACTAATTATATATCAGCTTTAGTTTCGTTTGAGGCTATCAAAAGTCAATAATAATTAATAGATAAAGGTATACTATGTTATTGTGCCTTTCATTTTTCCGATTTTAGATTCCTGAATTCACATCGGGAATATCGAGTAAATGTAAGTACGCTACTTATTGAACAAATTCATCGCTTTGGTGATGCCTTGTGTAGCAAAACATTCAATGGCATCAATGGTTTTAAGTAAAGATTCTTGAACAATAGGCATCTCTGAAGGTTTCCATTTTCCTAATACAAACTCTACCTGCCTGCCTTTGGGGAAGTCGCTTCCTATGCCAAACCGCAAACGTGGGTAATTATTGTGTGTAAGCACAAGATTTATGTTTTTAAGACCATTGTGCCCAGCATCGCTACCTGTAGCACGCAGGCGAAGCGTGCCAAGCGGTAGCGCTAAGTCATCTACAATCACCAATGTGTTTTCTATAGCTATTTTTTCTTTGTCCATCCAATACTTCAAGGCTTTGCCGCTCAGGTTCATGTATGTGGTTGGTTTTATTACTACAAATGTTTTACCCTTCCATCGCACTTCGGCTACAAATGCATGGCGGTCGAGTGTAAAAGAACCTCCATTTTTAATGACAAAAGTATCGGCAACATCAAAACCTATGTTGTGGCGGGTGGCATCATATTCAGCCCCAATATTTCCCAGTCCAACAATTAAAAATTTCATAAGGCTAAGGTAAGGAACCTTCACTTTATTCTGTAATCATACTAGTAGATCAATGCAAAATACCCCAATAAAATAGGGGGCAACCCATTGGCTGCCCCCTCTGAAATGTTTGCTTAAATACCATTATTTAAACTCAGTATCAGGTATGTTTTTATTAACCTCTACTGTTTGTACTTTCAAATTCAGGCTCATGCCACCAGCAGGTATACTCATAAAGTAGGGCATTTTGTAGCCGTTAGTGCCAGGTATTTCTCTGTAGTCCGACATGTCAGTAGACTGGGAAACCTCATTGCCTTGTGGATCTTTTTCAAATTTAGTTTGCCTTACGAGGAGACCGCTTTTCTGGTCAAAGTATTCTACAGTTTTTTTATTGGCAGCATCTATAGATTCTATGATGTAAGCATCTGTGCCTTCGATAGTTTCCATACCTTTCAGTGTGCGTTTGATGCCATACATAGCGTCATGCAATTCTGCTTGCATATCAGCTTCTTGCTTGGTTTCAGCTATTTCTTCTGCTTCCAGATCTTTACGATTGCCTTGCGCTTCCTGATATCCTTTAGTGCCATCAAATACTTTTTTCTGGAAGGTCATTTTTTTGCCACCCATATCAGCTTCTACCGTTTGTCTCAATTTCATCCCAGATTTCTTTGCAATTGTAACTGTTAGGGCCATTCCTTGCAATTCCGTAGTGCTGATCACTTTTATGTCTTTGAGGCTGTTTAGTGCTTTATCACCACCTATTGCTGATACGTATTTTTTGTATACATCGTCAGCCGTAAGTCCTAGTGGAGCTGCTTTTACATCAGTAGGTGTAATGGGTTTGCCTGAATAATCATAATAATCCAGTTTGCCATCTGCTGAGAAACGGGCGAGTTTATTGCCCACTTCTTCTCTGCTACCAGCAACGACAATGTTGGCGTTATCGGGACGGATATATTTCTGAGCAGTCTGAAGTACATCATCTGCAGTTACCGCGCTCAGATTCTTGAGGTAGTTTTTGTAGTAGTCAGCTGGCATGTTGTAACGCACTGTATTTATTGCAAACTGAGCTATACGTTTTGGATCTTCAAGACCTATGGCAAAGTTCCCAGAGATATAGTTGATAGTGTTTTGTAATGTACTATCACTTACTTTTTCGGTGCGTATGATACGCATCTCATTCAGCAAAGCTTCCAATGCACTGTCTGAAACTGCATTTTTACATTTAAGTTCAGCTGTGAAGTTACCACATACATCATCTTCGCTGAGAGAAGAATAAGAGCCATAACCCCAGCCATGTTTTTCTCGGATGTTCTGGAAGAGACGTCCCTGTGAACCTCCGCCCAAAATAGTGTTGGTAACACGTGCCTTGATAACATCAGGCATTCCAGGTTTTAGATCTGCTATTGGGTAGGTAACATTAATTACGCTTTGTACAGCCGATGTACGAGGTGCAAAAGAAACTTTTGTAGGCTTGTTTGGCGCAGTAGCTGGAGCAGGATAGTTAACCGCTACAACATTGGTTTTTTGCCATTTGCCAAAGTGCTTTTCTATAATTGGCTTCATTTCAGCAGCAGTAACATCGCCTACAATAGCCATGTAGGCTACATTAGGGCGGAAATAATTTTTGTAATAGCTATTGCAACGCTCCAGTGATATTTTCTTTACAGTTTCCTGTGTAGCTACCTGTCCGTAAGGGTGAGTAACGCCGTAGTTGACCACAGAAGTTACGTTGTCTACCATTGCATCTGGCTCGTTTTTCTGAGTTTCCAGACCCGAAAGCATTTTTTTCTTAGCCTTGTCCAGCTCATCTTGGCTTATTACTGCATTCATAGCCACATCTGCCATCAGTTCAAATATTTTGTCCTGATACTTTTTGAGACCCATAGCCTGAATACTTTCGCTGCTTACATACAGCCCCGCACCCATTTGGTCTATCTCGCTGTTAAGTTTGTCTTTACTGCGGCTAGTAGTACCAGTCATTAGCAGTTCAGACATCATGTCGGCAAAGCCAGCCATGTCGCCTTCCAATTCTGGTTTTACATCCAGTTGAATGCTACAATTTATGGTAGGGAGTTTGTGGTTTTCTACCACAAAAACCCGCATACCATTTGCCAAGGTAAAACTCTCTGTTTTGCCAAGCGTAATTTCGGGGGCAGGACCCGGTTTTGGTTTTATGCTGCGGTTTACTGGTTGTGCATAAGATGCACTTACCATTGCCAGAGCTAATATAGATAATGTTATTTTTTTCATTACTGAGTTTTTTAAGCTGTTTAGCTGAATTGTTTTTCTATTGAAAAGATTAAAAGAGGGTTGCAATAATTGCCTTCAGATTACTTTCCTCCGGGTTTATTGGCACTTTCCTGTGTTTTGTTCTCTTCAGACTTCGGCAAGTAGTGTATCACCAAACGATTTTCTTTCGTGAAATATTTGTTTGCTACACGCTTAATATCTTCCTTGGTTACTTTTTTGTATTTGTCTAGTTCGGTGTTGATTAGGTCTGCATTGCCTTGGAAAGTGTAGTAGGTAGCCAGATTAGTAGCTACACCCAATACTTTCTGATTTTGCTCTACAAAGTCATTTTCAGCTTGATTTTGAAGTTTGCGGTATTCTTCATCAGTGATACCATCTTTTTTTAGTTTCTCAATTTCAGCTAGCAGTGATTTTTCCAAGTCGTCGGCAGTTACGCCCATATTTGCAATACCCAGCATAATAGCCAATCCTGGTTCTTCATTGCCGAGGTCGAAAGAAGCTGTTTGTATGGCTTTTTCTTGTTTGTCGGCTACTTCTTTTTCAAATCTTGAGCTTTTACCTTTAGACATCAACTGTGTAAGCAACTGAATAGCGTAATAATCGTGTGTGCCTTGCTTAGGTATGTGGTAGGCAAGTACTACACCTGGTAGCTGCACATTGTCGTAAAACTTCACACGTTTTTCGGCTGTTTGCACTGGTTCTACCTCTGTAGGGCGGGGTATTGGTTTGGTGCCCTTGGGTATATCTGCATAGTACTTGTTGATGAGAGCCTTGGTTTGTGCCTGGTTGATGTCGCCAGCTATAACCATAACAGCGTTGTTAGGCACATAAAACGTTTTGTAAAAAGACATAAACTCATCCATAGTGGCTTGGTCTATGTATTGCTCTTTGCCTATTGGGCTCCACTTGTAGGGGTAAGTAGTGTATGCATTTTCGAAAATAACATTGATCAACTGACCGTAAGGTGTGTTGTCGTAGCGTTGTTTTTTCTCTTCTTTCACTACTTTACGTTGCGTTTCTACACCTATGTCATCTATTTTGGCATGGAGCATACGCTCAGATTCCATCCACAATGCCAGTTCTAATTGGTTTGACGGTAACACCTCGTAGTAAAAAGTACGGTCTTGGGTGGTGTTGGCGTTTAACTGACCACCTGCCGACTGAACGAGTTTCATAAACTCACCACGCTTTATGTTCTCACTACCTTCGAACAACAGATGCTCAAAAAAGTGAGCGAAACCAGTGCGCTCAGGATGCTCGTTTTTGGAGCCTACATGGTACATAACAGACACTGCTACGATAGGCGTAGAGTGGTCTTCGTGCAGAATAACCGTTAGTCCGTTTGGCATGGTGTACTGCGTGTAACTGATTTTGGCTTCAGCCTGTTTTGCACTGGCAGTCAGTAACGACACACCCAACAAAAGACCGTAAAAAGCATTTCGCTTCATATTTTAAAATTATTTGCGACAAAAATAGTGTTTGAGTTGTAATTACTGCCTTTTTTGTTCAAAATTCCCCCATTTTTTCCCTCTAAAGTCAATAATATCTTGGCTAGGGTAGCCTAAGTGTTTTATTGAATTATAATGTTTGAGATTTCTGTTGTTCGAAAGGGTATTGAAACTTAATTTCTGGCCATTTTATCATTGTGTGAATTGTGGCATGATTTTTTCCTTTCTCATTGTTATACAAATTACATTATCTAACTTTACAACATCTATGTATAGGCTTTACGACATCAAGGATTTTATAGAGTGGAAGGCTTTTGGCGTGTGTAGTGCTATAGGCGAACGCATGGGTGTAGCTACATCTCGCATTCGGTTGTGGTTTATATACATATCTTTCCTCACTATGGGGTCGCCGGTGATAGTATATATGGTGTTGGCTTTTTGGCTCAATATGAAGCAGTATATATTGCTTCGCCGCCGCAATCCGCTAAGGTGGCTATAATTCATTTGTTTGATTTGCAATAAGTTTTATTATTAGTAGTTGCTGACCAAAATCATATTGGTGTGCAGAAGATGTAATGTATTTTTGTGCTGCAATTTGATTTTTCACTCATAAAAACACGACTGTACACCATGCCAGTGTTACACAACCGCGTAAATAATGAGGAACTGAAACAGCGTATGCTGGCCGAAACTGAGCCTCGTACGACAGTGTCCTTCTACAAATATTTTCATATACCAGATCCGGTATTATTCAGAAACAGTTTATATCTCAGTTTTTCCGAACTAAAGGTTTTCGGTAGGGTGTATATAGCCAATGAGGGTATTAATGGTCAAGTAAGTGTGCCAGCCAGCAACTATGAAGCTATGCGAGATGCGTTGTATGCTGCGGCGCCTGAGCTGAATGGTATAAGGATGAATATTGCACTAGATGACGATGGAAAGTCGTTTTGGGTGCTGCGAATGAAGGTGCGCCCCAAAATAGTAGCCGATGGTATAGAAGACCCTACATTTGACATGGCTAGAACTGGAAAGTACCTGAAAGCCAAGGAATATAATGAACTGTCATCGGCACCAGATACAATAATAGTAGACATGCGCAACCACTATGAGTATGAAGTGGGGCATTTTGAAAATGCGATAGAGGTGCCATCAGATACATTCAGAGACCAGTTGCCGATGGCTGCTGATATGCTGCGTGGTAATGAGGATAAAAATATCATTATGTACTGTACCGGAGGCATAAGGTGCGAAAAAGCTAGTGCCTACATGCTGCATCATGGGTTCAAAAACGTGTTTCATGTAGAAGGGGGGATTATAGAATATGCCAGAAAAGCAAAAGAGGAAAACTTGCCGATAAAGTTTAAGGGTAAAAACTTTGTTTTTGACGAGCGGCTGGGTGAGCGCATAACCGATGATGTGCTTGCTGAGTGTCATGTATGCGGCGCTCCTTGCGATGCACATACCAACTGTAAAAATGATGGGTGTCATTTGCTATTTATACAGTGCCCAACTTGTGCGGAAAAATATGAAGGCTGCTGTAGCCTAGAATGTATGGAGGAAAAGAACCTACCTGATGATCAGCAGCGCGAACACCGAGCCGGTAGGGAAAACGGCATGATGATTTTCAATAAATCTAAACAGCATCCGCTACGTAAGCACAGGAGTGAATGGAAGGCAATGCGGGGTGAGGAATAGTCTAGAAGATTGTATTTGTATTAACTAATAACGCGGCAAATGTTTGTCGCGTTATTAGTTAAGAGTGTTACACACTTAGTTTACTTCCCAAAAGCTGCCATTTCATCGGCAGTGGGGCCATAAAAGCCGGGCAAAGGGATGTTTAACATTCGTAGATACACACCCAACTGTGCGCGATGGTGTACCAGATGGCTGTATGAATAGGAGCGTATCACTTCGCTTTTGGGCAAGACGAAGTGAATGGTTTCGCCAGTGCGCATAGTCCAACTTTTTTCGTAGTCTTCGTCTTTGCTGTTTTGAAGTGCACTTATTGCTTTTGCCACATTTTCTTCATGTATTGCCAGTAGCTCTTCTGTGGTAGTGGCTACTTTGGGTTTAAAGTCCATGTTTGCAAAGTCAATGCCATCGGTATGCAATGTCATGGCTGTCCATCCTGGTACTTCTGCAATATGTACCGCAAGTGCTCCTAGGCGCATAGATAGTGTGTGAGGTTTCCAGTCTGCTTTGTCAAGTGGCACCAGTTGTAGTATTTTACGGGTGTTGGCAGCTTCCTGCGTCAATTCTGCGATCAAAGATTCGTTAAGTGGCATTGTAGCGTGTATTTTTGCGGAAAGTAAACATTTTTTTTCCTAAACCTCCTGATCACAATTTTCTTATGTGGGTTCTTCGTTCGGTTATCGTTTTTTTCTTTGTTTTTCTTTTAAGTTTTACCTGTATTGCTCAGCAGTCGGGTAAACGGTTGGCGGTAGCTTTTTACAATTGCGAGAATTTTTTTGACATAGAGGATAATCCGCTGAAAGATGATGATGAGTTTACACCAGAAGGGAATTATAAGTACACAGAACGTATATACAGACAGAAGCTACACAACATAGCAAGAGTGGTAAAGGGCATGGGTGACCCAAAGGGACTAGCTATGATAGGACTGGCGGAGGTAGAAAACAGTAAGGTGCTGAAAGATCTGGTGAATGAGCCACAAATAGCTGGCAGAAAATATAAGTATGTATGGTATGATGGACCAGACCCAAGGGGGATAAATGTGGCATTGATATACGACCCTGTTATGTTCAGGCTAATAAACAGCAAGCCAGTGTCTATAAATATAGCTGGTACAGGTGGCAAGGTAGTGACCCGAGATGCACTGCAAGCCACAGGTGTGCTAGGTGGCGATACGGTAACGGTGCTGGTAAATCACTGGCCATCGCGCAGGGGAGGCGATGCGGCAAGTGCGCCCAAAAGAATTATTGCTGCCAATGTAAACAAGAATGTAGCAGAAGGGCTGTGGAAAAAAAATAACAATGCAAAAGTGATAGTAATGGGCGACCTCAATGATAATCCCGATGATGAAAGTGTAACAAAAATACTAAGGGCGGTAGCTGACAAAAAACTGGTGGTAAAAAAAGGATTTTATAACCCTTATGCGGCTATCTATAGCAATGGTGGAGGTACAGAGGTATACCGGAAAAAATGGAATCTATTTGACCAGATCATAATATCAGGTTCATTAGTGCAATGCAAAAACCTCTGCTTTGAAAAGGCAGAGGTTTTTAAGCCAAATTTTATTATCGATAAGTACAAAGGTCACGAAGGGGAGCCTCATCGATCGTTTAAAGGTACGCATTGGATAAATGGTTACAGCGACCATTTTCCCGTTATAGTTTACTTTACGACCAGATAGAGTGCACTATACACGCTCTAAAATGACAGCATAGCCTTGTCCTAACCCTATACACATGGTGGCCAATGCGTAACGTTTTCCTTGTTTGTGTAGTTCAAGAGCGGCACTATGCACTATTCTAGCCCCTGTCATCCCTAGTGGGTGACCCAGAGCTATTGCACCTCCGTTGGGGTTTACACGAGAGTCGTCATCGGCTATGCCTAGTAAGCGAGTGCATGCTAAGCTCTGAGCTGCAAAAGCCTCATTGAGTTCTATTACGTCAATATCATTAAGTGTTAGACCTGCTTTGGCGAGCGCTCTGTTAGTTGCACCTACCGGGCCAATACCCATGATGCGAGGTTCTACACCTGCTACAGCGGAGCTTACTATACGAGCCTTAGGGGTAACATCATATTTGTTGAGCGCATTGCCAGAAAGTATGTATACTGCGGCCGCACCGTCATTCAGTCCTGATGCATTCCCTGCGGTAACTGTTCCAGTCTTGCTGAATGATGGTTTTAGTTGTGCTAGTTTCTCTACAGTAGTAGAGGGCTTTATAAATTCATCTTTGCTCACCACTATTGGGTCGCCTTTTTTCTGAGGCATTGATACAGCAGTTATCTCTTCTGCCAGCCTGCCTGACTGCTGAGCAGCAGCGGCTTTTTGTTGTGAGCGGTATGCAAAAAGGTCTTGGTCTTCGCGGCTTATGTTGTACATAGCAGCCACATTTTCGGCAGTGACACCCATAGGGTCAGTGCCATATAATTCATGCATGCGAGGGTTTACAAATCGCCATCCAAAGCTGCTGTCAAACATTTGAGCATCACCACCAAAGGGTTGTGAGGTTTTGGCTATAACCCATGGACTACGGGTCATGTGTTCCATGCCGCCAGCTATAAATACATCGCCATCGCCAGCTTTGATAGCTCGGGCTGCATTAATGATGGCAGACATGCCAGATGCGCACAAGCGGTTGATAGTTTCGCCAGGAACACTCCACGGGATACCAGCTAGCAAAAGAGCCATCCTTGCAACGTTGCGATTGTCTTCACCAGCCTGATTGTGACAGCCTAAAATTACATCGTCAATATCCTGAGCAGGTATATTGGGGTTGCGAGCTACAAGTTCTTTTAAGACTAGAGCAGCCATGTCATCGGCTCTGATGCCAGACAGCGCGCCACGAATATTGCCTATAGGAGTGCGTATACCATCTACTACATATGCTTCATTCATCATAACGGTGTAGTTTTTTTATTTATTTAGTGTTGAGTTTGCAAAGGTAATTGTATTTGCTCTGTGGCAAAGTAGAAGGGTGTGTTAAAGCACCTTGTTTATCCTTGCAGATGTATAGATATCACTATCATGCGGGTGCTAAGGCGATCAATAGCGTTAGTAAGTTGTAATCCTCTATCTGGGAAAAGCTGATTAGACAAACCTTGACTTAACTTTATTTCTGGTGAAAAAATGAAATTAGGATTAAAAAAATCAAAACCTACTCCCAGTTCGAATCCGTAATCGAAATTATTGATTTTTAAGAACTCATCAGGGCGTTTTGAACGTGCATTTGCAGCCAAATCGTAATCAATTTTGAAACCAGTAAGTGCGTAAAATCTAAAATTATTGATTCTATCACTTTTAAACTTCAACTGAAAGGGAAGGTGCATGTATATCGACTCAATTGTGCGATTAGCAATACTGTCTGATGGCGGACCATATTCATAGATTAGCCTTTTTTCGGCAAAAGCTAACGAAGGAATAAAACGGAAATCTATGAAGCGGGTAAGCCTAAGGTTGCCCAGCAAGCCAAGATTAAATCCTGGTTGCCACAAAGGTTGAATTCTTCTGAAGGTATCAGTAGTTGCAAAAGATGTAGAATAGTTGATACGGTGAACGGAAGTATTAATACCGAATGTGATGCCGAAGAAGTATAATTTATCATCATGGTCGGGCATGCTAAGCATGTGGCGTTGTGCAGTAGCCCGCATACAAACCATAACTAACGCCAATGATGTTACAAACTTGCCGAAGTGCATGAATAGAAAATGATTGAACTTTCTTAAACGTAAAACACGAAGATACAGTATGTACCTGGTAAGTAAAACTGTATTGCAACCATTATCTGACCAAGTAAACTGAAATAACCATGCTATTTTATTGGTAACATTTTTATCTTTTTCAGTAATCAGTTACGAATTCAATGCTGTTGTAACTATTCATGACTAAGTGAATTTCATTCTTATGCTATAATAATTTAATTTAAATACTCTCGGTGAAAAGAAACATAAGTATGATACTTTGATGACTTTTCAGTACTTTTTATTGCTTTTTAGTTTAAATTTGTATGACGAACTTAGGTTGTATTTGTTTATATATCTCATTTTCCTAACACCGTGATAACTTCGAGCCCCGCAACCACGGGGCTTTGTTTTTTATAAGTATTTACATTTTGTATGTGGGGGCGAATAGCAGTAGTGTTTGCTAAGAGAATATTTTACTAATTGAATTGTGGAAATTATCATTCTGAAAGCTATCTTTGAGTAAACAATTAATATCTTAGCTTTAAAAAATTACCTGAGAGATGCCAAATAGAAATATCATACTTACATTTCTGCTTACCATAGCCCTGTTTTCCGCTATCACTTATACAGCTTGCAAAAAAGATTCTTGTGAAAACGTTATTTGTATGAATCTGGGTGCATGTGATGGAGGAAAATGTGTATGCCCAACTGGTTTTGAAGGAGATAGATGTGAGGTGCTAAGTCGCGATAAATTGATAAAAACATTCAATGGCAGAGATACTTGTAACAAAGACACAGCTTTTTATGCCGTTTATCCTATTTACTTTAGGGCTATGCTAACAGATCCTCGAGAGTTGACAATGAAAAACATCCTTAACGATATGGACGATAGTGCGGTATGTACTATGCAGGGAGTTGATTCTTTTACTTTTCAGGGTAGCAACAATAGCCTTACTTATATTGGAACTGGTCGCATTAGTAATGATTCATTATGGCTGAATTATAGAGTAGAGCGTGATACTTCTTCCTATACTTGCCGTTTTTTTGGTCAGGGTCTTAGGTAGATGAATAATGTAGGTTATATCATTTCTGTTTTGAAGCTTGTGTGTATAATAATTACCTATTGGCAGATTGGGTAGTAGTAGTAGAGTTGTAGTAAATTTGCATCAATAAATACACAAAATAATGTATCCAGAACAAATAGTTGCCCCAATGAAGGCTGAGCTTACATCTCAGGGTTTTAAAGAATTACTTTCCCCAATAGAAGTAGATAGCACTTTGAAGCAAGAAGGTACTACTTTATTGATGATCAACAGTGTATGTGGTTGTTCAGCCGGTACTGCTCGTCCAGGCGTGATAATGGCTGTGAAAAACTCATCGAAAATTCCAGATAGACTAACAACTAGTTTTGCTGGCTTTGACATAGATGCGGTTAAACAAGCACGTAGTTATTTGTTGCCATATCCTCCATCATCACCAGCTATAGCGTTGTTGAAAGATGGTAAAGTAGTTCACATGATTGAACGCCACAACATTGAAGGCAGATCTGCGCAAATGATTGCAGCAAATTTGATTCAAGCCTTCGAAACTTACTGTTAAAAGGCATGAAAGTGTTGTTTATGCTTTGTTTATATTAAAGGCGAGATTATTCTCGCCTTTTTGTTTGTGTTCACTATTATGTAGTGTTAACTTCGCGCATCTCAAAAGACTAACACAAATGACAACTCAGAAGATAACAATGGGTGCTGATGGGCGCCTTAATGTACCTGATAATCCTATTATTCCGTTTATTGAAGGTGATGGCATAGGCCCCGATGTATGGGGAGCAAGCAAGCTAGTCTTGGATGCTGCAGTGGCTCATGCTTATGGTGGTAGACGGAAAATTGAATGGCTTGAGATATTAGCAGGCGAAAAAGCGTTTAACAAAACTGGAGAGTGGTTACCATTGGAAACACTTGAGAAGGCTCGCGAGTATCTTATTTCTATAAAAGGACCACTTACAACCCCTATTGGCGGTGGTATACGTTCTCTCAATGTTGCATTGCGCCAAGAGTTAGATCTATTTGTTTGCTTACGTCCTATAAAATGGTACAAAGGTGTGCCATCGCCAGTAGTACATCCAGAGAATGTAAACATGACCATTTTCAGAGAAAATACTGAAGATATATATGCTGGCATAGAGTTTAGTGCAGGTAGTCCAGAGGCTGCTAAATTGTTGTCTTTTCTCACCAATGAACTAGGGGCAGGTAAAAAAATCAGATTTCCTGAGTCTTCTGCATTTGGCATCAAGCCAGTATCAAAAGATGGTTCTGAGCGCCTGATAAGAGCAGCAATACAGTACGCCCTAGATAATAAGTTACCCTCTGTTACTATTGTACACAAAGGAAATATCATGAAGTTCACAGAAGGTGGATTTAAGATATGGGGATACGAATTGGCAGAACGTGAGTTTGGAGATAAGGTATACACTTGGGGGCAGTGGGAAAACGCCAGAGAAACGCAAGGTGAAGAAGCAGCGAACGCAAAAATGAAAAGCGAAACTGCCGAAGGTAAACTTATTATAAAAGATGTGATCGCCGACAATTTCTTACAACAGATTTTATTAGCTCCACAAGATTATTCAGTAGTAGCCACACTTAATCTTAACGGTGATTATATATCAGATGCTGCTGCTGCTGCGGTAGGCGGTATTGGTATTTCACCTGGTGCCAATATAAATTACGTAACCGGACATGCTGTGTTTGAGGCTACACATGGCACTGCTCCACGATTTGCTAACACAGATACAATGAATCCATCCTCACTACTTTTGAGTGGTGTAATGATGCTAGAATACATGGGCTGGAATGAAGCTGCAATACTAATAGAAAACGCACTTGCAGCTACTATTCTTAGTAAGCGTGTAACAGTAGATTTTTACAACTTAATGAAAGATGCAACTCTGCTTAAAACTAGTGAGTTTGCAAGAGAAATCATTAAGAATGGCAGAATGGATGCATAAAATTAACTTTACCAAGTTGAATGGTTTACTAGTTTTGGTTTGTTATCTTAATTGTTGCTATTTTTATCGAAATCAATAAAAATAGCAACAATCAGTTTTTTAGTTTTAGCTAAAAGTATACAATTTCTTTTAGGTCCAGTAAATACTCTTTATGTCTATAAATTTAGCATCATATATAGATCACACAGCTCTAAAACAATCTACAACAGCCTCAGATATTGATAAACTGTGTGTTGAAGCATCGTCATCTGGATTTATGGCAGTTTGTGTGCCTCCCAAGTACGTAGCGGGTGCAAAACGATTATTAGGTAATACCAATGTAAAAGTGGCTACGGTTATCAGTTTTCCTATGGGTTATAATGCCACCCATGTGAAATTAAAGGAAATAAAGGATGCTATTTTTATGGGTGCTGACGAGCTAGACATGGTTATAGATCTTTGTGCGCTTAAAAGCGGCGATTGGCAGCACTTAGAGAAAGAAATTGAAATTTGTTTGCAACCTGCCAGAGAGGCAAACAAGGTCATGAAATTGATAGTTGAAAGTGGATTGCTCACTAATACAGAATTAGTAGCATGCTGTGAATTGTATAGACAATACGATATTCAGTTTTTAAAAACCTCAACGGGTTTTTCTGAGGCTGGAGCTTCATTAAAAGCAGTGCAAATTATGAGACAGCATCTCCCAGATACTATTGGCATAAAAGCCTCAGGAGGCATACGTACATTTGCTTTTGCAAAGGAGCTAATAGAGGCAGGAGCTACTAGAATCGGAACATCTAATAGTATGCAAATAATGAAGGAATTCGATGATTATGAACCAGAGTAGGTAGCGCTTTTTGGAAAAATTGTTGATCAATTTGTGTTTTTTTTATAAGAATTAATTATCTTAAATGTTGCTAATGATTTTCTCAGTGTACTGCAAAGCAGCTATAGAATGAAGCGATCTATTTTCATAGCGTTTATTTTTATATCACTAGTCCCCATTCCTTTTGCCTATAGTCAGGAGGGTGATAAAGGCGATGTAGTTGTGCACAGTGACGCAAGATTGGCTGTGTTACTTCGTAAAAATCACAGCTATGTTAGGTTATCACATCCCGATCCTGTTGTAAAAATTATTGAGCCACCACCTAAGCCAACTATCAATAATACCGCAATAGGAGCATCAGGTTTAGTTCATCATGATTTAAAGATGATTTACTCTGGTCCTGGCTTCAGGGTGCAGATTTATAACGGTTCAAGCCGTGATAAAGCGTTGCAAGTTAAGGCTGAATTTATGAGGCGTTTTCCAGGAGTTCACACCTATTTATCTTACATATCTCCCAATTTCAGAGTGAAAGTGGGGGATTATCGTAGCAGAACAGATGCAGAAGGAATGCTACGAGAGGCAAACTCTATGTATAGTCCCAGCATGATGGTGCCAGATGTGGTAACAATTAGTACATACTAAACTATAAGAAAAAGTAATACCCTAAAAGGTCCGTAAAACAGCCCTTTTAGGGTAAATTGTTATTATGCGGAAGGTGGAAGATATAGTTTACTTTTTATCAATCCCCATTTATGCAATCGATGTGTTATGGAAACGCGTAAAACTCCTCTACCATATTTCATACTTCTGGTAAAATTTATACTTGAGGCCTCTTCAAAATATTTCGTGGGGCATGTAACCTCAGCTATTTCGTATCCATTAATAAAGATTTGAGATATCATTTCATTATCAAAAACAAAATCATCACTATTATGTGAGAAATTGATGGAACGTATAACATCGGCACTAAAGGCCCTGTAACCAGTATGGTATTCGCTCAGCTTCTGGCCTAGTAATACATTCTCAAACAATGTAAGGAATCGATTAAATATATACTTGTACATAGGCATTCCACCTCTCAATGCACCTTTACCAAGTATCCTTGAGGCCAATACTACTGGGTACACGTCCATAGCTATGATAGAAGACATAGCATGTATGAGCTTTGGCGTGTATTGGTAGTCAGGGTGAAGCATTATTACTATGTCAGCACCTAGCTCCAAAGCCTTTCTGTAACAACTTTTTTGGTTGCCACCATAGCCCTTATTGGTTTCGTGCTTAATAATGTGTTTTATACCTAGTCTGCGACCTTCGCCTACAGTATCATCTCGGCTATTATCGTCAACCAAAACAACATCGTCTACTATGTCGAATGGTATTTCTTTGTACGTACGTTCCAAGGTCAGCGCTGCATTATAAGCAGGCAATACGATCACTATTTTTTTACCATTAAGCATATCAGGGGGCAAAAATAATATTTATCCTGAAAAAAGCCCGCATATATTATCTCTTTTAAAAAAGGAACATATGCGGGTAAGTACAAGCTATTGTTAAACTAAAATAAAGAATAAAAAATTATTCAATTACAAAGTAATTAGTGGGCTACACATATTTTTCCTCGTTGTACGGCTGAGCCGTCAGTTTTGGTTATAGTGTATAAGTACAAACCCGTGGGAAGCATTGTCACATCTGTGCCTGTATAGCCATCTACTTTTATGTTTGCTACTCTTTGACCACTTACTGATGTTATGACACAATTGAACGTTTCTGTGGCAGGACCACTAAAGTAGATAGTGTAATTGGCTGGTGTAGGGTACACTTTCACCAAATCATTGGCTCCGTTCATGTTATCTACTGATTGAGGTACACCTGCCATTGTTACGTCATCTACATATAGTGTGCTGCTGTCTAGCTGACTACCTGAACCGCCACTACTTGCGAAAAGTACGCGTACCTTATTGATGTCAAATCCAGTGGTAGTGTAGGTAAGATTGGCAGTAATTTGTGTAAATGTTGCAGAAGGTGGTATCGTAACAGAACCAGTACCAATCACAGAATCTACACCACCTATAAGAGCTATGGCCTGTACTGTAAGCAAACCTTCATCTGGTCCGCCCATCATGCCGGTTACTTCGTCCTTGCCAGCAAAATAGGCCACCCAAGCGCTAACACTAGTAATGCGTAATGTAACTGGTGTGCCACCCTCAAAACTCACAGCACTCATCGGGTCGCCTCCAAGAGCTAATGCTGATACATCTACATTAACTGCAGCATTTGACAATAAGCCAGAAAAATAACCGAGAGTATCTTGTTTAAGAGTCATTATTTTAGCTGAAGAACTTCCAGAATTCTTCAGGGTATTTTCTTGAAATAATTGTGAATGCCAATCAGAACCTGCCCCAATTATAGCACCAAACGATTGCCCTAATGCTACTACCATCGAGTCGAGGCCGTACCACTGGTTAGGTGCATGTATGGATAAAGTGGGGGATGTGCCAGTAGAGCCTGTTCGCCAAGTTTCCATTCCTGCGTTATCAAAACTCTGACCAATTGCTACCCCTGAAATAATTAATGCAGTAAGCGTTGAGTAGATTTTTTTCATTTGAGTGTAAGTTTAGGCGTTAATATGTGATAATTCAATTACAATGATTGCAGACAACTATTTATGGCGTTAAAGTCTGGAATATCTCCAGCATTTTCTAGTACTTCTTCATACCTCACTATGCCATCTTTGTCAATAACAAAAGCAGAGCGTTTGGAAACTCCATCCATATCATTATAGAAATGCTCGTACAAGCTGCCATAAGCTGCAGAAGCAGTTTTGTTGAAATCGCTTAACAAAGCGAAATTGAGTTGTTGATCTTCCTTAAATCGACCCAAAGAAAACAAAGAATCTACAGATATGCCCAGAACTGTTGTTTCGAGGTTATTGTACATAGTTATGTTGTCACGAGTCATGCACAGTTCCTTTGTACAAACACTTGTGAATGCTAAAGGGAAAAATAAAATCAATACATTTTTGCCTTTAAGTTCGCTGAGCGTTACTTTATTTTTTTCAGTGTCGCGAAGAGTGAAATCCGGTGCTTGTTGCCCTAATAATGTTGCCATTGTTTGTCTTTTTATTTGCAGTGAAATTATATCAATAACAGATGTTTTCAAAAAAATGATAGAGTGTAATGATTTGCTATTTTATTAGTGAGTACTATCAGCATTTTCTAAACAGGGAATTAAACTCTACTTTCAAGTTCAGTAACAGATTGTTTAGTCCGGGCTATTAGATCTTCTATGTTTTTATACAGGTTTTCATCATTTTCAGCACATTGATGCTCTATTTGTGTCCCCAGTTCGCCTGTTGATTTCATGCCCATTATCAGCCAGTTGGGTTTGAATGCATGTATACGTAATGCTATTTCTTTAGTGTCTCTAGCATCTATTGCTTCTTGCAGTTTTGCTAAGAAGGGGTTTACACCTTTAAGATACATAGTGATGTATTTTTTTATTCTTTTCTCATCACCTTCACAAAACTTATGAAGGTACAGTGGGTCAGTAACTGCATTCGGGTCTAAAACTGGTATGGGAGCCATTGGAGGTATATTATCGTTGTCGTTTATTAAATTTTGTTTTGGTTTTTTTCCAGAGCCTTTGTATTCAACCCCTTTTTTTCTACCAGTTACGTCTGCCATAGTATTGATGAGTTGCCATGCTTTAAACGGTTTAGGTACATAAGAGTTCATTCCACTTTCTAAGCATTTATCTATATCTACCCTAAGTGTGCTTGCAGTGAGGGCGATAATCGGCACGTCTTTGTGTTTTGAGTTTAGTAGCCGTATCGCTTTGGTAGCTTCCAGTCCGTTCAAAACTGGCATTTGTACATCCATAAGTACCACGTCATAAAGTTTTTTACGAACAGCGTCTACCGCTTCCTGTCCGTTTACAGCATTGTCTATCTCAAGATCAGCCTTCAGTTCCAGTGTTTCATTTACCACAATTCTGTTGTATTCATTATCGTCTACAACTAGTACTTTTAGTCCATTTAGAACACTACCGTCAGCTTTTTTCTCTTGTTGCAAACGTTTCTCTAATAACTCAGGCGAACCTTTTGGATATTTAATAGTAAAGTAAAAAGTGGTGCCACTGCCTAGTGTGCTATCTACAGAAATGGTGCCACCATGCAATTCAACCAATTGTTTTGAGATAGATAACCCTAGTCCAGTACCTCCGTATTTGCGTGTGTCCGAGCTGTTTACCTGTGAGAAGTTTCCGAAGAGATTACCAATTTTGTCTTTGGGAATACCTATTCCAGTGTCAATGATTGAAAATTTGATCCAGACAAAATCATCTTCAGTTTTTTCAGCATTTAGCTCAAGATGCACACCGCCTCTTTCTGTAAATTTGATTGCGTTACCTCCCAAATTTATAAGTACCTGATTAAGCCTGAATGGATCTCCAACTACAACATCAGTAACATCTCCATGTATGTTTAAGTTTATTTGTAATCCTTTCTCATCAGCTTTATGGGTAAGGGTGTCTTTTACTTGGTTTAATGTATCCGACAATGAAAAGTCAATTTTTTCCAGTTCCATTTTCCCGGCCTCTATTTTGGAAAGGTCAAGAATGTCGTTAATGATATGAAGCAATACATCTGCCGACTTACTTATGGCTTGTAGGTAACTATGCTGATCAGGTCGGGGAGATTTTTGCATCAATATTTCGGTCATGCCACTTACAGCATTCATAGGGGTACGAATTTCATGACTCATGTTGGCCAAGAAAAGTTGTTTGAATTTTTCCGAGCTTTCTGCTCGTTCTCTCATTATATCTGCTGTTTCTTTTTCAGCTGCTATTTGTTTGTTTTTCTCTTCCAGTAGCAGTTTGTTTTTCTTCATCAGAGTGAATCGGTTGAACCATACTACAGACATTACTCCCAGCATTAGTAATCCAGCCATATAAAAGACTCTTTCTTTTTTGGCTTGTTTCATTTGAATTTCATTCAGAGCATTTGTTTTTTCAAGCTCAGCTTTTGCAATAGCAGCCTTAGCTTCTAAGCTTGCTTGTTTCTGCTCATATTCCATTGTTATTTGCCTTTGTTTCAGCTCTTCTTCCAGTCTTAGTTGCTCTCTTTCTTTTTCAGAGGTTGCAGCTGCTTGCTTCATTTCATATTCATGTCGCAGAGCGTTCATTTCCATTTCCTTTTGCATTGCCACTTCTTTTTGTTGGCTTTCTTGCTTTAGTGTTTCTTGTTTTTTATTAAACACATATTGCATGTCTTTTCTGGCTATTTCATTGCTCTTGTCTTGGTTGTACATACTTTCTAGGTATGCGTTATGTTGTTTGAAACTCTCTCTCGAACCTTCTTTATCTCCCTGTAGGTATTGTACTTTAGACAGTACCTCGTATGATTCTTCCAGTTGTGTGTAATCGCCAGTTTCTTTCAGGATATCTACCGCTTTGTCGAGGTAATAGAATGCACGCTGTAGTCTAATGGCTACACTGAGTGAAGTGAGTGAGTCTGGGACTTGCGTTTTAGATTTGTTTTCTGCTATTTCATAATAACATTTGCCAATGTAGGCAAGATTGGTGCCAATGGCAGATTTATCACCTGTATTTTCTGCTATTTGTAATGCCCTTAACGCGTATTGCATTGCTCTTGGGTAATCTCCCATACTGATACAAGCATCTGCAGCATTCTGTAGGTTATCGGTTATTAGCTCTTTCTTATTGCTTTCTTCTGCCAGCTTCAGCGATTTTAGGAAATTATCCAATGCTTTCTGATAGTCTTTTTGATTGTTGTGTATTATTCCGGTTTTTAGTAATGCATTTGCAATACCTTTTTTATCATTGGCAGCTTCATAAAATTTCTGTGATTGTACTGCATATTCCAAGGCCTGCTGATAATTGGCTTGACTATTGTATACAGCACTAATATTCGCCAGGTTTTCGCCTACTATTTTTTTATCTCCTGCCGATTCGCCCTTACCCATAGCCATTTTATAATGTTCTACGGCTTTAGCATAATCTCGGCGCACATGATATACACTCCCCATTTCGGCATATATGTCTGCCATTTCTCTAGTGTCGCCAAGGTCTTCGGCTATCTTTAGACATCGTTGGTAGTAATCAATTGCTTTTTGATAATCGCGAATTTTATAAGAGTATACGTTAGCAATATTTTTAAGCGCTACAGTTTGATTTCTTTTGTCATTTGTTTCTTCAGCAGCTTTTAGGCTCTTGAGGTAATACTCTATCGCTTTGGGATTGTCACGTCTAATACTACTATAGTTGCCCATAGTGTTGCACAGCTTTGTGATGCCCTGTTTCCATCCTAGCCTTATGGCTAGATCTGCACCTTGTTGAGCAAAAGTTGCACCTTTTTCATTGTTAGATCCGAAATACGCATTCGATAAGTAATGATATATGTTCCCTTTGTTAGTGTCCTCTTTGCTGTGAGGCAGTACTTTTAACAAAGAGTCTATGGTTCTTTGACCCGATTTCTGGGCATTTGCTGGTAAAACTGCTGATAATAACAGAGCAATAGCTATTGTGAAGAAATTATACCTCATATATAAACGGTATTCGAGTTTGATTTATTTGCAAAAACAAACTTAATGCTTATCTGTAATTATTTTTCATGTTTTCTGAAATTTAAAAATATTTGTGAAGTTGTTTTTTGGTACAATTATTGCTGATCAGAATACACAAACTATCAGTAACATGAAATATTTACTTTTCAGTGTTTTAGGTGTCATTATGCTGCAGTTAGTTGCATGTAGCAGACGGTGTACAGAATATGTAGAGCCACCTGTGTTTACCGGAAAGGTTGTAAAATCAATCTGTGGTCATATTATGGTGCAATTTACTAATGGGAGTGTTGCGCTTGGGCAGTTTGGCTGGGCAGACCCTATGGACAGTGGCAAGGTATATGACCGTGTATTCAAGGTAGCTAACCCGTGTACCTGGGGCAAAACAGATACATCATCAAATATCGCTTTTCGGTTTATAGCCCCTAGTAGTGAAGCACAGAACTGCTTTATGTGTCAGGCATTTACCTCTACGCCCGATACTGCTTACTACATACGAGTAGTTGAATAAGCAGATAATTTTAGAAATCTGAAATAGTATTGCAGTAAGTTTGCCGTTAAATGTCGTTTATGCGCTACTGTACACTGCTATTGATTTCGTTTTTCTGTATGCCATACATATCACACTCATCTCCTGCTGATGAAGCCAATAAAAAATTCGATGGTTACAAAGCTCGATTTGTAACTGCAATGTGGGAAGTTTACCCTGCATGGGCCAGCAGTGTTGGTTACCACCTGTACGACGACAAGTTGGTAATTCCTGATGCTGCTGCAAGGGAAAAAGAAATTAGGTTTTGCACGCAGCATGCTGATTCGTTATCGCAGTTTGATCTGTCGCAGCTAAACGACGCCAACAAGACAGATTATCATCTGATTCGTTATCAGTTGAAGTATACCATGTGGGGTATTAAAGTTTTGAGGACCTATGAATGGGATCCATCAGGATATAATGTATCAGGTATGTTTGCTGAGATGCTAGCCAATGATTATGCTCCCATCAACGAACGATTGAAAAACCTGAACAAAAAACTTGCATTCGTGCCTGCCTATTATGCCGCTGCTAAAGAAAACCTCAAAAACCCAACCAATGAACACACTGACCTAGCTATACAGCAAAACAAGGGTGGGCTAGGGGTGCTAGGTGATGATCTAGAGCAGGCTTTGGGGAAATGTACATTGCCAGCCGCAGAGCAAAAAGAAATAAGGGAAAGAGCCAAATATGCCGTTGCCGCTATAGAAGATTATATAAAATGGTTGGGTAAACTAGAGCATAAAACACCTCGAAGTTTCAGATTGGGGAAAGAATTGTACGCTCAGAAATTTGAGTTGGAACTTCAATCAGGATATGATGCAGCATCCATTTATCAGAAAGCACTTTTACGTAAGGCAGAATTGCATGATAAGATGTATGAATCTACCAGACGATTGTGGTCGAAGTACTTTGGCGAAGCTATACCTGCCGATAAGTTGCAAGCCATAAAAAAAATGATAGATAAACTGTCTGAAAATCATGTTTCGGCTGATTCTTTTCAGACAGCAATAGAGCAGCAAATACCTGAACTCACAGAATTTATAAAAAAGAAAAATCTGCTGTACATAGACCCATCCAAACCGCTGGTGGTACGCAAAGAGCCAGCCTATATGGCGGGTGTAGCCGGTGCATCTATAAGCTCGCCCGGTCCTTATGATAAAAACGGGAATACCTACTATAATGTAGGTAGCCTAGAAGGGTGGGGAAAAGACAAAGCAGAAAGTTACTTACGCGAATACAATAAATACATACTACAAATACTGAATATACATGAGGCTATACCGGGGCATTATACTCAGTTAGTGTATGCCAACCAATCGCCAAGTATAATTAAAGCAATACTGGGTAACAATGCCATGATAGAAGGCTGGGCAGTGTATACAGAATTAATGATGCTGGAAAACGGGTATGACGTAGACCCCAAAGTGAGGGGAGTGGCAGCAAGTGCAGAGATGTGGCTGATGTACTATAAATGGAATCTGCGCAGTACCTGTAATACAATATTGGACTACAGCGTACATGCGGGCAATATGAGCAAAGAAGAAGCAATGAACCTGCTGGTGAAAGAGGCATTTCAGCAACAAGCCGAAGCAGAAGGCAAATGGAAAAGGGTGACGCTGACCCAAGTGCAACTGTGTTGTTATTTTACAGGTTTTACTGAAATATGTAATTTAAGGGAAGAGATGAAAGTAAAACAAGGCAAAGCGTTTGACCTTAAAAAATTTCATGAGCAGTTTTTGAGTTATGGTAGCGCTCCGGTAAAGTACATCAAGGAATTGATGATGAAATAATGCGTTGCAAGAATGATGTTCAAAAATTACAAAACCCATCTTCGGATGGGTTTTGTAATTTTTGAACATAAAAACTGTCTTAGTTGTTAGCAGCAAATTCTGCTCTGATAACGTTGAGCGCACCACCAGCTATAAACCATTCAATTTGTTGTTGGTTGTAAGTGTGGTTCACTTTTATTTCATCTTTGGTACCATCTTCATGGTTGAACACCACTGTAAGTTGTACGCCTGGTGCAAAGGTGGTAAGACCTAGTACATCTACAGTATCATTTTCTTGTATTTTATCGTAATCGCTTTTATCGGCGAAAGTTATAGCCAGCATACCCTGTTTTTTAAGGTTGGTTTCGTGTATGCGTGCAAAGCTCTTTACCAATATTACATTAACACCTAGGTGGCGTGGCTCCATAGCAGCATGTTCGCGGCTGCTACCTTCGCCGTAGTTTTCGTCGCCTACTACTATGCTACCTAGACCCGCAGCCTTGTATGCACGCTGTACCTGAGGTACTTCGCCATATTCGCCAGTCAGTTGGTTTTTTACTTTGTTGGTATCCATGTTGAAGGCATTTACTGCACCTATCAGCATGTTGTTAGATATATTGTCAAGATGACCACGATATTTGAGCCAAGGACCTGCCATAGATATATGGTCAGTAGTACACTTACCAAAGGCTTTTATAAGCAGTTTCAGACCAGAATAGTCTTTGCCATCCCATGCTGAGAATGGAGCTAATAATTGCAGACGATCGCTCGTAGGGCTTACTTTTACTTGTACGCCCGATCCATCTTCGGCTGGTGCTACATAACCTGCATCTTCAACATCAAACCCTGCTGGGGGCATTTCATAACCTTGAGGTTCATCGAGCATCACTTCTTCACCGGCTTCATTGGTCAATTTGTCTTTAAGTGGGTTGAAGGACAAACTACCGGCAATAGCAAATGCAGTAACGATTTCAGGCGAAGCTACGAAGGCATGGGTAGAAGAAAGTCCGTCGTTACGTTTTGCAAAGTTGCGGTTGAATGAAGTGACAATAGTGTTTTTCTTTGCAGGGTCGCTCACGTGGCGCGCCCACTGGCCTATACATGGTCCACAAGCATTGGCCAGTACCACACCGCCCATTTTGTCAAAGGTTTTCAGAAAACCATCTCTCTCGATAGTGAAACGTACCATCTCAGAACCTGGAGTGATAGTGAATTCACTTTTCGCTTTCAGACCTTTACTCATAGCATCATTTGCTATGAAGGCTGAGCGAGAAATATCTTCATAAGATGAGTTGGTGCAAGAACCAATAAGTGCTACTTCAACTTGATCAGGCCATCCATTTTCTTTTACTGCAGCAGCCATTTCACTGATAGGAGTAGCCAAGTCTGGAGTAAAAGGACCATTTACATATGGTTCCAGTTCGTCAAGGTTAATTTCTATAAGCTGATCGTAGTATGCAGCAGGATTGTCAAGTACTTCATTATCAGCACGGAGTTCAGCAGCCACGCCATTTGCCAACTCAGCAACGTCAGCACGGCTTGTACCGCGAAGGTAGTCAGCCATTTTTTCGTCATAAGCAAACATTGAGCATGTAGCACCTATCTCAGCACCCATGTTGCATATAGTAGCCTTACCCGTGCAGCTAAGCGATTCTGCCCCTTCACCAAAGTATTCTACTATTGCACCTGTACCACCTTTTACTGTCAGTATACCCGCCACTTTCAATATTATGTCCTTAGCAGATGTCCAGCCATTCATTTTGCCGGTTAGTTTTACACCTATAAGTTTGGGCATTTTTAATTCCCATGCCAAACCTGCCATTACATCTACAGCATCGGCACCACCTACACCTATTGCTATCATACCCAAACCACCAGCGTTAGGAGTATGGCTATCAGTCCCTATCATCATACCTCCAGGAAAAGCGTAATTTTCTAAAACTACTTGGTGTATAATACCAGCACCTGCACGCCAAAAGCCAATCCCGTATTTGTCTGATATAGAAGCTAGGAAATCGTAAACTTCTTTATTTACGTCTACCGCTGTTGCTAAATCTTCTACCGCACCCACTTTTGCTTGTATCAAGTGGTCGCAATGTACTGTACTAGGAACAGCTACTTGGCTCCTACCACAAGTACTAAACTGCAACAACGCCATTTGCGCTGTAGCATCTTGCATAGCTACTCGGTCCGGAGCAAAATTTACGTAGTCCTTTCCACGAGAAAAAACAACTGTTGGTGCTTCGTACGCATGCGAATAAAGTACTTTTTCTGCGAATGTAAGCGGGCGACCCAATAGTGTGCGGGCGGCGGCTACTTTGCCGGGTAGTTGTTCATAAACTTTCCGGATCAGATTGATATCAAATGCCATTATGGAGGATTAATTTTTTATTTAGATTGCAAAATTACCACATCTTAAACAAAAATGGAAATTACCTGACAAACTAAAACAGAAAAATTTAGGTAGTAGAACACTTGGTGCTTTAATAATGTATTATTTATATGATCATATTATTCATGGCCGATGCAGTCTTTATCGCTATGATTAAATTATAGAATTAATTATAATAAAGTAGATATAAGCTAATTTATAGTGCGTACTTGCTTCATTGTGTATTATGGTGGGGAAAAAATATAGCTGTTTAATTTTTTATTTCCTCCAAACAAATTATTTTTACAGTTAAGCAAACTCTTTTGATTGATTTACCGTCTTTATAGTTTGTTAATAGAGATTATACCTTCAAACTTTTATATTTTAATTTTTATGAGAAGATCGATACCTGTATTTTTACGCAGCCTTGTCGTGTTTTTTGTTCTGCTGTTAGGTGCTAAGGGTTCTTTTGCTTCGCATGTTGTGGGAGGAGATATTTACTACACATGGCTGTCTGGCAGTACTTACAGAGTAACAGTAGTATTGTATGGTGACTGTGGTCCTGCTAGTGCTGGTGCGTTTGCTACTTTACCAGGTGGTTCTCCTAGGGTATGTGTTTATGACGGAGCAACGCCAGTTACTACATTGTTATGTACTGTTAACCCACCAGCTGCTGGAGTAGAAATTACGCCAGTTTGTCCTGATTCATTGGCTCGTACACAGTGCACTAATACCTCAAATTCTATTCCGGGTATCAAAAGGTTCATATATTCTACTAATTATACAGTGCCATATACATCCACCAATTGGCGGTTTGTATTCAATTCAACTTATGGAGCATCTTCTGCCGGTCGTGCTGCCGCTATCACTAACATAGTAGGTGCGGGAGGTACCCTAATGGAGTTGACAGCAACATTAAACAACACAGTGTACAACAATACTAATCCTAGTCTTACAGTAGTTCCTACACCATTTTTCTGCCTCAATACGCCTATATGTTACACTCCTGGTGCAATCGACCCAGAAGATGATAGCTTGAGGTTTGAATTGATACCTGCTAAAAATGCAACTTCAGATTGTACTACTTCGGGTGCAGATGTTACTTATACAGGTACCGCTTGGACTCCACCATTAACTACAGTTTCTGCTACTACACCACTTAGATGTGTTTCAGGTAGCTTCAGTTTTAGCCCCGTAAATGGTCAGGTTTGTTTCAATCCTAATTTCGTTCAAAGGAGTGTTGTTGTATACGAAATCAAAGAATTTCGTGGAGGTACTTTGGTAGGTAGTATGCAAAGAGAGATGACATTTCTGGTACGCGGATGTCTAGTAAATGCTCCTACAGTGGGTACTGTAGATACAGGTGGAGTCATTGAAGTTGATGGTCCTAGAGCGTTTCACGTTTGTGGCGATGAAGGTTCATTTACCTTGACGATGCGCCCAAGACCCGACACCACTACACCTGCTGTAATTAATGTAACTTGTACTGCCACAGGTTTACCAACAGGTATGAGCTTTTCTGTAACTAACAATGGTACACCAAACCCTATTTGTGTTTTCAGTGGTAATGCATCCTTAATGACTCCAGGCGTTTATACTTTCTTCTTAAATCTTCGTGATGATGCCTGTCCGCTTAATGGAAACAATACAATAGCTTATACCATTAGTATCTATCCTGTTCCTACTATCAGCCATAATGTTATTGCTGAAGCAACATGTATATCTAAGGCTATTGTGCGTATTGTGCCAGGTGGTTCTGGACAACCTTGGACAATTAAGGTATCTAACCCCACCTTACCTGTAGGTAGCGACACTATTGCTACTTATGTAGACTCGGTAGCGTTTACTGATTTATTTGAGCCTGGTCCTTTACCTGGACCAGGTATGTATATATCTACAATATTTACTTCCGTTTCTACTGAGTGTGCATTATTTGATACTATTAGATTAGTAGTTCCGTCAAAACTTCTACCAATTGCCGAAGGAGTTGATCCAAGTCATTGTGGCAAAAATGATGGTTCTATTCTTCTAACCAATCTTAACGCTGGAGGTGTGGATACGGTAACTTATGATAAATATGGTATTCCTCAACCTCCTGTAATTGGTGTAGTTTCTCCTGGAGGCACTTTTGTAATACCTAACCTCAGAGCTGGGGTATACTCTAATATCGTTGTAAGATATGGATATTGTACCGCTGATCCCATAGGCCCAGTAACACTGACAGATCCTCCATTTACACTTACTGCAGTTACTAGTCAAAATCCTTCAAAGTGTGGATTCTGCGATGGATGGATAAAATTGGATGGACTACATCCAGATCAACTGGATACCGTTACATACAGCAAAGATGGAGTTGCTCAGACACCTCTTTCGTTCTACATCAACTCAGATAGTACTATAACACTGTCTACTTTGTGTGAGGGTGTTTATACCCCTTTCACAGTAAGAACTGCTGGCGTATGTACTGCCACACTTACTTCTATCGCTACTTTGGCTGCACCCCCAATAGGTGCTCGATTCGATACACTGGTTAATTACGGTTGTAAAGGTGATACATTGGTTCTAACTAACAATTCTTTCCCTACTGGAGAATTGACATACACTTGGGATTTCGGAGATGGTGGTACATCTACGCAAATTAATCCTGTTCATGTTTACACTAACACAACAGCTTCTTCTTACATAATTAAGTTGTATGCTACTAACACAAGGTGTGTTGACAGTTCAATTTTGACACTTAATCTGAATCATTTTCAGAATGCAGATTTCACTATGAATCCTGAAAAATTCTTGTGTCAAATTGATAGTGTTACATTTACCAACACTTCAACTGGTACTGGATTAGACTACACTTGGTTTTTTGCCGATGGTAGGGTAGACCAAAATATGAATGTGGTACATTCTTATTCTAATGTGGGCACTTACAATACGTCTTTAGTAGTTCACAATGTTACAAAAGGTAAACATTGCTACGACACAATGACTAAGGCAATCATAGTTGACTCTAATAGTGTACTTACACTTAAAGTTTCTGGAGATGTAACAGCAATATGCCGTGGTCAGGCTGTTACTCTTAGTGCAATTTACACGACTAGTGGAGATACTGGTAACAAGTGGACTATGACTGACGGATTTGAAATGACTAATGCCAATCCTGTTATGCATTCTTTTGACGGAATAGGACCTATGAATGTAACATTTGATGCTAAATTCAGAGCGTGTCCTGAGAAATCAGCATCTTTAAGCATATATGTGTTTGACGTTCCTGGTTTATACTTAGGACCAGATACAGCAATATGCCCTGGTGGTAATCCGATTCAACTAAAAGACGATAGAAATGATTTAAATCCAAGAGCTAGTTGGCGTTGGAATACAGGACAAAAATCCTCTGGTTTAGTGGTTACTAAGCCTGGTACCTACATTGCCACTGTTACCATCGACGGTTGTACTACAACAGATACTGTGTTTGTAAATAAAGATTGTTATGTAGATGTTCCAAATGTATTTACTCCAAACAATGATGGTGTAAATGATTTCTTCTTCCCTCGTAAGTTCTTATCAAGAGGTGTTACTACTTTCAAGATGGGCATTTATAACCGTTGGGGCCAGCAGATATATGAAACCACCAGCACTGACGGACAAGGATGGGATGGCGCTTTAAATGGTGTTCCTCAGCCTTCTGGAGTATATGTATACGTGATAGATGTTACTTTCAAAGATGGTCAGATAGAGCAACACAAGGGCAATGTGACAATTTTGAGATAGTACTCGAGAATATAATGAAAAAAGCCACTCTTTTAGGGTGGCTTTTTTATTGTGTATGATCATATTAGCCGTTTATGTTTACCAAGTTCTAACACTTGATCAACCCTCTATCTAGTGATGCCGAAAAGAATCGACCCATCAAATTTTAATTCGGCAGTCAATCATTTGAATTGATTAGTTGACTTCAGGCACAATCTTGAAAGCAGTTAACCTGCGATTGTCATTCATGCTACACTAATAGGGCAAAGTTCAATAACAGCCCGATTTCTAAACTGATTAGTAAGTAGAATAATTATCATTTTATGTTTAGGTCCAAACATAAAACTACTAGGTTGGAATTAATTAGAATGCCTCCCAAACTTTACCATTAATAAAAGCTGTAAAAAAAGTATTAGGCCAATTTTAGCACAAAATCTGACTACGATCTTGTAAAAGATGAATACTCCCCTGTGATTAAAAACAAGCTAGGGATGGATTTTCTTGAAAACGTTTGAGTACTTGCGAAGATTATTTGCAAGTCAGGCTATAGAAACGCTGCTATTTCATTTTAGCATTTAGTTTTTCATAAGCTATATTGTTGCTTACGAACTCAGGCACCAAGTCTTTCATCAATGATACTGTCTCAAGTGTATAATGTCTGCTAGCACTACTAATTAGTTTGTTGACTTTTTTCTCTACCACACTGAAATCATACTGGCGAACATCAGCAATAAGGATTTTTTCATGATACGTTGGTCTTGAATTTTCTGCACTACTTAATAACTCTTCATATAGTTTTTCTCCAGGTCTAAGACCGGTATACACTATTTGGATGTCTCTATCCGGCTCCTTGCCTGATAGTTTTATCACTTTTCTTGCCAGGTCAGCTATTTTTATAGGTTTGCCCATATCAAACACAAATATCTCTCCGCCTTGGCCCATTACACCAGCCTCTATTACCAGTAAACAGGCTTCGGGGATGGTCATAAAGTAACGAGTGATATCTGGGTGGGTAACGGTTATTGGACCACCTTTCTCTAATTGTTTTTGGAATCTAGGAATTACAGAACCGTTTGAACCAAGAACATTGCCAAAACGGGTAGTTACAAATTTTGTTATTTTAGCATTTGGGTTATTCTCGTTAGATATTGACAATTGTTTAAAAAAGCTTTGAGTAAATATCTCAGCTATACGTTTAGAAGCACCCATTACGTTTGTAGGGTTCACAGCCTTATCAGTCGAAACCATGACAAACTTCTCTACATTATTTGCTACAGCAAGTTCAGCTAATGTTTTTGTGCCGCCCACGTTGTTTATTACAGCAATAGATGGGTTGTCTTCCATGAGTGGCACATGTTTGTAAGCTGCAGCGTGAAACACTATTTGAGGATTGTATATTTCAAAAAGATGTTCCATTCTGTTTTTATCACAAATGTCACCCATATACGCTTTAACTACAGGATTGTTGAATTTTTCCTGTATTTCTAGCATAAACTCATGCATCGGGGTTTCTGCTTTGTCACATAATATAAGCAGTGATGGCCTATAGTTAAGTAATTGCCTCACAAGTTCACTACCTATAGAACCTGCAGCACCAGTCACTAGTATTTTTTTGCCTTTAAGTTCACTATATATTGCCTCATTATGAATTTGTATGACCTCGCGTTCCAGCAGGTCTTCTATGTTTATATTCTGAAGTTGCTGAGTATCTAATTTTCCATTTAGCCAGTCACGCATTGCTGGTACTTGTTGTATTTTAATGCCATGTTTAAGGCAATTATCAACAAGCTCATTTAGTTTTCGAGTATCTATGACCTTACTAGCCATAATAAGTATCTCTACACCTTCTGCACTCAATTTAGCAAGGCTATTTTCCTGCGTACTATATATCGGTATTCCTTCTAGCAGCTTTCCAGTAGTAATAAATGAATCGTCGAGAAAAGCAACAACTTGCATATCTCCGTCTGGTAAACTGTTCATTACTTTTTTAATGTGAAGTCCGTCTGCAGATGTGTCATATACAACTACTTTTTTCTTTAGAACTTTTACTCCTCCGTGCGATAATGTTTTATAAAAGTTAAATACATAACGAACTGTAAGCCTGTACGAAATGATTACGAAACTGGTAATAAAAAAGTTGATAGCAACTATTTGTAGTGTGAAGTAATTGCCAGATTTGAGGAAAAAAATATTTAATACCAAATAGAAGAACGCTGCAATAGCATTCACCATCACTAATCGAGATGTATCTTCAAGATTGGTGTACCTAATAATTCCAGCGTAACTTTTGAAAATGTAGAAAAGTGCGGCATTCAAAATAAATGCAACGCCCATCATAAATCTAAGACCAACACCAATTTGATCCCAGTTGAAATTAAGCTTTAGCATTCTTGATAGAAAAATGCAAAAGCACACCAGAAAAAGGTCTAATAAAAAGACTAACCACCTGGGAAGGATGCGTACTTTGTATGACATCGTTTTCTATTTAGTGATGATTTTTTTACCCAAAAGAGTAGATAGGACCACAATATTACATAATATTCACTGAAATTGGTAACATTAGATAGGCAAATTTATTTACATTAGCTAACAAATATTATATTGCATTATTTTACTGTTGATTTTTAATTGTGTATTTCATTGACCGAATCAAAAAAAAAAACTACCTTGCAATATGGAAAACACAAAAAACACTCCAAACAAAAAAGCAGGTCCATCTAAATTACCAGCTAAACAAATAGTTTTTGGCAATCAACCCAAAGGCAAAAAAGGCCAAGTAGCATCCAAGGCATCGGCAAACTCTAACAAAAAGGGAGGTGTAAACCTAATGAGGAAACTATCCGGGATGTAATAATTTATTAGATGAGGCGAAGCATTTGATTGTCTATAGACTGGAAAAAATCATTTGGTTGAAATGTCCGCCAGTTTGGACTCTCAAGTAGGTGCACGTAATAATCAATATGGCTTTTATGGAAATCATACTGTGATTGCTGTGGCATGTTTACACTTGCTATCCATCCGCCCTCATCTCTAATATCTTCGCTCCACTCCTGGTAATAATCTGTGTCACTGCTATGGAAGTTAAGTACATTTTCTGTAATGAGTATGTACTTGAAAATTCCTTTTGCAACCATAAGGTCTATTACTGACCGCTTCAATTGCATAATGTCGTTTTCTACAGCGTCATTCCATTCGCCAATCAGTTCTATAATCGAAAAATTGTAGTCATAATCTACAAATAGAACTTTAAGATATAAGGTCTTAGAGCCAAAGTCATCCCATTGTGGATGAATGTAATAGTTGTAAATGGTGTTAGAATATTCAAATTCACTGTGCTCCGCCCCATAAAAAGGGGAAAACTCATCTTCTTCGGCAATGTAAAGATGTCGCCAGTTATAAAAAGGTTCAATTTCGTGCATGAAATATTAGAATGAATGACTCTTAAACTATCTAATGATTAGATAGTGCAAATGTACTAAACCCACCTATACTTAGGTCTGTTTTACTTAGTTATCGTTGCATATTAATTGATTAAGAATTCTTTCATTTTCATAGTCGTTTGGATAATTCTGTACTACTGTTTATTGAATTTTGACGTCGAAATTAATTTGCCGAAAAATTTTTCTATTAAATAAAAAGTTTTTACTACCTTTGCAGTCCTTAAAAAAATATGGCCAAACAATCACTCATTAAACAGGACGGTACTATAGTTGAAGCGCTATCTAATGCTATGTTCCGAGTTCGTTTAGAAAATGGGCACGAAATATTAGCAACAATATCAGGTAAGATGCGTATGCACTACATTCGTATATTGCCGGGAGATAAAGTAGGTGTAGAAATGAGTCCGTACGATCTTAGTCGTGGTAGAATAATATATAGATACAAGTAAATTACCCTTTGGGTTTATATAAAACAAAAGAGCAAAATACAATATCATGAAAGTAAGAGCAGCTATAAAAAAGCGTAGTGTTGATTGTAAAATTGTGCGTCGTAAAGGCAAACTATACATCATTAACAAAAAGAACCCCCGTTTCAAACAAAGACAAGGATAGTTCCTGCTTTATTTGATGGACTGCTTCATAGTGAGGCAACAAAAATTAAATAACATAACAATAATTAGTAAAATGCTCTGCCACCCATTAAGGGGCTGAGAGTTTAAAACTTCAATTTTCAATGGCTCGTATAGCTGGTATTGACCTTCCGAAAAACAAACGCGGTGAAATAGCGCTCACCTACATCTATGGTATTGGCAACAATACTGCGCGCTACATTCTTGACAAAGCAGGAGTAAGCTATGATAAAAAAGCTTACGAGTGGAATGACGAAGAGCAGACTGCTATTCGTAATATCATCAACGCTGAGTTTAAAGTGGAAGGTCAGCTGCGTTCTGAAGTGCAGATGAACATCAAGCGCCTTATGGACATCGCTTGTTACCGTGGCCTTCGTCATCGTAAAGGTTTGCCATTACGCGGACAACGTACTCGTACTAACAGCCGTACTCGTAAAGGAAAGCGTAAGACAGTTGCAGGTAAGAAAAAAGCGCCAAAAAAATAAAATCTATTCCACTGCCGGATCCGTTGTGGCGCAATGGGGAGGAGTGGTATGGGCTGGCTTTCGCCAGTTAATTTTCAGTGATTACCTTTTATTAAAAAACTAAAATGGCAAAAGCGCAAGCATCAGCGAAAGTCGTTGCAAAAAAACGAATCGTTAAAGTAGACACACATGGCGATGTTCACATCAGTGCAACATTCAACAACATCATCATCAGCATCACCAACAAAAGTGGTCAGGTAATCTCTTGGTCATCTGCTGGTAAAATGGGTTTCCGTGGTTCTAAAAAGAACACACCATACGCAGCTCAGATGGCAGCACAAGACTGTGCTAAAGTTGCAGTTGATGCTGGAATGAAACGTGCAGATGTGTATGTTAAAGGTCCAGGTTCGGGTCGTGAAGGAGCTATTCGCTCTATCAACAACTCTGGAATAGAAGTTACGTCAATCAAAGATGTTACTCCATTACCACATAATGGTTGCCGCCCACCCAAAAAACGTAGAGTGTAGTTCTACTGTTGCATTTACATTTCAGTGCAATAGTATCAGTTAAAAATCATTTTCTAATTTTTTTAATAACCAGTGCTGTTCCGGATCGGATTTTACGATTTTTGAAGGAGACGGAGCAGCTAAAACAAAAATCGTCATGGCACGTTATACAGGACCCAAAAACAGAATCTGCCGCATATTCGGAGAGCCGATTCTTGGATCAGGCAAAAGCCTCTCTAAAAACAGTAATCCTCCAGGTCAGCACGGACCTACTCGCAAACGTAAAGCACCGAGTGAGTATGCCGTACAGTTGAAGGAAAAACAAAAAGCCAAATACACTTACGGCTTGCTTGAAAAACAATTTGCAAACACTTACGTTGAGGCGTCTCGTCTTAAAGGTGCAACTGGTGAAAACCTTATCAAATTGTTGGAAGCACGTCTAGACAATGCAGTGTTTCGTATGGGTATTGCTCCTACGCGTCCAGCAGCTCGTCAGTTAGTATCTCACAAGCACGTAATGGTTAACGGTCATATTGTAAACATACCTTCTTACACTCTGAAACCAGGAGATGTGATAGAATTGAAACCTAAGAGTAAGGCTAACAATACTGTAACAGCTATGATTCGTCCAAAGAATACACGTATCAGCTGGTTAGATTTCAACGAAAAAGATCTGGTAGGTACCTATATCGCCCATCCAGAACGTGAAGCAGTTCCTGAAAACATCAAGGAGCAGCTGATTGTAGAGTTGTACTCTAAATAATAACGCAATTTCAACAGCAGAGTGGTTCACTCTGCTATGTTGTTTTTCGCCTGCCAGTAACAATATTCAGTACACAAATAAATATCAAACAAATATCAATATGGCCATATTGAATTTTCAAAAACCGGATAAAATAGCTCTTCAGAAAACAACCGATTTCGAAGCGCAGTTCGAGTTTCGTCCTTTAGAACCTGGTTATGGCGTTACAATAGGTAATGCACTCCGCCGTGTTTTGCTTTCTTCTTTAGAAGGTTTTGCAATCACTGCAATCAGAATCCCTGGTGCAGATCATGAGTTTGCTACTATCAAGGGTGTTTTTCAGGATGTTACAGAAATTATCCTCAATCTTAAGCAGGTTCGTCTTAAAGCCATTGGCGAGGTTGGCGATTTTGTAAGTCACAAAGTGGATATCAACGTCAAAGGCATAGAAGTATTCACTGCTGGTATGATAGGTGAATCTCTTCCAGACTTTCAGGTTATGAATCCTGATCTAGTAATATGCAACCTTCACCCAGGTACTGGCTTCCAGATGGAAGTTCATATCGGTAAAGGTCGTGGTTACGTTCCTGCAGAAGAAAATCGTCCTGAAGATGGTCCTCTAGGTTTGATAGCAATAGATTCTATTTTCACTCCTATCAAGAACGTAAAATACAATATCGAAAACACACGCGTTGAACAACGTACGGATTTCGAAAAATTGATAATGGAAGTGGTTACCGATGGTACTATTCATCCTGAAGAGGCTGTAAAAGAAGCGTCTCGCATACTTATACAGCACCTCATGATTATCACTGATGAGAATATCTCTTTGGACACAAGACGTGAAGAAAAAGAAACTATTGTAGACGAAGAAACACTTTTAGTTCGCAAAGTATTGAATACACCACTAGAAGATCTAGAACTTTCTGTTCGTGCTTTCAACTGTCTTAAAGCTGCTAAAATCAACTCTCTCAGCGAGTTGGTACAATATACTCAGGAAGAACTTATGAAGTTCCGTAACTTCGGTCAGAAATCACTATCCGAAATCGAGCAAGTTCTTCACGAACGCGGTTTGCATTTTGGTATGGACATCAATAAATTCCGCAGAGGAGAAGATTAATAATTTTTTGCAGGTCAGTATTCATTACCAAATGGTGGATGAGTACTGACCTTTTCTATTGCTTTTTCAATTTTCATTTTATAACAACCTCATAAATCCTGACACGGTATGAGGGATTAAAACACAAATGTCATGCGTCACGGAGACAAAATTAAAAATTTAAGTCGCACAGCTTCACATCGTGCAGCGCTTCTTTCTAACCTTACCGCTCAGTTGATACAGTACAAACGTATCACTACCACATTGGCTAAGGCAAAAGCACTGCGTGTATATGCAGAGCCTATCATCACTCGTAGCAAGAACGATACTATGCACAATCGTCGTATTGTATTCAGCTATTTGCAGGACAAAGAAGCTATCAAAGAATTGTTTGGTGTGATCAGCGATAAAGTTGCTGACCGTCCAGGTGGTTACACTCGTATTATCAAGTTACCTCGCCGTATTGGTGATGCTGCTGATATGGCAATGATTGAGTTGGTTGATTTCAACACAATTTATGGCAAGGATGCTGAAGTTGCAGCTGCTAAGAAAACGCGTCGTAGCCGCAGAAGTTCAGGTGCAAAAGCAACTACTGAAGCTACACCGACTCCTGCACCAGTTGCAGAGGTTGAAGAAACTGTAGTAGAAGCTAACGAAACTACAGATGCGACTGACACTACAGAAGCGACAACTGAAGAGAACAACGCTTAATACATTTTAAATACAATTCTCTACACCGGGATTCAGTTATACTGTTTCCCGGTTTTTTATTTCTTTCTTCGTGTACCAGAATTGTTTTCTTTTCTCATGTAGTTGTAAATCACGGAGATAGTTGCAAACAATAGCACCACATATATCACCCCATAAAAGAGCATATCTTCAACATCTTCCTGCCATGTAAGATAGGGTGGCCTATCTTCAAAAAAGAAATACAATACAGTTAACGCTATAGAAACTATTAGTATTTTTAAGTAAGTCGATCGCATGATTGGTGCCAGAATGTTGAAACAAATTGCTATTGCTTAAAAAGCGAGTTGTTGCATCATAGTTTTGTAAACTGATGAATGTGTCTTTCATGGTCGCTTGCAATTGCTAATATGTAAACACCTGATGGCAAGAACCGAACATCTACGGTCTCATGAATGGTATTATACCATTCATTTTTTGACAATATTTGCCCATTAATATTAAGTACTGCAACGCTTAGCTTATCCGATTTCCCTCCAAGTTCTATGTGTATCTCTGATGTTGTAGGGTTTGGATATAGTTTTACTGTTCCTTTGTCATCATGGGTTAATTTAATAGTACTAAGAAGAGGAGTTGTATCAGAAAATGTCTCGTAGTAATACACAGTTGTATAATCTGGGGTTAATGAATATGAGGTCCAATTGTACATATATTGCTGTATGGTGTCAGGCTCATTGGTGGTGTTATAACCCACTACCTGCATTGAAGTAGGGGACCAAGCATTAGCAATGCTGTCCCATCCCTTGTGGAATACAGTATCCGGTTTTGAGCCTGTAATATGTTTAGACATATTGTATTGTGGCCACCAAGTACCATGTATTGGGTCATATTGGTGTTGTTTCCAAGAGTTGTGAAAGGTCAATGCACCACTGTATCCAAAAGTATCTCGCACATACTCGCCTAATACAGTACCATCATAAAGACTTGTTTGCACTGTCAACAGTCTGTTAGTAGCGTCATATGTGTTCACATATTTCAACTGCTGTATGAGTGGTAATAAAAACGTAGTGTCGGTCAGATTAGCAAAGTGATCAATCTGTACTAAATTCCCTGTGCCGCTATAGGTATACATTGTTTTTGCTACTAATTTCCAAGTGCCCATATGGTATTCATATATGCTATCCTTGGCAAGTTTACCTGTTGTTCCATAGCTAAAAAACTGTTTGTAAGCGCTATCTGGTATACCTGTATTAAAGTTGATCCACAGTCCACTATTTATAGTGTTATTGGTGTTAAATGTGTTGTAGTATTTCCGATCGTCGTTGAGTGTATCTGGGAAAATCTCCTGAAAACTAGTTTGGTTATTATTAGTATCATAGGCGGCAATATTCGACTCATAAAATACAAACGAAGGCATGCTGAATGGGTCCATAGTCCAGTGCAGGTAAGTATCATATTTCACTTGAGGAGTAGTGAATATACCAGCGAAGTCAAACATGGGTGATGTGCTGTAGGTATAATTGTAGGCAAACAACATGTTATTGTAATCATATACAGACTTTCTCATCCCACTTTACTTCAGTTTTACTGAATCGGAAAGCGATCCTAGCGCATTGTCCCTTGTGCTTTGTGCTATCACTCGTTGTGTAGGTACACCAGCAGTTGCTTTTGCTTTGTTATCTTCCCTATTGTTTTGTTGAAGCAATGCGTTTATCAATAGATTGTGACCCTTAATAGGCATTTGCATTTTTGTGAACTGTGCATTGGTACTAAACCCTAGTACTAAAAATAATGCTACTGCAATAGTGTTTTTCATAACCAGAAATGAATATGTGAAATCTATGATTACGGAAAGTTAGTAAATTTTGGTAAGAGTAGTACCCGCCAAACAGAAAAAATAAAAAATCCACAATTTGTTGATTTATCGAAAAAAGCTGCGTACATTAGAGTTAAATAGTTTTGTCAATCTCTAAACGTAAGGACATTATGCATCCCAAATTTATGTTCCATAATATATCTAAGTTAGCATCTGTGGTTACTGTGGTAGCTTTTCTGGGTTATTCTTTCACTTTAAGTTCATGCAATAAAAAGGGGATAGTAACACAAAAGTAACTACAACAAATTGTTATGCTCCTGCCGACGATAGTGCGTCACTTAATAGCAATGTTGGTAGAAACCAGCCTCAACAAACACTTACAAGTGTAGTAACTGTAGCTGACATGAATGGAATAGAAGGTAGCTCTGCGATAGAGGTGGTATTTAATGAAAATACGGAATTTTTTACAGTAAATGATCCGGCTACGATAGCAGTTGTCAAAGAAGCTTTTAGCAATGGCAAACCTTTACAGATATCTTTCAATCCATGGAAGGGCACCTTGCTGAAAGCTCAATATGCAACCGGCCAGCAAGCAGTAGCTTTAAGTTCACGTGTTTTAGATAGAGGCGCCGAGACTGCCGTATCATTAAGAGCCTCTGCCGTTACTGATGAGGTTATAGATAATCCATCAGAGCTGGGTACTCTTAACTTATCTGATACTGGTCTTAATAATCTGATACCAGATTTTGCGACAGCCCAACTTATGTTCAACTATATTGCCAAACAATGCTGTGCAATTCCTGGTCCTTATGCGATTGACTATTGTATTCCATTTCAGTATTGTATAGATGGTTGTTACGCACGTGCTCATAAAATGTGTTGGATTATTAATAAAAGATACAAATACGGCACTAAAAAAGTATTCAGTTTTGCCACCCCTACTTCTACTTACAAATTGTCTGTGCAAGGTCAAAAATGGGGCGGTTGCTGCATTCGCTGGTGGTATCACGTTGCTCCATTAGTAACTATAAAAACACCCACAGGTCCTAAAGCGTACGTTTTTGACCCAGCAATGTTCAATCAACCTGTTCTCTTGTCTGTTTGGTTACATGCACAGGAAAATCCAGTGTGCGCTGGCTCGTTTATACCCAAAGTTACAATGTATAACATTCGCCCCACAGCTTCTTATGCACCTTCTGGTACATCTGGCTTGGTTTTCTCTACAGACCCTACTTTTTCTGCCACTAACAATACACTTTACAATTACAGGAACTTAATTACATGTCCATAAAAAAGTTGGTTAATAAATTGATTGTAAACTCAACATGTATCACATACATGTTGGGTTTATTTTTTCTGGCTATTGCTTTCCCTTCATGCGCATTGGTACAAAAGAATAGTAAAAAGAATAACGGCAAAGTGCCGGTAGAATATGCACTTACAGTGGCTGCCATTAATCATCCTTCTGTCGATAATGCATATATAGAGGTTAGTTTCAACGAGTCTGCCAGATTTTACAGAATACCCAAAAATGCGGCTCCCGAATATTTGGAATTGCTGAGTATGTCAGAGAAAACTAACACACCAGTATTAGTAAAGCGCGCGAATGAATATTCTGATATTATACTCAGAGTTCGAAAGAAAAAGTAATGATCGCTTTTACAATGCGAACATCAATTTTGTCATCTCAATTTATACTTCATGTTGCGTTGTTTTTTAGCCATTATATTGTTTATGCCTATTGTGCAGTTACAGGCAGCTGTAGGAATACTAAGTCTCAATGAAGCCATTAAGACTAAAATGGTAAAGTTTTCAGCATCCAATACTACTGGAGCATATCAGGGCAAAACGACTACTGTAGTGCTTGTTAACAACAGCAAAGATTTACTTAAGGTGAAAATTGATGTTGGTACTATTCTTACTCCCGATAGCAGCTCATATCAACCTATGATACTGGCAGGTGAGGAATTGCTCGTACTCCAGCCATCTGGTTCAGCAAGTATGCTAGTTCAAACTTTTTGTGGCAACAGCCCCATGTCTTGTCCTTCATCCGGGCATGGTTTTAGATATGCAGGAATCGGCAGCGATACGCTTGTTACAGTATTGAAGTTTGTAAAGGCAAATAACTTGTTCGATGATTTGGGGCAATATGCCGTTTGGGCTGTAACTAACAATGCAAGCTTATCTAACATTTATGATAGCAGGAGACCACAAGTAGCCAGTCAATTGCTCGATGTAATATGTAAAGCTACTGGCAGAAAAAAGCCCGATTATTATACTATCAATGCACCGTCTGAGCAAGTACCTGATAGGCCTGCCTATGTTCCCAAACCGCTAAAAATTGTGGCAACATTCAGAATAATTACAAAAGAATCTAAACGACTGACTTTAGGGGTATACAATGATGTAGGTAATACGGTACAGTCAGTATTCGAAGACAGAGAGTTTCCTGCCACAGGTCATGAGTTTGGGGTGGAGTTTGAGGCATCAGATGTACCTGCTGGTTTTTACTATATCAGGCTTAAAGAAGGAGATACTGTGCTCGAAGAAAAAAGAGTTAAGGTTGATTAGTTTTTACTATTACAATTGCTTCAGTAGATGAGTAATTGGTTTCATTTGCTGCTGCATACTGTACGTACTGTTAACCATATGCGCTATTTTGCTTTTGTAGCTGCCTGATGCTACAATTGATAGCGATTCATTAATTGCAGTTGTTATGTTTTCAGTGGTAGGTGAACTTACCAGTGATGCCACTCCCGAAAATTTGAACTGTTTCATGTACTCTGTCTCAGTTCCTATCAAGTACAGATTTTTTGCCAAATACTCACCAGCTTTGTTGGGTGCTGTCATTTTAGACTCTATGTCAGCTTTGTTTTCTTTGGTTAGGCTAATTCCTATCGACGCATGTTGCTGCAATGCCTCTTTTTCTAATCCAGTTATGTACGGGTAGAACAAGATCCTGTTATTCATTTCCTGGCTTGCAGTATATTGTTTTATGTCATTACAATATTGATTGTCCTTCATGCCAGCAATAAGTAGTAGGGTGTTCTCATTTTTTATTTGGCAAAATGCTTCTACCAGCTCAGCCACACAATTCAGTGGGTTTACAGAGCCCATGTATAGTAGAGCAGTTTTATTTAGGTGCTGTTCTGGCAGTAGCTTTTTTACAGTTTCAGCATAGTTTGCAGTATCAACCGATGAGATATAATTCGTATTCTGAACGGTTTCGGGCAAAAAACTCAGTTTACATCTTCCCGCCAGCCATGCCGATCGCTGTGCAGAGGGAGTAGAAACCAAATTTGCCTTATCTACTCTATTGAGCGCCAAATAATTATTGATTTGCGATAGGGGAGAGCGCGGCAATGATTTCCATATAAAGTCGGCCATCTCCAATGCATGATATACAATAGGTTGTTGATTCCTCACTTTTAACCCACACAGGTAAGAGAAAGCACAAAACGAAATGATGGCTGTTGTATTTTCAGCTACTATTTGTTTGGCTCTTGCTGTGTACTTTCTTCTAATTGTCAATCGTTGCAATAAACCAATGCCGTGATGTTTGCCTACCGACTCCAATACTATTCCCTCGGTTTCAGATGATTCTGTCGCTAAGTGTGGGTCGAAAGTAAGTATATGTATTGCATACCCCTCATCCCTTAGTACCTGTGCCATGGCTAATACAGGTGGCAAGAATGCCGGATGAACCAAAGAAAGGAATAAGACTTTTTTTTGTGCCATGGTAGTTGATTGCAAAGCTACAGTTTTTGAGACCATCATACAATGACCACAAAAGCAAAAGGCCCGATTGCACAATGCAATCAGGCCTTTCATCCGAATTAATTACTAATCTAGAAGGATACTGTAACAGTAACCTGTGTAGATATCGAGCCGTTACATACTGTCACAATAGCAGTACCCGGACCCGCCGGAACTATTTGATTGTTTATTGGGTCTATGCTGCATACAGTTATGTTGTCTGAACAAAGTTTCAGAGTAGCACCACTTACTGGGTTGTTACTTGCATCTACCGCTGTCGCATTTAGAGTTACTGGACCACCTGTCAGACTTACGCTGAGCGTCGCACCTGTAGTGACGTTTATACCTGTTACACCAGGAGTTGTTGTGCCGCAGTTACAATCGCTCACCATTATTAGTGCTGCACCTTCAGCTATAGTCGGTGAGCTTACATGCGCTACCACAACTGTAGAGAGTCCTACTGTAGCAGAAGAACGCATTGTTACAAGACCTGTTGCATTTACAGTAGCAATGTCAAATATTGGTATACCAGTAGTGGGCACTTCCCATGTCAATCCTGGAGGCATTGATATTGCATTCAGGGCTTTAGTAGTCTTATTTACAGCATATGCTTGTGCAGTGAACTGTTTTGTAGCACCTGCACCTAAGCTTGCCATTATTGGAGTTACTATTATCGTAGTATCTGGCAATACATTTACCTCTGCCTGACCTGTAATACCGCTAGCAGTAGCTGTAATGATGGTGTGGCCAAGTCCTTTTGCTGTTACTGTACCATTAGCGTCTACAGTTGCTATACTGGCATCTTGTGTAGCCCATGTAAAGGTGCTTGCTACTTCAGTGTTAGAACTGTTGTAGGCTTTCGCAGTAAACGCTGATGTTTCATTGCGGAACATTTCTTTACCTACTGGGTTTACTGCTACTCTTACCACAGGCAATGCAGCTGGTGGAGTTCCTACCACTAATACAGGCACATATACCTTGTTATTGTCAGATATGCCATTAGCAGTTACCGTAATTACGCACTCACCGGGAGCATTAAATGTGATAGTACCTGAACCATCAACAGATGCTATGCTAGTGTTACTAGACACATAGGTATAGCCAGATACAGTTCCGGTACCCAGATAAACACTCGTGAGTGGAATAGTACCAGCATTAGTCGTCCATACTACTGCAGAAGGTACTACTGTGAACACTGCTGGGAGATAAACTCCTACAGGCACTTGTGCTGTCAATGTCTTGCCACTTACGGTTGCTGATGCAGTTACTATGCCGCTACCAGATGTAGAAGGGGTAAACACACTACCTGCGAATGCTCCTAAAGAGTTACTTACACTCCACGTTACACCTGTTGCTGGCGTCGCATTACCTTTCGAGTCTACAACGACTGCTTCATAACTCACTGTGCCTCCTGGTGCCAATGTCTGAGCACCTGTTTTTATTACAAGTGCAGTCGCGGTTCCAGACCCACCACCATTGTTATTATCGTCATCTTTTTTCTTGCACCCTACTATCAGGGTCAAACTCACCAGTAGCATGGCTACTAAAATCTGTGTTCTTTTCATGCGTCGCGTTTTTTTTTGTTATTAGAAATAAATAGTTAATATCAATCATTGGTGATTGTATTTTCTATGTTGCAAATCTAATACCAAGCATGTTGCTATGTCGTTAAAGTATGTTGCGTAGGTGTGTAATTTTGTTGCATCACCCACACAAAACCTCATAACTCGCTCATGTTTAGTTGATTTTTGTATTTTCTGGGCACCTCTGTCCCATTTTATAGATAGTTGAAAAGCACAAATAATGCTCCCACTTACCTAGTGTTTTTTGGATGCATCAACGCTATCTTCTATTCTTACCATGCATCTCACATCGTTGTTGTTATGGTACATTCCTACACAGCACCCATTTTTATCTAATTCAGGGAGTTGTATTAATTCTCGAAACGTATTGCCAATATCGCCCCTGCAGTCTCTGAAGTTGAATATTTCTCTTCCCCTATACTCCCCAGCTTGAAGGATGTAGGTTTCCAGCTCAGGTATGTCAATGGTAGATTCTTTCAATTCCATTGCTGCCCTATACATTATCTCTCCACTTGCATTTGCATGAGATATTCCATAGTACGCTACTACATCTTCAGTTTTAGCATTCTTGTAAAGCGCTTCAAAAGCTAACTCCACACCTTCTGGAAACTTACTGGCAGCAACAGTGTATAGGGTGATGTCTTTTGCCAAACGATAGTTATTCATGTTTTGTCCTTGTTTTATGATCAAATTTACTAATGGCAATTTGCTTGCCTAGGGGGTAAATAAGACATTTATAGCTGCTATTTTTACAATTACTCTAATATCTGACATTTTGCATATCCAATTTGCAACGGTTTTTCTCGGCCGGTAGGTGTTTTGTTATAGTTTTAACTAAGCACACTTTATTTTTTTTCATCGTAATTAAAGTATTTATCTTGCCGTAGTTTTTCAGTAACACCAACCTTGCGTGCATAATTCATAGATTTTCAAATGAAATCACTACCTACATTATTCTTTATTTTACTAATTTCTTTTTCAGTTTCTCTCACCTCACTGGGGCAAAGTTTTACATCAGATTATACTACCATCGACAAAATTGCACTTGCAATACCCGCCGAACAAACCAGAAAAACACAGGATATTGCCAATTATATAAATGAAAAATTTAATAATGAAGACGAAAAAGCAAGAGCTATTTTCATATGGACCGCCACAAACTTTGAATATGACGTAGAGAATATGTTCGCAATCAACTTCAACGAAAAACAAGAAGATAAAATAGCTCGGGTTTTAAAAACGCACAAAGGCATTTGCGAAAACTATGCTGCTGTTTTTCAAGATCTATGCACCAAATGTGGTCTTAACGCCCACATTGTGGTCGGATATACTCGTCAGAATGGTTTTACATCATTTATTCCTCATGGCTGGTGTGTGGTAAAGGTTTCAGGTAATTGGCAATTGGTTGATCCTACTTGGGGTTCTGGATTCATCGAAAATAATAAGTTTGTTAGTAAGATTAGCAATGAATTTTTTAAAGCAAACCCCGAATTACTCATCAAGACGCACATGCCTTTCGACCCTATGTGGCAGTTGTTAGATCGTCCAGTTTCGTTCAAGCAATTCTCCGACCCAACACTACCCGAAACGAAGAGCAAGGTTGTATTTAGTTATAAAGATTCTATTGCTCAATTTGAGCGCCAAACGGAACTGCAGCGTTTCGAAACTGAAATAGAAAGAATCGAAAAAAATGGTATTAATAACGCTGTTATTTATGACAGATTGTCTAAGATCAAAAGTTTTGTTGAGGTGTCTAAGAAGAACGAGGTCATTAACAAGCAAAATGAAATAGTTGATATTTATAATGTTGCTGTCACAGAGTTTAATGAGGGTACAAACGACCTCAATGCGTTCATTGAGTTTAGGAATAAACAGTTTACGCCCGCAAAAACAGATGCCCAACTTCAAGAAATGCTCACGAATGCAGAGCGAAAAATGAGTAAAGCAGAAAAAAGTATAAAAGCTATTTTTGGCAAGTATGATAAACTAGATGTTATGATTGTCACAATGGATAAATCTATGAAACAGGCAAATAATATTCTAAATGAGCAGAAAGATTTTCTGAAAAAGTACCTAAGCAAAGGGAAAGTGGAAAGAAAACTGATGTTCATAAAAACATCTAGAGGGGGATAAAACTAAAAGTGTGCCATAATTTTCAATTAAATCTACTTTTTCTGAAAACGCAGATAATGAATTTTAAAGTAAACAAGTTTTTTTTGTCTTTTATAGGTTTCTTTATAATGCTACTCAGTTTGGCTTTCTATGCCGATGCTCAACTGTTCGGTAAAAAGAAGTCTAAAAAATCGAATAAAACAGAAACTGCTGATACTAAACAATCTATTAGTGAAGAGGATGCCACTAGTCAAAGTAAAAAGCGCAGAAAAAGGAAAAATAAAGACAATAACTCATCAGTAACTACCGCTGCAGAAAGCAATAATACCAACCGAGCGTCACAACAGAAAAAAGCCTCAGGAAAAAGAAAACAAGAACTTGCCTATCCCGATTCTAAATTCAAGAAAAAATATAGAATAAGTGTTGTTATACCCTTGTACCTCGATGAGTTGGTAAGAGGTGAATCTGTTACTTTCAAAGACAAAGTGCCAGACAAGGCAGCTGATGGTTTAGCTTTTTATCAAGGGGTAAAGTTGGCTGCCGATAGTCTCAGAAGAGCAGGTGCAAAGCTCGATATACACATACACGATGCTGGTTCGTTCAACGAGTCTCCCGAAATGCTCATTAATAGGCGCAGACTCGATTCAACCGATCTCATTATTGGTGCAGTTGAGCAACATGACATTCCCGTTTTAGCTGGATATGCGCGTAAAAAAAGAATTAATTTCATTTCAGCACTCACCAATTATGATGCATGGGTCAAAGACAACCAATACTTTACAATGCTTTTGCCATCTGTCAAGAGTCATTGCGAGTACATTATCGACGATGTTTCTGCAAAATACGCTGGGCAAAATGTAGCACTGCTCTATCGCACTTCTGCCCTTGCCGATGACAATGCTGCTCTATACGTGCTCAATGATCTCTATAGCGATGTAACCTTTCGTAAATTATTGTGCAATAAATTGCCTACTAAGGCAGAATTAATGACTGTGTTTGATACTACTAGGCCCAATGTCGTGGTGGTTAGTATTCTCAATCAGTCGTTTGCAGACAGCTTACTCAAAGCACTTTCCAAGTACTTTCCTAACACCCATTTCAATATTTATGGAATGCCCACCTGGAATGATCTGCCTAGCTTACGTAAAAATAACAGTTACAAGAATCTTGCTATTAATATAACCAGCTCATCTAACTACGAATCTGCCGACAGCAATTTGGTCAATGCTCTAAAAAGAACCTATAAAAACGAATTTGCAGGTATTCCTTCTGAAATGGTGATGAGAGGTTATGAATCCATACTCTGGTATGGTTCTTTATTACGGCAGTATGGCACCATTTTTAACGATGACTATAACGATTTATCTGGAGCGCCCTTTACCAGATTTAAGATCAAACCTCGGTGGGATGCCAATGGTAGTTTGCTCTATCTCGAAAACAAAAACATATACATGTCAGTCTACCAAGGTGGAATCTCAAAAACACGATAGACTAGTATGGGCATTTCTTTATAAAATCTTTATACTTCTCAATATTGCTTTTATAATTCACTTACAACATACAAGCTACCTTTGCTACAGCAAAATAAGAAACTATAATGTTAAGCCTGTTAGTAAGTAAAATGAGTATTGCCAGGCAAATAGCATACAGCATGCTTATTGTGCTTTTTGTCTCCTTGCTCAGTTTCGCGGTCAATAGTTATGTAGGTTATCATGTTGTGGCTTTTATTTATTTGATAGCTGTTTCACTCGTAGCTGTTCTTTTCGATATTGTTCCGGTGCTAATTACTGCTTTGGTTAGTGCATTGGCTTGGAATTTTTTCTTTATCGCCCCATACTACACACTGTACGTTTCTTCGCCAGAGGATGCAATTTTTCTAATGACCTATTTCCTTATTGCCATCACCGGTGCTACACTCACTTACAGAATTCGCAGAGTAGAGCGTAGGGCCAGAGATAGAGAGGGAAGAAACAATACCATTAAGCTCTACAACACTTTGCTCAACTCCTTATCTCATGAGCTTAGAACTCCCATTGCTGCTGTAATGGGGGCTAGCGAAATACTACAGACCAACAAAACACTATCAAAGACTGCCCAAAACGAATTAATCACTGAGATTGCAAAAGCTGCTGTAAGATTAAATAGGCAAGTTGAAAACCTGCTCAACATGTCTAGGCTTGAATCTGGTTTTATTCAGCCACGCGCAGACTGGTGCGACATCAACGAATTGCTACATGCGGTAGTGATGAGTGTTGAAGAAAATGGAATAGCGCAAATAATAAACGTAGCAGTGGCGCCCGATTTTCCTCTGGTAAAGATCGATAAAGGTATCATGGAGCAGGTACTTTACAATCTGGTTGGGAATGCTACCCAATATACACCTGCAAATTCCATAATAGATGTCATAGCCACTATCAGCGATAACGCGCTCTCTTTAATTGTGCAAGATAATGGACATGGCTTTCCTCAAGATGAGATAGACAAAGTGTTTGACAAGTTCTATAGGTTGCGGCACGAGCAAACTGGAGGTACAGGGTTGGGTTTGTCTATCGTAAAAGGCTTCGTAAGAGCTATGGGGGGCACTATTACTTTACAAAACAGAGATAATGGCGGGGCTCTTTTCACCATAAGTATAATGGTAGAGGTTTCCTATATCAAAAACTTCAGAAATGAATAAGGCTAAAATTTTGGTTATTGATGATGAGGTCCAATTACGAAAGTTGCTGGATATCACGTTGCAAAGTAGCGACTATAATGTGTTGCTGGCAGCTGATGGTCGGGAGGGCATAGTAATTGCAGCCAATAATAGGCCTGATTTAATATTGCTCGATTTGGGTCTGCCCGACCAAAATGGACAATCAGTGCTTAAAAAACTTAGAGAATGGTATACCAATCCTATTATCATACTGTCCGCACAGAGCAATGAAGAAGAGATTGTTATGGCGCTAGATAATGGTGCAAATGATTATTTAGTTAAGCCATATCGTACTGGCGAGTTAATGGCTCGTATTCGTTCGTTATTACGCAGAGGCAGCACTGACGATCTAAATCCTGTAATTACTTCAGGTGCCATAGTAATAGATTTAGCATCAAGATTAGTGTCTAATAATGGTGTTCCAGTTAAGCTTACAGTAACTGAATATGCTTTGCTTATACTTTTCGCACGTAACGAGGGTAGGGTACTTACGCATCAGTATTTACTCAAAGAAGTATGGGGAAATAGTTACATATCACAGTCGCAATATTTAAGGGTCTTTATTGCACAACTCAGAAAAAAAATTGAATCAGACCCCAATCGTCCAAAAATAATTGTCACAGAATCTGGAATAGGCTACAGGTTTGTAGCTAGTTAATTTAAATTCACATAATATATTTTGTCATGAATTCAGGTCGCACAGATTTGAGCAAGGTTTCTATTGCCTCATTGTTAGTAGCTCTCGGTATAATATATGGCGACATTGGCACAAGCCCCCTGTACGCACTTAGGGCTGTTATTGGCAATCGGGCAATTGACGAAGTGCTGGTTTATGGGGGTATCTCTTGTATTTTCTGGACTTTGGTTTTTCAAACAAGTGCCAAGTATGTATGGCTAACGCTCCGAGCCGATAATAATGGCGAAGGCGGGGTCTTCTCTTTATATGCACTGGTAAGAAGATATGGCAAAAAATTGGTCATCCCTGCTATTTTGGGCGCCACTACTTTATTGGCGGATGGTATTATTACCCCTCCTATTTCAGTTGCGTCTGCAGTAGAAGGGCTCAATTCTGTCAAAGCGTTAGAGCATATTATTGTACCCGGTAACAACCTTACGGTAGGCATAGTAGTAGCAATTTTATCTGCTTTGTTTCTTTTTCAGCGATTTGGTACTCAGCTAGTAGGCAAAACATTTGGACCAGTTATGGTTGTTTGGTTTAGTATGCTACTTATTGTTGGGGTGTTTAATATTGTCAGTTACCCTCAGGTGCTTCATGCCCTCAATCCTTGGTATGGATATCAGTTGCTTACTCGCTACCCACAAGGTTTTTGGTTATTAGGTTCGGTTTTCTTGTGCACTACTGGTGCAGAGGCGCTGTATTCAGATTTAGGGCATTGTGGTATCCGCAATATTCGCATCACTTGGGTTTTTGTCAAAATAAGTCTTGTGGCCAACTATGCTGGTCAGGCAGCATGGCTTATGCAACACAAAAACCTGAGCGCAGCCTCCATCAATCCTTTTTTCGATATGATGCCCCATTGGTTTCTTATACCAGGTGTCATTATTGCTACTGCAGCCACTATTATAGCTTCTCAGGCGCTTATAAGTGGTTCGTTTACTCTTATTAGCGAGGGTATCAATCTCAACTTTTGGCCTCGTGTCACTGTTCGCCAGCCTACTGATATTAAAGGTCAGATTTACATACCTAGTATCAACACTATTCTTTGGTTAGGTTGTGTGCTCATGATTCTCTATTTCCGCAATTCTGCTCACATGGAGGCTGCGTATGGCTTTTCTATCACCATCGCCATGATGATGACTACTGTCCTGCTTGTCTATTACCTACTCTACATTCGCAAGTGGCATCCGCTCTTAGTTGGATTGATTGTTATGGTTTTTGCTACCATAGAGGTTTCTTTCTTCATTGCCAATGTAGCTAAAATCAAAGAGCGTTGGATGTTCTTGTTTTTTGAGCTGTTAATATTTCTTGTAATGTACGTTTGGTACTATGCACGCAAAATCAACAACACTCATGTACGCTTCACAGACTTTGGTAAGTACATTCCCTTGCTTCGTGAACTTAGTGCAGATGACACTATTCCAAAGTTTTCAACACATCTCATTTACCTCACAAAGGCAAATAACAGACTGCATATAGAGGAGAAAATTATCAGATCCATTTTCTCTAAAAAACCTAAACGTGCAGATGTGTATTGGTTTGTCCATGTTAATCGTACCGAAGAGCCCTACACTATGACATACGATATTTCGGAATTAGTTGATGATAAGGTAATCAAAGTCAATCTTAACCTAGGTTTCAGAATACAACCTAAAACTGAGCTCTATTTCAAAAAAATTGTCAAAGAGCTAATCGTAAACCAAGAGTTGAACCTTCACATTCGGCCTGATGGATCTACTCGCTATAATTCTGAGCCAGATTTCAAATTTGTAGTTATCGAAAAGTTCCTGTCAGTTGAAAACGACCTTGCCTTACGAGATGGTCTATTATTAAATGCCTATTTCTTTCTCAAGAATTTAGGTGTGAGCGATGAAAAAGCTTTCGGACTCGACAAAAGTGATGTCGTTTCAGAACAGGTACCGCTGGTATATCAAAAGGCTCATTCTTCATCACTTACTCGTGTACATTAATTACAATATTTAACCTGAAAACCCCTAACTCATTATTAATTCCTCATCTTCAAATACAATAAAATGAAAATTATTATTCTAAATTTCGTAGTTTTTTTGTTTGTTCTCATGCAAGCGCCTCATGCAAATGCTCATCTCAAAGACTCTCTCGTTAGTCATTCTAAAGTGCCTTTCGACGGTTATGATCTCACATGGATAAATGGACAAAATAGGCAAAAAGACTTCCCGCTTGTTTTAAAAGATAAAAATGATGAAACTATTCTTACTGGTGCTGTTTACATGGATGGATATTACAATTACAATTTTAATAATCCTATCGACAATACACATACTATATCTTCCAGCATAGGACGCAACAATGAATTCACTGTCAATATGGCTAGTATTGGAATAGAGTCTTATTACAAGAATGTCATTGGCAGGATTTATCTTCAGTACGGACAATTAGCTTCCATAGTGCAGGATCTAGATGGGTCTATCACACATGGGCGAAATACAAGCATCAATAACTTAAAATACATAAGAGAGGCTGCTGCAGGTTATCACTTTGATAAGTGGTATGGCGTAAATGTGGAAATGGGTATTTTTATGAGTTACATAGGGCTGGAGAGCTATGTGCTCAATGAAAATTGGAGTTATCAACGTAGTATGCCTTGCGATTTCACACCATTCTATTTTAGTGGTGCTCGCATTCAAATGTTCCCCACAAAAAAACTAAAACAGGAAATATGGCTACTCAATGGCTGGCAAACGTACAATAGCTGGAATCAGGGAATCGGTTTCGGTAGCTCCACTTATTATCGTCCTAATACGAATTTGCAATTAGTGGCAAACTTTTATCTCGCAGGTCAGGATACACGGTCTAATGCTGCAGTACGTCGTTATCACCACGACAATAGTATTGTTGCTAGGTACTATAATAATCAAAATTCTAAACTAGTTTCACAAGCAGCATTTAGTATCAATAATCATTACGGTTTCCAGACAGGCGGTGGCGTTAAGTCTTCACAAAATTATATGGCCGGTACTTCTTTGGCCAACAGGGTTTGGTTCTCTAAAAATAAATTCGCCCTCACACTTCGTGCCGATTATGTCACCAACCCAGGGGCATATCTCGCTTTTAGTCCATCTCCTGTAGCAGCAAATGATTTTAATGATGCGATCGCTTCTGGTGAAACTTTAGATATTTTTCAGGGTACTGCTACTGTAGATGTTATGCCGAATGATCGTGTGACTTTTAGGTTAGAGTATGGTTACAGATCTTGCAACTTGCCTTACTTTGCTAGTGCTGGGGGTACAACTTCACCCGATGGCTGGAATGACAACATAGGCATATCTTGGCGACCAAATTTAGTGAGAAACGAAAATAGAATTACAGCATCTGTAAATTTTAGATTGTAAAAGTAATTTTTATCTTGTGGTTATGAATAATAAAAGTAGTGATGCCGAAAAACACCTTGGTACTAGATTCTCGCTTGGCGGTGTGTTATTGGCGCTGGGTATTGTATTCGGTGATCTAGGTACATCACCACTATATACTTTCAAGGCAATAATAGGAAAAAATATTATTTCAGAAGATTTAGTTCTTGGTGGCGTATCGGCAGTTTTTTGGACATTGTTTTTTCAAACCACGCTGAAGTACGTATTTATTACCATGCGCGCTGACAATAAAGGTGAAGGAGGTATCTTTTCGTTATTTACGCTTATTCGCCGACATGGTAAGTGGGTGTTATGGCCAGCAATTATTGGCGGTAGTTTCATGATAGCCGATAGCCTTATTACCCCACCGATATCTGTAATTTCTGCAATGGAAGGTTTAAGACAGATAAATCCTAATATCCCAATTTTACCAATTGCCATCGTTATTTTGGTCGTTTTATTTCTTTTTCAACAATCTGGCACCAAAAAATTAGGTGTTTTTTTCGGACCCGCAATGATACTTTGGTTTGGCATGATTGCAGTATTAGGGTTTGTAAACCTTCTAGATAATCCTTCCGTTTTAAAAGCAATAAATCCATTTTATGCTTACAATTTAGTTGCTAATTGTCCCGGCGGTCTATGGGTATTAGGTGGTGTCTTTTTGTGTACAACTGGGGCTGAGGCACTCTACGCTGATATGGGGCATGTAGGCAGAAAAAATATTCAGATTGCATGGATTTTTATTAAGTTGTCTTTACTGTTGTGTTACTTTGGTGAGGCTGCATTATTACTAAGATACAGTGGGAAATCGTTGAATGCAGTAGATCCATTTTTCGATATGGTACCCAATTGGTTTCTAATACCCAGTATCATCATCGCTACTTTTGCCACAATTATTGCTAGTCAAGCTCTCATAACAGGTACTTTTTCTCTTTTTAATGAGGCTGTGCGATTAAATCTATGGCCAAAACTTAGGATCGAATTTCCTACAGAAATGCGAGGGCAGGTGTATGTTCCCGCAGTAAACTGGATAATGATGATTGGTTGCGTGGGAATGGTACTGTATTTCAAGGAGTCATCTAACATGGAGGCTGCTTTTGGATTATCTGTAACACTCACTATGCTTATGACCACTATTTTACTTTGTTACTGTTTGTACACCCGAAGAGTACCAATAATGTTTGTTTTCTTATTAGGTATAGTGTTTCTGTGTATAGAAGGTACATTTTTGGTAGCAAATCTTAGTAAATTCTCCCATGGTGGCTGGATTACAGTTTTAATAGGTTTATTACTTATTAGCATCATGTATTTGTGGCAAGCAGGGAAGAAACTGAAATCTCGATATAAAAAATTAACTGAGTTGTGTACTTATCAATTTGTTTTACGAGATCTTAGCAACGACTTGTCTATCCCCAAGTATGCCACCCACTTAGTTTACCTCACCATATCAGACAAACCTACAAAAGTCGAAGAAAGAATAATTGAATCCATACTTTACCAACAACCCAAGCGTGCAGATATATACTGGTTTTTACATGTGGACGTTACCGATGAGCCTTACACCTCTACCTACACTGTAGACATAGTTGAACCAGAAGAAATTATTTTTGTTCATTTCAAATTGGGATTCCGTGTAGTGCCTAGAGTAAATATACTGTTCAAAATGGTGGTCAGTGAAATGGCCCAAAACAAAGAATTAAAAATTAATAGCAAATATTGCAATCCAAACAAAGAATATGCTTCAGGTGATTTTCGTTTTGTCCTTATGAAGAGCTTTCTTTCAATAGAAAATGATTTATCTTTCAGAGACAACATGGTCATGCAATTACACTTGCTCCTAGACAAAATCAGCCTAGCCGACGAAAAAGCCTATGGATTAGATTACAGCAATGTTGTAGTAGAGCATGTACCACTCATGCTTGGAAAAATTGAAGACATACCACTAAAACGGGAAGTCAAAACAATATAATTATTAAAAACTAACTCTAGCAAAGCATATCTGTTTTCTGTAGAAGCAGGGCACCACCATCACTCGACCCGATACTTGTTTAGCCGATTTTGGCAACCAATCAGGATAATCATTGCCTTCGGCAGTAAGTCCGTGTATATCCGATTTTCCATCAGCAGTTACGGTTGCCAATTGTATTCTCGAGTGTCGTGTGTCAAAATCATTGAAAAGAAATGCTAGCGTTCCTCCAGTGTTTAATAAAGCATACGATGAGAATACACCATCATCTTCCTGCGAGTACTGTTGTTTGGGTATAATAGTATTCCATTCTCTTACTCCCTCATTATCATACGCCAATGCCATAATATCGTTATAGTGATACTCTCTTACCGATGAGTTCATATACGGACTGTAAAACGAATAATACCCAAATCCAGGAGTAAAACTGCTTCGCACAGTTACATACTGCGACTCTGCTACCAATACAAAACCTCCATCATTTTTTACAATTAATTGGCGCACCATATAGTTGTCAAAAGAGTAGTTTCTTTTGGTGCCGTTCGCCTTACTGATTATGTCATTGTCAAATGGTATAAACCGTCTGGTGCTGAAAGTGTCAGTGGCAATGTCAAAAGCAGCATATATAAAGCCATCAAATCTACCATTCTTCTTATCCGAGTAAAATCCTCCGAAGTATACCTTGTTATTTACGTTGTCAATTTTGGTATAACCTCCTGTTGCATATTTGTCGCCTAACTGTAGTTCTTTGCCCTCAAACTTAAGCGACCCTGGCTTTAATTTCAATATCCAGTATTGGTCAGTATAGTCTTGTGCCCCAATAGGGGTGTAGGCTGCCATATACACTGTACCATCATTAGCTACATTCACCTCACCATGCTCAGGCAAGTTCTCAGTTTTAAAACTTGCTTTACAACGTTTGAATACTACACCTTTGTCATCCAGCCATTTCCCTTCGAAAGCGATTTCGTTTTTCTTATCAGTAGCCGTATATACCAGTATTGTCTTTTTATCGTCAGATACTGATGAAGAATAATAATTTTTTGTAGGCCCAAAAATGCCTGTTTTGGTGTGTCCTATCTCTATTGGTTTATTTATCAGCAGACCACTTGCATCCAAAAGTGCTGCATATTGCACCACCTTATTACTTTCTAGTGCCTGATAGAGCACCATCATCTTATCTGGATAGGTTATAAACTTCACCTGATATATTCGCTGAGGAAAAAAGTCTAACAGGATTGTGGCAACTTTTTTCATGGAGTCATTGTAAGCTTCCAGTCTCGAACCCTCCTCGTTTCTTAGATAGGTGTAAAGGTGTCCTCCTGTCATGCCCACTACAGTATAGGCATCAGTTCTATTGTCAAACTTTTCATATTCAGTATATGTTACTTCTTGCCCATTTAGGTTTGCGAATACAAAACTAAAAATCAACAAAATTGAATAGAATCTTAAATTTACCATGTCCAAATTTAAGGTAGATATACTTTTCTGAGCGGCAATATTTATTTTAATAATTCTTTGTTTACAAATCGCTTAGTTATTTCTGGAGAGGGTAGGGCGCATTCGTTTTTTTTACCAAACCATTTATACCTGTTTTTGCCTATCCAGTCATATACTGCATTTCTAAAGAACTCTGGCAAAATTATAAGCAGATAAAGTAGTTGCCATGCCCCTCCCAATAGCTTAAAAGTAAGTAGTACAGCATTTGACTTAGTATAATATTTTCCTCTGTAGTATATTATTACACTGTCAATTCTTTTGCCGTCCTTATTTACTTGTTCCAATGCATTTTTACCCGTATCCGATTCTAGTGTCGCAAATAGAAACTGTTGCTTTTTGTCTTGTTTCAAAATAAATTGCACAGCACTGTTACATAGATTACAAACACCATCAAAATATACTATCGCTTTTGGTTGCAGTTCTATTCTCACATTTCAATTTTTAAATTCATTCTTCTCTATTCTCTGCTTCCTGCTATTTGTTTTTCATTGCTTCTCTTATCGAGTCTGCTTTTATTTTTACCTCTATTTTTATTCTGTATTCCAGCTCTTTTTTTGCCTGTTCCTCTACCTCCATTAGTTTTATACTAGATATCGAGTCTATTCGCTTTTCTATTTCTTCTTTAGTAAGCTGTGTTTTTACTTCTTTATTGCATGACACCATCAACATCATACCGCTTGCTGCTATCAATATTAGCTTCTTCATATTTCTATGGCAAAGTTAGACTACCATTAGTCACTCAGGCAGATATAATTAGGTATAACGCTAAAATTAACATTCTTTGTTTGCAATATTTTGTCAATGCTTTAGGTTTAATGTCAACAAAAATCAGGAAATTTACCTTGTAATTTCATGAGATATCTCACAAAATCTTGCCACCTTCTGCTTTTGATGTTTGTATTCCAAACTTCCAGTGCACAACTGTCCTCTTACGATACTATCAGGGTGGGGGGCTCCATGGTCAATGGTATTAACTATCCTACAGCTTTTCTACCAGAGGTAGAAATTATCAGTACTTTCATCAATCCGGCCGACAGACTTCGTCGTGATAGGCTTCGCAGAGACATATACATTGCCTATCCCTATGCAATTACCGCAGCTGCCATCCTCAAAGATGTTAGCCACACACTCGACACACTCGAAAGTCGTAGAGACAGAAGACGGTATCTTAAAGATATTGACCGACAACTCGATGCATCCTTCAAAGAACCACTAAAAAATCTGACGATCGATCAAGGGCATGTACTTATTAAGCTAATTAACCGGCAAACTGGTCAAAATTGCTACAGTATAATTCGCGAATTAAAAAGTGGATTTTCGGCGGTTATTTGGCAGTCAGTTGGCTTGATGTTCAATAATAATCTACGTCAAAACTATGACCCCAACGGTCGAGATCAGGAAATGGAAGCTATGGTGCAGATTTTAGAAGGTGCTGCTAATTATCGATATCAGCTTTATATGCAAGCAGAAATGATGAAGAAAATCCCAAAAACAGTTGCCAAATAGCGGTGTATAACTTTATTATTTTTTTTGCTGTTCTTCAATCTTTTGTTTCATTCTGTCTTTTCTAAAGTAAACTGTATAATATATGGCAAGTATCGCTAGTCCTATACCAAATGTTATTGCAGCCACTATTCTCATGTCACGGTTCAAAAACTCTCCCAGCATCCATGTCGAGTTTGCGATTATCCACATGCAAACAGCTGCATTGTGATACAATTCTGTTTTATTCTTCTTGCTGTGATATAACAGATATATAGCTACACCTATAGTAGGCATTATCATTCCTATTGCTCCAGGTTTCCATTCCAGGGCCCAGCAAGTGTCTTTAATAAGCCAAAGCAGAATATGTAGGTTTTCTAGCCATCGATAGCTTTTTTGATGCTCTACTATTTCGTTTTCATTCATTTTAATTGCTACCTTTTTGTAATTTCTGATTTCCTCCAATTACTTATTAAGCAAAAGTAACTATTCATTTTTCCTTAACGTTGCCTAGAATTAAAATATGTTTTTTGGTGTAGTAATACACAACAATTATTTTTGTAATTTTGATTTTTATCTCTCACTTCCAAACCAAAACACAAATGAAGAAAATCTCTACAACCTTCTTTTCACTTTTTCTAACACTGGCTGCATTCGCTCAGATCCCTAATCCGGGATTTGAAACCTGGACATCGGGAACATATGATAGCCCTACTGGTTGGGGAAATTTAAACTCAACTACCAGTAGCTTTTCTGTATACACATGCGAAAAAGGCACTACTGGTGCACCTTCAGGTAGTTCTTTTATCAAACTTACCTCCAAAACGGCCCTTACTATAGTAGCACCGGGAGTTGCAGTTACAGGTAATCTCAATGTAGTCATTACTCCTCTTTCTGTCGATTTTTCAGGTGGTTTTCCTCACTCTACTCGTTCGGCTAGTCTTACAGGCAAATGGCAGCACATGGGTTCTGGTACTGACCACGGAAGGGTGGGGGTTATCTTCACAAAATGGAATATTGCAACCAGCACAAGAGACACTGTTGCAATGGCCGATTCTACCCTCACAGGTATGGCAATGTCTTGGTCCGATTTTACAATACCACTTACTTACATGTCAGGTGCTAATCCCGATACTGGTATCGTAGTTCTTATGTCAAGTGCCGATCCCGCAGCTGCTGTTAATGGTAGTTATCTTTATGCAGACGACTTGGCGTTTACTGGCACTGTTCCTACAGGTGTTGTTACAGTAAAAGCTGTTCATTCAACGCTCAAACTTTTCCCTAACCCTGCTAGCTCACAAGTTACCGTGTATTACCACAGTGCTTCTGCGCGCCAAGTTGAGGTGGTTGTTTCTGATCTTTCTGGAAAACAAGTACGTTCGCAAATGTTTCGTGCATTATCAGGAGAAAATAATTTCCTAATTACTACAAAAGGTTTGGCAAAAGGTATGTACATGGTTCAAGTTAACGATGCCGAAAGTAATGTTCAACAAAAGTTATTTGTTGATTAATATGTTTTTTTCATTCTCATTTCAAGCGGGCTTATTTTAGCCCGCTTTTTTTATGTTCCTAAACAATTATATTTTTTCCTTTCATTCTTTCGTGCTTATAGTTCTTGATCTAATTGACAGTATATTTTTTAAATTGCACAATGAATTGGATAAACCACTCAGTAGTTTTAAAAGGAGCATTGGTAAAATTAGTGCCTCTTGAACGTGCTCACTTCGCTGAGCTATTAAGTGTCGGTGCTAATAATCTTATTTGGGAATTTATTTCTATTAATGGTTCAGATCCTGAAAGATTGAAATTACACCTCGAAAGTGCAGTTCTCAAACGTGCCAATGGCGAGCAATATCCATTTACCGTTATTTGTAATCGTACAGGTAACATCATTGGTAGTACAATGATTCACAATATTTTCCCCGAGCACAAGAAATTAGAGATCGGTTGGACTTGGTACGACCCGACTTATTGGCGAACAGGGTATAATCGAGAATGCAAGTTATTACTATTGTCTTACTGTTTCGAGACACTAAATGCTATTAGAGTTCAATTTGTTACTGATGAAAACAACTTTCGTAGTCGAAATGCAATAATAGGTATCGGCGCTACATTTGAGGGCATTCTCAGAAATGAAAGGATTAGAGCAAATGGGGTTTATCGAAACACAGCTATTTTTAGCATAATAGATAATGAATGGGAGGATGTTAAATGCAATCTTAAAAAATCTATTATTTATTGATGTTCATTCTCGTGCATAATGTCTACACTATAATTTATTCTTGAGGTATGACTCATTTTTTTTTACCCGTAGCTAACATTTTTAGCTGTTTTGATGCCTATCAATTATTGTGAATGGTAAGGATCCACATAATTAATGTTTGGAAGTGTTTTGATAATATTATGAGAATTGCTTGCTGAGCTTACTTTTATTCTTTTTGACAATTACTTCATTGATTTTTATGATTTCATAGTGGTAACAATAAAAATATTTTTTTGTAACTCTTGCTTAATGTTCTAAATTTACGACTGTGTTAGTTTAGGTATAGTGTTCAATAACTGTTAATTTTCTGATAAGACAATATGAAAAAAATTACTGTACTCGGTTTTCTTATTTTTTTACTCCTGAGTGGCAAAGGTTATTCCCAAACCACAGCATCTTATTTCTTTTCTGCTTTCAGTAGTACGTACACCAGTATTTCAACTACCGGTACAGCCACTGGTGGTATAAGTGCTGACGATGTTACCCAAACAAATATTCCTATTGGATTTACCTTTAACTATTGCGGTACAAACTATACGCAACTAGCAGCTTGTTCAAATGGTTTTGTTAACCTCGCAAACACTGGTGCTGCCACTTTCACCAACGTGTTAGCCAATATTTCCAGCGCAGGCTGGTTATTGGTTTATTGGGATGACCTCCATGGTGCTGGTCACACAGCCTATTACAGTACTACTGGTACTGCACCTAACAGGGTTTTTACTTTTGAGTGGAACAATTTTCACCACTTCAACACTACAGGTAATGGTAATTTACAAATAAAATTGTACGAAACCTCTAATATAATAGACTTTTGTTATGGTTCAAATACGTATGGCACACCCTCTGCCACCATTGGTATAACCAACACCACTACTGATATTCGCACTTTGCCCACTTTTACTGCTGCCCCAGTACCTAATACTACATTTAATACAGGTACCGGTTTTCCTCTGGCTAATCAGGTTTATAGATGGTCGCCCTGCCCAGTTTTAGTTACAGCTACTAATAGCGGTGCTGTTTGTCCTGGCGGTACTGTTACACTTACAGGTACGGTAGGTGGCGGTGCTACTTCGTATTCTTGGTCAGGTCCGGCAAGTTTCACGTCTACTTCTCTTACTCCAGTTATTTCTCCAGTTACAGCAGCCACAGCAGGAACTTACACACTTGTTGCTACAAATGGTACTTGTTCTATGAGTGCTACCACTGTAGTTAGCCTCAACCCCGTTCCTGCAGCGCCTATCATCACTCCTGCTACAACTACTGTTTGTAACGGTAGTATCACTGCTCTAACGTCCTCTGCGGCAGCTACTTGGTCTCCGACTTCTAACTTATATACAGATGCCGCTGCTTCTATACCATATACAGGTGCGGCCACTACCACTGTATACTTCCAAACGTCAAGCGTTACTACTGTACCTACTGTGTTTACCTACACAGCTACAGTCACTAATGCCACAGGTTGTACGGCATCAGCTACAGCTACGGTCACAGTCAATCCTTCTGTAGCGTCTATAACTGGAGCTCTTTCTGTGTGTACGGGTTACAACACTACTTTGTCCAGTTCCAGTGCGGGTGGTACATGGAGTTCTGCATTCCCCACTATTGCATCTGTTGGTCTTACTACGGGTGTAGTCACGGGTAATTCACCTGGCACAGTTAGTATATTTTACACTGTTGCTGGCTGTAGTTCGGTAGCAGTTGTTACAGTAACACCTACACCTACTGCAATAACAGGTAATAACGTAGTTTGTCTTACTGGTGCCACTACTACGCTCAATTGTACCCCTGCGGGTGGTACATGGAGTAGCTCAGCTACAGGTATAGCTACTATTTCGCCTACAGGTATTGTTACAGGTATTGCACTAGGTACAACCACTATTACCTATGATATGGGCAGTGGTTGTTTTGTTACGCGCACCGTATCAGTCAATCCCTTCCCTGCACCTATCACAGGTTCTCCATCTTTATGTATAGGTGCCACTACGTTGCTGAGCAGTGCCACCCCTGGTGGTTTCTGGACCAGCGTACCTACTACAGTAGCATCGGTAGGTATCACCAGCGGTGTGGTATCGGGTATTACCTTGGGTACCGCCACCATCTCTTATTCAGTCAATAGCTGCCGTGTTACTACAACTGTAAGTGTCATATCAGCAGCAGGTCCTATTGTAGGACCTACAACGGTATGTCCTGGCTCTACCATTACACTCACCAACAGTACAGGTGGTGGTTCATGGAGTAGCAGTGCACCAGGTGTAGCCACTATAGGTTCGTCTACAGGAGTTGTTACAGGAGTAACCCCAGGTACCGC
>JAIXSZ010000031.1 GCA_027484425.1 Sphingobacteriales bacterium
CTGAACAACTTTCCTCATCAGAGAAAACTCGTATTTAAACGTTGAGCCTCTTTTGCCCGGTTTGATATTTTTTTCCATAAACACGCTTTTTGCGTGTCAACCTATATCAGGACAAGACAGTTTGTCTCGTCCTTGTCTGATTTAGTTGACCGAGTTTGTATAAATCTAAAATACTTGTTGTGCATAATAAAATTCCTAGCTATTTTGTGAACTTGAGTATAAACGATTATGACCTATCAAGAATTCAATAGAAAAGTACTGGAATTTTACTTGGAAAGGTCAAGTTCTGAATTTTTCACGTTGTCTATAGACAGACAGGAAATTCAGCAAATAATTATGATTGAGAAGCTGAGTTTGTTTCACAATTTAAGATCACCCTGGCATTTGCTGTTAAAGCCATTCGATAATATTCCTCAATATTTTGGTCTCATAGCCATTCAATGTTTTGCTGCGTCTGAAATGCAAAGCGATAAAGAAAAAACAGCAAGTGCTTATAAAATTCGCCTTTGCCGAATCTTATTGTTAGAAGAAAACCAACTACAGACCTTATTTAAAGGTGATGATATAGATTACCCAATTCAAGAGGAAATTTGGTACAGTGCGAAACAATATTTTGAAGATAATTATGATCTGAAAATAAAAATTCCTGAATGCACAAGGTATGCTGGGAGATTTGTACAATTCCCAAAATCACAAGCACTATTTAATACTGAAGATCTAAAATATTTTTCAATATTTTTCTCGGAGGAGTTTCAAATAAACGAAAACATACCCTTTAACTATTTCAAGAAAAAGCTGAACACGTGGCTTTCAAATACTTACAAAGAAAAAATTTCTAAGCGAGCAAAAGAGTTATTAGAAGATGAAGAAAAAAAGGAAGGATGTACAGAACAAGTGTACAACTACTTCAATAGATGGGATGGCATTTTATATAATATCAAGACTAATAAAAATAGAGTTCCCGAATCTCCTGCAAAGCAGGAGATGAAACCGGAGCAACAAAAGATTATATTGATTTTCGACAGAACAACTCCTACATTTTATCTCAAGGGAAAAATTATTGATAATAATTCTGTTCTCAATCAACTTAATTACAAATACATTCATAGAAATATTGTAATTTTTAACGAGTGTGATTATTATCCAAATGAGTATGATGATTCAAGGTTTTTATATAAAGGCACAGTCTCGTATATTCTAATAAATCCTCAATCGTGCCCTTCTGAAAACAGGTACTTATTGCAGAATAATTTGGGTATTATTAAGATGGCCAATGGTTGTATATTGTATAAATTTACAATCCAAGAAGACAATATTCACCCTGTTTTAAACAAGTATTTTCAGGGGACCACGCCAATAAAATTAAGAGGTGGGATAAAAATTAGTAGAGCTAATTTATATTTAAAAGGTTACGGTCCTTCAATTGTTGGAACAATAGATTGTATAATACATAATAACAGAAAATGTATTTACAATTCTGAGAATGCAGAAACTGGTTTATATAAGGTTAGAGTTGATAACTACAAGGATTTAGAATTTACAGTAGTTGACCAAGGTGAAAAAACAGCTTTCATTCATTCAAAAGAGAAAGGATGGAATTTAACGAAACTATCTACTGAATCTGTTTTTGATATTGAAGGAACACTATTAAATATAGAATACGATAGAAATGAAACACCAATTATCAGGTCATGGATTAATGCCAATTTAAAGAAGAAAAAAGAAAAAAATCTTTGGAACAACATCCTTATTAGAGCTATAGAAAATTCGAAAGCATGAATACACCAGAAGTTGTAGGATCAATAAGTGAAAGAAGAACTGATAGTGGCCGCATTAAAGTTATTTCATTTAAAAAAAGCGGTAAAATTATTTATAATTCAGACGAAATTATTAGACAATTCCCGCCAGATGGGTTTGTATTTGCTCCAAGTTTATTTAATCGAGGGGAATACGAATTATATTCACTAATAAAATTTTCGACTACAGACAATGAAAAAATGAGTCCGGGCTTGGATGAGTTTGTCTTGGATTTCAACAAGGATGTAAAAAGTGTTGGGTACGCTGTTTTTGATATTGCTGCGAATATACTATTTAACGATTTTTCGATTAATCAAGCGATATTGAAAAAATTTATTGATATCGAAGTTACTCATTTCTACATTTCAAATTATGGCAACTTGTATGGCCCATTTCAAACAATTAATGGAGAGATTATTCCTAAGAAAGGAAAGGAAGTGTGCAAGTGGACTATTAGTTCTATCCCTCTAATTTCATCTGGCGAAAGTTCGTATCTATTAGAGCCACCTACACCTAACGGTGATTTTATAGATTGCATGACTACATTGCAATTAACAGATTGGTTAAAGGGTCAACTAAACAATTTGCAATTAAATCCGGCGTTAGCTTCATTGAAAAATGCCCTCGCATTGCAAGAGTTAGAAGGGCTTGATAAAGCAAGACTGTTAAGAGGGTTAAGTCATCTTTCCACGTTCTCCATAAATTATGAACAACTAAAAATTTTGATCAATTCTTCTGATGAATTCAAGAGTTTTTTGAAAAATGAATTGAAAAGGTTGGAAGAAAATATCATTAGTGAGAATAAGACAAAATGGATTGAGCCTCTGGAAAAAGAAAAAGATGATTTATTAAATGTAGTTTCAGAATTAAAGGAGACGAAACAAAGAAATGAAAAAGAGTTGAATGAAACTTTGGCAAATAAAGCAGCCGAAAAAAGTGAGTATAATTCAATTCTTAGAGACAAAGAGAGACTTATTCAAGATATTAAACTACAAATAGCGGTATTTAACTCCAGCGCTGGAAAGGCAGATAGGTTGATTACTTATGAAGAACAAGTATACAAAGATTACCATGTACCTTTTGATAACTTAAATGAATTTGTGGAAGTTTTTAATTCTACTATGCTCAATAATCAATCAAGATATAGTAGGACTGTAATGTCTCAATTTAAAGATCGCAGGTGCTTCTTATCTGATAATGTAGAGGCAATCATTAAAATAGGTAGACTTTCCAATAATTGCAAAATTCTTTTGCAGCAGGTAGAACCAGACTGGCTGAAATTTGAAAATTTCTATGAAAATGGGTTAAAACAAATTTGGTTATCTGCTCATGAGAATAAGGAAATGTTCCACTTTTTGATACTTCAAGACCTGAATTTAGCAAGTATCGAATGTTATGCCCGCCCCATGTTAGACTTGCTGACAAAAGTGAGATTTAAATTACCAGGACATAATTTGCCTTTTCCTGAGAACTTATGGGTTTTTGGAATTCCTATAGATGCAGGTATTTCTGATGAACCATTTGGGTTGCCGATGATAAAAAACACTTATAAGGAATGGGGTTTTTTTCCTAAGGGAGTCGCATTGCAATTTAATGACAGAACATCTAACAAAGTATTGAAGGTTGAATCAATATTTGAACATAATGACATCATATCAATTTCACCCGATGACTACTTTAACTAATGGATATTGTGACGTTGCAAGAGGGGTTATTAAATTGGTTTTGGTTGTCACCCTTGGAGACCAAAAGATTACCAGCAATAGAAAATATATGCAACAAATTATACGAGCAATATTTTCCTGAAAGACTTAAGGCAGCGAAATACGAAATATTCTATCCACTACTAAAATATGGATTGATTGAATTTTACGGTGATAATAGCTATGCCCTTTCTCCGTCATCAGGAGTGTTTAATGATGATCTCATAGCGTTGATAAATATTCCAGAGATATTATTAAACAAGGTTGAACCATGTATTTTTGAATATAAATTTGGGATAAAACTTTACCGGAATTCAGGCGAACTTTTGTCATTCTTAGATGAAAACAAAATTCCCTCTTCGAAGTATAATTTGCGAGGCATTCTAAAACAAATCCCTTCTCTTGATTCGATAGTCAATTTATGGAAAGATGACTCAGTCAACGATGTTTCTAACTACTTTTATTTGACAAAATCGAGTTCTTGGGCGACTAACAATATCGCCCCTATGAAAGGTGTTTATAAAAAAACTCAAGAGTTATATTCACAGAGAGGAGTTAAGGTATCTGAAAACAAGTGGAAAAGGTTGCCGTCAAGAGGCGACAATATTGACGCATTTAATATTGCTATATTATGGAAACAAATTCAAAACGATGAAAATGTGGGTGTGAAGTTTCAAGTGTCCAGAAACATAGTTTTGATAGAGAATATCTTCTTGCCGGTTGTTATTGAACGCTTGTTATTTTTAAACACAATTCTTCAGCCAATAAATAGTATTGAGGTTTTTAAAAGGCAGTACATAATAAACAGAAAAGAGTTTGAAATACTAAATAAACTACTTGAAAATAAAATACAACTAATATGAATAATGCCTTTGAAATATGGAGGGAGTTACGAGATATATACCTCAAATATATTGACACTGGATTACCTATAAAGTATAAAAAACTTGAAGAAGAACGTAAAGAACTATTGCTCGAACCTGATGCTATTTGTAAGAATCCAATCATAGAATTGGTGCCGAGATATGAGGAATACTGTACACTTAATCGAGCCTGTCTTGATTTAAACTTAGATGTATCTTTTGCTCAGTTTGCTAAAACTGGACTATTCCCGGATAGGAATGGTGAAGAAAGCAAAATCTATAGACATCAACTCGATTCGCTTCGTGCAGCAGTAGTGGAAAGAAAGCACATCGTTGCAACAACAGGCACAGGATCAGGTAAAACAGAGTGTTTTCTTTTCCCTTTGCTCTATGACATTTTAAAAGAAAAACTATCACATTCTACCGAGAATAAGCCAGCGGTAAGAGGGTTAATCTTATATCCGCTAAATGCACTTGCAGAAGATCAAATAAGAAGATTAAGACGGTGCTTAAGTAGCGAGCAGGCAATAAAATTTCTTAATCAGCATACGAGTGGCAAACGTATTTCTTTCGGAAGATATACAGGAATAACACCTGTGAGCGGCAAAAAATCTACACCAAATAAAAAAAGACTGAAGGAAGAAAAAGATAGTTTAATTAGAGATTGGAATTCTGCTAAATTGATCTCCGAAAGAACCGGAAATACAGATTACCTGTATGACATTCCTAACATGGATGAAGGCATAAATGCCGAATATTGGGATAGGTGGACAATGCAGGAAACTCCCCCTGATATATTAATAACCAATTACAGTATGCTCAATATTATGCTGATGCGAAAACATGAGCGTAATATTTTTGATGAGACGAGAGCCTGGCTTCAATCAAATCCATCGAATGTCTTTCATTTGGTAATAGATGAACTTCACTCGTATAGGGGAACTAGTGGAACTGAGGTTGCATATATTATTAGGTTATTATTAATGAGATTAGGTTTAAGCCCAGATTCACCACAAGTTCAGTTTTTGTGCTCCAGTGCTTCTATGCAAGAAACTGAAAGAACTAAGAAGTTTATCGCAGGATTTTTTGGTCTTGATGTAGATCAGTATGATAAAAAGTTTTCTATCATCAAAGATAGCCCTGTTAATAGTACAAAAAGCGATTTTAATTTTCTCGAAATCAATGAGTATAGAGGCATAACTGAAAGCACTCCTATTGATGATATAAATAGCTTGTTTGAGCGAGATCAAATTCTCATAAGGATAAAGCAGATAATTACTCGTGCTGCGGAGAGCGAAAATATAGCTATGAAGTTATTTGGCCATTCAAATGAAAACTTGCGAGGTTTGGAAGGGCTACTTATTGGATTAGGTAAACTTAAAAATTCAAAGCAAGACTCAATTCAGCCGCAAAGAGCGCATTATTTTTTTAGAAACATTGATGGGCTTTGGGCTTGCACAAATTCAGACTGTAGCGAAGTAAAGGAGAAATTTAAGTATCCTGACAGAACCGTTGGCAGACTTTATAGAAAGCCTCAGGTTTCCTGTAAATGTGGAAGTCTGATTTTAGAAGTATTATTATGCAGACGATGTGGTGAATTGTATTTGGGGGGATGGGAAAGGAAGGACGATAAGGGTAATTATCTATCTATTGAAAGGGAATCATTTCAAGAATCGAACAACTACATTTCAATTTATCCTAAAAATAGCGAGGAGGAAAGGAATTGGAAAAAATGCAATTTAAAAAATGACGATGGCAGTTTTAAAACGACCAATCTAGGTAACAAATTAGTATTTGTAAAGCCAACTCCATATATAGTTCAATATCCTGATCATTGTTACAATTGCGATTATACTGAGAAAATTATTGATAAAGGCACCCTCACGCCAATTTTCAAACATTATACCGGTGTTCAGAAAGTTAATCAGTTAATGGCGGACTCTTTAATGTTGGTCCTAAATCAGCATTCCAAAAATGGAGAGAAGCCAAAGCTTGTATTATTTTCAGATAGTCGCCAAGCGGCAGCCAAACTTGCAGCAGGTATAGAAATGGATCATTATCGTGACACAATTAGGGCAATTCTATTAAATAGTTTGGAGTCAAAATCAGAAGAGAAAGAACTATTAAAAAAGTACTGGCTAAACAGAAGTGAAATAACTACAACCGACAATCTTTTGTTGAGAAGAATTGCAACCACTAATGAATACAGGGAGGTTTTCGACAGAATTAATTTTTTCGATCAAGAAAATGATAACGAATTTTTGCAGAAATATTTTTCAGATAAGAGTAAAGTTAGGCTAGATAGAATTGAAAATAATGTAATGAATAACCTTTTTAGAATTGGAATAAATCCTGGCGGATCTGGACCGTCTGTAAATGAAAACTGGTCTATCAATTATGATTTCAGCAATGATACTTTTAATTTGAAAAACAATAGTGCTATTGCTGAAAACTTACATCGTAGGATTCTAACTTCCTTCAAAAAGGAAATACTGGTAACGATTTTTGCACACAATAAAAGATCTTTGGAATCATTAGTGCAAGGGAAAATAGTAGCGGAAGTTGTACATCCGGATTCTAATATGAATGAATTTATCAATTCAGCAATACGGATTTTTGGTGAATCTTGGAGGATTGACGGAACTTTCGGTAATAATGCAAGCTCATTTCCTAAAAAACTATGGGCGTATGCGAGAAGTGTATTGAATTTTAGAGGTTGGGGTTTTCCAAAGGATATACAAGATGAATTTCTGAAATATTTAGTTGATAATCAGATAATTAGCGATTATAATTCTCGCATATTGACAGGGAGGGGATTGGCATTTACTCCTTCCGCTGTGGGCGATAGCTTTTGGAAATGTGCTGTTTGTAATACAATCCATTTACATCATAGTGCTGGGATTTGTACCGGTTGTAACGCCAAGTTAGGTAGTGCAGATATCCTTACGAAAAAAGACATTGAAAATTCTGACAACTACTACATCTATTTGGCTAAATTGGTAAGAGAAAATGTGCCTATAAGATTGCATTGCGAAGAACTATCTGGACAAACAAATAAGGAAGATGCAAGAAAAAGGCAGCGCCTATTTCAGGGAAGGGTTTTAGATGGCGAAGTCTCAAAAGTAGAAGAAATTGACCTTCTTAGCGTCACCACTACCATGGAAGCTGGCGTTGACATTGGTTCCCTTTCAGCCGTTATGATGGGTAATGTTCCTCCTCAACGTTTTAATTATCAACAGCGCGTTGGTCGCGCTGGCAGAAGAGGCAAACCCTTATCGGTTGCTCTTACTATTGCAAAGGGAAATAGTCACGACCAAACACATTATGCACAATCTCATAGAATGGTATCAAGTGTCCCATCTGACCCATATTTAGAATTAAGTAGGGAAGAAATATTTTTTCGTGTTTTATACAAGGAGGTTTTAAATAGGTCGTTTTTGACCATTGAATTGGATGAAAATGAAAAGACAGATAACATTCATGGCGAATTCGGTAAATACTATGATTGGGAGAAACATAAAAAAAGCGTTCAGGAATGGATCAACAATAATGCAGCTACTATTCGAAAAATTGCTCAAAGTTTAAAGAGAGGAACGTACATCAAAAAGGATGAAAAAGATATTTATGAAGAGATCAAAATTAATTTAGTCACAACAGTTGACGATGTCGCAAATAACGAACAAGAGTACACGCAAATTGCGCTAAGCGAAAGGTTAGCAAATGCTGGCTATTTGCCGATGTTTGGCTTTCCAACAAAGATTAGGATTCTATATGAAAATCGTCCGAAAAGACTGCCTCCTGAGGATGTAATTGACAGAAATCTCGATATGGCAATTTCCGAATTTGCCCCAGGAAGTGAAATCGTTAAGGATAAACAAATTCTAAAACCAGTTGGATTAGTGCATTATAGACCAAGAGAAGGCGGTATTGAAGAGGTGGATGGCAGAGGGTTACTGCAAAATGGGATAAATAGGTGTAAAGACTGTAGTACAATATTTTTAAAAGAAAGCAATAGTATTTGCTCAATTTGTCAGGGCGAATTGGAAAAAATACCGGCATGTTCGCCTCTTGGATTTTGCATTGAATATGATTTAATCCCTAAAGATTTTGATGGCAATTTTGAATGGTCTCCAAGGGCAGGAGAGGTTACACTTGATCCTGATTCAAAACTCGTAAATGAAGTTAGTTTAAACAATATTTGTGTTAAATCAAATCAAGTGCCTTCCGAGGGAATTGTTCACCAGATAAATGATAATAACGGGGAACTTTTTATTCTTGGAAAACTGCCGGGACAATTTAATAACCGATGGGTTGTCCGGGAGTTTCTAAGTACACCAAACATAAAACTAAGCAATGAAGAAGGATTTGCTTTCATTTCATCGCGGCATACAGGTGTTATAACTCTTTCAATCAATGAGATTTCAGATTCTTATGATATAAAAAAGGCGTTAGATCCTTATTATAAGGCTGCTTTTTTATCGTGGGCTTTCTTAATTCGCAAGTCCATATGTGACGAACTGGATATTGAAATAGACGAGTTTGACGCCGGTTATAGAATTTCACCAAACACTGGAATTCCCGAAATTTACATTGTTGAGAAGGCGGATAATGGCGCAGGATATTGTAATTATCTAAATGGAACTCAAGATCGTGATATTTCGGAAAAAGTTTTTATAAAGTCTTTGATCCCGGGCGGGAGGGTCTATAATGAAATTTTAATGAAAGCGGAGCATCAAAACCACTGCTCTTCATCATGTTATGACTGTCTAAGAGATTATTATAATCAACAACATCATGGATTGCTTAATTGGAGAATGGCGCTTGACTTGGCTGCAATCGCACACGATTCAAATACCGAACTGAATTTTAGACAAGATCATTGGAAAGAATATTTAGACGAAACACTTTTAGCAACTCTTGAAAACAGACTTAATGGGAATAGGAAACTGTTTCGAGGTAACCATTTAATTGAAACCTCCAATCTTGTTTATTTAATTACTCATCCTTTTTGGAGCGAAGAAAAAATAAAAGGAATTAAAAATGAAATCACTGGAGAAATAGCGATCTTAAATATTATGGATGCTATCGCTAAAACAAAATTTTAGGTTCAAATGTCAAATTGTCGAAGGCTCAAACTGCCATCATTACATGACAAAACAAGACCTGCAAAACGCCCATTTGACAATCGGAAAATAAATATGTATCGCACTATTTGAAATCCATTTGCATGGGTTTTGCGGTGATTTAGAAGAGATTTAGATTTCGTATAAACCAGAAAATTTGTCAAAAGTGTTCGCTTTTTTGGTGTGCCAATTGTAGTACCATATGGTAAATCATTTTGGCATGAAGAGAAAACTACTTGGCGTAAATTCGTATGACAGGACACATGACATTACCCCGGAAGAGGTAAGGCAATTTGCAAGATTTAGAGACTACACAGATGAGCAAGTAAATGAACTGATAGACACTATTAAGAAGTACACTCGATTTATTTATAATGTGGTGTCTAAACGTCAAAAGTCTGGCAAGAAAATTGCATTACACATTGATAATCAACAAACTAAGGCAGCATGAGCGACATCACACTATTCAAAACCTTTGCTAAAGGCTCACATAAGGCAAAAACTAAAGGAAATAACTGCGTTATCTATACTCGTGTTTCGACAAAAGAACAGGCCGACAACAATTTAAGTCTTGATACACAGAAGAAGGCTTGTGAAATGTTTGCTAAAAAGGGTAGCCTTGAAATTATGGGCTACTTCGGTGGCACGTTTGAGAGTGCTAAGACTGATGAAAGAAAGCAGTTCAATAATATGCTGTCTTTTCTGAAGAAGAGCCGGGAGAAAATATCACACATCATAGTATATAGCGTTGATCGGTTCAGCCGTTCAGGTGCTAACGCCATCTACATAGCCGAGCAGTTGAAAAAGCAGGGTATAGTGGTCTGTTCCGTCACACAGCCTACAGATGCCTCAACAGCAAGTGGCAGCCTGCAACAAAATATACAGTTCATATTTAGCGAGTACGAGAACCAACAGCGCAGGGAGAAATGTATGGCCGGTGTAAAGGAGATGCTACTGCGTGGTGAATGGCCTACTGCACCGCCTATCGGTTATGACATTGTCAAGTCAAACGGGAAACGGTCTATTGTGCTCAATAAGGATGGTAAACTGCTCAAAAAGGCGTTCCACTGGAAAGTCAAGGAAAAGGTATCCAGCGAGGAGATTATCAGGAGGCTTGCTGCTCAGGGGCTAAAAATAACTAATCAGAGAATTTCAGCGTTTTTCCGCAATCCGTTTTATTGCGGTCTTATGGTTCATACTGCTTTGGAAGGTCAGGTAATAGAGGGCAATCACGAGAAGATGATCTCTAAAGAGCTTTTCCTTGAGGCGAATGATGTTCTATCTGAAAACAAACAAGGCTATCGTACCAACCCTGTGAATGACGAAATACCGCTTAAACGGTTTTATAAATGCGATGAGTGTGGTCAGTTTCTTAGGGCATACAAGGCTTACAAGAATCAGAAGTACTATTACAAATGCAATACAAAGGGATGCAACTGCAATATGAGGGCTGATACTCTTCACGAACGTTTTGCTCAAACGTTGTCAGAATACTGCCTTGAATTTGACGAGGCAATCCAGTATCTCATAAAGGAGCAGATGATCGTGGAGTACAATAAGTCAAATGAGCAGAAAGAAGAGAATATTCAGAACATCGAAAAGCAATTAGCGGAGGTCGATAGCAAGTTGGAACGCCTTGAAGAACGATATGTATTGGAAGAAATAACGAAGGATATGTTCGATAAATTCAAGGCAAAATTTACTGACGAGAAGAAGGATATTGAAAAGGAACGGGCAAAATTTGGGAATAGGGTGTCGAACCTTGATTTATACATAGACACTGCCTTTAGAACAACTGCGAAGCTCGCTCCAGAATGGGCTTCTGCCGATTACAACGACAGGCAAGAACTTCAGTATATGGTTTTTCCAGAAGGAATATACTACAATCGAAAAAAAGACGAGTGTCGAACCCCAAAAGTAAATGTCGCATTCCGCTACTTTGCACGACTGGCAAGGCTTTCAGGGGAAAAAGAAAAGAGGGAACTGCAATTTGAATTGCATGTTCCCTCTTTGGTAGACCTAACAGGAATCGAACCCACACTACGTTGCGACAACCAAATTTCGAGTCAGATAGAAGTGAAAAATATCACTTCATGGGCAAAGCCCCTCACTGCCCTGCACGCACAAGAGATGCGACGCAAAGCCCGCTGCTAGTAGTGCAAAGGCTGGGAACCAAAGAAAACAAGGGTGCGCTACCCTAGCCTATTAGTACTTAAAAATGACCTCGGTGGCACCGAAGCCGTATCTGCCGCTCCATTCGTTTTTGAAGCGGGCTACTTCGGGGGTCATTCTGAGTTCGGCGTGTACTTCGTCTTTTAGTTTGCCTTTGCCGAGGCCGTGTATGACTATCATGCTGTGCTGGCGGTGGACGATGGCTAGCTGCAGGTAGCGCTGTAGGACATCGAGCTGTATCTTGACTATCTCGGCATTGGAGAGTGCGCGTGGGTTGTTGACGAGTTTCTCGATATGGAGGTCGAGCTCGTACTTGGGGGCTTCGAGTTGGTGTTTCTGGGCAGAGGTGACCTTGCCACTGCGTATGATGGGTACTGGTGCGGGTGCGGGCTGTGGTGGTGGCTGTAGTATGAAACCATCGATAAGCAGATAACTGAATGAGGGCTCGGCGCCCTGGAGTATGCGGCTGATGTGGTCAAAGAGCTTGGCAGGCTTGATGCGGAGTACGCCTTCTTCTTGTTTGTTTTCGGGATGGGCAACGTCGGTGAAGGAATAGTGTAGGCGGGGTTGGTCGTTCATATCGGCATAGTTGATGCTGTGCAGGTAGATGTTGCCAAAGGCGTGCAGAGAGCCCTCGTGACGGAACAGGATATTGTCGACGATGCGGGCATCGTACATGAAGCGTATGCTGATGGGGAGCTCATTGAGCAGGAACACCTTGATGTGGGTGACGACCTCGTCCATATCGACAGTGGTGAAAACTGGGAGGAAGGAGAAGTATACGCCCTGTGCTAACCGTTGTACGCGGGTAGCAACTTTTTCGGCAGGCATGAGTGGTGGTGGTACGGGTTGTTTTTTCTTGTTGGTGTTTTTTTCGGTAAACCACTTGAGGTAGGGATGATCGACCTCCTCCATATATACAGGGAATGTGGTGCCACCAACCTCTACTTCTATCATCTGAGCATTGATGTAGGCGGCTACAATGCCTTCCTCGCCGGTGCGCTTGAGTATAATATTGTCGCCTATGGTAAACTTCATAATTGTGGGGGTATTAGCGTGTAAGTGTAGTAATGAACCGAAAATGGCTATTGACCAGCGGCTATTCGCTGCTCTATGAACTTGACCATTTTGCGGATGGCAAGGGCACGGTGGCTGATTTCGTTTTTGACCGACAAAGGTAGCTGTGCAAAGGTAAGGGAATGACCTGTGGGTATAAAAATGGGGTCGTAGCCGAAACCGCCAGTGCCTATCTTGTCGTGGGTGATGGTGCCCTCGCAAATGCCCTCGAAGTAGTGTACCTCGCCCTGCCAAATGAGGCAGATGACTGCTTTGTAATATGCAGACCTTTCGGTAGCGTCTTGTAGCTCGAAGAGGACCTGATGGAGATTGAGGTCGTCGTTGCGCATGCCGCAATAGTGGGCACTGTCGACACCGGGTGCACCGCTGAGGGCATTGACACAAAGGCCGCTATCGTCGGCAAAGACATTGAGACCACAGAACTTATTGATTTCATCGGCTTTGGCGTGGGCGTTTTGCTCGAAGGAGTCGAAGGGCTCTTCGATGTCACCAAAGAAGCCGACATCGGAGAGGGAAAGGAGCTCAATGTCTTGGATGAGTGCTTTGATTTCGTGGATTTTGCCGCTATTGTTGGAGGCTATAACGAGTTGGAGCATAGAGTGCTGTATAAGTAGCTGAAAATGAGCGATTAGTAAAAACAGGGAAATTAATAATACCCAAAAGTAAGAAGTCAAGTTCAGATTGGTTTGTACATTTGTGGGAGAGAGCGTTAAAGTATACTACAACTTGTGTTTTCTCTGACTAAATGACACACATCACACTTCTATCAGACTTTGGGCTGCACGATGCCTCGGCGGGAGTGGTGAAGGGTATACTGCTGGGTGTGCTGCCCAATGCGGTGATAACTGATCTGAGCCATGAGGTGCGCCCGTACAGCACTGATGAGGCGGCCTACCTACTGGGGAGTGCGTATGAAGCGTTTGGTGAAGGGTGTGTGCATGTGGTGCTGACAGACATCTACTATGAGGCTGTGCCGAAGCTGATACTGTGCCAGCAGGGTAACCAATACTTTATGAGCCCCGACAATGGTGTGGTGCCTATGGCACTGGGCAAACTACCAGACAGTGCATGGCTGTGCATGGAACTGACGAAGGATAAGCGATTTAAGGACTGGGTGGTGCAAATGGCAAATACCATAAGAATGCTGACGGCTACCACACCCGACAATGCGGGACTGCAACCCATAGCACCCAAACGAATAACAGCGGCATCTGCTACCCCCAATGAAAATAGCAACAGCAAGGTGATATATATAGACCACTATGGCAATGTGGTGACCGATATGACGGCTGATAGACTGCAGGCGATGAGCAGGAATGGCAGGTTTGTGCTGCGGTTTATGAATGTGTATACGCTGAACAACCTAAGCGCACAGTATAATGATGTGATACCGGGTGAGTGCCTGTGCCGCATAAACAAAAACGGCTATGTGGAGATATGTGTGAACCAAGGTAGCGCGGCTATGCTGCTGGGGCTGAGGATGGGGAGCGAACATAACCAAATAAAATATAGTAGTGAATGATAGTAAGGATAGTACAGATGACCTTCAGGACGGAAGCTATAGTGGACTTCGAACAGCTATTTGAGGAGCGGAAAGAACGGATAAGGCACTTTGAGGGATGCAGACACCTGGAACTGTGGCAAGACAGTGCTAACCCTGCTATATTCTTCACTTATAGCCACTGGGAAAGTGAAGCACACCTGAACCACTATAGGTTTTCGGAGTTCTTTAAGGACACATGGGGAAGGACCAAGGCATTGTTTGCGGATAAACCACAGGCATGGAGCGTAGTGCAACGAGCTGTGCTGGAATAAAACAACCCACCAATAAATACTAGCGCATTAGGGTAATGTTGCCCTGATGTTTTTCTGTTTGACCGTCCTTGAATGTAGCCTCTATGAGGTATACATACACGCCCTCGGGCTGCGCTGTGCCATTGAACTTACCATCCCAACCTCTGCCTTCGGTATTGTTGGTTTCGAAGACTGTTTGACCCCAACGATTGAAGATAGACAGGCTAAAGGATGTAAGGCCTTTGGCTAGTAATGGACGTGGAAGGAAGTAATCGTTGATGCCATCGCCATTGGGGGTAAAGGCATTGGGGACATCCATGTAGCAATCTTCTGAGACTACTACAGAATCGGTAGCGGTGCAACCATCGACAGTGATGCGCACCCAGTAAGTGCCTGGACTAACGACCTTCATAGAGTTGGTGCGATTGCCATCGCTCCAGAGCCAGCGTGTAGTGGGGATTTCGGTGTTTTGGCGGTCGGCAAGGATAATGGCGTTGCTGCCGGGGCAGATAGCAGTATCCTGACCAATGTAAACAAGTGGATGGTCGAACACCCATACCTTGCGGGTAGCAAAGGTATCTGGGCAGGCACGGTAATAAGCATCGAAACGGACAGTAAGCTGACCTGACCCCTCGAAGGCATGAATAACAGGATTGACGTTGGCAATCTCGGAACTATTGTCGAATGTCCACTTGATGCCTGTACTGCCTATGCCTGCATATATACCAGAGAAGGTAACGGAGCGCCCACCACACAAAACTGTATCTGTAGCCAAGATGCTAATATCGCTAATGGAATCGACGGTGATAACAGTACGCGCAGTATCGAAGCAGGGTACGTAGTTGGACAAGGCCATTACTACATTGTAAGTGCCGGTTCTGTTGAAGGTGTGAGTGGTGTTGGCGGATGTATCGGTGTTGCCATCGCCATAGGTCCACAGATACTTGAGCTGAACACCCAATGAAGTATTAGTGAAGGTAACAGGCGTACCAGTACACACAAAACTATCGGGATTAGCAACGAAGCCAGCCTTTACCAGATTGGTGATAGGAATGAACTTAACAATACTATCTACACAGCGAGTGTTGGTGATGATAAGTACTACCCGATACGTGCCTGGCAGATAATAGATGTGGCTAGGGTTGGTGGCAGTAGAGGAGTCGCCATCGCCGAAGAACCACTTGTAGGTGAGATCAGCAGCAGGTGATGATGTATTTGTAAAGAGTACTGTATCTGCTCGGCAATCTTCGCGCACTACGTAGTTGAAGCCTGGCGTAATGGGTGGGTCTACTAATGAGACAGGACCTAAAGAGTTGGACACGCAAACACCACCTGTACGGGCTACAAAATCGGAATAGACACCTTCGCAAAGCCCTGTAATAGTAACGAGACTATCTGAATTGATATTGAAAACCAACGGTGTTTGAGGTACGCCATTGAGCCTGTAAGAGATAGTATCGGTTTGACCTGGATAGAGCCCAAATAGCTTCACCTGACCATCGCAAAAGCCACACTTGGTGGGATTGGTAGCCGTAATGGCACGCATGGTGAATGGTGGTACTGTGAGATTGGCAGGGCCGAGCGTGTTGGACACACAAACACCACCTGTACGGGCAATGAAATTGTCGTACAGACCAGCGCAAAGACCTGTAAGGGTAATGGTGCTATCTGCGCCGACTGTGCGCACAATAGGTGACTGAGGTACGCCATCTTTGGTGAAAGAAATAGTATCGGTTTGACCGGGATATAGACCATAGAGTGTGATAGTGCCAGTGCATATACCACAGTAAGGAGGATTGGTGAAGGTGAGCGCACGCATGGTGAATGGTGGCACTGTGAGGTTGGCAGGGCCGAGTGTATTGGACACACAAACACCACCTGTGCGGGCAATGAAATTGTCGTAGAGACCTGCACAAAGGCCTGTGATGGTAACGGTGCTATCAGCACCTATAGTACGTACGATTGGGGTTTGGGCTACACCGTCTTTGGTGTAGGTAATAGTATCGGTTTGACCGGGATACAGACCAAAGAGTGTGATGGTACCAGTGCAAATGCCACAGTAAGGAGGATTGGTGAAGGTGAGCGCACGCATGGTGAATGGGGGCACAGTGAGTACCTCTGGGCCAAGCGTATTGGAAACGCATACACCAGCAGTGCGGGCAATGAAGTTGTCGTAGACACCTGCGCACAACCCAGAGATAGTGATGATACTATCTGCACCTACCACCTGTATACGCGGAGGCTGAGCTACGCCATCTTTGGTGTAAGAGACAGTGTCTGTTTGTCCGGGGTATAAACCGAACAGACGAATAACACCGTTGCACACTCCGCAATAATCTGGATTGGTGTGGGCAGAAGCACGCATGGTGAAAGGTGGCACTGTGAGTGTAACTGGACCCAATGTATTAGATACACATATGCCGCCAGTGCGTGCAACAAAGTTGCTGTAAACGCCTGCGCACAAGCCAGTTATCGTTACTGTGCTATCGGCAGGAATGGTGCGAACAACAGCCGGCTGCGGCACACCATCTTTTAAATAAGTAATAGTATCGGTTTGGCCAGGATGTAAGCCGAATAATCTAATGGTACCAGTGCATACGCCACAGTAAGGCGGATTGGTGAAGGTAATGGTACGCATGGTAAATGGAGGCGTGGTGAGGGTGATGGGCCCTAACGTATTAGAAACGCAAATACCCGCAGTACGAACAACAATATTAGTGTAAAGACCAGCACACAGACCAGTAATAGTAGCTGTACTATCTGCGCCAATGGTGCGCACTACAGGCGGCTGAGGAATACCATCGCGCCAGAAAGTGATAGTATCTGTCTGAGCCGGATGCAGACCAAGAATAGTCATAGAACCATTGCAAAAGCCACAGTAAGAAGGATTGGTGAAAGTAACTGCACGCGCTGTAAAAGGAGGCACTGTGAGCGTAATAGGCCCTAGCACATTGGACACGCACCCACCAGCGGTGCGAGCTACAAAATTGTTGTACAAACCAGGGCATAAACCTGTAATGGTAGCAGTGCTGTCTGTGCCAATGAAACGAACTACAGCAGGCTGTAGGACACCATCTTTAAAATAAGTAATGGTATCGGTTTGTCCGGGTCTGAGACCTAAGATGGTAATGGAGCCTGTGCAGAAACCACAATATGGAGGATTGACACCAGTAAGGGCACGCATAGTGAACGGAGGATTGACCAAAACTACCGGACCAACGGGCGCACTAACACAAATACCGTACGTAACGGTAAAACTGCTGTAGGTACCAGCCCCTAAGCCTGTGAGTGTAATGGAACCATCGGCAGCTACAACACGTACCAACGCTGGCTGAGCTACCCCACCCCTCAGATACCTTATAGTGTCGGTAGTACCAGCTAGCAAACCAGTGAGCCTAATAGTACCGTCGGAGGCGCCACAAAAAGTGGGACTAGTGGAACTAATGACCGGAGTAACAAATACTGGAGGTGCAATGGTGACTGGTACAGAAGACTTACAGCTACCTGTGGCTGGGAACACCGTGATGGTGTAACTGCCCGGAGATAAACTATCCGTGAAGGCACCAGTGGCGCCAGTATAAGCCCGAATAGTATCGAAAGGTGCAACGGCACGAGATATCTTGACCCGCCATGGAATACCACCGCCTGCAGGAACAATGGAAATAGCAGCTCGCTGGAGGCAAGTAGCAGGAGATATTAAAGACTGAGTAACCGTGGCTTGAGGTAAAATAGTGATGGTGTAAGCAATGGTTTGTGTGCCTGAAAGTGGGCAGTTGTTATCGGTGTAAGTAACAAAAAAAGTGTACGCACCCGGTGCGGTGCCGGTAGAGGTCCAAGAAATGAGGCAAGAAGGTGTGGGTGTACCGTTGCCAGTGGTAGTAAATGTGAGTCCAGGAGGTAAGCCTGAGGTAGTGACAGTTATGTTATTGGTGGTGACAGCCTGAAAGGGGTTGATGCTGAGGCTGAAAGCACCTGAGTTTCTACAAATTTCGAAATGAGTATTATCAACTACTGTACCGGCAGTAGCACCAGAAAAGTTACCGTTAGGAGGTGTATTGGTACAAGACTGCACCAGAAAAGTCATCTCTCGTTGGCAGGAGCCTACAAATACTCCCCCCCTAAATTCACGGATATTGTAAACGACCAAAGAACGCTGTAGAATGCTGGGGGTAAAGGAGATTTGGCCAGTTTGCTGATCGAAAGTGGAAGAAGAAACTGCAAGTGGTGCAGCACCAGAATAAGGAGGAATGTAGGAAACAGTTCCACCGACGGTTGATGAATTTGTACCAGCACCACCTGGCACTAAGAAAAACCGAAGACTATCACTGTTGGGGTCTACTGCACCAGGATTGTAATTGCTGGTAGCAGACAAACAATAAAAAGGTGTCGGGACATTAGTAAGATTCGGGCTACTGTTGGGCGCTACAGTGTTATTGAGGGTATCAATCAACTGAATATATGTAACGGGTGCAGAAGGAATATTGGTGATAGACAATGCCCTACCGGCAATACTAGAACCTAACTGACCAGTGTATATGAACCGCCATACAGAAGACGTAGAGGGTAAAGTATAATTGGCACTGTAAACAAATTTTTTGATACCTGGTGTAGGGAAAGCAAGGTTTGTGCATTGTGTCTGAGACAGAAAAGCCGGACATACTGGTGTGATTTCAATGCCAGCAGCGGGCGGCTGTATCACAAGGTTGACCCCACCTAAAAGTGAGTTTCCGTTGTAGATGTAAACTCTGGGCGAAGCCGTAGATAATGAGGAGAAGGCTGTACCAGAAGATGCTGAGCCGCAATCTCCATAGGCAACTAGTGTAATGCGGTAAGTGTTACCTGATACATGTGTATAAATCAAGTCCATACCCACTAAGTGATTGGCATGGACACCTACAGACATAAACAAAAATGCCACCAAAAGCAGTAACTTATAGCGCATGAGTGTGAGAATACTAATCATACTATTATCCAAAAAGCACAGATTTATACGTCACCAATAGTTAGATTTAAGGAATAAAGTTATGTATAAAAAGTAAGTGGCAGAAATTTTTATCAAAATAAGTGATAAGAAAAATCTATACTAAGATTTGGGCTAAAAAACATTAGACAAAGAACACAATCGTGCCAAAAAACAAAGCGACTAACAAATAGTCGCTTTGTTAATTTTGGAATAAATAATATTAATCATTAGTTAGTATAACCACTTATTTGACTATTGTGACCAGTTAATTTGGTAAGGTCATCAATAACTGGAGAGCACTCTATTTGTCCGTTTATATTTGTTTTCCATTTGAGTGTACCACGGGCAGTATCGAGGGCATAAAGGTATTTGTCAAAGCTACCGACATACACTGTACCATTGTAGGCAAGAGGACTAGAAGTGATAACACCATTGGAAGAGAATGTCCATTTAGCACTACCGTTGATCATGCGAAGCGCATAGACTCTGTAATCTTTGCAACCTACATATACCGTTTGGTCGTAGGGGAAGGGGGAAGATACCACTTCGCTGTTTAAACTGTCTATCCAACGAGCCTCGGGAACCGTAATACCGAAGAGTGGGTCGATGGTTGTATCGAGGCAATAAAGTCTGAAATCATTTGCGCCAAAAATACAAGTGCCCTTGTATGCCGCTGGGGAGCTTCTGATTCCACCTCTGGTTTTGTAAGACCAACGCATAAGACCTGTAGTGCCCCCATCTGGTGCATCGAGGTAAATACAATACATATTGCTATCAGAAAGGCTACCAATGTATAAGTAAGGCGCAGCAACCGCTGGGGAAGAAACAAAACTAGCACCTGGTATAGTGAGCGACCAAGTAGCAGAAGGCGAAGCCGGAAGAGGTGCGGTGGTGCCATTAGTTTTCTCTAGGCAATACACAGTGCCCAGAGTACTAGCAAAATAGATATTGCCATTGTGTATAGTAGGAGATGCCTCGAGGGGACCATCGGCAGCAAAGCTCCACTTAGTAGAGTAATCAGAAGTGTCTATCGCAAAAAGTCTTCCATTCATGGACGCAACGTATATAATTTTACCATCGGCTATGGGAGTTGCCTTGGCACCTACGCCCGAACCGCTGTAGGTGATTTTACGGGTTATCTGACCTGTTTTGCCATTGATTTTGTACAGCGTATCTCTGTTAGAGGATGCTATAAACACACTACCCTTGTATATGATGGGTGAAGCGAGTACCGGACATGGCAGACCTAACTCCCAGCTCTTTTGACCAGAAGTGGGATTAAGTGCAAACACTACCTGATTATTGCTGGAAACTATAACGTTGGGTGAGTAGGATACAGGTAAAGTTTCATCGGGGCTGTATTCCTTTTTGCAGGCAACTACCAGCACTGATGATGCTAAGAATGACAATAAAAGATGTCTCCAACGTTGTGACATAAGTGTAAATTTAATTTTCTGAAGTTGCAAGATAAAGATTTTTTAAAAAACTATTGGGTTCTAATTATAGATTACTGATAGCGTTTAATGGCGTTTATATGCCAATAGACGGCAATTAGTGGAAAGCAGTTGGTAAATACCTGATATTTATTGCCCTAGGGTAATAAATGTGCTAAAATGTGCTGCAAACTGAAACAAAGCGAAGTGCAATTAGTCTTCTACATATTCTGGCAGCAAGTCTATATCAGAGTTACCTTTTAAACGGAGATAAACCTTGGCGGTAGTGAATACGTCTTGCATACAATATCTGCTGATACGCTTTATATCGCCATCATTCCAATAAACATTACTAACCTGACTGCCGTCAATATCTGATTTGGGGGAAGGTATTCCCAATACCTGAGCAAGAAGAGAAAGTGAGGTGAAGTTTTTGTTGTCTCCAAACTTCCATAACTCCATGGTGTCAATGTGGTGTATTTCCCAAGGTTTTTTGCCTGAAAGCTGTAAAGGCTGCGGTAAGGGAAGGTTGTTTATTACAAAACGGCGACAAATAAAAGGCATATCGAACTCCTTGATATTGTGACCACAGAATCTTATGTCCTTGTGCGTGGAGGTCATTTTCTCGACAATTTCAGAAAATTTTCTTAAAATTTCCTGTTCGTCATGACCTGATAAAGATTTGAGTCTGACCTTCCAAACATTCCCATCGTTGTAAACATTACCGATACTTATACAAACAATCTTAGCGAACTCTGAATATATACCGGCCTTATCCTCAAATGCGAGGGAGGGATCGGGAATGTTATCTGGCAATTTGTGAATGAGTCGTGCTTTTTTAGACCACTCTATTTGCATACCCTCAGAAAGCAGACCAAGGGTGGGCTGAACAGAGACAGTTTCAATGTCAATAAACAAAATGCCAGTGAAGATTTCCATTATATAAAATTACGGACTATATTTGCAATCAAATTACATACACTTTAACGCAAAAAGCGAAATTATGAGCCAAATTAATCAAATTACACCACAAGACCCACCACAAGGTATGCCGCCCAAGAAAAACAACTCAATAATATATTGGGTAGTGATTCTAATACTATTGGCAGGCTGTATATACTTGTTTATGAGCAAAAATCAGATGGCAGAACAGAATGCTACTGAACAGCAAATTAAGCAACAACGTATTGACTCTCTTAGTACGGAGCAAGCTGCGCTAAAAGAAGATTTCGAAGCTGCATCTGCACGCATAGATCAGCTAGTGTCTGATAATGCTATGAAGGATAGTCTTCTGGAAAGCAACAAAGCTGCATTAGCTAAACTGCAATCAAAAATAAGAGTAGTGCTGAGTAAGCAAAATGTATCGAAAGCTGAGCTGGATGAAGCGAAAGCAATGATTGCTACTCTGAGCGACAAGACTAAGGCATATGAGGCAAGAATAGCTGAGTTGGAAAAAGAAAACACTATTTTGACTGGCTCGAACAAGGTGCTAACCAAGGAGAGAGACTCTACTGTGACACAGAACATAGCAATAAAAAAGCTGGCCTCTGTACTGCATGCTTCTAACATAAAGCTCGAAGCTGTAAAAATAAAGCGTAATGGCAAAGAGAAAGAAACGAAAAAAGCAAGAAAAACAGATGTTCTAAGGGTTACTTTTGACATAGATGAAAACAGGATAGCTGAGAATGGATCTAAAATGGTGTATCTGCGTATAATAGCACCACCATCTGCCGCTACACTTAGTAATCCAGCGAACGGATCTGGGATGATGACGACAAGCAAGGGTGACCACCTTTCTTACACATTGTCTAAGAGCATACCACTGACTCAAAACCAACCTTACAAAAACGTAATAGCTGACTGGAATCAAGAAGGCGACTATGCCAAAGGAGTGTATAAAATAGAAATATACAATGATGGCTACCTAATAGGGGCTGGAGATGTAACCTTGAAATAAGGGAAGAGACAATTATAAAAGTGCAGCAATGTTTTAACCATTGCTGCACTTTTTTTATGAAGTAAACTTGACGCCAGAGTCAGTTAACAATAACATAATCCAAAGTTCTTCCTTGTTGTCGTTAGTAAGCCTAATATTGCATCAGACTTTAGTAAAAAATATGGAAGTATTTCCGGGTAAAATTTTAGTAGTAGACGACGAACCAGATATAGTGGAGTTTATCACTTATAATCTGAAAAACAAAGGCTATTTAGTAGCATCGGCAAGAGATGGTGTAGAAGCTATAAGAAAAGCTAAAGACTTCAAACCAAATCTTATACTTTTAGATATGATGATGCCAAATAAAGACGGCATAGAAACTATCAAAGAGTTGAGAACAATGCCAGAATTTGATGATACCGCTATTATATTTCTCACTGCGCTTAGCGATGAGAAATATGAGATAGAGGGTCTAAAAACTGGAGCTGATGACTTCATAGCCAAACCAATAAAGCCTGAGTTACTGGCTACGAGAATTGGATCGGCCCTAAGAAGATTCAGAAAAGAAGAAGATCAGGACCAGAAACAAACTTTTGGTGATTTGGAAATCAACAAAACTAAGTTTTCTGTAACCTACAAAGGTGATGATATAGTATTAGCGAAGAAAGAATTTGAACTATTGTCGTTACTGGCATCTAAACCTGGCAGAGTGTTTTTGAGAAATGAAATTTTGCAACGTGTATGGGGTACTGACGTAATAGTTGGTGACCGTACTATTGATGTTCATATTCGCAAAATAAGACAGAAGGTAGGTATTGATCTTATCACGACTGTAAAAGGTGTAGGTTACAAATTTGACATGCCGTAATTGACCTTACAATAATACATTTACTCATACAACAACACCTGCTTAGCTAAAAGCAGGTGTTGTTGTATAAAAAACTGAGTAGCTATAGTTGCTTTCGAGATATTTAATCTAATTTAGTATTATGTCACTGCTTGACTCCAAAAATCTCTCACCGAGATTACTTTCTTTCTTCACAGCACTTATAGCAGGTCTGACTAATGCTTTAATGAGCATATTTATCAGCAATAATTGGAAAATACCCATCGTAGTTTTTGTTTTAACTTTTACGGTAATATACCTACTGTACCATTACACGCTACAAAGATTTATTTACAGAAAAATAAAGTTGATATACAAGTTTATTTATCAGACAAAAGCGACCAAAAGAGAGGAGTATTTTTATGAGAACGTATTACCTCAAAAATCGATAGACGAAGTAAGTGAAGATGTACAAAAATGGGCAACACAAAAGAAAGATGAGATAGAATTACTCAAAGCAAATGAAAAATTCAGGAAGGAATTTCTGATGAATCTTGCACACGAATTGAGGACACCCATATTTTCAGCTCAGGGGTATGTGGATACCCTGCTGGGAGGAGCACTAAAAGACGACTCGGTAAACATAAAATTTCTTACTAATGCATCTAGAAGTATAGATCGATTGGCTAGGTTGGTTGATGACCTTGACGGAATTTCTAAACTAGAATCTGGCAAAACGCCGTTAATTCAAGAGTCTTTTATTATACAAGAGCTAATAAAAGAAGTATATGAAGAACTGCATCTTAAAGCAGAATCAAGAATTATACATCTTTTGTTAAAGAAAGGCACTGAAAGACCATTGCAAGTAACCGCAGATAAACTAAAAATAAAACAGGTATTAGTGAATCTGGTAGAGAATGCAATTAAATATGGCAACGACAATGGCAGTATTATAACCGGATGCTATGAGCTGGACGATAAGTATGTGTATGTTGAAGTATCTGATGACGGGCCTGGAATAGGTGAAGAGCATTTACCAAGAATATTTGAGCGATTTTACAGGGCAGATAGAAGTAGATCGAGATCAATAGGTGGTACTGGACTAGGGCTGGCTATAGTAAAACACATAATAGAAGCCCATGGACACACCGTAAACGTGAGGAGCAAACCAGGTGTAGGATCATCGTTTGGGTTTACCTTAGATAAAGCAGCAGCATAGCTACTACCCCACTGCTATATTTTTGGTTGAAGCATTTTTTGTAAGATGATGTTGGCCGAGACATCATAGTTGTATTTGGAGCAAAGCGCGCTAACTATATGTGATGAGGGTGGCGCGCCTGAAATAGAGGTATAAAGTGCGTGGAGAATCGCCTCCTGGCTATAGGGAGCAGTGAAAGTAGCAACGGTAGAATATAACTCGCGATATACTGGAATGTCTGAACATACCAACTTACAACCAAAAAACAACCCTTCTAATAAAGGAATACCAAAACCTTCGTAAGCAGATAGGGATACAAGAATTTCGGCTTGACTATATAGATCCATAAGTTCTAGATCGGAGAGATGATTGTGTAAAATGATGTTATTGTCTTTGAGCATTTGGGGATTGATGCCCGTATCTCTAAAAACTTTATTTTCATCGCCTACCAATACCAGCCTGTGTGTGTTTTTGATATTGCTGTTTATAAAAGCGGCAATGAGACTTTGGTGATTTTTGCGGAGATTGAAGCTACCTACTGCCAATATCACTTTTTGCCTAAGACCCTTTACCACGCCATTATTCGCCATCATTTCGGTAGCCATCCCATTGTAAGTAACAGAGATAGCAGAAGTTGGAACCCGATAAGTATCCTGAATCTCGGCACTGACAGTATTACTTACTGTGAAGAGATGTGTGCATTTGCTGACTATGCGGGGGATAAGGAAATTGTACCAGGTAGAAAACAACTTGGAATTCCACTCAGGGTGAGTGTAAAAAGCGAGATCGTGAAGGGTAATGAAGTTGTTGGGATACAAAAGTGGAGCTGTGTTGCAGGGATTAAAGAGTGGAGGTGTAGCAGTTTGTTTTTTCAGATATAGGGGCAAATCAATCTGCTCCCACATATGACCTGCGTGCGTGCCAACAATTATTGCATCTAATTCTTTTGCTACATTTTTATTCCATATATTGTGAGGAGTGAGGAACAAGGTATTGGGATATAATTTTTTAATTTTTCTACTACATTCAATTGCGTACCTTTGCACACCCGTAATGGGTTGGGTTAGAAAACGAGCATTAACATATAATTTCATTTTTTCTACAGACACAGAAACAGATTATTCTGCTGTGCAAAGTATAAACAAAACAGGAACGTGCAAAACATCAGCCGCATATATGCTCTTAGTAAGCGAAATGTGATACTCAGGTATAAAAATTCGCTTGTGGGCTTCTTCTGGGGTTTCATCAAACCATTGATATATCTGTTGATATTTATGGTGATGTTTAGTCAGGGGTTTGGGTCTATGGAAAATTATATATTATTTTCTTTATCTGGATTGGTGTTGTGGTTCTTTTTTTCTAATGTAACTAGTCAGTCAGTAGGCAGTATAGTAGGCTCTTCAGGACTGCTAAAAGCTATAAATATACCTGCATATTTTTTTCCACTTTCAGAGATTCTGAGTGAATTGTTTAATCTGTTTTTGACAATTATCGTGTTCCTTATCATGATGAATTGGTTCGGGATAGTTTATAGTCCGAGGCTATTGCTAATAATACCCTGCCTTTTGTTGTTCGGGATGTTTTCTTATGGGCTTAATTTGATACTATGCTCAATCAATGTATTTTTTAGAGATATTGGTATTATATGGGGTACCATTCAACCCGCACTTTTTTACCTTACACCTATTGCGTATCCTGAAACTATGATACCTAAGAAATATGAACTGGTAATAAAGAGTAATCCTATTTATTATTTCATCAAATTAGGAAGAGGTATATTTTATGAAAACATAACGCCATCACTACATAGTTGGCTTGTATGTATATTTATATCATGTACTACATTAACTGTAGGTCTGATTATATTTAGCAGACTGAAGAATCAATTTATTTCTGCCATATAAAGAATAGAAGGAATGTCTGATGTAATTATTAAGGTTGATAATGTACAGGTTAGCTTCTGGCAGAATAATGTTGGGGTGTACTCACTAAAGGACCTAATAACACATCGTAAAAGCCCGTTCAAGAATAAGGTTATCCTTGAAGATATATCAGTAGAGGTGAGACGAGGAGAGAGTTTGGGTATACTGGGACGAAATGGATGTGGGAAAAGTACATTGCTACGAGCAATAGCAGGTATTATAAAACCAACCAAAGGCAAAATAACTGTAAATGGTACTTTTGCCCCGATATTGGCTATAGGTGCTGGTTTGGAGCTAGAGTTGACAGGCTATGAAAATATATCGTTGTTATTAGCGTTATATGGTACAGCCAGAAAGAACACTAATGCCGTAGATAATATTAAAGAATTTTCGGAACTGAGTGATGAGGTGCTAAAGATGCCAGTAAAGCAATACTCATCTGGAATGGTGGCGAGGTTGGCGTTTTCGATATCATTAGCTAATGACTCTGACATATTAATAATTGACGAAGTGCTGGCAGTAGGGGATCAGGGATTTCAGGCGAAATGCCTGGAAAAGATATATAAAATTAAAAACGAAGGAAAAACTATACTATTCGTATCACACTTCCCAGATGACGTTGCCCGCATATGTAATAAAGCGATTTTGCTAGAGCAGGGCAAATTAATTGACAGTGGAAACTCATCAGATGTATGCAACCATTACAGACAGTTGTTCTAAATAAAATACAGCCAGGTGTCATACCTATTTTCATCATTGCACCCAATAAAAGTGATGGTGATGAACTTGCCATTTTGTTATCAGAAAACATAGTATCAAACAAATCAGGCAGATTTGAAAGCAATAATTCATCATACAAAAAAAATTACTTTTCAAACTCCGACACCAGAAGATTACTTCCTATAAAGGCAGATGAAAAGAAAATTGAAGATTACCAGGCTATAATTAAGCTTATTATTGACGAGGGATTTGGCAACAAAAAACTTTGGGGTCTTCAATTAGACTATGAGTTATTTTTTGAGTTAGATATACAGTCATTGTTTCCGTATGCAAGCTTTTTGTTTTTGTATGGAAATAAGGTGAATAAAAAGGGATTGCAAAAAAGTACGGAAAACTATCTAGAAGAGATACTTGATTTTTATGGCAAATATGGTTCGAATAGTGTAATACTAGACAAAAACAATGTAAGGTATTCACCTAGTGTTGTGCTTAAGAGTCTTGCTTTTTCGTCAGATACTGTATTGAAAGACATCAATCCTGCTAATGAAATAACAATAAAAAAAGAACAACAAGATACAGAAACCATATCTGACAATTATACTCTCTATGGCTTGATACAAGAGCTGGATAAACGCAACAGTATATCGAACAGCAAGATATGGTACAATGGTAATGATGTTTCGGTAATCATCATGTATGACGAATACTCTGGTGAAGACATACTACTAAATAAATTGCATCAGTTTTATCATTCTTTTGTACCACACCCCGAGTTTACTATTATATGCACCAATGAAACGGATTTGCTGCAGGCTGACAATGCTCTTTTAAATGCGTCGATACCTGTAACAAGTATAAAAGTAACCTACGACAGCAAACTAAGTGCAGCACAAAGTATCAATAACATAATCAACAAATCGACATCGAAATATATCGTTATTGACAATCTGATACTTTCGTATTCGGTTATCAATGTGATGTTGCCATTCAAAAATTTCAATCCTCCTTCTTTTGTATTTGGCAATCTGAATACCGACAAACTAAATGACAATACAGATAGTAAATTATCAATTATAGAGTTGCTGACTGTCAAGGCCATACCAGAGAATATGGTTTTTCTGAGAGAAAACTGGCAAAAGCTCAATGGATTTGATGAATCGTTTGACTTGAAGTTTTCTATATGGGATTTTTGTATAAGACTATTAAAGAAAACTGACAGTTATGCTTACGAAAGAGAAGCTGTGACGCCTAGTGTTGCAACAAAATTTAAAGAGGAGAGTAACATTCTATCTGAAAAAGGATATGCGGCAATCATTCAGAAACACAAAACAACATTTGAAGAGCATTTGAACAATGTGTTGTTGCAAGTAACAGAGAATCAGCATTTGCCGCAGCATGAGATTGTAAAACTCAATTACAAAATATCAACGCTTCAATCACTTATCACGCACTCGAAGGACGAATTGAGGTCTATAACAGATCAAAGATTATTGTTGCAGAACCACATACAATTGTTAGAAAGCAGATGGTACTTCAAGGTGGCAAATAAAATAAGTCACTTTAAGAAGATATTTTTCAAAGAAGCTGCGCCAGGTGGTAAAGGATTCTTGAAAATGCTGAAATTCTTTTTGTTTGTATTTACGAAGCCAGGATTCAGGATTTTCAGAAAAGTCATTAAGTCCATATTCAAGAAGTTGTATCTTATAACTGAAGACCGTCCGGTGAAAATATTGTATCTGGATGAAGGGAATGAAAATATAGACATAGCTGAATATGTAGACAACTACCATGATTGGATTACAAAAAAACTGAAGCCATCTACTTTACGTAAGGCTTATGACGAAACTATTAACACACTGACGATAAAACCTAAAATCAGCATTATAATGCCGGTGTATAATCCTCCGGTAGAATATTTGAAAGCTGCAATAGAATCTGTATTACAACAACAATACGAGAATTTTGAGCTGTGCATAGCTGATGACTGCTCTACAAATGAGCAGATAACCAGATTACTTCATACGTACTCGATAAGAGAACCCAGAATAAAAGTAATATTCAGAACTGAAAATGGTCATATATCCGCATGCTCCAACTCTGCATTGAGCCTAGCGACAGGAGACTATGTATTGTGTTTGGATCACGATGACTTACTTACTCCTAATTGCACATTTGAAATAGTAAAACAAATAAATGCACAACCGGATGTAGAGATCATATACTCTGATGAAGACAAAGTGGATGATAGTGGTACATTCTCCAATCCATATCTAAAGCCTGACTTTGCGCCTGATAATCTGTTTGCTAAAAACTATATTACGCACATTACAGTATACAAAAAGCAGTTGTTAGACAAACTGGGTGGATATAGATTAGGTTTTGAGGGCAGTCAGGATTACGACCTCATACTCAGAGCTACAGAGCTAACAGATAAAATATGCCATATTCCGAAAGTATTGTATCACTGGCGTATACACCCACTCTCTGCTTCTCAGCAGGAAGATGTGAAACCATATGCATTCATTGCAGCTAAAAAAGCATTGGAAGAAACGTTAGTACGTAGGAACTTGTCGGGTGAGGTACAATACTTACCTGGCCTAATGGGCTATAGAGTAAAGTACGATGTGTCTTCGTTTGACAAAGTAAGTATTATAATACCTACCAAGGACCAAGCAAAGCTGATGCGAAATACAATAGACTCACTGATAGCACTCACTGAATATCCAAACTACGAAATAATTGTACTTGACAACAACAGTAATACAGAAGAGTTCTTTGAGCTAATGGCTGAATACAAAGAAAAGAACGGAAATATATTCAAGTGCATAGAGGCGAAAATTCCATTCAACTTCTCTAGGTTGATGAATATAGGCGTAGAAAACAGTACTGGCGATTATATATTACTGCTTAACAACGATGTGGAAATTCTTCACTCGGATTGGTTGACAACAATGGTATCTTATGCACAGCAAAAACGTATAGGCGCAGTGGGAGTTAAACTACTATACCCTGACGACAATATACAGCATGCTGGTACTGTGATAGGATTGGGTGGTGTTGCGGGCCACGTATTTGTGCACTATTACAAAAACGATCCGGGATATTTCTATTATCTGCAATCTGTGACCAACTACTCAGCAGTTACAGCAGCTTGTTTGATGATAAGAAGAAGTGTGTATGATGAAGTAGGAGGAATGGATGAAAATTTGGAAGTAGAGTACAATGATGTGGACTTCTGTCTAAAAATTATGGATGCAGGCTATAATAATGTTTACGTACCAGATGTGGTATTGTACCATTATGAATCTGCAACAAGAGGACATCCGCATCAGAACAAAGTTTCTTACGAAAGACACTTGAGAGAGGTGAAGTACTTTAAAGATAAATGGGAAAAATATATAAAAAGAGACCCATTTTATCATCCTAACCTCACTTTGGACAGGCAAGATTTTAGCATGAATTATAATTCTTAGAAAAAAGAAGACAATTTCACAAACTTTAGCACGATTTTTGCTGTGAAAGAGTAAATAGTGTATTTACCATAAATGAAACAACAGACAACATTAGAACTCCCTTTAGAAAAAGTTGCTAGTACAGCCATTCCACAAACAGACATGGCTAGTATTCGATATATGTTTCAGGAAATGAACCAACAGTATTTGGAACATCAACCTGCTGCATATTATCTATCTGCTAAACGAATTATGGATGTTTCTTTGTCTTTGTTGTTTATTACTCTCGTAATGTCTTGGTTGACACCGATATTAGCAATACTCATTAAACTTACCTCTAAAGGACCAGTATTTTTTGTTCAGAAAAGGACGGGATATATGGGTGTAGAATTTGATTGTTTCAAATTCAGAACAATGTATGTGAACGATGAGGCAGATGTGAAACAGGTATCTATAAACGATAAAAGAATCACAAGTATCGGGAAATTTCTTCGTGTTACACATTTGGACGAAACACCACAGTTTTTCAATGTACTGCTTGGAGATATGAGTGTGGTAGGACCAAGACCGCACATGGTATATCATACCAGATATTACTCTGAATGTATACCCTATTACAATTTGCGATTAGAAGTGCACCCTGGCATGACTGGTATGGCACAAATAAAAGACTACATTGGTGAAATAAGCGTGGAAAGAGAATTGAGAAAAAGAATACAGTGGGACATTTACTACATGAAAAACCGCAGTATTGGCTTGGATATAAATATTCTATTCACAACTTTTGGTTGCATTTTTGTAAAAGTTTATGAGCTAATTACAGGAAAAGACACCAAGTAAATACTAACAACAATATATAATGGAAAGAAGCAGCTGAAAGGTTGCTTCTTTTTTGCTTTGGGCAATGCCTATGTACAGCATTTTGATTATGAGTAGCAATTATAGAAGGAGCTTGTAATGTAAAGCAAGAATAATACCTACTATGGCGTTATAAAGCAGCAATGAAAGGCAAAATAATATTAGATACAAAACTAATTGATTGACGAATGCCTTAATGTATGTAAGATTGCCTTTTTATAAACTGGAGCGATCAAAAGGCTATTGTTACTGCATAAGGATGAGCAATCGACTGATAGAATTTCTCAACTTCATCATGCTAAATGGAATTCCAAGTAATGTTGTAACGCAAAAAGAAATAAAAGTAACATTGGTTTAGTACTTAGCAAAGCAAGAGTAATTTAGTTTGAAAGAGATGTGTACAAAACAAAATAGCCGGCAGCAAGCCGGCTATTTGTATATTATATCTAGATGAGGTTTACACAACCACACCTTTTGTCAATTACTGTTGGAATACAAAGTGGAATGCTTTGCTTGAAGTTTCTGAGCGAAGGTTAAGAATATACATTCCATTAGCAAGGGTGTTATTGATCTGTACTTTTTCATCAATTACACCGTTTTTAGCAGTAACCTTAGCACTGTATACTATCTGACCCAGCATGTCTGTTACATCCATATTCAGTTCATTGCTTACTGTGTTGCCTATAGTACCTTTTACTATGAAGCTACCTTTGTTAGGGTTAGGAACTAAACGCACATCCATTTGTAGATCAGCGATGTCGCTAACACTTAGAGAAGTAACGGTAACAACTACAGTTTTAGAACCTACAATACCAGAGCAAGTACCACCACTAGTCACCTGACAGGTAACTTCATCCATATCAAGGAATGTAGTGCTCATATAGCTAGCGTTAGTAGCACCTTCAATTACTGCACCGTTCAACAACCATTGGTAGGTTGGATTAGTACCGCCATTTGTTACGCTTGCAGTCAGTCTGAGGTTCTGACCTGCAGAGATGCTAAGGCGAGGGTTAGCCGAGATAGTAACAACAGGCGTAGTAGGAGCTGTAACGCGCATTCTAACATCAGTAGTTACTACATCTTCCAAACGGCATGGGAAATTGCTTGTCAATTCGCAAGTGATCACATCACCATTAGTTGGTACATATGTGTATGTTGAACCTGAACCTACAGATACACCATTCTTTTTCCATCTGAATATAGGAGCTGTACCACCGAAATCAGCAGTAGCAGAGTAAGTAACAATTGTACCAGTACATACTGTATCGTTTGGCATTACTGACACTCTAGCAACTGGAGTAACATGGCTGCTAACTGTCATAGTAACATTATCTGTTACTTCGGCAGGAGTAGCACAAGCCAGACTGCTCACCATTGATACACTTACAACATCACCATCAGTAGGTACGTAAGAGTAGCTACCAAGACCTAAGCCTACATTGCTACCGTTAACCTGCCACTGATAAGAAGGGGTAGAACCACCGTTTACTGGAATTGCAGTGAATGTTGTAAGAACACCGATACAAACAGTAGAACCAACACCAGTGTTAATGCTAACAGAAGGTATGATTGTAGGGTTAACCACAATAGAAGTACTACCTGACATTGAATTAGTGCAAGAAGTAGCATCATTCATACTCATTACTGTGTAAACGCCAGCAGCAGTTTGTAAACCAAAGCTAATAGATGCACCAGTACCTGCAACGGCAGCACCTACTGCTGAGCCATCTTTGTATAACTGATAGCTAACACCAGCCTGAGAATTGCCTACGCCTACTGCAAGACCTGTAGAAGTAGCTGATGAGCAGTAGCTACCACCACCTGTTACTGCATAAACTATTGGAAGTGCGTTAGTAACCACAGTTGCAGTACCTGTCATGATGTTAGTACAACCAGTAGCAGTACTTGTAGCAACAACCGCATAACTACCATTAGCAGAATGCATACCGAAATTAAGAGCAGAACCATCACCTGCGAGTATAGCACCAGTTACAGGAACTGAACCATTGTACAACTGATAGTTAACACCGGCAGCAGAACCAGCAAGACCTACAGAAACACCACCAGAACCAGCGCAATAAGCACCACCACCAGTTACATCGAATGTAGCAGGTAATTCATTGATAGAAACTGTAACAGAACCTGTCATAGAACCTGTACACATTGTAGTGTTGTTCATAGCCATTACTGTGTAGTTGCCAGCAGCTGTCTGAGAACCGAAAGATATGCCAGCACCTGTACCTGCAACCATAGCACCTACTGCGCTACCATCTTTATACAACTGATAATTGATACCAGTAGCAGAACCTGCAACACCTACAGGAACACCAGCGCCACCAGCACAATAAACACCACCACCATTAACTGCATATGCAGTAGGAGCAGGATTGAGCACTACAGGTAATATACCAGTCATCTGATTAACACAAGTAGTAGCAGTGTTAGTTGCAATCACGACATAGCTTCCAGCTGTTTGTGGACCAAAAGATATTGGACCACCTGTACCTACTACAGGAGCACCAGCAGCACCAGTTGTACTGAATAACTGATAAGAAATACCTTCAGTAGAACCATTTAGATTAACTACAGCACCAGAAGTACCTTGGCAATAACCACCACCACCTGTAAGTGTGAATGCAGTAGGTAAAGCATTAACAATAACGGAAGCAGAACCAGCCATTACAACTGAGCAAGATGTAGAAAGATTATTGGCAATTACAGAGTAAGTACCAGGAGTAGTTTGTGGACCAAAATCCAAAAGACCACCTGTACCTTCTATAGCATCACCCACGAGAACAGAGCCATTGAACAATTGATATGATACGCCAGCGTCAGAACCACTCAGTAGAATGTTAACACCGCTACCACCAGCACAATAGCTACTGCTCATAGAAAGAACAGCATATGCATTTGGTAAACTATTGATGGTTACAGTAGCACTACCCGTCATTTCGTTAGTGCAACCAGTGGTTACATCAGTAGCCATTACTTCGTAAAGACCAGCACCAGTTTGAAGACCAAATGAGATAGGAGTACCAGTACCAGCTACTGCACCACCTACTGGTGTAGTTCCGTTCATCAATTGATAAGAGATGCCAGCAGCCGAACCGTCAAGACCAACCGCAACACCTGCAGCACCGCTACAATAGTTACCACCACCTGTTACTGACTGCGCAGCTGGTATTGGATTAACTACTACATTAGCAGTACCTGTCATATTTAAAGAACATGAAGTAACAGTGTTGATAGCCCTAACTATGTAGCTACCAGAAACTGTTTGTAAACCAAAATCAATTGGGAAACCAGTACCAGCTATCAATGAACCTGTAGCAACAGAACCGTTGTACAATTGGTAATCTATACCAGGAGTAGAATGGTCGAGAGAAATGTTAACACCATCATCGCCAGCGCAAAGACTACCGCCACCAGTGATTGCGTGCGCGATTGGTAATTCGTTAATAACAATAGGAGCTGTTCCGATCATTGCTACATCACAACCAGTGGTACTATTAGTAGCAATAACAGAATAAACACCAGCAGCAGACTGTATACCGAAGCTAAGATCGCCACCGTTACCTGCAAGTGGAGCACCTATTGCTACACCACCACGGTACAACTGATAAGCGATACCAGTATTAGATGACGAGATACCCACTGGTAAACCAGCACCACCAGCGCAATACTCACCGCCGCCTGTAACTACATATTCTGCAGGCAATGCGTTAATCGAAATAACCGCAGCACCAGACATATTAGTAGTGCAACCAGTTACATCATTAGTTGCAGCTATTCTGTAAGTACCAGCATCTGTATACATTCCAAAGTTAAGCTCTGTGCCAGTACCTGCAATTGCAGAACCGACAGGAGTAGTACCATTGAACAACTGGTAAGTAACACCCAAAGTTGAATTGCTAAGGATTATTGAAAGACCAGCATCACCGGCACAATAACTACCAGTACCTAAAACTGTGTAAGCAGTAGGTAATGGATTGATAGCAACCGTAACATTGTTCAGCATCATGTTGGTACAAGTAGTAGCTGTATTTGTAGCCATAACAACATAGCTACCAGCACCTGTTTGGTTACCAAAGTTTATTGCAGTACCTGTACCACTTACTGACGCACCAACTGCTGTAGAACCATTGTATAACTGATAGTTTACACCATTTGAAGAAGAAGCAAGACCAACTAATAGTCCAGCATCGCCTGCACAATAAGTACCACCACCTGTTACAGTTTGTGCAGTAGGACGAGGATTAACAGTGATAGTAACAGAAGAATTCATACCTCTTTCACAACCTGTAGTAGTATTTACAGCTGTGACACTATAAACACCAGCGCCAGTTTGATTACCAAAACTGATAGCACTACCAGTACCAGGTACTGGAGCACCTACTGTAGTAGAACCATTGTATAACTGATAAGCCACACCTGTATTGGAATTATTAAGAGTAACTAAAGCACCTGTGCTACCCTCACATATAATGCCACCACCTGCTATTGTATGAAGTGTAGGCAAAGCATTGATAGCCACAACTGCTGTTGCAGACATTGCATTAGAGCAAGAAGAACTCAAGCTTGTAGCTAATACAGAATAAGTACCTGGAACCGTAAACAAACCGAAGTCAAGCGCCTCGCCAGTACCCAAAACAGGTGTTGAAGCGATGGCAGCACCGTTATAAACCTGATAACTAGTACCCGCTAAAGAACTGGTAAGACCGATAGAAACACCAGCACCACCGTTACAATAACTACCACCACCAGTTACAGTATATATTGTAGGTAAAGTACTAGTAGTAATCACTGCACTTCCGCCCATATTGTTAGAACAAGCAGTAGCAGGATTGAAACCTATTACTGTGTAATTGCCAGTAGCCGTGAAAACACCAAAGTTTAAAGATAGACCTGTACCAGAAACTAATGAACCTACTGGAACTGTACCATTATATAGTTGATAAGCGATACCAGGAGTAGAACCATTAAGACCAACATTCACACCAGTACCACCAATGCAATAATTGCCACCACCTGTAACTGTGAAAACAGAAGGTAAAGCATTGATAACAACCGAAGAACTACCTGACATACTGCTAGTACAAGCAGTAAGCGTATTAGTGGCAGTAACGTAATAATTACCTACAGTAGTGATAGTACCAAAATCGATAGCAGCACCTGTACCTATTACTGGAGAACCTACAGGCAATAGGCCATTAGTCAACTGATAAGAAATTCCTGTATTAGAACCACTTAGTCCGATATTAACACCAGTAGAACCTGCGCAATAGCTACCACCACCTGTAAGCGTGTAAACAGTAGGGGCTGGGTTTGTACCAACGGTTGCATTTCCAGTCATATTGTTTGTACAACCTGTAGCTGGGTTAGTAGCTGATACTACATATGTACCTGTAGTGGTGAATGTACCAAAGTTCAGTGCGCTTCCTGTACCAGGCACTGCACTACCCACAGCAGCTGCACCATTGTACAACTGATAATTGATACCAGATGCAGAACTGTTCAAACCAACGGTAACACCAGTAGCACCATTGCAGAAAGTACCACCACCAGTTACTGTCTGTGCAGTAGGTAATGGATTGATTGCAATAGAGGCAGAACCAGACATGTTGCGAATACATGAAGATGTAGCGTTAGTTGCTACAACAGTATACGCACCTGCACCTGTTTGCAAACCAAAGCTGATTGCAGCACCGGTACCTGTGATTGCAGTACCAACAGCAGTAGCACCATTATATAGTTGGTAGTTTACATTGCTTTCAGAACCTGTAAGACTTACGCTAACACCAGTACCTGAAGCGCAATAGCTTCCACCGCCTATTACACTATATACAATAGGTAATGCATTGATAGAAATGGTAGCAGTACCAGTCATTGAACGTGTGCAAAGTGTAGTAGCATTAGTAGCTACAACGGAATAGGTACCAGCAGTAGTTTGATTGCCAAAACTGATAGCAGAGCCTGTACCTGCCACCGGCAAACCTACTGGAGATGATCCATTAAACAACTGATAGTTGACACCAGTTGTAGAGCCGCTCAAATTGACCGTGATACCAGCACCACCAGAGCAGTAACTAGTACCAGTAGCTGTAACATTGAACAGTGTAGGGAGTGTGTTGACATTGATAACTGCACTACCTGACATAGGCGCAGTACAACTAGTGATGCTATTGGTAGCCTGTACGGTATAAGTACCAGCAGCAGTTATAGAACCGAAGCTAATGGCTGAACCTGTACCAGAAATAACACTAACCAATGACGCGCCACTGAATAAACTGTAGTTGACACCTGAAGAAGATGAGCTAAGCCCTACTGCCAGACCAGTGCCACCAGCGCAAAAACTACCACTGCCTGTAACAGGAAATGAAGTAGGTAAAGAATTGATACCAATTGCAGCACTACCGCTCATATTGTTAGAGCAACCAGTAGATGGATTCAATGCAAAAACTGTATAAGTACCAGTTAAAGTTTGAACACCGAAACTTATAGGGGAGTTGGTACCAGCTACTGAAGAACCGATAGCAGTAGCACCATTATATAATGAGTAATTGACACCAGTAGCAGAACCACCTAGGCCAATAGCTACGCCTGTACCACCTGAACAATAATTGCCGCCACCTGTTACCGGGTAAATAATAGGCAATGTGTTTACAACTATCGTAGCACTACCAGACATCGTAGCTGTGCAACCAGTAGAAACGTTTGAAGCAAGTACAGTATACAAACCAGCTTCTGTAAGAATACCAAAATTGATTGCAGAACCATTGCCAGCTATTGAGCCTCCCAATGGAACACCAGAACGATAAAGCTGATAATTGACACCAGACTGAGATCCACTCAGTGTAACTGCAAGTCCAGCACCACCTATACAATAGTTTCCACCACCGCCAACGTTAAAAGTAGTAGGAGTTGGGTTAACGACTACCGTAGCAGAACCTGACATATTTGAGTTGCAGGTAGTAACAGCATTTGTAGCACGAACAGTATATGTACCAGCAGTAGCTATAACACCAAAACTAACAGAAGAACCAGTACCAGCTACTGGGCTGCCTACTGTTGTAGCGCCACTGAATAATTGATAGTTGACACCAGCCGTTGAACCATTGAGGTTAACAGATACACCTGAACCGCCACTGCAATAAGCACCACCTCCACTAACTGTAAACACAGGAGGAGTTGCATTAGAAATAACTGTAGCACTTCCTGTCATATTAGTAGTACAACCGCTTCCGTTAGTACCTACCACAGTGTAGATACCTGTAGCTGTAATATTTCCGAAAGAAATAGCAAGATTGGTACCAGCAACTGGAGAACCTACCGCTGATGAGCCAGTGAACAACTGATAGTTGACGCCAGCTGAAGAACCAGCAAGACCAACGGCTACGCCAGTGCCACCAGCGCAATAACCACCACCACCAGTAACTGCAAAAGCAGTTGGGACAGTATTAACTACTACTACTGCATTACCATTCATATTTCTGCTACAACCTGTGGCCGTGATAACTGCAGAAACAGTGTAAGTACCTGCCGCGGTCATGTTGCCAAAGTTGAGCGAAGAGTTAGAACCACCCACAGTACTGATGGTAGACGAACCATTAAATAGTGTATACTGAACTCCTGTGCTACCAAAACTTAGCCCAACCGCGCTGCCTGAACCACCAGCACAATAGCCGCCGCCACCTGTAACAGTGTAAGCAGTAGGTAAGGGGTTCACCACCACAGATGCACTACCTGACATGTTGGTGATATTAGCAGTGCTTGGATCTGCAATGACGGTATAAATACCTGCTGATGATTGTAAACCAAAGGCTATGGGAGCACCTGTACCTGCCACTAATCCACCTACTGGAGATGCACCATTGTAAAGCTGATAATTGACACCTATATCTGAACCGCTAAGATTCACTGCAACACCGGATCCGCCGGAACAATAGCTGCCACCACCCGTTACTGAATAAACAGTAGAGGCAGCAAATGCACCTGCACTACATCCTAAGAAGATAAGTACAATAGCTGTCAGCTTTAGTAGGAGATTTCTTTTCATACAAATTAATTTAATAATGGCAAATTTTAAGCTAAATTTTCACTGTTTATATTATCAACTCCGATCAAACTACATTTACTTTTTTCGTTACTTAAATCTACTTGTATATTCCCTTTTTGAAATTATGCTATCTGCAAAAAAAATCGATCTAGCAGTATGTAAAAGAGATATAAGCTGCATAAAAGTAACAAAATTTTAAGACTGCAAAAATAACGCTATTGTCTAATACTTGAAATCTTTTAGAGTCCTGAATTAGGATCTAAAAAACAACAACTAAACCTAATAGACTAATTGAGTTTTCTTCCAGATATTGTTTTTCCATTTCCGGCATTAGTTTTCATGCCTGAACGTGGTCTTTTAATCATCAGTTTCACTTCACCTGCACTACCGCAACCATCACATTCGGCCTTGTAAACATTACCATCATAGTTAACATCTACAACGCCATTATACCAATTAGAACCTTGAAGCATGAAATTTTCATTAGCGTATATGGCTGCGAACACAAATGCGTTTTGAGGTGCATCGAAGCTTATATACAGGCTATCACCTTTCACCCGCTCACATACACCAGGAGTGTATGCAGGAATAGTAATTTCAGTAACATCCTGAACATTATCGTAAGTTATGGTGCCTTGATTGATAACACCAGAAGCAGAAGGGGCTGTACGCCTAAGAATAATGGGTTTATCGGTGTAAAACTGAACCTTTTTAATATCTGCTCTGTCCTGTTCAAGCCTGAATTTCAATGACTTGGTAAAGGGCAAATAATCAGACGGATTGATCACATTTGATGTAACCGAAGGATTGGTATACACTTTTTTGCTGCATGCAGAAAGCAAAGCCATGCACAAAAGTGGAGCAAAAACAAGTATCATTTTTTTCATGAAACGCATGTTATATTTTACAGAAAGATGAACGAGTTGGGTTTATGGACTTGCTATATTACTAATAGTTTTTGAGAAATTATATCATATTGCACAAAAAAAATTTCGGCAGAATCTTGAAAGTTGTTAAAAACTTGGAAATTCAAGGTTAATTTAAAATTATTTTTGATTACAAATTATAATAACATAATTGTCTGTACTGTAATTTCAGTCGTTATTAACAGAAAGTTTATACACATCACAGGCTATCTTTAATATGAAAAACGAAAGCGCAGAGAATTAAAAATGTTGAATAATAAATGAGCACTTCAATTGTATGGCAGTATGAAATATTTGTAAAGTATGTGGAAGGTACAAAAAAATAGTTAAAAAGATGGCATTGGAGACAACTGTGTTACAACAAACTTACCTTTATAGTACTATAGTGTGAAATTATACTCAATTTACATGTACATACATACATTTGCAACATGAGACTAGAAGATGCGATAAAATCTAACCGGTTTTCAGACGAACGCCAGAAGGCATCAGTTAACCTTATTTACACCGCATATTGGTTGAAGTACAACTTCAGCAATATAATGAAGGAATGTGGCCTAACCATGGAGCAGCATAATGTGTTGCGTATACTCAATGGGTCGCACCCTAGAGCAATGTGTGTAAAAGATATTGCATCGAGGATTATTGAAAAAAGTTCAAACGTACCAAGGATAATAGACAGACTTGTAGCAAAGAAGCTTGTGGAAAGGGTTCAATCTAAAGAAGATAAGAGAGAAACTTTAATATCGCTGACTGATAAAGGAATAGAGCTAACTCAAAAAGCTAGAAGTACGGTGGATGATAACACGAAAAAATTAGTCAATTTGAGTTTTGAGGAATCTACACTGCTTAATAGTTTACTAGAAAAACTGAGAGAACCCATTTCAGAGTAATAACAGAGAATTAATTCTGAACCGATACGATACAACTAATTTTGCGAAATCATTAATTATTAATCATCTAATAAACAAACATATGGCGACTACAACATGGGCATTAGAGCCTTCACATTCTGAAATAACCTTCAAAGTAAGACACATGATGATCAGCAATGTAACTGGTCAGTTCAAAAAATTTGAAAGCAAAGTAGAAACAACTGATGATGATCTTACTACTGCTGATGTTACTTTTAGTGCAGATATAGATTCGATATCTACCAACAACGAGCAACGCGACGGTCATTTGAAATCACCTGACTTTTTTGACGCAGCTACATATACACAGCTGGTTTTTGAAAGTACTGAAATGGAAAAAACTGGTGATGATACTTATAAACTGCACGGCAACCTAACTATGCGTGGGGTAACGAACACCATAGCATTGGATGTAGAGTTTGGCGGTATTATAAATGACCCATTTGGCTACACGAGAGCCGGATTTACAGTAACAGGTAAAGTAAACCGCAAAGACTACGGGCTTAACTGGAGCGCACTAACTGAAGCTGGTGGACTAGTAGTTAGTGACGATGTAAAATTTGAAGCTCACCTAGAATATGTGAAAGCATAATAACTACTGAAAATTGTGTTATTTTAGAATGAAGGGTGCGCCACAAGCGCACCCTTCATTTTTGAGGTAAAGAAATCTGTGCTTAATAGCGGCACATTTACTACTTTTGCAGCGCATAGGTTTCTACCCTCGGGTAGGATTAAAAGGGAATCAGGTGCAAAACCTGAACATTTCCCGATGCTGTGAGCTCCTTTACAAGAATCGTTTTGCAACCTGTATTGCCACTGCCCTTATAAAACAGGGTGGGAAGGCCGCAAAAAGATGGAGCAAGTCAGAAGACCTGCCTACGCTACCCGCTTATAACGGGGCTTATCGCTGCTTTCGGGAACAAAGGCACAGATGAGACGAAGGTGGGCTACGCCTGTTTTTTTCTGTATCTGATTTTTCAACCCAAGGCTGCACAGTAAAAATTGTTTTCACAAAAACCAATTTCTATATGCGCAGAGTTACACTCTTTTTCACAGCACTTGTACTGGGTACAACGGCTGTAAGGGCACAGACAGTTGCCACATTCGAAGCATTGAGCCTTGCTCATGCCGACACCTTCTACACTAACTATACCTCTCCGGGTACAGATGTAGGATTTAATAACGGACTTGTAAGGTTTCCGTGTATGTACGACACCTCTTTTGGAGGTCTATGGCAAGGAGGATTTGCGTATTCAAACATGACTGACAGCGTAACAAGTGGCTATTTAAATGGCTATTCGGCTAAAGCTGCTAAAGGCTACAATGGCTCTGAAAAATATGCTGTGGCTTACTGCTCCGACCCTGTTACGTTTGCCAATCAGGTGAAAGTAAAACTAACCGGCACTGCAATGGGACATCCAGTAAGGGGATTTTACATCACCAACAACACCTATGCGTATAACAGCATGAGGGATGGCGATTTCTTTGCAAGAAAATTCAGAAATGGTGACTGGTTTAAGATCATAGCTAGAGGATATTATAATGGAGTACTAAAATCAGATAGCGTAGGCTTTTATCTTGCCAACTTCTTGCAACCAGACTCTGCCAACAACTATATTGTAAAAACATGGGAATGGTTCGATCTGCTGCCGTTGGGCAAAGTAGATAGCCTTGTGTTTACGCTGTCTTCTACTGATAATGGTTCGTTTGGGATGAATACACCATCCTACTTCTGCATGGATGATTTTACTACTTACGAAACATTTGATACTACAACACCACCTACATCGGTAGTTACCAACAGTGCTGCTGTAATAAAAATGTATCCAAACCCAGCTACTAATAGCCTGTATGTGGATATAGCAGACAATAGTGCTAACAGCATATGGATAAGTGACCTAAGAGGTAACATAGTAACCAATGTAGCGACCATAGTACAGCATAATGAAATAAATATTTCATCTTTGCCAGCAGGTGTATATCTGGTGCAGGTGAATAGCAATGACAAAAAAGCAGTAATGCGTTTTGTGAAACAATAACAACATACCTACTTGCATACAGGCTAGTAACTGTATGCAAGTAGTTTAATAAACGAGCATGAAAATAATAAGCATAGTAGTATTAGTGCTGCTACAGTTCACTGCACTGGCACAATATGCCCCACAAGCCGGGCTGAGCGGCAGCACAGCAATAAGTGCTACCAGTGCTGCTATAGCTGGCTGGGCTAATAACTGCACAGTGCAAAGAGGCTACATAGACATAGCCAACCCTGCACTAGGCAGTGTAACAGGTGGTGAAGCAATTAATAGCATCAATGCTGCAGATGGCACCATACTGTGTCTAGGCGATAGCGGTGTTGCTACATTGACCTTTCCTGCTGCCATATACAATGGTGCAGGGCCAGATTTTGCAGTATTTGAAAATGGATTTATTGACCCTACCAATAGCGCAATGGCTTTTCTGGAACTGGCATTTGTAGAGGTAAGTTCTGATGGAATAAACTATTTTAGATTTGAGGCAAACTCTAACACCCCTACCAACACTCAAATACCGGGATCGGGGGTGTATATGGATGCATCACTGATAAACAACCTTGCTGGCAAATATGTATCGCAATACGGAACACCATTTGACCTAGAAGAACTAAAAGACAAACCGGGACTCAACATAAATAATATTACCCATGTGCGAGTGGTAGATGTTGTTGGTGCCATAAGCACCTACAGCTCTAGAGATAAGGATAACAATATCATCAACGACCCCTATCCTACCAATTTCCCAACTGGTGGTTTTGACCTAGATGCTGTAGCAGCACTGCATATGAATGCTGCCGGTGTATCTGTGACTGAAAACACACTAGAAGTGAGTGTTTATCCTACTCCTGCAACGGACTATATTAGCATCAATATAGCGGACATTAGTAACCATAGTTACAATACAACAATTACTACCATAACTGGCAACACCCTACTATCAGAGGTATTAATATCGTCAAGTACAAAAATATCCATTGCAGATTATCCTGCTGGTTTATACTACATATCTATCAGCAATAATAACGGACAAACATGGGTAGGCAAGGTAGTAAAACAATAATACTGCTGCTGGCTACACTGCTGACAGCCTGTGTGAAGGACACCCCTAACCCGAACATAAACAGTATAAGCAGCAATGGCAGTGTATACATTGTATGTGAGGGCAACTTTGGTAATGGCGATGGCACCCTATATAACTACAACACAGCAACAGATAGTGTAAACGGAGACCTTTACAGAACCCAAAATAATGCTGCACTTGGTGATGTGTTTCAGAGTATAAAAAGAATAGGTGATAGCCTGTATCTGTGTATCAACAACTCTGACAAGGTCGTAGTATTAAATGCAAAGACCCACAAAGAAGCAGGTAAAATAAACATACCCAAACCCCGATACATACTGCCCATAAGCCCCACACTGGCATACGTATCTACCTTATACAGCAACAATATATATACCATTAACCCGAAGACTCTACAGATAACCAGCACCCTAACAATACCCCACCAAAACCCTGAAGGGATGGTGCGTATAATGGACAATGTAATAGTATGCCCATGGGATACTACCTGCAACAAAATATATACTATCAATACTACCAATAGTAGCATAACATTAACTACAAAAATAGCAGGCTACGCGCCACATGCTATATTGGTAGACAAGGAACAAATGCTGTGGGTAATGGCGGGAAATGTAACAAAGGGCAAGGCTGCAACACTGACAAGGATAGACCCATCTACCGGCAATATACTGAAGGCATACACATTTGCCAATGGCACAGACCCTATAAAACCAGCCTTCAATAAAACCAGAGATACCCTATACTACATACAGGTAAAATATGATGGCTCAACCGATGGTAATGGCATATACAGAATGAGCATACTGGACAATAAACTACCCACAAAATCACTCATTCCTACCCTGCCCTATCAGTATTTCTACGCACTAGGCATAGAGCCATCTTCGGGATATTTGTACATAGGCGACCCGAAAGGATTTACCCAAAAAGGGACAGTAGGCATTTACAAACAAGACGGCACATTAATCAAATCTTTCGTAACTGGACTCGGTCCAGGTCAAATATACTTCGGCGAATAAAGGAGCTTAATCAACAAAAAATGCCAAATCGAAAGTCACATACATCATTGTCCTATCTGCTACTGCTGATAATCGCAATGATGTGTGCGACAACAAATGTAATGGCACAAAAAAAACAAGCTACACTAGACTCCGTAAGTATAAAGGCAAAAAGAAATGCTACCAATGATATAAGATTAAATGACTTTGCAGTAGGGCAAAAAACGATAACTGTAAGTACTAAAACCATGCAGCTATATAACCTTCAAAGCGTGGGTACTTTGCTATCGCAACAGCTACCAGTGTTTGTAAAATCATATAGCTTTAATGGGTTGGCTACTATTAGTTTCAGAGGGGCATCAGCAGCTCAATCGCAGGTGCTGTGGAATGGTATACCTATACAAAATGCAGCGCTAGGCGTGGCCGATGTGTCGGCACTGCCTGTGCCTATGATTAACAAAATAAGTATTGCACATGGTGGCTCAGGGGCGCTACTGGGCAGTGGTAATGTGGGGGGTGCGCTACTGCTAGATAATGAACAACCAGAGTTTGATACGAAAGTCCACAAACTAAGTGGCTGTATAGGCTCTGGCAGCTACGGACAGTATAATGGAAGCATAAAAAGTACACTCACTCACAACAAATGGTTTGTAAGCATAAACACATTTGCACAGGCTGCAAAAAACAACTATCCATACACTAACACCACAGGTGCAAAACATACAATGACCAATGGCAAACTGGAAAGCTACTCTGCAATGCTGAACGCCGCTTACCAGCTAAAGCCAAACAACACTATAGGTGTATCTTTGTGGACACAACAGTACAAACGCGAAATACCACCAGCCCTATTTGAAGCAGCATCTGTAAAAAAACAAGAGGACCAATCTGTAAAGCTACTGGCTGACTGGCAAATGACACAAACCAAGTATACACTGTATGCCAAGTCGTCGTTTATAGTAGATAGGATAGACTACAGCGATGCTGCAGTGAACTTGCAAACTAACAATACCGTATACCAGTACTATCAGGAAACAGGCTGGAAACAGCACATGGGCAAAGCGGGACAGCTGCTGCTATTCGTGCCAGTACAAAGAGCATGGCTGCCAGACGGTAATGATACACAATACCAAAACCGCGTGGCACTAGCTGGAGCATGGTCTGTGAAACTGCTAAACAACAAACTAGGAATAGCGGTGCAATCGAGGGCTGAGGTTATTAATAATAAACAAATTTTTCTGCCCGGTGCAGGTGCTACTTATGCCATTACTGATAAGTGGCAGCTGCGGGCAAATGCTCAAAGATCTTACAGAGTACCTACGCTCAATGAGTTGTACTACTTCCCTGGCGGAAACCCAAGACTGAGACCTGAACAAGGTTGGAGCCAAGATGTGGGCCACACACTAAAAACAAGTAAAAACAAGTTCAGCTTTTATCATGATGCATCGATATTCAACAGAAATATAAACGACTGGATAATGTGGCTGGGTGGTGCTATATGGACACCGCATAATATAGCAAAAGTACATAGCAGGGGAACGGAAACCGAAAACAGAATAACCTACACAACTGGCAAATGGACCCTAAACACTGATGTATACACCTCCTACATACTAGCCACTACTACAGAAAGCTACATACAAAATGATGGCAGTGTGGGCAAACAAATACCCTACACGCCCAGATATAACTACCGAATGAACATAGGTGCATCTTACAATAGTTTTTACCTCAACTACAACCATTCTTATACCGGCTATAGATTTATAACAATTGATGAAAGTAGCTGGCTAACACCGTATCAATGTGGCAATATACAGTTGCTATACACAAAGCCATTCAGAGGCAAGATACTGCAACTAAGTGCGCAAGTAAACAACGTATGGAACGAACAATACTCAGTAGCGGGCTATAGACCAATGCCAGGAACCAATTGGCTCCTGGGCATTGTGGCGCATCTATAAGATCATTACTACTCAGCATTATTCTTCAACTTAGACAGCAAAGCATAAGCATTGCTGACTGCTATGTTGCCAGTAGGTAGGCCTTCTTTGATAGCTACAAATCCGCTATCAGCCATGCCTGTTATTACCTTACACATCTTGTATTTACCTTGTGCGGTTTCTTCAAATACATAATCCTTACCCTCCCACCTCACTAGAGCCTCTTCAGGCACGCATGTCAGGTCCTCACGGCTTACCTCTATCTCGGCATTCATGTACATACCAGGCAACAATTTTTTGTTGCCATTCACAAAATCGCAATGCACCTCAGTGTATCTTTCATTACCTATATTGGGGTTTATGAAGTGTACTTTTGCTGTGTATTGGTGCTCGCGATTATTGTTCGCAAAACACTGTACCACTTGCCCAATGAGAATACTTGACGCATCTTGCTCAAAAACATTGAGCGTAAGATGAAGCTCTTCAGGGTTCACTAATTCAAAGAGAACATCAGTAGCACTTACGTACTTGCCGTTGTTTACATTTACCTTGGTTACATAGCCACTTATAGGAGCATAGATATTGACGCTTCTGGAAACATTGCCCTCATTTAACGAAGAAGGATTGATACCTACGAACATCAGCTTTTGCTCTAGCGAACGTTGCAATATGCGCTGTGATTCATAGTCGCTTTTTGCCTGCTGATATACTTTATCACTAGCAGCTTTTGTCTCGTTCAGTTGTCGTTGTCTGGAGTATTCAGCTTCATAATACTCCAGCTTACTTTTGGCTGTAAGATAATCTTGTTGTAGCTGTATGTACTGCTGGTCTTCTACTATAGCCATTACACTACCCTTCGTTACATGCTCTCCAGGCAGCAAAGTAATCTTCTTCACATAGCCACCCAGTGCTATACTTACCGATACAATACTTTGTGGAGGCACCTCAGTAGTACCTGCTACTTTTATATGACTGTGCATGCTTCTTTTGGTGGGCAAACCTGTAACTACACCTGCATTTTTCAGCTGGTCTGTGGTGAGTTGTATCACCTCACTTACAGACACACTGTCTGTGCTCAAAGCTTTACCAGCGGGCTGTTTATTATCAGTGCATGACGCCAGTACTAGAGCACTACACACTACCATTATTATGTTCTTGTTCATGAGTATCGTTTTATTAGTTTACAGCAGCTAATTGTTCCATTTTTATTGCTGCTTCGTTCATTTGTTCTACAATAGTGAAATAGTCATTCCGTACCTGCATTGCTTGATTGATAAGTATTGTCCAGTTGAGGTAACCTATCTCTCCGAGCATCAATTTTTTGTTGGCAGCATTAATAATTGCTGCAGCATTGGGCAACATGTTAGTCTGATAAAGTAATACTGATTGCTTTCGCTGAGTATATATTTTCACTGTCGCTTGAAGCTCTGTAGATAGTTGTTGCTTGGCAGTTTCGAGCTCTTCAGTGCGTTGTCTTTTCTGTATTTCCGCTGCGGAAATTCTGGCCTTTTGTGCTCCATAAAACACTGGAATTCCCACACCTATATTGGCGAATGAGAAACGTTTTTCTGGTCCAAAGTATTCATCAGTGCCTGTGGTATTTTGCCAACCAGTAATGGAGGTATTGCTGTAGCCACCACTTATCGAGGGCATTAGTCTGGCCACTTCAAGTTTCTTCTGCTGGTCTGCCAGTATAGTTCTTTGCTGGTATTGCTGAACAATTGGCGACTGACTGACATCGGCAGTAAAGCTCCCTAAAAGCCCACCAGACAATGGATACACTACTGAGTCGCCTGCAGGTACCATAACAATGCCTGTATTCAATAACACATTGAATCGCTGCAACAATATGCTGTAATCTGTAGCTAATGCCTGCAACTGCTCAGTGATTTGCAATCGTTGATTTTCTGCTGTAGAATACTCTGCCACGTCCAAATCGCCGAGTGCAAATCGTTGTTTGGCTTTGAGCATAAATCCACTATAAATGCTATCTGCTTCTTGCAGTAGTTTCCGCTTTTCAGCCAATAATAACAACTGATAAAACAACTGTTTCACACCAGTTTTTACTTCTAGTGTTTTTTGTTCTCTACCCGATTGGCTCAACAATATATTTGACCTGTTTATTGCATTTTGGTGTTTGTACACTGTAGGAAATTGCACCGACTGAGATATCGCAAATCTATTGTCCAGCGCACGACTATTGTATCTGCCATATTCGCCCAGTAGCTGTGTTTTATCAATATCTACACCAGTTTTTTTCAGAGCTTCATAGTAGGTTACTTCCGTGTTTGCCACCTGTATCATCAGGTTGTGACGACTGGCAGAATCTATAGCCGCAGCTAGAGTGATGGGCTGCTGTGCCAGTACATTACTCTGAGCAAACATTACCAGTATTAACGCAGAAGTAATAGCTACCGCAGACTTCCTATTAAATCTGAATCCCTTCTCAAAAATCAGATACAGCAATGGCAGTACAAACAGATTGAGCAAAGTAGAAATGATGAGTCCACCTATCACAACAGTGGCTAATGGCTTCTGCACTTCACCTCCTGCACCAGTACTTATAGCCATAGGTATAAAGCCCAAAGAAGGCACCAAAGCTGTCATCAGAACAGCCCTCAACTTGCTTCTGGTAGCATGTACCACTATCCTCACAATGTCGGTCCAGCCCTCTGCTTTCAACCTGTTGAATTCTGAAACCAACAAAATACCATTGAGCACCGCCACCCCAAATAGGGCAATAAAACCAACACCCGCTGAAATGCTGAATGGCATATCTCTGAACCACAATGCTATTATGCCGCCAGTAGCCGACAATGGTATCGCAGTGTATATCAGCAGCCCTTGCTTCACCGAACTAAATGCAAAATACAACAACAAAAAAATGAGCAATAAAGCTACGGGCACTACTATCGCCAAACGTTCTTTGGCTGCTGTCATATTCTCGAATGAGCCACCAAAAGTAATAGTGTATGCACGAGGGAGGTGTAACTTCTCTTGCACCTTTTGTTGCAGCTCTTTTACTATAGTTTGCACATCTCTGTCCTGTATGTTGAACCCTATTACTATTCTGCGTTTACCACGCTCCCGTTGTATCTGGTTTACACCTTCTATTTCTTCTACAGATGCTACCATGGATAGTGGTATCTGCACCCCCTGACTAGTATTGATCTGCAAGTTTCTGATGTCTATAATGTTACTTCGTTTATCGCCTGCTAACCTCACGACCATATCAAACCTTCGCTCACCCTCGTACACCTGACCTGCCACCTGACCTGCAAAACCAGTATTTACCACCTGGTTTATATCACTCACATTCAGCCCATATTTTGCCATGGCTTCTCTATCATACTTTATTACTACCTGTGGCATACCGTTTACTTTTTCTTCGTAGATATTTATAGCACCGTCTACTGTTTTTATCATATCTCCTAGCTTGTGTGCATAGTGTGTGAGCGTATCCAGATTTTCCCCAAAAATCTTACAAACCACATCTTGCCTAGCACCAGTCATCAACTCATTAAACCTCATTTGTACCGGAAACTGAAACCCTACAGTAATGCCTGGCACTGCCTCCAACGCAGTAGTCATTTTAGCGCTAAGCTCGCTGAACGTAGTAGCCGATGTCCATTCCTTTTTATCTTTCAATACCAGTATCATATCGCCCGCCTCAAAAGGCATGGGGTCTGTTGGCACTTCTGCGCTGCCTATTTTGGTTACTATCTTCTCCACCTCTGGAAAACTATCGAGTAGTATTTTCGAAGCCTTCTGGGTGTAGTTGATGGTATTGCTAAGGTTGCTACCAGTAAGCAATCTTGTCTCCACTGCAAAGTCGCCTTCCTCTAACTGTGGTATAAACTCTCCACCCATTTTACCAAGTAATACCACAGCCACCGCAAACAGCACTAGAGTAGCAGAAATAACCGTAACCGGATACTGGATCACCTGCTGCAACAATGGGCGGTACTTACGCTCTAGCCACACTATCAGTTTGTCTGTTATGGTTTGTTTGTGACTCAGATTTTTATTGAGGCATAGTGCAGCCATCATAGGCACGTAGGTAACAGATAATATAAATGCACCCAGTATGGCAAAGGCAATGGTATACGCCATGGGCTTAAACATCTTGCCCTCTATACCCTGAAGCGATAGTATGGGCAGGTACACAATGAGAATGATTATCTGGCTGAATACTGCTGATTTTATCATACTGCCAGTATACATACCTACCTCAGCATCCATTTGTGGCTGCTCTATCCTAGTCATACCTCTGAAACTTTTGGAGTGAGCAAATAGGTGTAATATTGCCTCCACTACTATCACAGACCCATCTACTATCAACCCAAAGTCTATAGCGCCCAGCGACATCAGATTACCATCTACCTTAAACATGTTCATCAATATGATGGCAAACAACATGGATAGTGGTATAACAGAAGAAACAATCAGCCCGGCACGAAGATTGCCCAGGAAAAAGACCAATACAAAAATCACTATCAGCGCACCCTCCAGCAGATTGGTCTCTACAGTGCTTATTGCATTGTTTACCATTTTTGTCCTGTCCAGAAACGCCTCAATAACCACTCCCTCTGGCAGCATTTTCTGCACCTCAGCCACCTTGAGCCTTACCCGTTTTATAACCTCTGATGAGTTTTCGCCTTTTAGCATCATCACTACTGCACCAGCTACTTCTCCCTTATCATTGTAGGTCATGGCACCATAGCGCACTGCACTACCAAACTGAACCGTAGCCACATCGCTTATCAGCAATGGTGTGCCACTAGGAAGTGTCTTAACAACAATTTTGCCTATATCATCCAAGGAAGTGGTGAGCCCCTCGCTTCTTATATATAAGACTGTAGGTCCTTTTTCTATGTACGCGCCGCCTGTATTTTCATTGTTGCGCTCTAGCGCGTCAAACACATCCGCTATAGTTATGTTATGCGCCTTCAGTTGTTCTTGCCTTACTGCTATTTCGTATTGCTTTAGCTTACCCCCAAAACTAGCTACCTCTGCCACACCCTTTATACCCATTAGTTGCCGGCGCACTATCCAGTCTTGTATGGTCCGCAGCTGTGCTACATCATACTTGCTTTCATATCCTTTGAGGGGTCGTACTACATACTGATATATTTCTCCCAGGCCGGTAGTTACCGGAGCCATCTCTGGCGACCCTATACCATTGGGTAGTTCTTGTCTTACTTTTTGTAATTCTTCGTTTATCTGTTGTCTTGCCAGATATATGTCTACATCGTCATTAAACACCAGTGTGACCAGCGACAAACCAAATCTGGAAAAACTTCTTGCCTGTTTCAGCCCTGGTATAGCACCACATGCTTGCTCTATCGGCATAGTTATAAGCCGTTCTATATCTGGTGCGCCCAGTGACGGAGATACAGTAATTACCTGCACCTGATTGTCGGTAATATCGGGCACCGCATCTATGGGCAGTTTGGTTACTTCTACTGCACCCCAAACTACAAGCCCTAACACAAACAGGGCTACTATGAGTTTATTGCCGATGGAGAAGTTGATTATTTTTTGCAACATGATTGAATAATAATTAATTTTAAACCTTACCTAAATGGTAAACAAATGGGATTGATAAACCAGAATAAACCGGTAAAAGTGGCTAAATACCCCAATGAGAAAATGAAATAAAGGATACTCAAGTTCGGACTGACAATGCTAGAGTATAGTGCTCAACTATCCAATAAAAACATACAGAATGGCGGTATTGCCAAGAAAAGACAAGATTAAGCCGCTATAGGTGGTCGCAACAATGATGAAAGTGCATTGTGAGAGAAGAATACATTCCTAAACCGTGAAATACTCCTCACCGCTCTGCTCTCATAGGCATTAAACGTAATAATCACGTTACTAGGCTGGGTAAAAACTAAGATAGTGCTAGCACTCAGACTCTTGAATGGCAGTTGTTTGTCTTGCTGTTCGTCATTATCATTCATATCATTGTCTAAGTAATGCATACTAAGAAAATCGGAAAAAGAAAGATTATGATCTTTATCTGTATGCTGTGTGTAATGAACCAAAATGACTGGCAGACGCGAAAACTGGTTGAGAGATACAATGTTGAGCATTGTAAATACAACCAAAGTATGTAGCAAGAATTTTCGCAAGGCTGATTTAATTTCAGTGCAAAGGTAACACATCTAATGCTTTCGGTGCATGATATAAATCACAATAATGCATTAGGTAACTACGCTTCCTGCATTTCCCACAAACTCACCGAATCTGTTAAAGCCAACTTAAAACAGCAATATTCACCTGTTTTTACCGACAAATTTTAGCGATTCACCGAAAGTGTAATCTTCTGTTGATGTTATAGCGGCACTTTTGCACAAAAAAAACAAGGTAATGAGACCCTTTATTTTATTCATCACAATATTATTTAGTGCGCCACTGCTAGCGCAGGAGAACTTTACAGTTAGTGGTACCGTAAAATTGAAATCGACGGGAGAAACTGTAATTGGTGCCACAATCCGCTCAGGAAAATCGGGTACAGTAAGCAATGAATATGGCTTTTATTCTCTGACCCTACCCAAGGGAAAAAACACACTAGAAGTGAGTTCTATAGGTCAGGAAACCAAAAAAGTAGATGTGACACTGGAAAAGAACACAATACTTAATATATCTCTGGAAGATGCTTCTCAAAACTTGGGAGAAGTAACGATAAAATCTACCGCCTCGGGCAGAAGCATCAGTGGAACGCAAATGGGAGTGGAACGCCTATCTACTGCCGAAATTAAAAACATACCTGTTCTGATGGGCGAGCGCGACCTAATGAAGGCCGTGCAGTTGCTGCCGGGTATAAAGTCGGCAGGTGATGGTAATAGTGGTTTTTATGTGCGTGGTGGCGCTACCGACCAAAACCTGATATTGCTAGACGAAGCACCAGTATACAACGCATCCCATCTGCTAGGCTTCTTCAGTACTTTCAACTCTGACGCTATAAAAGATATGACACTATACAAAGGAGGGATGCCCGCACAATATGGTGGAAGATTATCGAGTGTACTTGACATCAAAATGAATGATGGCAACAACCAAGACTACTCAGTAAGTGGTGGTATAGGGCTGATATCTGCAAAACTAAATGTTGAAGGACCGATAGTAAAAGACAAATCTTCGTTCCTGATATCGGGCAGAAGAACCTATGCCGATGTTTTCCTGAAACTATCGCCCGACTCTACTATTAATCAGAATAGGCTATACTTCTACGACCTTAACGCCAAGCTAAACTATACGCTGGGTCAGAAAGACAGATTGTACCTTTCGGGTTATTTTGGTCAGGACCAACTGGGTGTTGGTGAATCATTTGGTTTGAGCTGGGGTAATGCTACCGGCACTGCACGCTGGAACCACATTTTCAACAGCAAAATGTTTTCTAATACATCATTGATATTCAGTAACTATAACTATAAAATCAAAATAAGAGCAGGAGCCAACGATTTCCAAATTTTCTCTCAAATTCGTGATTGGAACCTAAAACAAGAATTTCAGTGGTATGCTAATAGTCGAAACAGTGTTCGTTTTGGTCTTAATAGTATATTCCATACCCTTCGTCCAGGCGAAATCACTTCGTCATCTACCAGCTCTGTCAATTCTTCAGCACTCCAACAACGTTATTCGCTCGAAAATTCGATATTCGGCACCAACACCTGGAAAGCTTCGGAGAAATTCTCACTTACATATGGTGTACGTCTCACAGCGTTCAGTATATTGGGTAAGGGCGACTTCTTTGACATGAACAGCAAAGGAGAAATCACAGATACTTTCAACTACAAATCTGGTGAAATAGTAAAAACCTATGTAAATCCAGAACCACGACTTGCAGCAAGCTACGAGTTCAACGAGTCTGCCTCGGTAAAAGCATCTTATGTGCGCAATGTGCAGAACATGCACCTTATTTCAAACTCTACCTCCAATAACCCAACCGATAAGTGGATAGCAAGCACCAACCTGATAAAACCCGAAATAGCCGACCAATACTCTATAGGGTATTATAAAAATTTGGCTGATAATAAGTACGAGCTAACGCTAGAAACCTACTACAAAGACATGCAAAACCAAATAGACTACCGCAACGGTGCAGATATATTCATCAACTCAGATGCTATAGAATCTCAATTGCTGTTTGGTAAAGGACGAGCTTATGGATTGGAAATGCAATTCAAAAAGAAAGTGGGCAAATGGACAGGTTGGGTAAGCTATACCCTCTCTAAAACTGAACGTAAAATAGATGGCATTAGCAATAACGAATGGTATAATGCCCGTCAAGACCGCACTCACGATATATCTGTAGTTAGCACCTACCAGTTGAACAAAAAGTGGACTTTGTCTGGTAACTGGGTGTACTATACTGGCAACGCCATCACCTTCCCAGCCGGCAAGTACACTGTCAACAATCAGGTAGTATTCTACTACACTGAGCGCAATGGATACCGTATGCCAGCCTATCACCGACTGGACCTCGGTGCAACGTGTGTGCTAAAACAAACCAAAAAAACACTGTCAGAGCTATCGTTTAGCGTATACAATGCCTATGGCAGAGAAAATGCTTATACAATCGAGTTCAGACAAAGCAAAAGTGACCCTACACGCACCGAAGCAGTACAAACTGCACTGTTCAAATTTATTCCATCTGTATCCTATAACTTCAAATTCTAACCAACAATGCAAAACATAATTAAAGCAAGCCTTGTGCTATTATCGGCTGCCATGCTGCAGTCTTGCACTAAAGTAATAGACGTAAAACTGAGAGATGCTGATAAAAAATACGTAGTAGAAGGTATCTTAACAGATGCTCCTGGCAACTGCAGAGTGCTGCTGTCTAAAACAAAAAACTTTAGTGATAACAACGAACCATTAGGCGTAAGTGGCGCAGTAGTGTCTATAAAAGACAAAACAAACGGTACTGTTATAGCTCTTACAGAGCTCACGCCTGGCGTGTATGTAGATGCATCATTTGCTGGCACACCTGGTCACAGCTATGAATTGAGTATTACCGCGGGTGGAGCGAATTTTACCGCTGTGTCTGTTATGCCACAGAAAATAAAATTCGATTCTCTATACATCACAAAAGAACAACTATTTGGAGATGAAAGAACCTTGGCCAATCTCGAATTTATAGATCCGCCCGCCTTCGGAAATAGTTATAGAGCTGTACAATACTTAAATGGTAGAGAGCTGACGAACATTTTTGTAACCAACGACGACTACACCAACGATAAAAAAAACTATGCAAAACTGTTCATATTCTCAGACGATGATGCCGACAAAGCTAAACCTGGTGATACGGTAACAGTAGACATGCAATGCATAGATCCAGTAATCTACCGTTATTGGTACAGCCTAGATCAGAGTGCCACAGGCAACAACCAATCTGCTGCACCTGCAAACCCGGTAAGCAATATTACAGGCGGTGCAATAGGTTACTTCAGTGCACATACGATAGAAACTAAAACTGTGGTTGTAGAATAATCTGTTTTAGTCTATTTTCGATCTTCACCATTAACGTATGCTTAAAAATAAATGAATACTATAGGCAGTCGTTAATAAGTACATTTGCACAACTGTTATTATCAATAGTAATAATAGCCTCACTAAAGTGTCCTTGAGAAATAAACTATACTATTCTTTAATTAACAATAGCAGCCATAATGCACTATGCATACAGGGCTGCTATTGTAATTATAATCAGTTATCTGAACGTGTTGCCTGCATACAGCAAACATTAATAAATCATTCAGTTTCACCCAGCCGAATAGGTATTGTACTAAGCGACACAGTAGACACTTATGCAGCTATAGTGGCGATATTACTGCTAGGTAAAACATATGTACCGCTCCATCCTAGTCATCCTGCAGAGCGCATACAACAAATTGTATCTCAGGCCGATTTAGATATCGCACTTACTTCCTCTGCGTTATCCAATTTGGAAAATATTACTTGTGTAGACATGTCATCATTGATAGCTGATGGCAACTCACCCATCATATCAAAAGGTGATTTCAGCAACTCTTATGCCTATATCCTGTTTACCTCTGGTAGTACTGGCATACCCAAGGGTACACCCATTACTTATGGCAACTTAGATAGTTTTGCTACAGGCTTTTATGCCATAGGGTATCAGCTTACCCCGCAAGACAGATGTTTGCAAATGTTCGATCTTACATTCGATCTCTCTGTTGTGAGCTACCTCATGCCTCTCTGCGCAGGAGCATGCGTGTATACCCTACCCGATAAGGGCATGAAGTTTACCAATGTATACAGTGTACTAGAGGAACACACTATCACCTTTGCGCTTATGGTGCCTTCTATATTGTCTTTTCTGAGGCAATACTTTAGCGAAATTCACCTACCCCAACTCCGTTACTCCCTATTTTGTGGCGAAGCTTTATCAGCAGACCTAGTTACTGAATGGCAAAAATGTGTACCCAATGCTACAATAGATAATGTATATGGTCCAACAGAAGCCACTATTTTTTGCACCTGGTATAGAATAGACACTACCGGCACAGTGGGTGCTACCAACGGTGTAGTATGGATAGGCAAACCCATGCTAGGTGTAAATACCGTAGTGGCAGACGATGAAGGCAACCTAATACCCACAGGCGAAAAGGGAGAACTTTGTCTGTCTGGCAATCAAGTAACAAAGGGATATCTGGATAATGAAAAAAACAAAACTGCTTTTTTCACTTTGAATGGTGAGCAATATTACCGCACTGGAGATCTTGTATTACTGCATACAGATGGCAACTATATCTATTGTGGTCGTAGCGATCATCAAGTGAAAATTCAAGGATTCAGGATAGAACTTGCCGAGATAGAACACCATGCTCGCACAGCCTTCGGGTGCCATGCTGTAGCTATAGTATTTACCAACCCACAAGGTATCAACCAAATAGAACTGGTGCTGGAAACAGAGGCAACCAACAAATCAGACATCGCTAGCACACTTAAATCTTTGATGCCAGCATATATGTTACCTGCAGGCATACACTTTGTAAAACCGCTTCCACTAAACATAAACGGCAAAACCGACCGTAAAGAACTGGCTAAACAAATCGCTATTGCTATATGAGCATCACTATAAGACAAGCCACCATAGCTGATAAAGAATTTGTGATGCTGGCCATAGCAGAGGCTGAGAAAAGTGGCAATGACACCATAAGCTACTGCAATATACTAGGTGTTTCGGAGCAGGAATTTCTTGTAATGCTTAGTAATATGCTGGAAGAAGAAATAGAAGGCCAGGAAATGTACATTCCAGGTTTTCTTATAGCATTGGTTAACGGCATTCCCGCAGCAGCGAGTTGCTCTTGGATAGAACAAAGCGGCAATATGGCAAGTAGCACCCTGAAAAGTAATCTGCTCATGTACCACACCACCCGCTCAGTGCTACTGGCAGCTATGCCTGCCATAGCAGCACTAAAAGAGGTGAATATAGACCGTACGCAAGGCACACTACAAATAGAAAGTATATACACCAGCCCACAATACAGATGCAGAGGGCTTACAGGAATGCTGATAAACGAACACATAGCACAACACAACACATCCAATGCTGCTGTAAATAAAGCCCAAATAACCCTGCTGGGCTGTAATGAGGCAGCACGCAGTGCGTATACCAAGGTTGGCTTTGTGCAGGTACAAGAAAAGAAATCTGACAACCCCATTATATTAAAATTGTTATTTTGCGACAGTAAAATAATGATGGAAAAAACAATCAACTAAACACAACAATGGATTCAAACGAAATATACGCTCACCTGCAGAAGATATACTGTACCATACTGAAAAAAGATCAAGTAACATTGACCGACGAAACCACCGCCGCCGATATAGACGGATGGGACTCACTCACACACATGTTGTTGATGGATAGTGTGGAGCGGGAATTTGGTATTAAATTCAAGCTAATGGAAATAATGAAATTCAACAACGTAGGCGATATGGTAGCTTGCATTCAGAAAAAACTGGCAGCCAAATAAATTCTTGCCAGCTACTTATGCTTTTTAATACAAAGGAATTCGGAATATTTTTTCTAATTGTGCTTACCCTCAATTGGTTAGTGCACAAAAATGGTAATGCTCGCAATTTAGTTTTGCTAGCAGCAAGTCTGTTTTTCTACGGCTGGCTACATGTTTCATTTCCTTTTTATCTTATGGCGCTTATCAGCATCAGCTTTCTTTTCGGGCGGTTTATACAGCGCACTGAGCACGAACGCAAACGATGGGTGTGGCTCTTGGCAGGCACTCTGGTGCTTAGTGCAGGGCTACTATACACCAAGTACAGTAGTTTTGTGCTGGGCAATATCAGTGGGCTATCAGGCTGGCAAGCGTCATCATTAGGCATATTAGTGCCAGTAGGCATCAGCTTTTACACCTTTGCCGTGTTAGGATACCTGCTCGATGTATATTACGAAAGCATAGATGCCGAAAAAGATTATGTGGTGTACGCTACATACATAAGTTTCTTCCCGCATTTACTATCAGGGCCCATTCCTGCAGCTACTACCCTACTACCACAGTTTCTACGCAAGCCCACTATATCTGTCAATGCTGTTGCAGAAGGAATTGGAGAGTTCTTGTGGGGGCTTTTCAAAAAAATGGTTGTAGCAGACAATATTTCAATGGCTGTTGGTTTGTGTTTCTCCAAAAACAATGAGGACCTTAGCGGCAGTTCACTATTTGTAGGTGCTGCTTTGTTTGGCATCTCTATCTATGCCGACTTTTCGGGCTACTCAAGTATGGCTCGCGGGTGTGCCAAGTTATTAGGTATAGATTTGGTACAAAATTTCAATATGCCACTGTTCAGCACCAGTGTATCAGAATACTGGCGTAGATGGCACATATCGCTTACTACATGGCTCAATGCTTACATATACAACCCCATGGTGTTCAAACTAAAAAAATGGGGTAAAACTGGTGTTATTATAGGCATATTTGTCACTTTCCTTATAAGTGGTATATGGCATGGAGCAGGCTGGCAATACATAATTTTTGGCGTACTCAACGGACTTGCTATTATTTACGAGATACTTACCAAGGACCTTAGACTAAAAACACTCGGTAAACTGCCCCGTGTGCTCAATGCTCTCTTAAGCAATATGCTAGTTATTATATTCATGCTCATCTCCTGGATTTTCTTTCGGGCTACTACTGTTCCTCAGGCTTTGAATATTATAGGTCGAATTTTCTCTCGTTCGCTATTCTCGCTACCTGATATGTACATTGTTTCCTATCTTAAGTGGTGCCTTCCTCTGCTGCTGGTAGAATGGATACAGCGTAAGGGCAAATATGCAATGGACATCCAGCAATGGTTACCTACAAAAGTGACAAAAAAAGACAAAAACCAAAAACGCAATATTAACCGAATCCATATTTCAATAAAAATTATTTTATATGTAGTTTTGGGTCTCTCCATATATTTCTTTCACAAAAAGGTAAACTTAGCAGAATACTATTATTTCAAATTTTAAGCAGAATGAAAACAACACAACTATTAGCCGGAATGATGATAACGGCAAGCCTTATGACCGGATGCAAAGACCAAGCACCCACACGTCAGTCTAGTGCTGAAGAGCAGCAAGCACAAAAAGAATATGACAATAACCGCAAAAAAATAGATGCGCTCAATAAACAATTCTTTAAAGTACCTGACGACAAAATACTGGAAAATGGCCCCAATACCCCGATCTACGCGGAACTGAAACAACGCTACAAAAAAGATGCTGCCAAACTAAAAGAAATGGTAGAAGGCACTGGTGCCAAGGTAGTATTTATGATACTTACCCCCGAAACCGGCAACGATGCACCTGGTACTCGCTACGGCATACCCTACATAAGGCAAGTATGCAACGAACTAGATATAGAACTACTAGACATGACCCCTATATTGGCACGCAAAACACCGAAAGAGATAACTCAATGGCCACTAGACGGACATTGGTCTAAAAAAGGTGCAGAGTTCATCGCAGACAATTTGGCACCAATCATTCGCAAGTACAGCACTGTAACCAGCAAAGTGACCTACAAAGATAGCGAAAGACCCGAAACCTTTGGCGACCTAGAGCCCAATAGTGACGAAATTAGAGATGGCGGCAAGGACCTACCCTACCACGTAAAAGGCAATGCACAAGGTGTGCGCATGGATAGCGACATCATGTTCCCTAAGAAGAAAAAACATGTACTCTTTATGGGTGACTCCGGTATATTCTGTCCCTTCCTCAACAATGAATTTACTATAACTGCTGTGCTCCAACGAATGTTTCCAGACATGGTAATGATGAATACAGGTGCTATTTGTTATACACTAGAAGATTATGTGACACTATGGAATGAAAAAACAAAATACTCTGAACCAGATATTGTGATTATACAAACCAATGGTGGTGATATTACCGATTATTTCTTCACCCACCGCAACACCCTTTCCCGCTCTCACAAACCTTTTACACCTACGCCAGTTGAAGAAGAGTATTACCGCAAAGCATTTCCGAATGCGGTGAATTAAACATTTAATGTTTCTATCAATAATAAAGCCACTACAATTATATTGTAGTGGCTTTATTATTTGAAATATAATGTTCCTGTATTGCTAATATTGCGCCAAATCATATCATTTGTATGCCTTAACATAAGTACGTTCTTAATTGCCATCCATAATACACATATCTACTAAAGAGGAATTGCATTTAATACTTTCATTGGTACATTTCCAAATGGAGATGACAACTAAAATACTACATCCCAATAACAATCGAGGTTCCCATTCAAAAAGAGCAAAATATAAATCCCACAATCCCATGGTCAATGCTTTAACGTAACAAACGAATATGGCAGCTACTAAATTATGGACTACCGCCTTGTGGAACATTACCATTGGTAATGGTGGGCTATCTCCAAAACGCAAAAATGCCTCGACCGTTGTCGAGGCATTTTAAATGAATATGGCAGCTACCTACTCTCCCGCATTGTGGTGCAGTACCATCGGCCATGGTGGGCTTAACTTCTCTGTTCGGAATGGGAAGAGGTGAACACCACC
>JAIXSZ010000061.1 GCA_027484425.1 Sphingobacteriales bacterium
TGGAAGCCGCCAGGATTTGCTTTCAACAAATTTTCTAATCGCAATTCTTTCTCTGCAAAACTGTAAAGTATACGTGCATATACTTTGAGGTCATCTAATGCCTTTTCCACCTCTTCATCTGTGAACTCTCGGTTGTGTTCACTTTCAAGAGATTCTTTTAATTTCTTATATTCTTCCTCTGTTTTCATTGTGTCTTCTTATTGGCACAATGTTAGAAGTTTAAATTAGCGGGACTATTACTTATTCCTTAAATGTTTATTAACGGCCTAAGCACTCACCACAATCGGTATAAAAAATTACATGATTGGGATGGCAGCTTGAATTTTTATACATCTTAGTATCTCATTACCACTTTCATTAGCTAGGACTTTCTGATAATCGAATTTTGTTGTCAAATCATAGCCATTATACAATTGCTCCATAGCTAAATGGCACTGCTTACATTGCAAGTCATGTTAAAAAAAAAGCGAAGGGAGCAAGCGCTCCCTCCATTGTCTTAGCCTTTCTTCGGTGGATTATTTCCCCGTTTTTTGCCTGACTCTTTACCAGTAGTGCTAGGTGCATTTTTAAGCTTATCTGGTGGAGCAATAACTGGCTTGGCTGGTGTAATTGTTGGTTTGTTACCTTTTGCCATTTTGAAGTGTATTGAAATTAACGCCTACTCTATTTGCTTTTCGGCTTCCGCATTTAAAAAATCTCATTAGTTCAAAGCCTGTATCAGACACCTCTGCTTTTTAATTACATGGGTAAGAGCTGAGGAATAGAAGGCACGTTCCAGTTTTCCGTCTTTAATCCAAAGGCATAGATTCGGCAACTCCATAGTATCAGGCAAGGTCAGCTTGCGCTTTTTTAGCCATTCATACCGGGCGATAATTATTGTACAGTTTTGTTGTGGCTTTTTTTAGCTGAAGCCAGAACAGATTTTATTGTTTTCTGATCAGGTGGTGTCTTTGATGCTACGCAACTGTTACCCGCTGAAACTTTGAATTGTGTCGTATCCATGATATTCAGTTTTTGGCGGATTATTTTAAGCTATCTTCATTAGCGCAAGCGTGCCAGCACCTTCCCTGGCAATCATGCCAGCAGCCGGTATGGCTATCCCTTAGCATCTTTTCACCAAACTCTTTTTCGTAGGTGCTTTTTGTTTGCTCAAACGAATTGATCAGATTTTGCTTGTCCTCGTCTCCACGCAAGCCGAAATAAGGGAAGTGATGAAAATAGCCGCCAAAAACCTGCTCACTATCTTTGTGGTAAGCCCTGGTATCCAGTATGTGGTAATGCCACATGGTGTCTATAACATCGGTTGGTACGATTGCCGACTTCAGGAACTTCTTGTTCAGGTGCAAGAAGCGTTTGTACTCTACCTCAGCATATTCGCATTGTTCTTTTGTCCAGCCTTCGCCTTCATCCAGCAAGGACATTTTCATTTTTATCATTTCCAGGTCTATGCTTGCTATTTCAGGCATTATACCTTTTTCATTGATCAGCCATGAAATCCTTTCTGCGCTGATCGGGGCTGGTTTTACCAGCATTACTTTTGTCTGTGTTTGCATTTTGTTTTTGTTTTTGGAGTTAAAAAATATGTTTCTTGCTTTGTTTAAGCCAATATCGGGTAAGCCATCTATTAGAATTTGGCGGGAAGCCAGCCCTGCCATGTAGCATCCGGTGGTTATCTATAATTAGGATATCTCCTTCCGAGAGCAATAACTCAACTGGCTTTGCCTGTGCTAACTCCTGCTGAAATTTTTCTACCGCTTTGGTGTGCTTTATATCTGCCTGCGACCCGATAAGCCACGAGGCGTAATACACCCCAAAGACAGCCTCAACATCTGTTTCCGATAACAGGGGTACAGATAGCTTGTCGTTGTAAAATACTTTATGTGTTTGCACACTAATTTCCTGTAGTAAAGACAATGTGCTTTCAGAAAGTCCGCCTAGGATGTGCCGAGTATCAATCAGCAGACTTTCGCCACCGGTTGCAGACTGGCTGTTGCAATGCCACGCAATTAAGTTTGCCGCATTGTGATCTGTATGGAAATCCATCGGCTGATGGGAGGCCAGCAAACGGGTACTTTTCGGATTTTCCCGGATTTCGGTGGTTTGGATAACATCGCCTAATGAGGCTAGTATTTCCTCTGTATTTTTTGATTCAGGGTAACGAATAATTGTGTATCCCTTTTCTGAAATCTCACTTTCAATTGATGACGCAATGAGTGTTGACATTTGTTTATCGTTTTTGATAGAACAAATGTCATAAGTGCCATAAAACTGTACTAATAATGGAGAGCAATCGCCCCCATTGGATAATAAAAGCCTGTTTTGGAGGAATGAAATGTCTTATACCAGTAATTTAGCAACGGAGCTTCTATAATTGTCGCTGACCGGGAGTTGGCGTTTTTCAATTTTACCGGCTGATGTCATAACTAATACCTCAATGTCATTTGACGGCAGCAGACCTAGGATTTTGTTTTTATTTACACAGTATTGCTTGTGTATCTCAATAAAATATTCCTTGTCAAATCCGTAGGCATCCCGCTTTTTCAGGGTAAAATCAATGAGTGTTTCAGGTTTTCTATCGGTAAAGTAGATGGTTTTGTTATTTGAATCTTCGTCTTTGGAAGTAATATACACTACTGAGCTAATGTCAATTTTTATCCTGCCATGATGTAATAAATCCAAAAAGATGTGCCGGGCGCTGGCAGCAGCGTTAATAGCTGTTACGAATTTATTCAGCTTTTTTTTTAAGTTATCTTGCGAGTAAGGCTTGCCAATACGATCAACAATAAAATCTGATTGGACATCTATGGATTCAATTTTATTGTTGAACTCTGTAGTTTTGCCGCTTACAAATAACACCGGCAACTTCAGCATATTAGCAACATCTATACCGGTCATATTATCCCCGGCAAGGTCTATATCTAGCAGCAGGGCTTCAGGATTTCTTTCGTTTACCAGATCAATGAAATCGTCTGCCTTAGTAGATGTTGCTATTACTTCTATTAATCCTGTCGCTTCCACATTCTCCTTTAGCTCCTTTAGAAGGGCTTTACTATCCTCTAATATGGCTACCCGTAGTTTCATCATTTCAGAAGCGGATTAATAGGGTTGACTGGTATTCCTGTTCATTTGAGCTACTGCTTATTTCATATTTGCCGGGGAGCAAGAGATCAAGTCGTTCCTTCATGTTTTTCAGACCAATGCCTCCATTGCCGGTCGTTGGTTTCTTCTTTATCTTGTTCACGACCTTCATTGCAAATTGATTGTCGGTAAGGGTAAGCTCAATTCTCAAAAATTGCGGGTGATTAACGTCCCCGTGCTTAAATGCATTCTCTACAAGATAAGCAGTAATAAGATGCGGTATGCAACCTGTATAGAAGTACTTTGAGGTAGTTATAACCTGCGTACTATCAAGAGATATGGAGTCAATTTCATTGGTAAACAAATCATTCAGCTCCAGGTATTTCTTTATGAAATGCAGCTCATCCTGCACACTTACCAAGTGATGATTACCCCTGTATAAAATATACTCCAGTGTTGCCGATAGTGAATCTAGCCCCTTATTGAGCTTGTTAGAGAACACCTTTAAATTGGCCAAGATATTATTGAGGGTGTGTGGCTGTAGTTGGAACTTCAGATGCTCATTAAGCAGCAAGGCATTGTCAGCAATGAGCTTTGCATTCTCTTTGCTGACTGCATCTCTTAGTTTCTTTTCTTTTTTGAGTTTGATATATAGCCATATGCAAACTCCGAATAGAACTAATAGGAAGAATATGAGTGCATCTTGATCTTGATTTTGTGGCATATGGATAAAAGTAGACTATTTAAATTCAATAGATGAGCCTTGCTCTACTCCCGGCAAGTCAAACAAAGCACTTATCACAGCATCACCAATTTCCAAATTCAGCACCCCAGTCCCATCCAGCAAATCTATGTACATCAACCCACATTTCTTCGTTGGATCGTGATCTCCCGTACCATCGGGTTTATAAAAGTTGCCGGGTTGTTTTTGTACTGTGTCAGCACCCAACTTATCAGGATATAGCAGGTAACTTTCCTCGGTTTCAAAATAGTGGTTATAGGCATACATCTGCCGCACATCTTCTACCGATGTGTCGGACTGATACTTCCACTTGGTATCCAGCACATACTTCTTAGCCGGTTTATTATCTATTAACTGCTCTATGATAAGGTCTGGCTTCAACCTAAGATTTCGGCTGTCCGGGTGCTGCCAGAATAGTTCCTTTTGTTGGGCATATACCTGCATATTGCTGCCATCCTTATTGCAGGCCTTTTTGAGTATGTAGTAAACGTAGTTTTCCCATAACATATTCATATCCACCATTATGGCCAATATATTATTGCTGCCACCCTTGAAATCGGGATGATAATTGAGCAAGATAATTCTGGCCAGCTCAATTGCTGTTTTGTAACGTTCTGTTTTACGATCATACTTCAACCTGTCGAATAGCTTTTCGGTAACAGCTACATGACTGCATTCGGGAAAATCCAACAGCAGTGTAGCGCATTTACTTTTTATCACATTGCTTACTGACAGTGAAGAGATACAATCCAGCGCCTCTTTCAGAATACTATTGTACACATTGTTGCGGTCATATACCTGGTGTGCTACATAAAACCGCTCTGCATGAACAATGTTTTTTGTTACCTGCTCATGAATAAGCAGTTTGCCCTTCAGGCTGTTTTGGTTGCTAATATTAGTGCGGTATTTCTTTACAAGTCCCTGATGCATTAATGTCTGCACCTCTTCAAGGAATAGTAGTAAATATGCTTCCAGCACATTGAGTTTCTTGATGTTGATGGATGCTATTGTGGTAGTTCTGGCATTCACTTGCAGGCTTATGTACAGCATTTTTATCAGTGCCTGCTGCCATAGCTCTTTATCATCTTCATGTTTATCAGTTTTGGGTAGCACTTCTATGGTCAGATCATCTACCTGTATTACACCCACATATTGGTTGAATTTTACCCGATCATAATACAGGGTATAGAACGGACAGCCCGGATTGCGGGTAAGGTATCTGGCTAGATTGTCCAAGTGTGTCTTTGTAAAGACCACCGTATCGTTACCATATTCCTCATCCACTATCAGCCGGTCATACTCAAACACCTGTATGGCCTTACTACTGGGCATTAAGCGTTATTTTAAGCGCATTAATAAAAATGTCTTTGTCAGTAATATTGTTGACAACAAATACAGCCCTGTCAATATCACTCTGTTTCTTGCCTGCAAATACCGGCTTTTTCTTTTGCTCCGTTACAAAACCTGAGCCTAGTACCAGCAGTATTTTTTCGTAATCGTTATAAAAGTATTCCTTCAGCAACGGTACGATCTTATCTGAGAAGGCGGCCAATAGCCCTGATACATCTCCCTCCGCAATATCATAAAAATAAGAATGGCCTATCCGATGGTCATCATCGAGGAGGTATGCAATCCTTTCATTTATAGCATCAAGCAACGCCCTTAATGATATGCCCGATACCATTTTATCCGTGCCATCATTTTTGATCAACAACCTACTATCCGGTGTCATTTCCTCAAAGCTAAACCTACGTCTCAGGGCAGTATCCAGTGCTTCTACGCTCCGGTCGGCAGTGTTCATGGTGCCTATGATGTAAAGGTTATTGGGGACGCTGAATTTCTTTTTACTGTAGGGCAGTATTAACGACAAAACTTCTGTTTTTCCTTCACGTTTATCTTCTTCTATCAGGGTAATTAATTCTCCAAATATTTGCGATACATTTCCCCGGTTAATTTCATCAATAATCAGAACATAATTACTCGGTTTGTTCGTGGCTGCTAACTTTGCTTGAGACGCTGCCTTGACAAAGAAGTCCTTTTTAATGGCACTCTTATCCAGCTTATAAATGCTCTGTTGAGAAAAGCTCTTTTCATAAAGTTGGTCGACTGGTATGTTCACATCTTTCAAAAGCCATTCCACTTTTCGGAAATGATTGTAGCGAATACCGGAATTTTCTTGATACTTATATTCTCCAGTTACCTTGCCTATTGCCCTGAAAAAATAATTGCCATTAGATATGATTACATAGTTATCGGTTTTCATGTAATGCATAAAGTAGTTTATTGCACGTCCATCAAATTCTGACAACTCGTTGTCCCTTATTGCCTGCCACACTTCACTTTCAGTTTTGCCGGTGTAATCTATATCATCACCCCAGCCAAGTGCGACGTAACCATTGTCAATACAGTACCTGTATATCTCTTCGTCGTCAGGATTTTGGGTAGAGCCCAATGACATTTTATAAAAATGGGCTTTTTCATATTCCGATTCTGGAATTGAGAACCCAACAATTTCTTTCGTGGGTTTGAACCTGGCCCTATTTGCCATAAGCTTGAATATGCCATCTTCTATCACATACCGTAGCTGTGTATTCTTAACATCCTCATCGGTTTCATCTTTGTTTCCGATGTCTGGTATATAGGGTTTGATTCCTTCAATAAAGTCTTCATAGCTAAGACTCTGGTGAAAAGTACAAAACTCAATAAAACCGGCATCCACCAATCGTTTGTATTCGTCTTTGATCTGGCTGCGCGTACTGCCCTTCAGATCAAAAGCAGGGTTTACGATATCTATAGCTTTATTAATGGAATTAAATGTTTTACCGGTGCCGGGTGGGCCGTATAGAATGGTGTTTAGTGGCATATAATTCGTTTTTATTGTTTCAATTATTGATTGGTCGGCAGCTGTTGCATCTTCTTCGTCGTTACCCCATTTTCCCACAAGCGTTTGGTAAAGGATGTCTTGTGTCAGTAACAAGTGATTTTCATCAGAAAAGCACTTGTCGTCTTTAAAGCTTTCTACAAGAGTTAATAGCTCCTTATCATTATCCACAAATTCATTCTTAAACCCTTTCACTAACTCTAAGTAGTGAACATACTTTTTGTTTACAGCGGCGGGTGCAATGCCCAACATTTTGCAATAGCGAGTATAAAACTCGTCTTTGTAAAAAGCATATTTTTCAGGGAACCGGTAAGTGAGGTAGGTGGCTATTGTCCTTTCGTCATGATGGGTGCCTAGTTTTGGCTCAACGCGCCGATATATCGCCTCTATGCTGCTGCGGAATGTAGTAATGCGCGTGTAAAGGTCTTTCGATTCATCAAATAGTGCTTTCAGGCACGCCCTTACCTCTTCGGTATACAATGGTATAATGTGCAGCATTACCCTTCGGGCATCATGATATATTAGGTTGTGGAAAGGGATGGCCCTATACATAGCGTCGAAATCTGTAGCATCAAGATCCCAATGTTGCTTATTGAGGGTGTGCCATTTGTATATTTCGTCAGAGTTGCCGTTAGCGATTAACCCCTTATATACCTTCACCAGGTCGGCATTTGTGTAGGTAGTGTACGATGCTGTTAATTGAAACTCAGGTGTAATTCTCAGTTTCAGTTCGTTACTGCTGTATGGCCTGATGATATATGTCTTTGTAATTAGCTCACACAGATCCTTGATATGCTGGGCTTTAGTATTAGTAGCTACAGTACCAAAGCGTACATTGGCATAGCCAGGGTAGTTTTCGTCCTGTCGTTCGCCAACTTCCCTAATGTCAGCAATATCAATACTTGCATTGGTTTGCCCAGCATCAAATAGCTCTTTTAGCTTTTTTAGCTTGGGTTTCCAGTATTCATGGTATTTAGGCATCTTATTAATTATGAAGACTGTAATATTACAAATATTTTTAGGACTGTTCTTTTATCATGTTTTTATTAAGTTTCGTTCCTTTACAAATTTTGCAACTGTCAGCCTATGAACATCTAGTAGTCTGCTTATTGCACTATAAGAAACCTTTTTGGCCAACATTTTCTTAATTTCATCTTCCCTATCAGTCAGTTTAAGTTTATGTGACTTTCGCCCCAATGGCCGCCCTAAAATCTTCCCTTCCGCCTTTTTTCTTGCCAACGCTTCTTTTGTTCGCTGAGATATTAAGTTGCGTTCAATCTCTGCCGACAAACCAAATGCAAATGCTAGTACTTTAGAATTTATGTTGTTCCCAAGTTCATATTTTTCCTTCACAGTATAAACAGTTATCCCTTTCTCCATACAACTATTTAGAATACTCATTATTTGCATTAAGTTCCTCCCTAATCGCGACAATTCGGATGTGATTAATACATCACCCTTTTGTAAATCCTGCAACAACTTACCAAATTTCCTTTCATCAAGTCGCTTTGTTGCACTAATCGTTTCTTCTATCCAAGTATCAATGACAATAAATCGTTCAAGTGTGTATTTATTGATTTCAAAGCGCTGGTTTTCTGTCGTCTGTTTGTCGGTACTCACCCGAATATATCCATAGTTCATGTTATAGTGATTTTCAGCTAAATGTATTCCAATCGAACGATTGAATATATTTTATGAGCGATTTTGTTAGTCAGAACAATACAATAAGTAGGCATCTTTCCGGTACTAACGGATGGGTAGTATTATCTTCTGTAGAAGCCCAACTAAAAGAAAAAATAGAAAAAGTGGGTATACCCTTGAAAAAATGGGATGTACAAATAAATTATGGAATAAAAACAGGTTTAAATGAGGCATTCATAATAAATCAAGAAACAAAAGAAAGAATAGAAAGAAAATCGCCTAAATCTGCTGAAATTATTCGTCCAATTTTGAGAGGCAAGGATATTCAAAAATATGGTGCGGATTGGGATGAGTTATATATAATCGGCACTTTTCCAAGCCTAAATTTAA
>JAIXSZ010000086.1 GCA_027484425.1 Sphingobacteriales bacterium
GCACCTATTGCAGTAGCATATGGACTTAAAGCCTGACTCCCCCCAATAGCTGTGGTATAAATACCCGAAGCTGTAGACTGATGAAATCCATCAGATCCTATTGCGGTGGAGTTGAGACCTGAAGCGACACCGCCGCCCATAGCTGTGGAGTAGTTACCGCTAGCAGTTGAACTGTTTGTACCATCACCACAGAAGGCCAGAGAATTGATACCACTGGCTTGTCCACTACCTAAAGCGATGGAATAGTCACCAGATGCTACAGAGTTGTAAGAACCGTGGTTGCTATTGCCTATTGCTGTAGAATAGTCCCCCTGAGCAAAAGCATAACCAATAGCAGTGGCGCCGTAAGTAGAACTTGAGGTATTACCTCCATTAATAGCTACTGAGGCTTCGCCATGTGCTGAAGAATAATATCCTAATGCTGTTGCTAAATTTGCGTCTGCCAACGAAGAATGTCCTAATGCAATAGTATTAGTATTCGTAGCCTGCCCACCACCCAATGCTGTAGCGTAATTTCCGGAAGCGGTAGATCTAGTAAAACCGTCAGATCCAATAGCAGTAGAGTTGATACCAGAAGCGACACCTCCGCCCATAGCTGTAGCGTTTTCACCACTTGCTGTTGAGTTGCTACCACTGGCAAAAGAATAGTTGCCGATATTAGTGATATCCCATTGTGTGCCATCTACACCACCCGTGCGGAAGGCGGCTTTGTCGGCATACCACATGGTGCGGCGTCCTGCACCTGATACTGGCACTGGGCCTGGTGTAGTAGCAGTGGCATATCCGGGGGCTGAAAATAATACATTATCGGCGGCATGCAGGCGGGCAAGAGGAGCGGTAATACCTACGCCCACATTGCCCGTGTTGTTGTTGTAGATGTCGGTGCCAGCTACTGTCCATGGGCCAGTGCCTGAGCTGCTGCCACCAACTGGTTGCCAAGCTGTGCCATCGTAAAAATAAAAACCTGCTGTGCCATCGGTCTGGTATATAAGCAGGCCAGTAGCAGGTGTGGCAATAGCATCGCGCTGAGAGTTTGTCATGCGGGGAGCTAGGAAGCCACGGTCTGTAGATGCGACATCGAGCATAGCAGAGCTGTGCGCAGTTGCGCCTGAGCTATTGATACCTACACCGGCAGACTGTGCAGCGGCTGTGTTAGCGATAAATGATGCCAGAATAAAGAAGGCAAATTTTGAGATTTTCATACTGTTTTTTGTTTGGTTTTTAATAATGTGGGCGAAGCGCAGTTTTAATATTTAGTAAAAATCAAATGTAGCAGTAGTGCAATTTTGTATTTCTGTACTTTTCTAAAAGGCCTGTTTGGATATATGAAAGCCTTGTTTGGGTTTCTGAAATACATTACCGACTTTTTGATATGTAATTAAATCTCTTATTTTGATCCTATTTTGCCCCTTTGTATTTCAGCTTCTATCATTTCCATACGTGTTATCAATGTTTTATTTTGGTCGGCTAACTCGGCTTTCAGTACATTATTTTGGTTAGTCACTGTTTTGTTTTATGCTTTTAGCGCATCAATTTCTTGCTGCATTTTTTCATTTTTATTCAATAGTTCCTCGATGCGTTTTACCAATGCCTGAATAGCTACAAAACTTACGCCTTCCATATCTGCTTGGCTGATGGTGGTATCATTGCCCACTGTACCGTAATTGTCTTTGCCAAAGGCTGCATAAAAATCCTGTGCCATAGGACCATAATGGCGGAACAGTTTTGGGTCTTGACCTTTATAGTTCCAAGAGGTGAGTTTAAAGCCCGATATTTTATTCAGGAAATCTTCGCCATTTACCGGCGTAAAGTTTTCTTTTTTGCGCACATCGCTTATGGTACTCCAGCTACTGCCACCGGGTGCCAGTTGAGCACCTACTGCGGCAGATGCGTCGCCATATAGTTTGTAACCACCTGCAAAACGCATCATCATTTGATTATCGGCATCATTGATGGTGGGAGTACTTAAGGTAGAGTGATCACCGAAGGCAAAAGCACCTTTATGACTATTGGCAGATACGTAATTTCCTAGTGCAAATGCGTTATCTCCACTAGCTGTAGTGAACCTAACGATAGTAGTTGAGTAATAACCACTTGCTGTTGTTCGGCCCAATAACGTTTACGCAAACTGACACTAAGATGGCTAAGTAGTAAGAGGTAATACTCTGTGACTTTTTTTGTGAACTTTGATATTCTAGTAAACAGAAAACCCCGGTTATCCGGGGTTTTCTATTGTTGGTAAGTGTAAGAAACTATTAGTGATTCAATACTAACCTTGCTAATTGTGAGCTGCCATCGGTGCCAGTAAAGCGGCACATGTAAACACCAGTAGCGAGATTGTAGGGTAGATTTAGGTTGTTGTTACCTACTGCTACGTCATAGCTTTGTACTTCTTTTCCATCTACAGTATAGATAGTAGCCTTACCTGAAACGCTTGTAGCGAGGGTGAGGTTTCCGGTAGTAGGATTAGGGAAGAGGCTAAAGCTGGTTTGTGCTACATCTTGTACATCTGTATTGCCTGGACGAGCGAAACAATTGACCGTCACCTCTCTAGTGGTGTTACATGCTCCATTAGAATAGGTGATCGTACTGTTACCCAAACTAACGCCAGTAACCACACCTGTAGAGCTTATGGTGGCTATGGAAGGGTCGCTGCTAGACCAGGTGCCTCCACTTGTGGTGTTTGTGAGAGTAGTATTTAGCCCTACACATACTACAGCGGTGCCTGTAATGGCAGGTAAACCAGCATTTACTGTTACCACTGTAACGCTTGTGCATCCTGCTGCCTTGCTGTAGGTAATGTTAGCAGTACCTGAATTAATTCCAGTTACTGCACCGCTAGAGAAGTTAACTGTGGCGATGGTAGTGTTGCTACTGGTCCATGTACCTGCACCAGCTGCATTGCTAAGTGTGGTGCCACTGGGTAAGCATAAACTTGCCAGTCCTGTATTGGCTCCTGGCATAGCGTTGACCGTTACTACTTCAGTGTTAGCACAGCCAAGTGCATTGGTGTAGCTAATAGTGGCCAAACCTGCTGATACGCCCGTCACTACACCACCTGCTGCTGCTGTAGCTAACGCTGGGTTAGCGCTGCTCCAAGTACCACCAGTAGTGCTATTGGTAAGGGTAGTAGAACCGGCTACACATATATTCCTGTTACCGCCTATAGGCGATGGTAAGGGGTTAACGGTAACGGTTGCAAAACCACCACAACCAGTAGGTAATGTATAAGTAATGTTTACAACGGATATGGCGGTATAGTTGAAGATTACTGCCGTCACTACACCTGTAACTGGATCTACTGATGCTTTGGTAGGGAAATTACTGGTCCATGTACCACCAGCAGGTGAGCTGGTTAAAGTTGCTGTTTGGCCAGGACACAAGGCTGGAGGCGCTACTATAGCTGAAGGTACTGGATTTACCGTTACTGTCTGA
>JAIXSZ010000070.1 GCA_027484425.1 Sphingobacteriales bacterium
GAAATGGCACTCAGAGCTGGGACAGAAATTACTGTTATTGGAAACGATGCATACGCAGTTCCGCATGAGTTGGTCATTCTGTAGCTGATAATAAAGTTGCCATTTGCTACACCGGTTACTACTCCTGCAGTAGATACAGTAGCACCTGCTGGATAATTGCTACTCCATGTACCTCCAGGCTCTGTGCTGCTGAATACTGAGGTGGTACTGCTGCATATAGGAGAGGTACCTGAAATAGTACCTGCAACTGGTAGTGGCAATACTGTTACAACTAAGGTAGCAATTGATGAACCACAACCATTGGTTTTTACGTAGCTGATAGTTACCACCCCTGCTGATACTCCAGTCAATATACCTGTGCTGCTTGAAATGGTGGCTACAGTTGTGTTGTTGCTACTCCACACGCCTCCACCCCCACCTGTTGGGTTACTGTATTCGCTAGTGCCGCCTACACAGGCTAGTGGCGACCCTGATATCGAAGCTCCTATTGCTGGCAGTGCTGAAATAGTAACAAAGTGAATAGCATTAGCTGTTCCGCAACCATTTATTACTCTATAGGTTATCGGTGCTACACCAGCCGCAACTGCTGATACTAGTCCACTACTGTTGATAGTGGCTACCCCAACTGACCCACTGATCCATGATCCACCTGTGCCTGTTGTGCTGAGTGTATTAGTGGTACTTATGCACATTGCAGTTGGTCCACTGATGGTGCCTGCTGTGGGTAATGGATTAACTGTTATTGTTCTTGTAGCAACGGTCGTTCCGCAGCTGTTACTCACGACATAACTGATAGTGGTGTTTCCCTGTGCCACACCTGTTACTATACCTGTTGTACCTGTCGTAGCTACGCTGGTATTTGTGCTGCTCCAAGTGCCGCCAGTAGTGGTGTTGGTAAGAGTAATGGTACTGCCTGCACACAATGACGATGAACCACCTATGGCTGCAACAGTAACTGCTGGATTAACCGTAACGGCATGGGTTGCGGTGGCTATACCACAACTATTAGTAACTCGATAGCTGATAATTGCATTTCCTGAAGCAAGTCCTGTGACCACGCCTGAAGCATTTACTGATGCCTTGGTGGCATTATTGCTACTCCATGTGCCACCTGACACCGATGGCGTTATGGTTGCTGTGTTGCCCACACAAATCACCGATGAGCCTGATAATGAACCTGCTACTGGCAATGGATTAACGGTCATGATTTTTGTAGCCACATCAGTACCACATCCAGTGGTAACAGTATGGCTAATAGTAACTGTACCTAAAGCAATACCTGTCACAACTCTAGAAGAGTTAATAGTTGCAACAGATGGATTAGAACTGTTCCATACGCCCGATGCCGTAATAAATGGTATAGTAGTAGTAGCACCCACACATACTTGATTGGCTCCGCCTATGGTACCTGCATTGGGTACAGGACTTACCGTAATGGTGCGTGTGGCGTGCATTGTCCCACAACTATTAGTCATTGTGTAGCTTATGATAAAAGACCCTACAGCTACTCCTGTTACCAGACCAGTACTTGAATTAACTGAAGCACCTGCGGGATAATTACTACTCCATGTACCTCCACTTTCTGTGCTGGAAAACACGGATGTAGCTCCTACACACAGACTGTTAGTGCCTGATACAGTACCTGCCACTGGAAGCGGCAATACTGTAACCACTCTGGTAGCAGCTATGCTGCCACAACCACCAGTTATAACATAACTGATAGTAGCGGTGCCTGCTGCCACCCCTGAAACAACACCAGTGCTACTTATTGCGGCAACACTATTTGCAGTGCTGCTCCATGTGCCACCAGATGTACTGTTAAACAATGTGGTATTGCTACCTGCACAAACCAATGATGACCCAGAAATAGCAGCCACTGCTGGCAGGGCGGTAACTGTCAAAGAATAAGTTGCATTAGCTACACCACAGCCGTTGACTACACTATAGGTCATTATCACTGCTCCTGCTGCTATACCAGTTACTTCGCCCACGCTACTGATCGTGGCAACTGATGTAGCGCCACTTATCCAGCTACCACCTGTACCCGTACTGGTCAACGTAATGTTAGTACCAACACACATACTTGAGGGACCACTAATAGTTCCTGATATTGGAAGCGGATTAACAGTTATCGCTTTAGTTGCTATAGCTGTACCACAACTGTTAGTAACCACATAGCTGATGGTAGTAGAACCTTCAGCAACACCAGTAACAATACCAGAGCTACCGATAGTAGCAGTAGCAGTACTAGCGCTACTCCAGGTGCCACCAGATGTAGTATTGGTAAGGGTGATAGTGCTACCTACACAAACAAATGAAGAACCACCAATAGCACTTACAGCTACTGCAGGACTAACAGTAAGTGTATGTGTGGCAGAAGCTATACCGCAACTGTTGGTGACACGGTAACTGATGGTAGTAACACCAGCAGTCAAACATGTAACCTCTCCTGATGCGCTCACAGAAGCCACAGTAGGATTGCTGCTGCTCCATGTACCACCTGTTACAGATGGGGTGATAGTAGCGGAAGTGCCTGCACATATTACTGATGCACCTGATAAACTGCCAGCAACTGGCAACGGATTAACTGTCATAACCTTAGTGGCTGTAGCAGTGCCGCAACTGTTGGTAACTGTATGACTGATAGTAACCACTCCTGCTGCAATGCCGGTTACTACTCTCGATGCATTGATGGTTGCAATAGATGGGTCTGAACTGCTCCAAACTCCTGTTACTGATATAAAAGGCATGGTAGTAGTAGCCCCGACACAGACTTCATTGGCACCTGCTATAGTGCCTGCATTAGGTAATGGATTTATTGTAACTATTCTGGTCGCATAAGCAGTACCACAGAAGTTGGTCATTCGGTAGCTTATGGAAGCTGAACCTGCACCTACCCCAGTTACCAAACCCGAAGCGTCTACTGTAGCGACGGCTGGATAGCCGCTACTCCATGTGCCACCTGTAGTAGTGTTAGATAGAGTAGTAGTCGCTTCTACACACAAAGAAGCTGTACCAGTAATAGTACCTGCATCTGGTGTAGACAAAATATTGATGTCTTTAGTAGCTACAGATGTACCGCACTCGTTAGTAACAGCATAACTGATAGTAGCAGAACCTGCTGCTATACCTGTAACCACACCAGTACTGCCTACCGTAGCACCATCGCTGCTGCTGCTCCATGAGCCACCAGTAGTGCTGTTAAACAATATAAGTGTAGTGCCAGTACAAACTGTGGAAGAACCAGTAATTGTTCCAGCATTGGGTAGTGGATTGACAGTAACGATAGCAGTGACACTAGTGCCGGAAATAGTGTAACTAACAACAGAAGTGCCCGCCGATATACCAGCTACAATACCTGTGCTACCTATTGTAGCCACC
>JAIXSZ010000043.1 GCA_027484425.1 Sphingobacteriales bacterium
AGAACCTGCAACATTAGCTGCATCAGCTACATCAACAAACGTTAACTGTAACGGTGGTGCTAACGGAACAATAGACCTTACGGTTACAGGTGGTACAACAGCCTACACTTACAACTGGAGCAACGGCGCATCTACTCAAGACCTGAGTGGCTTAACTGCTGGCACATACAGTGTAACAGTAACAGATGCAAACGGTTGTACTGCAACTGCAAGCAGAACAATCACACAGCCAGCAACATTGACAGCAAGTTCAAGTTCAACTAACGCATTGTGCTTCGGTTGTGCTAATGGTACTGGTTCATTGAATATAGCAGGTGGTACAACACCATACACTTATAGCTGGAGCAATGCTGCTACTACACAGAATGTAACTGGTCTGGTAGCTGGCACCTACAGCGTATTGATCACTGATGCTAACGGTTGCACTACAACACAAAGTATAACAATCACTGAACCATCTGAGTTCACTGCAACGGTAACTAACACCAACGTTAACTGTAACGGTGGTTCGAATGGTACAGCAGACCTTACAGTAAGTGGTGGTACTACACCATACACTTATGGCTGGAGCAATGCTGCCACTACACAAGACCTAAGCGGTCTGGTAGCAGGTACTTACAGCGTATTGATTACAGATGCTAACGGTTACACATTGACAAGATCAGTAACTGTTACACAACCAGCTATCCTAGCTGCATCTGCAACATCTACTAACGTTAACTGTAACGGTGGTTCTAATGGAACTATCGACCTTACAGTTACTGGTGGTACTACAGCTTATACTTACAACTGGAGCAACGGCGCATCTACTCAAGATCTGAGTGGCTTAGCTGCTGGCACATACAGTGTAACAGTAACTGACGCAAACGGCTGTACTGCAACTGAATCTAAAACAATCACACAGCCAGCAACGCTGACTTCATCAGCTACTTCAACGAACGCATTGTGTTTTGGTTGTGCAAATGGTACTGGTTCATTGAGCGTAGCAGGTGGTACAACTCCTTACACTTACAACTGGAGCAATGGAGCTACTACACAGAACGTAAATGGCCTGGTAGCAGGTACTTACAGCGTATTGATTACTGATGCAAACGGTTGTACTACAACACAAACAATAACAATCACTGAACCATCTGAGTTCATTGCCACAGTAACAAACACTAACGTTAACTGTAATGGTGGTTCTAACGGTACAGCAGACCTTACTGTAAGTGGTGGTACAACACCATACGCTTATAGCTGGAGCAATGCTGCAACTACCCAAGACCTGAGCGGTCTGGTAGCTGGTACTTACAGCGTATTGATTACAGACGCTAATGGTTACACATTGACAAGATCAGTAACTGTAACACAGCCAGCAACATTAGCTGCATCTGCAACATCAACAAACGTTAACTGTAACGGTGGTGCTAACGGAACAATAGACCTTACAGTTACTGGTGGTACAACAGCCTACACTTACAACTGGAGCAACGGCGCATCTACTCAAGACCTGAGCGGCTTAGCTGCTGGTACTTACAGTGTAACAGTAACAGACGCTAACGGTTGTACTGCAACTGCGAGCAAAACCATCACTCAGCCAGCAACGCTGACTTCATCAGCGACTTCAACAAACGCATTATGCTTCGGTTGTGCTAATGGTACTGGTTCATTGAGCATAGCTGGTGGTACTACACCATATACATATAGCTGGAGCAACGGTGCTACTACCCAGAACGTAACTGGTCTGGTAGCTGGTACATACAGCGTATTGATCACTGATGCTAACGGTTGTACTACAACACAAACAATAACAATCACTCAACCTTCAGTATTCGCAGCTACAGTAACCAACACTAACGTAAGCTGTAACGGTGGTTCTAACGGTACAGCAGACCTTACAGTAAGTGGCGGTACAACACCATACACATATAGCTGGAGCAATGCTGCAACTACTCAAGACCTAAGCGGTCTGGTAGCTGGTACTTACAGCGTATTGATTACAGATGCTAATGGTTACACATTAACTAAATCAGTAACAGTAACTGAACCAGCAACATTGGCTGCATCAGCAACATCAACCAATGTAAACTGTAACGGTGGTTCTAATGGAACTATCGACCTTACAGTTACTGGTGGTACTACAGCTTATACTTACAACTGGAGCAACGGTGCATCTACACAAGACCTTAGCGGCTTAGCAGCAGGTACTTATAGTGTAATAGTAACTGACGCAAACGGTTGTACTGCAACTGCGAGCAAAACTATCACCGAGCCAGCAACACTAACTGCATCATCAACATCTACCAACGCATTGTGCTTTGGATGTGCTAATGGTACAGGTACACTGAGTGTAGCAGGTGGTACAACTCCATATACTTACAACTGGAGCAACGGTGCTACTACACAGAACGTAACGGGCTTGGTAGCTGGTACATACAGCGTATTAGTAACTGACGCTAATGGTTGCACTACAACACAAACAATAACAATCACTGAACCATCTGAGTTCACTGCAACAGTAACTAACACTAACGTAAGCTGTAACGGTGGTTCTAACGGTACAGCAGACCTTACAGTGAGCGGTGGTACTACACCATATACATATAGCTGGAGCAATGCTGCCACTACCCAAGACCTGAGCGGTCTGGTAGCAGGTACTTACAGCGTATTGATTACAGATGCTAATGGTTACACATTGACAAGATCAGTAACTGTAACAGAACCAGCAACATTAGCTGCATCAGCAACATCAACAAACGTTAACTGTAACGGTGGTGCTAACGGTACAATAGACCTTTCGGTAACAGGTGGTACAACAGCCTACACCTACAACTGGAGCAACGGCGCATCTACTCAAGACCTGAGTGGCTTAACTGCTGGCACATACAGTGTAATAGTAACTGACGCAAACGGCTGTACTGCAACTGCGAGCAAAACCATCACACAGCCAGCAACATTGACTTCATCAGTTTCTTCAACTAACGCCTTGTGTTTTGGTTGTGCAAATGGTACAGGTACACTGAGCGTAGCAGGTGGTACAACTCCTTACACTTACAACTGGAGCAATGGAGCTACTACACAGAACGTAACTGGCCTGGTAGCAGGTACTTACAGCCTATTGATTACTGATGCAAACGGTTGTACTACAACACAAACAATAACAATCACTGAACCATCTGAGTTCACTGCAACAGTAACTAACACTAACGTAAGCTGTAACGGCGGATCAAACGGTACAGCAGACCTTACAGTAAGTGGTGGTACTACACCATACACTTATAGCTGGAGCAATGCTGCAACTACACAAGACCTAAGCGGTTTGGTAGCTGGAACTTACAGTGTATTAATTACTGATGCTAATGGTTATACCCTTACTAAATCAGTAACTGTAACAGAACCTGCAACATTAGCTGCATCAGCTACATCAACAAACGTTAACTGTAACGGTGGTGCTAACGGAACAATAGACCTTACGGTTACAGGTGGTACAACTGCTTACACCTACAACTGGAGCAACGGCGCATCTACTCAAGACCTGAGCGGCTTAACTGCTGGTACATACAGTGTAACAGTTACAGACGCTAACGGTTGTACAGCAACTGCGAGCAGAACTATCACCGAGCCAGCAACACTGACTGCATCATCAACATCTACCAACGCATTGTGCTTTGGATGTGCTAATGGTACTGGTTCATTGAGCGTAGCTGGTGGTACAACACCATATACATATAGCTGGAGCAACGCTGCTACTACACAGAACGTAACTGGCCTGGTAGCTGGTACCTACAGCGTATTGATCACTGATGCTAACGGTTGTGCTACAACACAAACGATAACAATCACTCAACCTTCAGTATTCGTTGCAACTGTAACCAATACAAACGTAAGTTGTAACGGTGGTTCGAATGGTACAGCAGACCTTACAGTAAGTGGCGGTACAACACCATACACATATAGCTGGAGCAATGCTGCAACTACTCAAGACCTAAGCGGTCTGGTGGCAGGAACCTACAGCGTATTGATTACAGATGCTAACGGTTATACCCTTACTAAATCAGTAACTGTAACAGAACCAGCAACACTAGCTGCATCAGCAACATCAACAAACGTTAACTGTAACGGTGGAGCTAACGGAACAATAGACCTTACAGTTACAGGTGGTACAACAGCATATACTTACAATTGGAGCAACGGTGCATCTACTCAAGACCTGAGTGGCTTAGCTGCTGGTACATACAGTGTAACAGTTACCGACGCAAACGGTTGTACGGCAACTGCGAGCAAAACCATTACTCAGCCAGCAACGCTGACATTCGCTGGTACTCCTACTGATGTTGCTTGTTATGGTGCTAGTACAGGTGCAGTTTCCACAACTACGACTGGTGGTACAACTCCATATTCATACTCTTGGAGTAACGGAGCTACGACTGCTAATCTTACAGGGGTAGTTGCAGGCAATTACTCAGTAACAGTTACAGATGCAAATGGTTGCTCAGCTTCTCAATCTTTCGTTATAACTCAATCGGAGTCTACCATAGTAACCGCAACTGGTACAGCATTGGTATGCGTCGGAAATGCTACTACCCTTTATGGAACACCAACAGGAGGTACCTGGAGTAGCAGCAATGTAGCAAAAGCAACGGTAAATGCAACAAGCGGAGTAGTATCTGGTATAAGTGCAGGTTCAGTTAACATTACTTATACGGCTTTAACTGGATGTAGAGCTATTGTACCAGTGACAGTGAACAGTACCGTACCTAATTTTGTTGGTACGTTAAATGCTTGTGTAGGGGAAACTGTAACGCTTTCAAACTCAATATCTGGTGGTGTATGGACTATTGCTAATCCTTCAATAGCAACAATAAACTCGGCAACTGGTGTAGTTACTGGTATAATGCCAGGAACAACCACTGTTACCTATACATTGGGTGAAGGATGCTCTAAAACTGCAACTTTTACAGTTAAACCAACACTTGATCCAATATCTGGTTCTGGCAATATTTGTCTTGGCCAGTCAGTATTGTTAACTAACTGCCCTGGTGGTGTGTGGACAAGTAGTAATACAGCAGTCGCTTCAATCAGTGGTTATGGCACAATTAATGGTCTATCACTTGGTACTGCGACAATTACTTTCCGTTTGACTTCAACTAATTGTTTTGTTACTCGTGTGGTTACAGTAAATCCAAGACCTTCAGAGGTAGCTAGCATTTCCGCTATCTGTCCTGATCATACTGCGACATTAACTTCGACACCAGCAGGTGGCACATGGTCTAGCAGCAACTCATTGGTAGTAGCTGTAAATCCAACAAGTGGTGTAGTTACTGGAGTGATAAACAATTATACTGGAATATCAGTAGCAGTTATTACATATACGTTGCCAACAGGTTGTAGCAGGTCTACTGTAGTTACTGTTAACCCAGTTCCTGCACCTATTTATGGCGGAAGTACTACTTTATGTATTGGCGGCACTACGATAATGTCTTCTGGTTCTACAGCTTGTGGATGGAGCAGTACTAATGCAGCAGTCGCTAGCATCTCTTCAACAGGCGTTGTTACAGCAAACAGTACTGGTACCACTACTATCAGCTTCACTAACGCTAGCGGATGCGCAGCTACAACTGTAGTTACAGTAAATGGAGTAATGGCTCCAAGTACAGGTACAGACATAGTATGTACTGGTCAAACAACAACATTGTCTAATGCAACTCCAGGTGGTACTTGGAGCACAAGTAACTCTTTAAGGGCTACTGTAAACACACTTACAGGTGTTGTTACAGGTGTAAGTGCTGGAACAGTTAATATTTCTTACCGTATAGGAACCAGTTGTTATACTGTAACACAAGTGACAGTAAATAGCAACGCAGCAATAATATCTGGTCTCAAAACAGTATGCGTTGGTACAACTTCTAACTTGACATATCCTACTTCTGGTGGTTCTTGGATTAGTAGTAACGCGTCTGTTGCAAGTGTAAATCTATCTTCAGGTGTGGTATCTGGAGTATCTACTGGTACTGCTACAATTACTTATACAATCAGTGCTGGTTGCTTCCAAACAGCTATTGTCACAGTAACGGCTTCGCCTGCAGCAATAACTGGGGTAGCAACAATGTGTGTAGGGGCTACTTCAAACCTTTACAACACTGGTGGAACTTGGAGTAGTGCTAATACTTCAATAGCAACTGTTAACTCTTCTGGTGTTGTAGCCGGTATCAGTGGTGGAACAACTACAATATCATATCGCATAAATGCTACTGGTTGTCATGCAACTAGGGTAGTTACAGTAATTGCTCTTCCAGCTGTTATTGCAAATCCTTCTGCAATATGTTATGGTACATCTACAACTCTAAGCACTACACCGACAGGTGGAACTTGGATAAGTAGTAATTCAACTGTGGTTAGTGTAGATGCAACTACAGGGGTAGCTACAGCTAACCTAGCATCAGCTACCGGTATTTCTTTAGCTGTTATCACTTATACTGCTCCATCAGGATGTAAAAGAACCACAGTAGTAACCGTGAGTCCACAACCTTCTGCTATACTAGGTGGTACAAGTAATCTATGTGTTGCAGGTACAACTTCCTTCACTTCAAGTTCTGCTGGATGTATCTGGAGCAGTAGTAATCCATCGGTCGCAACAGTTGCATTTGGTGGATTTGTTTCAGCTATTAGTGCGGGTACTGCTGTGATAAGTTTCACTAATACAGCAGGTTGTGCAAGTACAAGAGTGGTAACTGTTAACACTGCAGCTGCACCTAATACTGGGAATACAACAATTTGTATTGCTCAGACCTCTGCGTTGGCAAACCCAACAAGCGGTGGTACATGGAGCAGCAGTAATACATTGAAAGCTACTGTAAATACTACGGGTGTAGTTACTGGTGTGAGTGCAGGAACTGCAAATATTACTTACTCGCTTCCTGGTGGATGTAACAGCGTGAGTACTATTACAATACTAGACAATACTGCTGCAATATCAGGTGATGCCTCAGCTTGTGTGGGAACTCCGGTAACTTATACATATCCAGTTTCAGGTGGTACGTGGAGCAGTAGTAACACTGCCATTGCTTCAGTTGATGCTACTACTGGTGTTGTAACTGGCGTAACTACAGGTAGTGCAGTCATAACCTACACATTAGTTTCAGGTTGTCATAAAACAAAAATTATAAACATTACAGTGTTATCTACACCTATCACCGGTCCGTCAGTGGTATGTGCTGGTTCGTCCATAACATTTGCGAACACAACTTCTGGTGGTGTATGGTCTAGTGCCAATACTGCAATAGCTACAGTAAACCCAACGACAGGTGCGGTAACTGGTGTAGCTGTTGGTAGCACAGTTGTTACATATACCATAGGTGGTGGTTGTTATGCTGTACGTACAGTTTCGGTAATTGCCACTCCTGCACCTATTACAGGAGCCACTGTAATTTGCATGGGACAAACAACAACACTCCATTCTACAACTCATGGTGGTGTATGGTCTGCTGGTGGTTCTTCGGTAGTTTCTATATGTGCAACTTGCTCTTCTGGCGTCGTTACAGGTATCGGTGAGGGTGTAGCAACTATAACTTATACTGTTGGAACAGGATGTTCTGCAACTACTGTGGTTACTGTGGCTCCTATGCCTACAGAGATATCTGGTTCAACTGCATTATGCGTTGGTTCAGTTAGCGGACTTACTGCTGGCACTACTGGTAATTGGAGCAGCACAAATACTGCTGTAGCTACAATTTCTTCAACAACTGGTTTGTTGACAGCTATTAGCGAAGGAACTACTACAATCAGTTTTGTAACACCTGCAGGATGTATGCGTACAGCTGTAGTTACTGTTGCTCCACTTACTACCGTTGCTCCGATAAGTGGCAATACTGGTGCCATTTGCTCTGGTGGTACATTGTCACTTTACAGTTCTACATCAGGTGGTACATGGTCTACTTCTAACGCTGCAGTTGCTACAGTTGGCACTTCTGGAGCAGTCGTTGCAGTATCTTCAGGCACTGCAAAAATCACTTACACTGTGGGTGGTGTTTGCGGGTCAGCTATCGCCACTTCGATAGTTACTGTATCGCCAACTCCTGATGCAGGCGTTATATCTGGTTCTACCAACCTTTGTGTGGGTTCTATTATCCCACTCACTTCAACTATACCAGGTGGTATATGGAGCGATGGTAGTCCATTTATCGCAGTAACTTGTCCTTGTAACTCAGGTCAGGTTACTGGTATCGCTCCTGGTGTTGCTACCCTGTCTTACACAGTTTCCAATGCATGTGGCACTGATGTTGCTACATATACCGTAACAGTTAACGCAATACCAGTGATCACTCCTTCAGTGATAGCTCCAGTAATTGCTGGTCATGGTGATGCTACAATGCATTTCTCTACTACCGGTACTCCAGTTACGTATAGTATAGTATGGAGCACAGCAGCTGATGCTGTAGGATTTACTAATATCACGGGTGCTACTCTTACTTCTTCTCCGCTTACAATAGCTGTTCCTCTTACCGCTGTTGAAGGTTCATTTGCTGGAAGTATTATAGTTTCTAATGGTTATTGCGCTAGCCTACCTCAGCCGTTTAGTATTACTGTCAATGAATCTGTAAATATCTACACATTCGCAGGTACAGGTATTTCAGGTTATACAGGCAATAATGGTGCGGCTACTTTGGCTAACATGACTCACCCTTACAACATTGCTACTGATTGTGATGGCAATGCATACATAGGTGATTTCGAAAATGCAGTAGTTCGTAAGGTGAGTCCTACAGGTGTTATAACAACTATAGCTGGAAATGGTGTGATCGGATATAGCGGCGATGGTGGTCCAGCTACTGCTGCTACTATGTCTCATCCTTATGGTGTAGCTCTCGATGCTGCTGGTAACCTGTATTTCTCCGATTTCAACAACCATGCTGTTCGTAGAGTTAGTACTTCTGGTGTTATCACTCGTGTAGCAGGTAACGGAGCTTATGGTTACTCTGGCGACGGTGGAGCAGCTACTGCAGCAAGTCTACAGTATCCTGCCGGTCTTACAGTTGATGGTGCTGGTAACCTTTATATTGCCGATGATGGTAACTCTGTAATACGTAAAGTATCTCCATCTGGTGTTATTACTACAGTTGCTGGTACTGGTATACCTGGTTACACTGGAGATGGCGCTGCTGCTACTGCTGCAAGATTGTCTGCTCCTAAAGGCGTACATGCTGACGGTACTGGTAATATTTACATCACTGATTATAACAATCAGGTAGTTCGTAAAGTTGATGCTGCTGGTATCATTACTACTATTGCTGGTAATGGTGTTACAGGTTACTCTGGCGACGGTGGACCAGCAACTGCGGCTCAACTGAATCGTCCAGTGGGTGTAACTACAGATAACTCTGGTAATGTTTACTTCACTGAGCAGAATAATTATTTGGTGCGTAAAGTCAATGCTGCGGGTGTTATAAGCACAGTAGCTGGTAATCATACTCCTGGTTATAGCGGTGATGGCGGGCCAGCATTGTTGGCTCAGCTTAGCCAGCCTATGGGCTTATCTCGCAATTGCAACGGTAATATCTTTATCGCTGACAATGCCAACTATGCTATACGTATACTCGGTGAGTACAATCGCAAGCCATACTTTGTAAATGGCAACGTACAGAATGTTGATGTGTGCACAGGTGCTGAGTCTATTGAAATGAATGCACGTTTGTCTGTAATTGACTACGATACAATGCAGCCGTTAACTTGGACTGTTGTTACAGCTCCTGCTCACGGAACACTTGTTGCTGGTTATTCTGCGTCATCTACAGGCAGCCAAATCAATCCTACTGGTCTTAGTTATTCTCCTGCTGTTGGATATACGGGTGCTGATGTATTTGTGGTTCAGGTTTCAGATGGTATTGCTACTGCTGTTACCACTATAAATGTTACAGTAAGTGTACCTCCAGTTGCTGGTGTTATCACAGGAGCTACTGCTATATGCGGTAGCGGTGTTACTCACTTGTTTGCTTCAGTACCTGGTGGTGTTTGGAGCAGCGCTGACACTTCAATAGCCACTATTAATTCTGGTGGTTATGTGATAGGTGTAGGTTATGGTACTGCTCTGATTTCTTATACTGTCACTAACGCTTGTGGTACTGATGTGGCAACTACTACTGTTACGTATAATGCGCTTCCTTTTGCAGGTACTGTGATCGGTGCAGCTAAAGTATGTATGGGTTCTACCCTTATCTACACTGGTACAGTGCCAGGTGGTGTGTGGAGCAGTGGTAACACAGCAATAGCTACCGTTACTTCAGGTGGTATAGTTTATGGTGTTACTCCTGGTTTGGCTACTATTAGTTATGCGGTTACAAATTCTTGTGGTACTGCTTACGGTTTAAGGGATGTAACGGTTGAAATTCTGCCTGTAACTAGCCCAATAGCTGGTGCTTCGGGAATATGTGCTGGTGCTTCTGTTACACTTACTAATGCTACTCCAGGTGGTGCATGGTACAGCAGCAATACTTCAATAGCTACTATAGATATCGAAACAGGTGTGGTAACAGGTGTTGCTGAAGGTGTTGTAACCTTGAGTTATGTACACAATACATCTTGTGGCGTGGTATATTCTACCAGAACATTCACTGTTGCTCCTGCTACTTTAACAATGCCTGCAATAGCTGGTCCTGCTACCGCTTGTGTTGGTAGTACCATTACTCTTACCAATTCTTTAACGGGTGGTGTATGGTCTTCTAGTAGCTATCCTACAGTACTTACTATTGGTAGCACGTCTGGTATAGTGACGGGCATTACTACCGGTACAGCTACTGTTACTTATGCAGTTAGTCATACTTGTGGTACCTCTTACGCTACTCGCGTAGTTACAGTTAATCCATTGCCTGTAGTTACACCAATTTTAGCTACTATGAGTATTTGTCCTGGTTGGACTATCACTGCTGCAAATGCTACCTCAGGTGGTGTATGGAGCAGTAGCAACCCAGCTTTAGCTACAGTTAGTGCGACAGGTGTTATCACAGGTATTGCTAGCGGTATGCCGGTTATTTCATACTCGGTTACTAACATGTGCGGTACTGCTACAGCTACTGCTCTGGTACCAGTAGGTGCTCCACCAGCTGCTACACCTATCACTGGTGCTTCTGATGTTTGTGTAGCTTCGTCTATCACTCTAAACAATGTCACTGCAGGTGGTACTTGGTACACTCCAAACATTACTATCGCCTCTGTAAGCAGTGCAGGTATCGTTACCGGTGTAGGTGCTGGTACAGCTATTGTTTCTTACACTACTCACAATGGTTGCGGATATACCAATGTTACAAAGGTTATAACGGTTAATCCAATACCTGTAGTAGCTGGCACTACTGGTTTGTCTAACGTGTGCACTGGTTCTTCTATCACACTTGCCAATCCTACATCTGGCGGCGCGTGGTCTAGCAGCAATACTGCTATTGCTACTGTAGGCAGTACAGGAGTTGTAACAGGTGTAGCTCCAGGTACAGTAACCATTAGCTACTCTATTACTAATGGTTGCGGAACGGTTGCTGCTACCAAAGTCATCAATGTTCAGGTAATGTTTGCAACCATTTACGGTTCACTTGCTACTTCACCATCTGCTCATGATGGTTGTGCATTGCTCACTGTAGTAGGCGGTGTGGCGCCTTACACATATCTGTGGTCTAATGGTGCTACTACCCAAAACCTCACTGGCTTAGCAATAGGTGATTATTCAGTACTAGTTACTGATTCTAATGGTGATACTGCTACAGCTCATGTACACATCTCATATATAGGTGCACGTGGTACTGTGGCTAGTGATGTAGTTTCTGAGGTAATACACGGAGCACATCCTAATCCGTTTGTGACTACTTCTATCATCAGGTTCAACTTGCCTGTAAGTGGAACGGCTATTATAGATGTGTTCAGTGCTGCTACTGGTGCTAAAGTAGCTACCATTTTCAACGATCATGTGAATGCTGGTGAAGAGTACACTGCTACTATCAACGGTGCTGATATACCTTCTGGTATGTACATCTACCGCATAGCTACTGAAGGAAATGCATACATTGGTAAGGTGCTTTTGGTTAAGTAAACCATTAGTTTCCGCCACAATAATCTCAAAATAAACGGTACGGCTGCCTCATTTGGGCAGCCGTACCGTTTATTAGTTATATCGTGCACGGCTGCTATATACGGTTGCTTTTAGGCTGATTTATTGTCTACTTTAGGTTAAAGTATCGAGGTGGGAAATACACATTTACGGCTATTGCTGGGTGTTGATTCGCAGGCCATATTAGTGTAGTACTATTTGATTCAGGTGTGAAAACTACTTTTCCAAGAGCAAAACAAATCGATTCAGATCGAATCGATGTGTGTTTCAAACTTACTTTTTATCTGTATTTTATTCGGTGGAAGAAGAATCGGTATTGTCTTCCACTTCTATTTTCGTTGGTTCTTCTTGGCTTAAATACGGCTCATCTTCATTTATAGCTGTAACCTCTGTAGGTTCAATGGGTGCTGTGTTCTCCTCAGCAACCATTATTTCAGTAGGTTCTGGTGCTTTATGTACCGCTAATCCCATACCTGATTCGTAATAGTCTTTGTTGTACTTTTTAATATAAAGTGTATTGATTAAAAACGACAGCAATACTATCCATTGACTAATAGAGCTCAGCGTAATGCTAAAGAAAAATTTGCCTATAATATCTAGAGGTATCAACTCTTGATAACCCTCATAATATTGTTTATTTACGATTAGGTAGGGTAGGCTGATGCTGTAAAACAATACCCCGAATATTAGATTGAAAACATGAAATGGCATCCTATTGTCATCGCCCGGAAAGAAGTATTGCTTGATGCTAATAATAGAGGTGACTACCAACCCAATGTTGAGTATCGAAAACAACTCTGCGTATAATTGTATATTTCCAGAATCCAACTCAATAGCCATACAGCCCTGCGGCAACAAAGTAGCTGCTGCAAGAAAAACCAATCTTTGTTTTTTAGTTAGTTCAACCGACATGTTAATAATGTGTAAGCAAGATAGTGTTTTTTCTTACACATAGATAGTGTTGAAAACGAATTAGTAACAAAGAACGATTAAAAATAAATCTTTATACTATCTACATTCACCAGTGCTTTATTCTTACGACTTTAGCGCACCTTCCCATTTACACATAGCCACCGTTGCCACACTGTTGCCCACAACATTAGTGGCAGCCCTACCCATGTCTAGCAGCGGGTCTACCCCCAGCAGTAATGCTAGGCCTGCCTCAGGTATATCGAAGGTAGCTAAGGTGCCAGCTATTACTACCAGCGATGCACGCGGCACACCCGCTATGCCCTTACTGGTTATCATTAGCACCAGCAGCATACTTACCTGTGTTGCAGTACTCAGTTCTATACCATAACACTGCGCTATAAACAGCGATGCAAACGACATATACATCATAGATCCATCCAGATTAAATGAATAACCCAAAGGCAGCACAAAACTCACTATCTTTTCATCGCACCCAAAGCGCTCTAGCTCCAGCATCAATTTTGGAAATGCCGCCTCGCTACTGCTGGTAGAGAACGCTATTAATCCGGGTTCTTTTATGTGGCGCAGCAGCGTAAATACCCTCTTGCCTATAAACATCGATACCACCGCCAATAGTATAGCCACTAGTATCACCAGCCCCAAATAAAACTCGCCCATAAATAGCGAGTAGGTGCTGAGTATACCCAGCCCCTGCCTGCCTATCACTGCAGCCATAGCTCCCAGCACGGCTAGTGGTGCAAAGTTCATGATGTAGGCAGTTACCTTTAGTATGATGTGCGCTACCGAGTCTAGAAAGGTTACTACTATTGCACCTTTTTCGCCCACAGCAGCCGTAGCTACCCCAAAGAACAACGAAAACACTACTACTTGCAGTATCTCGTTTTTGGCCATAGCGTCTATAATACTGGTAGGGAATATATGACTAATAAAGTCTTTTAGCGTCAATGCAGCATGTGCCACTACGCTACTCCCAGCATCGGGCAATGGCAAGTGCATAGCCGAGCCTGGCCTGAAAAAATTCACCAGCACCATACCCAACATCAGGCTGATAAACGAAAAACAAATAAACCACAGCAAGGTTTTGCCCCCTATCCGTCCTACTGATTGCACACTGCCCTGCTTGGCCACACCCACTACCAGTGTGCTGAACACCAGCGGGGCAATGATCATCTTCACCAGTCGCAGAAATATGTCTGCCAGTAACGAGAATGGTTGCAGCACACTATCTGCCGTTTCCTTTGGCTTACCTACCAGATACTGGTTCACAAAATACCCTATACCTATACCAGCCACCATAGCCAGCAGTATATACATGGTCATTCTGTTCTTTTGTGGTTGTTCGGTGCCTGTGTGTGTTTGCATTCCCATATACTACTCTTTTCTGCTTTGCAAAGTACATTAGTATCTTCTAAAAACACGCATCACTTTGCGCAGCTTTGTATCCTTAGCATTACTTACTCATCACTCTTGCCCCCATTCAGGTTTTATATGTAACTGTTTATTTGGAGTATGATTTATGTTTTCATTAGGTATAACATTGGTCGCAATCGGAAAAATTATTAAATTTATCGTATGATAAACCGCCTCTTCGATATAGTGCAGCAGCGCAGCACACAGGCTCCCGATGCCGTAATGCTAGCCGCTAAAGAAAACGGTGCGTGGCGCACTTATTCAGCAGCCCAGGTGTGGGCTACTGCCCGCAGCATGGCTGCTGGCTTGCAGCAGCAGGGCATTGCTAATGAAGACCTATCGCCCGATGCGCAAGAGAAAATTGCTATCATATCCCTCAATCGGCCCGAGTGGATCATCACTGACCTTGCTGTGCAGCTATGTGGTGCGGTGCTCACACCAGTATACCCCACTATCAGCCCTACTGAGCTCGTATATGTGCTCAACGAGGCAGAGGTGCACATTGTGTTTGTAGCCAGTGCCGATATCTACGAGCGATTCAAAGAGGCTTTTCAACAAATGCCAACGCTCAAGGTCATCTACTCTTTCGATGAAATAGCTGGTGTCACCCACTGGTCCCAGCTTACCAATCATCAGTTACAACCCTCACAGCAGGTCATAGACCGCATCACCCCAGCTACGCTGGCCACTATTATATACACATCTGGCACCACCGGCAATCCCAAGGGTGTTATGCTTACGCACCACAACATTGCCAGCAATGTACACGACTCCATGCCCGCATTCACCTTTGCCGATAGCAATGGACGTGCACTCAGTTTCTTACCGCTCAATCACATTTTCGAGCGCATGGTCACCTACGTTTACTTGCACTCTGGCGTAGCTGTATATTATGCCGAGAGTATGGACACCATAGGGCTCAACCTTAAAGAGGTAAAACCCATTGTGTTCACTACCGTACCCCGCTTGCTCGAGAAAGTCTATGAGCGCATCATGAACACCGCTATGGAGCTCAAGGGCATTAAGCGGTTACTATTTTTCTGGGCACTGGCGCTCGGCAAGCAATACGACAATGTACACACAGGCAGCCTATGGTACAGATTGCAGCTATGGCTGGCCAACAAAATCATCTTCTCTAAGTGGCGCGAGGCGCTGGGCGGCAATGTCAAAGCCATAGTTACTGGCTCAGCAGCTTGCCAGGAGCGACTAGCACGCATCTTCACTGCCGCCAATATCATTATTATGGAGGGCTACGGACTCACAGAGACCTCACCCGTAGTGTCTGTCAACCGCTACGAGAGCCAAAATCGCCGCATAGGCAGTATAGGCACCCTGATAGACAATGTAGAAGTGCGCATCGCCGAAGATGGCGAAATAATGGTAAAGGGCCCCAATGTAACCATAGGCTACTACAAGCACCCCGAACTTACCGAGGCCTCCATGAAAGATGGTTGGTTCCTCACTGGCGACATAGGCAAATGGGAAGAAGGACGCTTCCTGAAAATAACCGACCGCAAAAAAGAGATATTCAAAACATCGGGCGGCAAGTATGTAGCACCACAGGCGGTAGAAAACAAAATGAAGGAAAGCATCTACATAGAGCAAATGATGGTAGTAGGTGCCAACCGCAAGTTTGTAGCAGCACTCATAGTGCCCGCATTTATGCACATACGCAAGCACCTCCGCGATACCAATCCCGCCCTGAGCATACCCGACAACAACAACGACCTCATAAAACTACCCGAGGTCATGGCACAGATACAAAAGCAGATAGACAAATACAACGAGTTCTTCAGCCACCCCGAGCAAGTGAAAAAAATAGCACTCCTGCCCGACGAGTGGACCATAGACGGCGGCGAGCTCACCCCATCTATGAAGATTCGTAGAAAAATAATAGAGCAGAAATACAACGCACAAATCGAAGCATTGTATACCGAATAAACCCCTGCCACACCACACCATTATTCATTAAGTTTGCAGCCTCACCAGCAGCACATACTACCTTGATACAGCGCAAAACAATGGACGACCTGGGGCGCATAGCACCCCAGCACACAGCCACCGCACCCCGCCATCCATTCATTGTCATACTCGACGATGTGCGCAGTATGCAAAACGTAGGCTCTGCCTTTCGCACCGCCGATGCCTTTGCCATTCAGGCACTCTACCTCTGTGGCTACACCCCCCAGCCACCCCACCGCGACATACACAAAACCGCCCTTGGCGCCACCGATACCGTGCCTTGGCAGCACTTCACCACTGTCACCGCCGCCATACAGCACGCCATGGCTCTGGGCTATCACATAGCCGCAGTAGAGCAGGCACACGGCAGCACACAGCTACATCAGCTACCCACCACCATGCCACCCACTGCCCTTATCTTTGGCAACGAAGTCACCGGTGTCAGCGACGAAGCCCTTAGCCTCGCCCAGTCCAGCATAGAAATACCCCAGTGGGGCGCCAAGCACTCCCTCAATATCTCTGTCAGCCTAGGTGTAGTACTCTGGGAGCTCGTCCGGCTGAGCGATTTGGGTAGGTAGATTTTTTTTGGTCACCAGCCGTAGCACTACTATCATCGTCCCTTGCGTCGCAGCTCTTGTACGTTCAGGGCAGGGAGGGGCTTACACAATAACTACAAAAACATGTAAATTTGGAAACAAATACTGCTACATGACTGCTACCGAACTATTACGCAACTCTATCAAAAAGCAAATAGATATTGCCGACGAAAAGTCATTAAAAATCATTCAGGCAGTACTCAGCATCAACGAAGAAACCGACTGGTGGGATGAACTATCACCTAACGCAAAAGCATCATTAGAACAAGGATTAAAAGATGCAAAAGAAGGTAAGTTAACACCGCATGCCGATGTTATGAAAAAGTACAAAAAATGGCTGTAGTAGTGTATTGGTCACATCAGGCCACTGAAACATTTAATGACAATATCTTGTACCTGAAACAATCTTGGACAGACCGAGAGATAAAAAAGTTCATTCTAAGAACTGAAATTGTGATACTGAACATAGAGCAAAACCCCACACTGTACACCTATTCTGCAAAAAGCAAAAGAATAAGAAAGGCTACAATCAACAATCAAATTACTTTATTCTACCGTTACAACGCTACCCAAAAATCCGTTGTGCTTTTATCATTTTGGAACAATTATAGAGACCAAAACAAACTATTGTTGTAAGAATATGCTCCTATTCATACCCTACAACTATTATTCTCCCTGTCACCAGCCACACCACTACTATCATCGTCCCTTGCGTCGCATCTCTTGTACGTTCAGGGCAGTGATGGGGCTGGCATTGTACATGATGCAATAATTATTATGGTTCGAATCCCTTACAGCCCGCAAAAATGTAAAACCCGTGCTTAGCGCGGGTTTTGTGGTTCGAATTGTCCCTTTGGCTTATTTTTTTGCCGATACATGAAAATATTCTCCGTTAAGGGAAATTGTCTACTTTAGATAGAAATTCAAGATATAATGGCACACAATATCGGAGAAGAAATTGCAGGGCAATATTTAAAAATTTGCAGAAACTGCGATTTTGTTGAGTACAACCTCTATACAACAGACGTTCAGGGGGAAATTGATGTAGTGGGAATTGATACAAAAAATAGGAAAGTTTACGTTTGCGAGGTTGCAGTTCATTTAGGTGGGCTCCAATATAATAAAAATGGTAAGCCGGACAACTATGATAGGTTCATAAAGAAATTTGAAAAGGATATCGCCTACGCTAACAATAGATTTGACAGTACTTACGAAAAAACGTACATGTTATGGTCGCCGGTTGTCAGAAACTCCAAAGAAGGCTCCAAGTACAATCAACTTGTGGATGTTGAACGTGTAAAACAGGACTTGAAATCCAAACATAACATTGAACTACAGTTAATCATCAACAAAACGTTTTTAGACTGCTTAGACGAGTTAAGATTATATGTTGGGGGGCAGACGGAAGAAATGAAGAGCCCGATTTTAAGATTTATGCAAATCGAATATCGATTGGGTATCCATGTTACTCGCGAACTCTCGAAAACGACCAAGAAAGGCAATTAAAGTCCCTTTAGAATTCAACTATCGCCTTCAAATCCTCTACAAAAAAGTTCGAAAGTTGTCCCTTACAGCCCGCAGAAAATTGAAACACGCGCCATGCGCGGGTTTTGTCGTTCGAAATGTCCCCTTTTCTTGATTTCATTACGGACCAAGTTGAAAAGTTGGGGGAAGAAAAATAATTACGCCATTATAGCTTAAAATCACTGATTATTAAAAATTGCCAGTATATCTGTTGTAATGTCTACCAAGTCCCCTTTATTTATTTTACATTTATCTTTGTGTGCCTTTTTCGGTGACCTAGATATTACCGCACTAATATTTATTTGTTGCAGCAGTTTATATTTTACATATATGGAGTCTTTCTGTGATAAAACTTCTACAACGATAACCCTACTATTTTCTTTCTTTAGAAATTCTTTATGAACATCCCAATTTGATGCTTTGCCGTTTACTGCTTTCAATTGGACAGGATAAAACCTGCCTTCGTATTCAAGCAAAACATCAAATCCAAATGCGTCAAAGTCGGACCTTGAGATACCTATTTTTTTATGCTGATTTGCAGTGGCTACAATCAAATCACGTAGAAAAGTATACTCGGCAAATTTCTCTTGACTTTTGGCATTGCCACTCCCTTTGAAAAATTCAATAACTGGATGTTCCCTCATAGGAACGACTTGAAGATCTTCTTTCATATTTTATCGCCAATTTTTGTCTGCAATATACACATTATTATTTAAATATATTTTGTGTACAATGATAAAGGAACTACTAATAGTTCTGTACCGGTAATAAATGGTACTTTCCAAATTAGATAGTAAGTTAATCCTCATTTTAAGGACTCAAAAATCAACAATCGCCCTCAAATCCTCCACAAAATAGTTCGAAATGTCCCATTAGGCATTACAAGAAGAAAACACTTGAGCCAACGAGGATATAGCCCAATATCATCAACTAAACTACTTTAGCGAAAAAAGCCTAAACTGGTCATGCTAATTGTATTAAATACTTTTTTCGTGCAGTCCATGCCACATTAAACTTTGTGATTCCATCAGCCCAAGAAGTAGCGGTTGGCTTATGTTTTATCCGATTGAGAAATTTTCTTCCATCCTGTAGTATGTTTCTATCAGCTTCAGGGATATTCCTATAAACACACAATTCGTCTATCACATCAACCAAATCTTTTTTCTCCCAGGGAATGTTTTTTGAAGTTCGTATGTTGTTATTGTGATTTCGTAAGGAAATTTCAAAAGCTGCACATTTCATAAAAATTGGGTCAGGAAGATCGGCATCCGTAATACTGCCATACTCTGCAATGCAGGTCTTTAAGAACTTTGATATTGAAGGTTCTGCCCTAAGCATCATTACAAAATCGCAGTCACCAGCTCGCTGAGAAAAATTGTCCGTTTTTATTACACCACGGCTCCATTGCACCATAAATGGCTCTGGTTCCTTAATGTAATCAAGGAACATATCATAATCACCGTGCTTAATAGCGTTAAACTCATCTTTAAATTTATTTATTCGCTTGCCTGATTTTATAACTTTCAGCATATAGCCTACAGCATAAGAAATAGGTAGTTTATGGTCTTCGTCTTTTGTAGGCATTGTACTCATTTCTCAAAATTACTGGGTATATCAATATCGCACTACTGTTTTATAGTATACTGTCGGCAGTTGTAAAATAATCTGTCACGAGTCCTTCGAAATAACCGAATGGTCGTTGCTTTACAAAATGCCAAAGTGTTCGCCTCCGAAACACTAGCTGAGCATCTTTTCCTCACAATCTAAAAATTCGCTATGTTCATCAAATCCTCAACAAAAAAGTTCGAAAGTTGTCCCACACAGCCCGCAGCTAAATGAAATAAGTGCTTTTCATAGTTTTTTGTCGTTCGAAAAGTCTTCCCCCATTTGGCTTAGGTGTTTAATAAACTGAGCACCAGTAATATCTACAAGGTGGATAACAATAGCCAGGCGTATTAAATCACTGCACAGCAGCTGCTTGTTTTTTACTCATATTGTCAATGGTATAGCTGACGAACACCCGGAGGTTAAAGCCACCCCATTCGAACGACTTCTTTTGTTCATGAATAGTAGCAACTATGCTACCAACAAAAAGACCTGAAACTTCCATTCCCGTATTTATCCTGTTCCACTTAGCAGATATGCCTGTAAAGGGTTGCAGACCTGAGTAAAATATATTGGCTTGTATTTCGCTTCTTTGTGATGAATAATAGAACAAACTACCAGTGTTGACTGACCGACCTGCGATAAGATCGAAGAAGGCAAGAGAATCTCTTTTGCTCGTTTTGAAACCGACATTTACATCGGTACCATAATACCAGTTTATACGTTTGGATAGTTTTTTATTCCATTGAATGCCTGTGCTTACGATGGGCATATTTGTACTAATATACCACGAATTATATACACTGAAAGATGTGTCTTTACCATAATAGTGTGCTTCTTCCCAGGAACCTATTCTAATTTTTGCAACAGATGCTGAAAAGCGATAGGCTTTTTTTGTGTCTGGTTGGTATTTGTATTGTATACCTATCCGCCTGCCATGAGCTACATCTGTTGGTGAAAAAATTGGTTCAGCAATCACCCCTATTTCATGGGTTTGTTGGGCATACAAGGGTACACAATATAACAAAGCAACAATAGCTATTAGCATCTTCATAGATAGCTAAACGTAAGAACTGAATTATTATTATTTGTTTTGTAATGTTTTTGTGCCCCCCATTTGGCATAGGTGTTAGCTACATTGGCGTCAGTATATACATTTTACTAGTGCTTTTCCAGCGAAAAAACCATGCTCACAATTCAACTCCCATATTCCCGCCTAATCAATCACCCCCCCCCCAACACATAATGAGTGCTCCTGCCTCCTTGGTTGGCTTTCACCAATATGCCTTTATTCACTAGTTCTGTTATATCTCTCAGGGCAGTATCTTGCGACGATTTGGTCATTTTCGCCCACTTGCTAGTAGTCAGGTTGCCATCAAAGTTATCTAGTAGATTATTCATCATTTTACGTTGGCGGTCATTACTCACTTGCCCACCATTTTTCACCCAAAACTGATGTTTACGTATCACCTTGTCTATTACTGTGCTCGACGATTCCAGCGCCTTTTTCACACAGCTTAAGAACCATAGCATCCAATCAGTTATATCCAAATCTCCTTTTTGGGTTTGCTCCAGTATATGGTAGTAGTTCTTTTTGTCGTTATTTATTTGTCCACTCACGCTATAGAAACGTTGGTTCACCCCATCGGCTATAGATAATTGCATATCCATTATCGCTCTTGCTATTCGTCCGTTGCCATCATCAAATGGGTGTATGGTCACAAACCACAAGTGCGCTATACCTGCTTTTAGTATTGAGTTTATCTCTGTAGTAGTGTTAAACCATTCTATAAATGATTGCATTTCCTGTGCTAGGAGTGCAGCATCAGGAGCCTCATAGTGTACTGTTTCTCTGCCCATACCACCCGATACTACCTGCATAGCCCCGCTACGCCATCTGCCTGTTTCTATAGTATACAAGCCACTTCTACCAGTAGGAAACAATGCTGCATGCCACCCGTACAGTCTTTCATCGCTCAGCGTTTTGTTGGTGGTCTGTGTAGCATCTATCATCATAGCCACTACACCGTCTATGTGTCTATCAGTGTGTTGTACACCAGAATGTTCTAAACCCAGTTTTGTGGCTATAGAAGATCTTACCAACTCTGGATTTAATACCTCACCTTCTATTTCACTTGTCTGCACTACATCGAATATCAGAGTTTCCAGATTGGCTTCACCCTTCAGGTCGAAACCCAATAACGCTACTTTGCCCATAAGCCTACCCTGCAGATAACTCACCTCTATCAGTTTAGTTGTTACTTGCTGCTTATCCCACCTGAATTTAGGCCATTTTTTCAGCTGGTGAATATATACCGCCATTATTTTCAGTATTGTGCGGTGAAAATACGTACTATTCTCCGCATTTTATGCGGAGAATAACGCCATTATTCTCCGCATCCTTACACAAGCACTCATTTTCCAGCCCTTATACGGCTCAGGGTTTCCTGTTTCATACCCAGGTAGCTAGCTACTTTGCCCAAAGGGGCACGTTGCACTATCTCGGGTCGTTTCAGCAGCAGGTTGTCATATCGCTCCTTAGCAGTTCTGAACTGTATCCCCAGCAGCCGCTCTTCCAGTCGCATATAGTAGTCTTCCAGCAGCAATCTTCCCGCCCGTTCCGTTTCAGGGTACAGCCTGTACATAGTGCTGATATGCTTATAGCTCAGCGCCTCTGCACTCACTGCCTCTAGGCATTCTATAGTTTCATGAGATGCCTGTCGGGATATGTAGCTGTAATAAGAAGTAGCTAGGTCATTTTCAGTAGCTATCCAGTTGCATACTTCATTTTGGTCTTTGGCATAGTAGCCACACATCATGCCACTTTCTATACTATACAGATAGTTGCACAGCCTACCACGTCTCAGCACTATCTCGTTTTTTCTGTACTCAAAATGCTCTATGTGAGCCTCCAGCCATTTAGTGGCTTCATTGCTTAGCTGGGTGAGTTGTTTTATTTTGTTTACCAGTCCCATAGTTGTTTTACTGTTGCCCATTGCTACCGAACTATGTACAGTGTATTCCCCCTATTGAAAGTACACATTATTAGTAGGTGCTGTTCATGGGCATGCTTACAGTTATAGTTAGTTCTTGTAAGTAGTTAGCTCTTTTACCACTATATCATCTATGTACAGTACCCCAGCCGATAATACGTTTACCTCTATTCTCAGTCGTTTCATGTGCCTAGGCAGTGTATAGCTATGTTTGTAGCTAGTCCATTGCTGCAGCGTGTCAGCGTTTGTTATTGTCACACCTGTATCGCTGTTCCATGCGTCCACCCCAGTTATATGTATCCTGTATCGGGCACCAGTATTCTTTAGTTGGTAGCTTACCTCATAACTAGCACCTGGGGTAGCGGCTATTTCTTGCGCTATGCCCGGCGATAAACGCCCACCCTTATCTCCACATTGCCTCACCGCTATCCGCAACGACCTACGCCCCTCTACATGATCTGTTGTGTCAACGGTTATATCAAAGTCGCCATTCCCTGTGGTAGTCTGAGTATAAAGCAGCCAGTTAACAGGTTTATTTTCCTTCACCTGCTCAAAACCGCCATTATAGTCATGGGCTTCTCCTTTCACAGTTTCGCTCATAGGTTGTTGGCATCCCACAGCGCAAAGCCCGAAAGACAGAAGCAGTAAACTTATGTTTTTGCAGATACATGGTGTTTTAGTGCTCATGTTTTTTTCATTTTTGTATACTACAAAAGTATAAACCAACTAAGCACCTATTTTTGACAAATATCAAAATATCTGCGGTGACTTTATAGCCTGGCGGTAATTCTTCACATGTATTTTAGCACCTATAATACCTCATTTTATGTGTAAAAAAACACACCACCTCGCTATGCGCCTGTGGGTAACTCATTGAAATAAAGGGCAAAGGTTGACTTATATTTGGGGTTCGATTTATGAAAACCTTCTCTTCCATACAACAGTTGCTGGCAACGTTAAGTCGTGAGCAAAAGCTACTGAGTGAGCTGTTTGAAAAAAGAAAAATTCTTTCTTTCAACTACGACTACGCGCTGGAGCTGGTAGACTTTGATGCAGATAAAATTACTGCACTCATAGACTATGGCGTAGTGCGCCAAAATGGCAACAATCTGGAGCTAGACGACCTCTATCTTCAGTTCTTTGAGCAGGTAATGGAGGTGAACGAAGAAATCAATGTTTCGTTCATTAATGAGCACATCCAAAATATAAAGCAGAGTATCATATATTACCTGCAAGAAAACAATGAAACCCGCAAGTATGGCTACCTAAGGCAGGTGAAACAAGCACTACGCAAAATAGGCACCATAGCCATGCGAAATGTAGTAGACCTCAACAGAAACATTGACATCACCTTCAAAAACGAGCCCAACTACAAGATAAAAAAAATAAAGCTAGAGCACCTCGATGAGAAACGCCATGCCATATATGCCCTTATCAACCATACCGATGATCTGGTATCGGGCGATAAAGAGCAAACCTTCTTTAAGGTAGCTACAGACGAAGAGTTGGGCAGAATCATCATACTCCTAAAGCTGCAACTGAACGAATGCAGGCACAACCTCATAGACATTCAGAAGCAGATAATAGAATACCTCAACCGCATAAAACACCAAAGTGGTGTAATAGAAAAACTACGGCAAATAAAGTACCTAAAAGATCAGTTTGAGCTACGCAGCAAAACAGACATAAAAACAATACTTGCCGAAAACACAGCAGTGCTGTTTGAGCCCAATCCTACGTATCCGCTCAACATACCACTGGGGCAACTACAGACAGATAATGATGCGCTCGATGTGATAAAAAAGGTAGCCAAACGTGTAAAAACAAACACCAAGAGCAACCAACTACTGGTGGGTAATATAGCTGGCGAATACCTGGAAACACACATCGAAGAAGAAGTGCAGATAAATCTGGAGGAAGTGAAAAATGGATTTTTAGCGGGCAGTAACAACCTTTTCGACTTTATCACCAACTACGATTTTGGCAGACCAGTGAGCTTCGACGAGTGTGTGACCATATACTGCCAAATGATATCGCAATACGATACCCTATTCAAAATAACAGAAGCCTATAGCCAAAAACAGGATGTAGAATTCGCAATGGTTTACCCCAAATAACTAAGCAATGCAAGTACCCAAACATACATCCGACATATTCGAAATACTGAGCAAAGGGCAGTTTATCTGCTCCAATAGCAGTAAAGACCCAATACGTAAGCTTTACAATATCGTTGACGAACACTACGATGAATTGTATGACTACTTCAAGGCCATAAATCTGGTTTTAGAGAAAGGCGATGAATACTACATGTTTACCAGAGTAGAAAACAAAACCGATCTAGAACGCAAGATAGAAGCGGCTTTCAAATGGATAGACATCCTCGACTTCTTCAAGTCTTTCGATCATTCTTTTGGTGCAGGTTACAGGTTCACACCTTCTGATATACTCATAAAACTGTCGGTTGATGTAGACCTTAAAAACAAACTGGAAGGACTGAAAAAATACGCTGTTGGCAAAGAAAAACATGCCGAAATACTAGATAAAGTGCTGGATCAACTGCGCCGCGATAACTTTATAGAGCTCGAAAATGAGATTACTAACAGTTACAAAACTTTATCATCATTTCATTATCTGGAGCAGTTAATACTCTCCATAAACATACCTGAATAAGTACAAAATGAGATACTTAAATAAAGTCATTTTTATAAATAGTGCCAATGTAAAGTATGCCGAAATAGCCATCGATGGCAACGTACACTTTATAGGCACGCAGGGTGTGGGTAAGAGTACATTACTCCGCGCCATCCTGTTTTTTTACAATGCAGATAAGCTGAAGCTGGGAATAGAAAAAGGCAAAAAAACATTTGATGAATATTACTTTCCAGGCAGCGATTCTTATGTTATTTTCGAGGTTGTGCGCGAAACAGGTGCATACTGTATACAGGCTTTCAGGTCGCAGGGTAGGGTATGTTTCCGCTTCATCAACACTGCCTATCAGTTAGATCATTTTGTCAATGACGGCCGCGTACGCTCATGGGAAAGTATGCGCGAAAACTTTGGCAAAAAGATAAGTTATACCCGCAAGGTAGACCGCTACGAAGAATACCGTGATATACTGTATGGCAACAACACTGGGCTGGATAAAGAGTTCAGAAAATACTCTATTATAGAAAGCCGCCAATACCAGAATCTTCCCCGTACCATTCAGAATGTATTCCTCAATTCTAAGCTCGATGCAGAGTTCATTAAACAAACCATTATCATGTCGCTCAATGAGCAGGACGTGAAAATAGAGCTGGATAAATATGCCCTGCATCTCCGCGATTTTGACACCCAATTGTCAGATATAAACAAGTGGACCGAAACTAACAAATCTGGCGAAATACCGGTGCGTAAGCAGGCAGAAAGTATCATACGTATACACGCTGCCATACAGTCGCTCAATCGCGAAAAGAAAGAAACTGCGGTACAGATATTTCACGCCCATAAAGATGCCCTGCATCAACTGCCACGACTGGAAAAGCGGAAAGATACACAGCAGAAACAGCTGAGTATAGCCCAGCAAAAAACAGAGGAACTGAATGACAAATTCAAGCTGAGAAGGGAAGAAATACAAAGGCAGATAAACATACTGGAGAATGAACTGAAAAAGGCAAAAACGAAATCGGAATACTACGACAGTATAAACATAGCAGGCATAATACAGCGGGTAGCTCGCAAAGAATATAACGACGCTGAGCGCGAGCGCCTAATGGGAGAGCGTATGCTTATGAATGCAAAATTTGCGGAGATAAACAGCCGCTACGATGCACTAGCACAGCAGCAGCGCAATGCTCTGGCAGGATATGAAAACACCTACATGCAGCAGAAAAATAAGCTGAGTGAAGAACTATTGCAATACAAAGAAGAAATAACGGCACAGTACGATCAGGCATTTGCAGAGATAAGAAAACAGCACCACGACGCACTCGAAGTAGCACGCAATGTAGTAGCTCAGAAAAAAGATACCATTCACGACCTCCGCCTCAAAAAGCAAAAGGTGCAAATGCACCGATACTATGAGCAGGACTTGGAAAGCGTAAAAAAAGATATCGCCGAGTATCAACAAAAGATACGTAACACCACTATAGATATAGCCGACTACAAAAAGCAGGCTGAAACACTACAAAAACAGTGGGAACTAGACCAGGAAATAAGTGAAGCTGGATATGAGCGGAAGATAGAGAAAATGAGAGAAGAGGGCACACAGTACACCAACGCTGTAGCTGGTATAGAAGCTCGTCTGGAAGGTAGTAAAGACTCTCTCTACGCCTGGCTCACCACCAATATGCCCGACTGGCAAAACACTATAGGCAAGGTAATAGACGATGAGCATGTATTGTTCAGAGCGGGCTTGTCACCTCAGCTTTTAGAAGGTAGTCAGGACTCTCTTTTCGGACTGAAAATAGACCTCCAAGAAGTAACCAAAACAGTAAAAACCGTTGCCGATTACGAACGGGAGCGGGGCGAATGGCTAGTGAAGGCAGATGCTAATCGCTCCAAACTAAACAAGCTCATAGATGAACGTAATGATGCTACCGCCAAACTAAAATCGAAGTACCAAACAAAAATTAAAGAACTCAATAACGACCGCCGCCAGCTCGACTATGATCTACAGCGCAGCAAAGGTCAGTTGCAGACTAATGAAGTAAAGTTTGCCGACCTCAACCGTAAAGCTGCAGAGGAAAAAGAAAGACTGCTGCAGCAGGTGACAGAAGAGATGGAAGTAGCTTCTGAAGCATTGATAGCCGAAGAGAAAAGTCTGGCCGCTATCGACGCTGGTATGCAAAAACAACTAGAGGCTAAAGACAAAGAGAAAAGCAGAAAGATAAAAGTAGAGCAGCAGCGCATCAAAGAACTCAATGCACAATATGAGCAGGAACTACTGCAACGCAGACAGGAAACGGAAGCCCGGCTAGATACCATTAAGCAACAGCAAACAGATGACTTGGAGCACTCAGGTGCCGATGTGCTGCGCCTCGCAGAGATTGACAGAGAACTGCTGGCTATCAACAACGAGCTTGCCTTTATCAACGAAAACCGCGATAAAGTTGCAGAATACAACAAAGACCGCCGCGAGCTGCTTGATAATGTAGACAACTACAAAACTGAAAAGCGCATAAAAGAAAACCAGCTAGACAACGAAGAAGAAAAACACAACCTACAAAAACAAAAGCTGAATCAGGAAGCCGAGATACTAATTGCCGAAATAAGCGAACTAACCCACTTAATGGACGAAGTAGGCGAGGGTATCGCAGCTTTCGATAGCTTCAAACGTACAGATGGTTATTCGGAAATACAAGTATATGAAGCCGAAAGCCAAGAGGGTAACGATAGCACGCTGGGCCTTAAAATATTGATAGACCAACTGAATGGTAGGCTTTACACCATTCAAAATCGGTACAATGATCTTCAGTCCGCCATTAATAAATTTACTGGCGTATTTGCTGAGCAGAATATCTTCGGTTTCAAGAAAAACATCACAGAGAGAGAAGAATTTATACAGTTTGCAGAAATGCTGCACGAGTTTGTAGAAGAAGACAAAATAGTCCAGTATGAACGTCGAGTAAATGAGCGTTTTGCCACCCTCATCCGCCAGATAGGTAAAGAAACCAATGAACTCACGTCCAAGGGCGGTGAGATACAAAAGGTAATTACAGAGATCAACAAAGACTTTGAGGAGCGCAACTTTGCTGGTGTTATCAAAAGCATCAAACTTCAGTTATCCGAGAGCCAAAACAACATTGTTACTCTGCTCAAAGCCATCAAGCAGTTCAATGACGAAAACAGTATGAGCCTTGGTGTGGTAGACCTCTTTTCTAGCGGTAACGTAGAAGGACAAAACAAAAAAGCAGTAAGTCTACTTAAGGAATTTGCGAAGGAAATAAACAGCCGAAAAGAAAAAGAAATTGGCCTGCCCGATTCGTTCGAACTACAGTTCAGAATAGTAGAAAACGAAAACGATAGCGGCTGGGTAGAGAAGCTTACCAATGTAGGCTCAGAAGGTACAGATATACTAGTCAAAGCCATGATCAACATTATGTTGCTCAATGTCTTTAAAGACAGTGCATCTAAGCGTTTTAAAGATTTCCGTATGCACTGCATGATGGACGAAATAGGCAAGCTACACCCTAACAATGTGAAGGGTATATTGAAGTTTGCCAATGACCGAAACATATTGCTTATCAACAGTTCACCTACGTCTTACAACGCTACGGATTACAGGTACACCTACCTGCTATCGAAAGACAGCAAACACGTAACCACCGTTAAGCGATTGGTGAAAAAAGGAGCTGAAGCATAATGATACCGCTATCTGTAGCCGAAAAACTATTGCTACTGGCAGGAGGCGAGCAGCTTCCTGCCAGCACGCTGAAACATCCCATTGTCAGCGAGCTAATTGACGAACAGATAGTGCAAGAAAGGATAACAGGTCGCACCAAACGTACTTTGTTTATACCCAATCCTCAATACTTGCATACGTGGCTCGGCAACCTTGGCATAAACAATTTGCAAGAGTATATACACGCGCTGCAAGACCAAGCCACCACCCGTGCCGATATGGTACGCGTCAGCAGCAACTCTAAAACACAACACAGGCGCACCTTCAAAGGTTTTTTGGTCAATAGCTACTTACCCATAGCCTGCACCTTGCATGATGCAGAATATACTGTGCAGCCACAGCCGGGTACATTTACTTTTGTGTATGATTATGAGGATTTTACACCGCCATCACATGTCACAATTGTTGGGGTCGAAAACATGGAAAACTTCAGGCACATAGCCAGGCAAGCACGCCTCTTTGCACACATACATCCGCTGTTTGTATGCCGGTATCCACAAGCGCAATCTAAAGACCTTATAAAGTGGTTGTTATCCATACCCAACCCATACCTGCACTTTGGCGATTACGACTTTGCAGGTATCAATATCTACCTATCTGAATACCACCGCCATTTGAGTAGTAGAGCCACATTTTACTTGCCACCAAACATAGATACCCTCATAGCAACCTACGGCAATCCCTACCTTTACAATCAGCAGCAACTCACTCACACAGTTATCACAGACCCCACATTGCAAGAGCTCATCGCCCTGTTACACCTCCACAAAAAGGGCTTGGAGCAAGAGGTGTTTTTGATGTGATTTTTTATTTCATCATCCTAGCATTCAATTCAGTCAGCTCACACTGCAATTGGTATGTATTTGCAGCGTTGAACTAACTTTTTTTCATTGCTCTTTACGCCCCCTGCTTCCTTACATACTTAGTCAGTATCACTATCGTTTGTCCTTCTATTTTTCCTTCTATTTGTTCGGTGTTATCGGGTACTAGTCTTATGTTTTTCACTACAGTCCCCATTTTGGCATTCAGCGTAGTGCCCTTTACATCCAGCGATTTTGTTAATACTATAGTGTCGCCAGTGTTCAGTACTGCACCATTAGCATCTTTGTGCAGGTCCACACTATTGTCGTTGTCATGGTCGCCAGTGGCTTTTGCCCATGCCAGTTGCTCATCATCCATATACATCATGTCTATGCTTTCCATAGCCCAGCTTTCGTTGCGCAGGCGGTTCAGCATACGCCATGTCGTCACTTGCACACCCTGCACCTCACTCCACATGCTGGTAGTCAGGCAGCTCCAATGTTTACTGTCTAAGTCTTCTTTTTTCTGTATCTGCGCATCACATTTTGCACATATCATTATCGTATTTTGTTCATTATAGCGGTCTTGTGGCCCTACTTCATAGGGTTTCACATTATTGTCGCTTTGGCACAGTTCACATTTGTTGCCACTTCTTTGTTTTAATATATCATCAAGTTTCATGTCCCTTTGTTCTTTGCGATGAGCAAAGGTAGTTTTTACCAATAGTATATTTTATGATTTTGGTTAGCTGGGTCTACATCGCTGCTTTTGTCTATTTTTCTAGCACAGATAGTTTTACTTTAGCAACATGATTACTATTTACGGCATACACAACTGCGATACTATGCAAAAGGCCATAAAGTGGCTCGATGCTAATAAGGTGCCCTACACTTTTCACAACTACAAAACCTCGGGCATCACAGAACCATCCTTGCGCTTGTGGCTACAACACTTCCCTGCTTCAAAGCTCATCAATACCAAAAGCACCACTTACAAAGCCCTTACCGACCAACAAAAAGCAAGCATCGACAATCCCGATAAGGCTGTCGACATAATGCTCCAGAACCAGTCTGTCATCAAGCGTCCCGTTTGGGATTTAGGCACTGGTTCCTTCTATCTTGGTTGGAATGAGGAAGAGTTGTCAAAACTCATTTTGTAGTCTGCGCTTGTTTTTTTAGTAACTTTATAAGGTTATGTTTCGTGCTTTTATAGGGTTATGGGTATTGTGGTGCACGGTGTTCAGTATGCCGTCTCTAACCCATGCTCAAAGCAGTGCTTCTGAGCTCGGCTGTAGTAAAGGCTACAAACAATTCATGCCATCGTCACACGCCAAAACCACCATAGCATCACCGCTCGAGGACGACTACAACGTCACACACCTTTGGTTTCGGTTGCATCTGTCCGATACTTCAGCATTTATCAGCGGCAGTGTCACTACCACGGCAGCAGTAGTTGCCGTATCTATGAATACTTACGTTTTCGAGTTAGATGATACCCTTTTCATAGATTCTGTTTTGGTCAATGGTGTGTCATTATCAGTTATTACAGATGGGCAGATTCGTCAGGTACTTTTACCATCTGCGCTTCCCCGCAACAGCGTCTTCAGTGCTCAGGTGTTTTATCATGGTTACCCACGTAATGCCCTTCTGATCAATACTCCCGGGCTTCACAACGATACCGTTACTCATACTACCTTCACTTTTGTCGAGCCTTATTATGCTCATATGTGGTGGCCTTGCAAGCAGTCCCTGCGCGACAAGATAGACTCTATGCGTATGTACATCACTGTGCCATCTGGTGTCAAGGCGGGCAGTAATGGTCTACTCAACCAGATTGTACCACTTACAGCTGGCTTTGAGCGCTATGAGTGGCACACCAATTACCCCATCGACTACTACCTCATTTCTGCAGCCGTTAGTCGATACGATGAATATAGTTACTTCATGCACTTCGACGGTTCCACGGATTCTATGCAAATCGTCAACTACATCAGTGCCGATACACCGCTCAATATTACTCGTCTCAAACCCTGGCTCGACTCCACTGAGCTGGTTATCAACTACCTATCATCGCTTTTTGGCAGGTATCCTTTTTGGCAAGAAAAGTACGGTCATTGCTACACTCCTTCGGGCATCAATATGGAGCACCAAACCATGACCAGTACACGCTTCTCACGGTTTACAGTGCTGGTACATGAGGTTGCCCATCATTGGTTTGGTAATCTCGTCACCTGTGGTACTTGGAAGGATATATGGCTCAATGAAGGTTTTGCTACCTATGCCCAATACCTCTGTTATGCCCAGTTCGACGGAGCGGCAAAGGCGCACCAATATCTGCAATCCATACAGCGCAATGTGGTGAGTGCCAATTGGGGCAGTGTCTATGCTCACGATACCACCAATGATAGTAGGTTATTTGATGGCCGCCTCTCTTACAACAAAGCGGCGGCAGTCATTCATATGTTGCGTTTTATGATCAACGATGACGATCGGTTTTTTGCTATGTTGCGCACTTACCTCTACAAGTATCAATGGGGCAATGCCACTACCGAGGAATTCAAGCAAGTGGCAGAACGTGAAACTGGTTTGTCATTAAGTACTTTTTTCAACCAGTGGATCTACAACGATGGTCATCCCATTATAGATACCCGATGGAACCAGGCTGGCGATAGGTTATTCCTCCACATCACCAATGTTCCTGCTGCTCCACAGTCTGTAGCTGTGTACAATCTTACACTTCCTGTCAAGGTCTTTTCTACCCTTGCAGATACTACGTTATACCTGTCTCTCAGTACTATAGATAATCAATTCACCATCTATTGGCAGCACCCTGTAGACAGCATAGCAATAGACCCCGATTCTTGGATACTGTGCCAGAAAACTGCTCACCCGCCCCAAGACTACACGGTCAATTTTCTACCACAAGAGTTCGAAGTATTCCCAAATCCCACACTGGGCACACTGCATGTAGCTTACAAAACCACATCTGCTGCTCACCTTGCCATATACAACAGTGCTGGTGCGCTAGTATTACAGCAGTCTTTATCTGGCAACAGTGGTATCGTCAATGTCAACCTTTCAACACTACCCAAGGGACTATATATATGCAGGCTATCAGACAATGGAAATGTAAAGCATTCTGCTACTTTCAGTAAGATGTAGGATTATAGTTTTATGCTATTAATAAGGTCTAGTTTGATTAGCTCCCAATACTTTCCTCTCAAACAAATTGGATCAAAATCATCATCTGCATTCTCAAAATTTATAAAATTATCCATTATTGCTTCTCTGTCATGTGAATATGGGTATCTCTGATTATGTAATTGTATCATTTTTGATAGGGGATACCGTTCAATGACCTCATGTAAATCCCAGAAGTCCTTTTTTCTTCCGCCTCTTTGCACTATATCTATTTTCATAGCTATTATTTCTTCAATGGTTGCCATCCTAATTCCGTCTACGACTATAGCAGGTTGTATAAATTGATCTGTATAGTACAAATCTAGTTTGATACAATCATTCTTGTTATCACCTACCGTATACGCTCTTCCCATACCCACCGGTCCTTTGATAGGGGTGTATACATATGGGTAGTTATCCGAAAGGAACTTGTCTATACTTTCAAAATCAATAGTGTCGTAGACTGCGTCAGTAAACATGTCAATGTCTACTGACATTCTGTGACCCAATTGTAAACTTAATGATGTGCCACCCACTAATCTGAATTGTGAAAACAAATCAGTACTCATTAGTTGTTCTAAGGTCGATTTGAGTTGTGGATTTACAGTATTCCAGTACATTTTTGAGGGCATGTGTCACATTATTGTTTCATCTTCTTTTTATTAATCACATCATTTACAACATCCATACCGTAATACCTTATAATCTCATTTTGCTCTTCTTCAGTACCTCTCTCCCATACTCGTTCTATTACTGCCTTTTTCTGTCTCTCCCAGTCTATTTTATTGATGTCTGTATCCCAAAACAATACCTTGCGAAGTATGGATAGGTTAGGACTTTGGGTTTTCTTCGCCTTACCTTTTATTTCTTTTATATCATAAAACACCTGTAGCATCATAAAGTAACCTTCTTCTTTATTCAACGCCTCCTCTATTTTTAGTGCCAATGACGTATTCATGCTGCGCTTTCCTTTCAGGATAGCACTTAGGGTTTGAGGATATTCATCTATTGATATAGCAAACCTCCCCTTCGAGAGTTTTCTTTTTTGCAACTCTCTTTCTAGTACCACACCAGGGTGCAAACCTTTCAATATGGATATTTCATTTACCATACCACAAAAATAAACAAATTTGTTTACTCAGTTCTGTTAATTATCCTCTTATTCATCCTGCTTTTATACCATAATCCTCCACACGTACCATGTGTATCATGTTTTTGGCAGCATACTCTATTAGTGCTTCATGCTCCACACAGTAGTAGCTAAACTCCCTAGGCTCTTGCTGTGGGGTATACACTTTGTAGTAGCTATCAGTGTATGACACAGGGTGTTTTACCACATGTTCTATCCGCTCTATATCCTTAGTTTTTACCTTTTTAGTTACTTGCCAGCTGCCAAATATTGTGTCATAGTAAACTATGGTCAGGTGGTTTGTTTTTAGTTTCACTTCATCTACATTGTCTTCGTGCATTAGTACTTTTCGCAGTGGTATGTGCTCTCTCTTGCAATAAGCTGCCATATCGAATTCAGGTATCTCCCCATATTCTATAGATAAAGGTTTTTTGTCTATAGTATGTAGGTGGTAATAGGATGGCCGCTTCCCGTCTGCAAATGATACTATCTCTATTAGTTGCACATTGCTCACTGGCACTATTGTGGGTGGGTATTTTTCTTTTTTAGCTCGTACAAAGTTTATACTTCCTGGTAATAGTTCAATGTAGTCTGGGTCAGCAAAATTGCGATAATACCAAACGAAAAAATACAAGTACAAACCTCCTACGACTATCACAGCTATAGTGGCAGACACCTCATAATCCGGAAAAAATATACCCTTTATTACACCGGGTATCAACAGTGCCAACCCGGTAAAGATTAGCGGTGCCACCACTCTGCCTATCCACCCAGGGTCTGGTTCGTAATATCTCATGCTATTTTGTGGCTGTATCGGTTTGTTACATCGCCTTATGTTTCCCCTTACTTCATCTGCTTAAACACATCATCCTCTATCGTCATTCCTTTTTGCAGGTATATGGTTTGTATGCCCAGCTCGTTGGCAGTTTTTATATGTTGTGGGCTGTCGTCTATAAACAGTGTTTGCCCAGCCTGCAGCCCATTATCTTCCAGCACACGCATAAATATCTCTGGCATGGGCTTGCGAAGTCCCACCCTGTGCGACATATATACCTTGTCGAAGAATACACCTATATTGGGTATGCCATGCGCTTGCATCAGGGTGTTGTTGAATGTTTCTTCGTGTATTTCGTTGGTATTGCTCAGCAAAAACAAATCATAGTAGTTACGCAGTTGCTGTAATATCTGCAGTCGCCTTATCGGAAAGTCCAGCAGCATAGCATTCCATGCACCCAGCACTTGCTCTGTTGTTAGTGGAGTTTCAGATGCTGCTTTCATGGCTGCCACAAATTCCTCCGCTGTCATTCGTCCGGTTTCCCATCTGTCAAACAGGTCCGATTGTTGTAATTGCGAATACAACTCCGGAAAATTCCTCACCCCAGCAGCTATAAATGCATTTTCGGTAAGCGAGTAATCAAGGTTCAGTAATACCCCGCCTAGGTCAAATATGATTTGTTTTACGCCCTTTATCATGTTTTTAGTTTGTCGGTCTTCCCTTTCAATTCCCGAAAATAAGTATTATTTCACCACAGCCATCACCCTACCACTGACCATTGTCAGCACTTCCACTGTTTGCCATCACCTGTCTTAGCTGGACTTGCTGTTAATTTCGTTTTTAGTTTTCACTTTCACTTTTCATTTTCACCAACAACACAATACAGTCTTATGAAACATTTACGTTTACTTCTGGTTGCAGCATGCCTGCCATTCATTACCATTGCCCAGGTCAATGAACCCATAAAAAAGTCAAAGAAAACTAAGAAAAGCACAGAAGCAGAATACTTCACTTTTCCCGACAATATAATCCTTGACAAAAACGAACTCAATAAACGCGTAGAAGCAAAGTCGAAAGAATTAACAGCTTGGATCAAAAAATTAGGTGAAAACAAAGACCCAAAGTTTCAGGCAGATGTCAATGAAGCCATGAAACTCTTTAACGATGACATGCGCAAAACAGTTACCGTCACTAGCAAAAAAAATCCCGAGCCGGTCACCAAGCCAGTTAAGCAATACCTCTACACTCTAGCCCGTCTTCGTTACGACAATGTCACTATTTCTTGGCACAATGCCGAATATGTAAGTAACTTCACTAAGCAGCCAGATGGTACTTATACAGCTCTAGTAGCGGTCGAGCAAGAGTTTACAGGTATTAAGAGTGGTGAAGCCAACTATACCTATCATGACGTTACCCAGAAGCACATAGAAGTAACCGTAAAAATGCGTGATGAGAAAAACATCAATGGAGTTATTACCAAAAGCTACGTTGAGGTATTTTTGGGAAACATAGGTGTAACAGAAGAATAAACTAATAAAGTTGTATGCAATCTGCTAAAAGTCTATTGATGGTGTTGTTGGCTTTTATCAGTTCACCCTGTTACAGTCAGGTTGTTAGCAACTTGCCCCAACAAAAGTCTGATAAAAGTTATTTCTTTTACGAGGTCAAGCTCATCGATGAATTTATAGAAAGATTCAACGATGAGCCTAACTCATATATTCGGCGCCAATCCAGAAACCTATACGGCACAGATTCATTTATTACTCGCCGCCAGCTCATTAAGTCTTTATTCAACAAACAGCAACAATGGGGGCAAGAGGTCAATCTTTTCACTAGCACCGTCACAGACACTACCAATCCTCTTTACCTCAGTTTCACTGATAGCAACTGGTACGTTTTAGCACAATGTGTGTTTATACACAACGATAAACGAATAACGCTGCCTTTGGCAATGCACATCACTGCCTTAGATGGTGGCTATAAATGGATGATAGCAGGGATTGGTCATAGCTCGGTTTTTGATACCACATTGCCTCCTGGCTTGCCTACAGAAGATTATTACACCACCACCGGCGACTATATACCCACCTCCAGTCATGGTACCAACTTCGTTACGCTCACTCAGCTACTTACTAAGTCCATGCACCCCGCCGACTACTTCGAGCCATACCTCATGGCCACAACTCGTGGGCATCAGTTTATCGAACTCGTGCAGCATGAAAAACTTACATTCAAGCATGTATCCCAAATGACGTTTCACTTCTTCACCATTCGGGGTTGGCTAATTATTGTTGCTAACTACAAACGAAAAGATGATAATCGGGGGTGGCTCATCACTTCATTGCAGCCGGTTGATACCACCGCAACACCTCAGCTAATATCAAATTGGTTACTTACGCCCTAAGTCACTCACAACGCTTACCAGACAGCTACATTTGTTCATCTAGCCTGCTTCTATTATATACACTTTGTACACATCTCCTAGGTTCATTCGTCCTATTTGATGCTCTATGATATTACTACTATGTTTTTATCTTTGCCCCTGTAGGGTCTACATAACAGATACTACATACAATTTTCCCCCCAATGAAAATACCAGCGGCAGCAGCAGGCACTCACAATAAGGATATCGTTTCTATACAGGCTCTCAGAGGTATAGCCGCTTTACTTGTTGTTTTGTCACATTGCTTCCCCCTCGACAAATACCCTGAAACAAATATCCTACGTTACATTTCTCTGAGAGGCGGAATAGGGGTTCATATATTCTTTATAATTTCTGGCTACATTATTCCGTACTCTATGTACAAAAACAAGTACCAGATAAAAAATATTGGTGTTTTCTTCGCAAAAAGAACGGTTCGTATTGAGCCGCCATATATTGTCTCTATAATACTCATACTGCTTTTTGCTTGGTTGTCAGCTTGGTCTCCTTGGTCTCAATCTTCAATGACTTACAAGCCAGATTGGTGGAATATCATGGGGCACTTATGTTACCTCAACGCCTTCACCAAACAACCCTGGCTCAGTCCTGTCTATTGGACACTCGCTTTAGAGTTTATGTTCTACATCATTTTGGCATTGTTTTATCCATTGCTTACTAGTGCCCGAAAGGCAGTATTGCTCACTACTTTTTTTATCTTCCTTTCATTGTCTTTTACTCGCGATCTTCTGCCTTATTACCTCTTGGAACGACATACGGTTTTCTTTTCATTGGGTATAGCATTATTTCTTTTTCATATCAAAAAGATCAACTTAATCGAATACGCTGTCCTTACAATAAGTTGCTTCATTGTCTGTTTTAATTTATATGCACCCCTTTTCAGTTTCGTAGCACTAGCTTCTTTATTGTTTATTCATTTCGTTAGCTGGATACCTAAAATTTTGTGGGCTTTAGGTACTATTTCTTATTCGCTCTATCTTACTCATGCTATTGTTGCCTCACGGTTCGAGGCGCTGTTCGCTAGGTTGATTCCAGGTTTGCCCACAAGTGTAAAGTTTACTTTGGGCTTGTTAGGTTGCATCGCCTTTGCCGCAGTTTTCTACTATATCATTGAGCGTCCTTTCCAGAAAATCAGCAAAAATATTGGTTATAAAAAAGCCTCAGCCCCAGCACAACAACCATAGTCTGTGGCCTTTTGGGCCTACACACTCCTGTTTAGTTTATTGTTATATCAATAGTCTCTATTCAATTTTACAAAAACCTTATACATTTCTGTGACAGTCCTTGCGTGCACATCATTTATTTCGTTACTTTTGTATGTTGTTTTTATAAAAATTGTGAATGGAAGAGATAGCTGCGGGGCCATTGTTGAGTGGTATTAATACCCCCGATGACCTTAAAAAATTAGACAAAAGCCTCTTGCCGCAGGTGTGCAATGAGTTGCGACAGTTCATTATCGATTGTGTGAGTGTGCATGGCGGTCACTTCGGTGCCAGCCTAGGTGTTGTGGAGCTGACTGTAGCCTTGCATTATATCTACAACACCCCCGACGATCAACTAGTATGGGACGTAGGTCACCAAGCCTACGGTCATAAGATCCTCACCGGACGCCGCAAAGTGTTTCATACCAATCGCAAATATGGCGGGCTAAGTGGTTTCCCCAAGCGCAGCGAAAGCGAGTACGACACTTTTGGTGTAGGGCACTCCTCTACTTCGATATCTGCAGCTTTAGGCATGGCCATAGCATCTAAGTACAAAGGTGAGGACCATCGCAGGCACATAGCCGTTATAGGCGATGGTGCCATGACTGCTGGTTTGCCTTTCGAGGCACTCAATCATGCTGGTGTTAGCAATGCCAATGTGCTTATCATACTTAATGACAACAACATGAGCATCGATCCCAATGTGGGCGCGCTCAAAGAATACCTTACAGATATCACCACCTCTCACACTTACAATAAAGTACGTGACGATGTTTGGAACTTGTTAGGTATGTTGCCATCAAAAGACTTTCAGAAACTCGCATCCAAAATAGAAGCTGGTCTCAAAGGTGTAGTTTCTAAATCTAGCAATTTGTTCGAGGCACTAGGCCTTCGCTACTTTGGCCCTATCGACGGCCATAATGTACTGAAACTCGCCGAAACCCTTAAAAGCCTGCACGACATACCAGGTCCAAAACTTCTCCACATCAAAACTGTGAAAGGTAAAGGGTATGACCTCGCAGAGCAAGATCAAACCTTATGGCATGCACCAGGTACTTTCGACAAGATTACAGGCAAAATCAACAAAAAAATACCGTCTGCTCCAGAGGCTCCAAAATACCAAGATGTTTTCGGACACACGCTGCTGGAACTAGCCACTCTCAACCCCAAAATAATGGGTATCACCCCAGCCATGCCTTCTGGTTGCTCCCTCAAAATTATGATGGATGCTATGCCCGACAGAGCTATTGATGTGGGTATAGCAGAGCAGCACGCAGTTACGCTCAGTGCTGGCATGGCCACCCAGGGGCTCACTGTATTCTGCAATATATACAGTTCCTTTATGCAGCGTGCATACGATATGGTCATTCACGATGTTGCCATTCAAAAGCTCCCTGTTGTTTTCTGCCTCGATCGTGCCGGCCTCGTCGGCGACGATGGCCCTACACATCATGGTGCATACGACATTGCATATATGCGTTGCATTCCCAACCTCATTGTTAGCGCACCTATGAATGAGGCCGAACTACGCAATCTCATGTACACCGCTCAGCTGCCCGACAACAAGCTGCCTTACGTTATTCGTTATCCACGCGGACAAGGTGTTATGCCTCAGTGGCGCACCCCTATGGAAAAGATAGAGCCTGGTACGGGTCGCAAAATCTGCGATGGTCACGAGGTAGCTATACTCACCATTGGGCATCCCGGCAACTTTGCTGTTAATGCTTGCCGCGATCTTGCCACAGAAGATATCTTCCCAGCTCACTACGATATGCGTTTTGTAAAGCCACTCGACGAAGCTATGCTACACGAAGTTGCCAGCAAATACAGCAAAATAGTAACCGTTGAAGATGGTACTATCGTCGGTGGTTTTGGTAGTGCAATATTAGAGTTCATGAACGAAAACGGCTACAAACCACAGGTGCGTATGCTTGGCATTCCAGACAGGCTGGTAGAGCACGGCAAGCCCGAAGAACTACACCGCGAGTGTGGCTATGACGCCAAAGGCATAGCCGATGCAGTCCGCGAAATGATTAGTGTTCGCTCATTCGCTGCTGCTGCTCACTAATACACATCATTGTACATATATCACGAACCCCGCTACCATAGCGGGGTTCGTTTTTTTACAAGTCTATTGTTTACACCTCTCGCTTACACAAGTATGTACTATCCGTTTTTAAGGTCATCTAGTTCTTGCATTTCTGCTTCTGTCAGTACTATGGTAGGAGCCAGCATATTTTCTTTCAGATGATTCACCTTCGATGTGCCTGGTATTAGTAACATATTGGGTGCGTAATGATACAGCCAGCTTAGCGCCACCTGTTGCATAGTTGCGTCATGTTTTTGTGCTATTTCTTTTAGCTTATCTACATACAGTATGTTACCTGCGTTGATGGGGTTCCAGGGTATGAAAGCTATGTCATTAGCAGCACAGTACTGTAGTTCTTGCTCCCACTGCCTGTACACTATGCTATACTTATTTTGCACAGATACTACATTTACATGCTCCTGAGCCAACTGTATATCTGCCACACTCACCTCCGATAGACCGATATGCCTTATCAGTCCTTCATTTTGTGCTTCTTTCAGAAAAGTCAGTGTTTCAGTAAATGGCACTTTTGGGTCTATACGGTGCAGCTGATACAGGTCTATGCGGCTCACATTCAGTCTCCTCAAGCTGCCTTCCAGCGCGGTGCGCAGGTGGTCTGGGTGGCTGTTAATGTGCCACAGATTTGGCCCTGTGCGCTCAAAACCACCCTTGGTGGCTATTACCATATCTTGGGGGTAGGGGTGCAGTGCCTCTGCTATTAGCTCTTCCGATACATACGGTCCATAGCTGTCCGCCGTATCTATAAAGTTTACGCCCAGTCCAGGCAGGCTTTGCAATACTTCTACAGCACCATCATGGTCCTCTGGTGCTCCCCATATGCCCTTGCCAGTTATACGCATGGCGCCATACCCCATACGGGTCACTTCCATATCTCCACCTATTACAAAAGTTGTGTTGTTGTAGCTTTTCACGAGTAGTTACATTTAGTCATGAAAATAACACATCTAGTAATAGCTACCATCATATACCAATAACTAAAAAGTATTTATAGCAGTGGATACAAAAAGTAGTTATCAGTGTCAATACTACAAACCCAAAAATGAAAATATGCTTTTACCCCATTTTTGGCTGCGGTGTTTTGTCTGGTGCACACCTCTATAGATTTCAGGGAATAACTGCGTAAGGCTTTTACCACTTATTTCTTCGGGTGAATGTATCATGGATATTGCTTTCCACAGGTCGTTATAATTCACCTGCGTTCCATCATCAAAAAAACACTTCATACCCTTATCAAACATCCCGAATTTCTGTCCTTCTCGGAGCTTGTTTGCTATAATTGTATATTTTTCTTCACTAAGCATTGTTGATAGTTTTTAGCACACACTTACCACAAATCTATGGCTACTAATCAACTTATGCAAGTAAGAACGTAAATAAATGTTATTGAGTTGCTAACAAGATAGGGTATTTTACACTTTAAAAAATAACCTAAGTTGATTGTAGGCGACATTTTGCTGCTATTACGCCCCGATGCGGCAATTACCTTTTTATCAACTTGCCAGAATAGTATTTTCGGCCATCTGTAAGGTAATAAAAATATAACCCCTCAGGTGCACCGCTCAGGTCTATCTGCTCACTATACGGTGTCAATAGTACTATCCTACCCAGCACATCTGTAACAGTAATAGTAAACTGTTGTTGCTGTAGCAATACAGGGAAGGAGAATATGCCGCTAGAAGAAGGATTGGGGCTAACAGCAAGCTGATCAAATGCGCCCATTTCATTTACTGCTCCTATTCCCGCAAAGTATGTTTTTACCCTAATAGAGTCTATAAACCACCCAGCCAATGAATCATAAACACTGTCACTTACAAACCTGAACCTCACAAAAACACTGTCCACATCTCTCCAGCTACAATAATAATTTTCCGATATCTTCAGCGGATCCGGACATTCTAATAAAAACTCAGACAACCTCGATGTACTACAGACACCCGAAAATGCCGACGCTCCACTAGCCAGTGTATCTCTTGCACGGTAAAATCCCTCAAAAAGAAAATTATAATCCATTGGGTACGAAGCACCAGGTGGTAAAGTGCATGTGTCTGTTATATTAAACCATGTCACCCCATTATCTTGCGAAAGCTCTACAATACAGCCATCTCTACCACTATCTGTCTGGTATCTGTGCCAGAAACTAAAAACTATACTATGATAGTTTAGTTTAAGTAGCGAAATTACAAACCAGTTATTAGCATTTACCGGATACGGATGTGTAGTATCAGTCATTACAGCTACAACTCCTGCTGTATCAGACGTAAAAAAAGGTTTATACGTACGCCCTATCTGCCATAGTGGCGCGGCTGCAGTATCGGGCGTGTAGCAGCTCACAGTATCAGCATCAAATCTTACAAAAAATGAGTCTGTAGCGTCACCTAAGAACCGGTCTATCTGCGCTATGGCAGGGGTAGATAACAATACAGATATCAAAAGCACTAAAATCGCTCTCATGACAATTCATTTATATGAAGATATAACATTGTATTTATAATTTGCACCTCACTCACCATCTAGCGTCAGAAAAACTTATTTTTGATCATGCAATTGTCCCTTACTCTTGACATTCCACCACTGCCAGCACCCATCAGCTACACCCATCAGCTCCTGCTCATAGGCTCTTGCTTCACTGAGCACATCGCCGATCGGCTGCAGCATCACAAGTTCCATGTCCTCCAAAACCCACATGGCATCTTATTCAATCCCCTTAGTGTAGCCAGCAGCCTCAATAGCTATGTAGCAGCCAAGCAATACACCGAGGCCGATCTATTTTATCTCAACGAGCTCTGGAACAGTTGGGACCACCACACCCGGTTCTCGCATACCCAGCAGTCCCAGGCATTAGCGGCCATCAACCAGTCGCAGCAATCCGCCGCCGCTGCAGTGCGTTCAGCTCAATGGATAATGATAACCCTTGGCTCTGCTTTTCAGTATTACCTTACATCTACCGGCCTACCCGTTGCCAACAACCACAGAGCACCTGCACAATGGTTCGAAAAACGCATGTTGCCCATCTCCGACATTATCGCTGCCCTCAGCACCAGCATCAATAATATAGCCAGCGTCAACCCTCAAGCCAATATACTTTTTACCATAAGCCCTGTCCGCCACATTCGCGATGGCGTAGTAGATAACAACCGCAGCAAGGCACGCCTCTTAGAGGCAGTGCATGAGCTCTGCTCCATGCACCCGCACGTACACTACTTCCCCGCTTACGAACTCATTATCGATATACTCCGCGATTATCGCTACTACGACATCGACTTCGTCCACCCCAACTATATGGCCACCAGTTTTGTATGGGAGCACTTTGTCAAAGCATGTATTAATCCCGACGATTACAACCTAATGGCCAAGGTCAATGACCTCATGATAGCCAAAGGACATAAAACCAGATTCCCCGATACCATGGCGCATCAAAAGTTCAAAGAATCATACCTTGCCAAAACCCTCAGCCTTCAAGCACAATATCCACACCTCCAGCTCAGCGATTTGGCACACTATTTCCAACCCTGATTTTTCTTAATTCGCAAAAAATCACCCCAACCTACCACATACATCGTATTTCAAAACAACTTAATTTTATCCAACATTGTTTTTCACGCACACACACGCCAACCAATGAAAAATATCAAAATAGAATTGAAGTGGGCCATCATTTTTTCCATAGTAGGCTTACTTTGGATGTTGCTCGAGAAACTGTCTGGGCTCCACTCCACCTATATCGACTACCACCTCTACCTCACCAATCTTTTTGCCATACCTGCCATATGGGTCATGGTACTGGCACTAAAGGACAAAAAGAAAAACCATTACAGTGGCAATATGACCTACCTCAATGGTCTTTTGTCGGGCATAGTATTGTCCGTGTTCATAGCGGCTATCAGCCCCCTCACCCAGTGGGTCACATCATTTGTTATCAGCCCCGAATACTTCCCCAATGTTATAAAACGTTCAGTAGAACTAGGCTATTACAAAACTACCGCCGAGGCGGAGGCCTATTTCAATTATCAAAACTATGCCACCCAGGGTGCCATCGGCGCACTAGGTATGGGCATAGTCACCACCGCCATCGCCATGATATTTCTAAGAACCAAACCCAGCGCAAAGCAGGGGTAGCGCTTAATAGTTTATCAATTTAAATTTTCAGCTAGGAACATTCAATTCTCGCACAAAATATATTTCATATACCTTAACCTATTTTGATGTGCGTTTTTCCTGTCAGCCCAGCCACAATCAGTAAACAGCAAAATAACAAAACAGCTACTATAGCATACCATTGCAGCATTCGCAACATAAAACCTCTCATTGTATATTCATTTTTTGCAGCCGGGTAGTACAATCTTATGGGTTGTATCATTACCATTATTCCTACCGCCCATACTATCGAATTGAATAATACTGAACCATATTCAATACTAGTATATAATCCCACTATCACAAAAAAGTACCACATTGCACCCGCCAGCAGCAAGTGGCTACCTATCACCATATGCTCGGCAAAGTTGAGTTTTAGTTTTCTGAACGATGCTAGCCCACTCAGTGCAAACAAAGGAATTATCAAAAAAAGCAAGAACTTAAGGTAGAGCTTCACATAATACGATACATCTGCCGTGCGTTCATCCACCACCAAACCTTTATGAGTGCTGTTATCTACAATATGGTAATACTCTTTAAAGTATTTTGCTAACAACAAATTGAGTCCTAACACTATCAGTATCAGGTAAAACACATTGTAGTACTTCACTCGTTTTCCCCGTATATAGTCAATGGCCATAGATCCCGGACGCACAAAAGATTCGCGTACCGTATACAACAATCCTTTGTCAAAGTGCCATATACCATGCACCAGTTCATGTTCTATCAGGTGCTTCATCGTTATCCGATGCGTATCAGCCTTCTGCCCACAGCTACTACAATAAGCACCTGTTAACATCGTATCACAATTCAAACAGGCATGTTTTCCCGCTTCCATTTATACGGTTTATAAAGTAAAAACAATAAAAATCAACTCATCGCAATATAGTATCACAAACGATAGGAATCAAGTTCAAGGTAGTCGTTGGCTAATTGTGTCCCCTCTCGTTGTTCCAGCTGTTCCGAAGGGACAACTGGAACTGCCAATAAAAATCGTTCTCTCGAACACATTCTTTTTCCAATAGTGTTATAGAAACGTCTAGCTATTAAATACACCCAGCAATAACTTGGAGCAATACCATAGCAGTGGGCATCATCTATCGAAAAATTTTTGCCATAGACGCCCATTAAATCACCAGTTCACCACTGCCTGCTATGTTATGGAAACTTTTTGTAGATTTCTTTTCTGTTGGCTATAATTATAAACCACAAAGTATCTTTTTTCAATTCAAGACCAATACGATAATCACCAATTCGTGTACGATAGAACGTATTGAATCCTTCCATTTTTTTGATATGAGGTATGTCATAAACCCCATCTGCTTGCTCCGCATGCTCAATAATAAGCTTTACCTTGTTAAGCAGCGCCTTATCTTTTATTTTAATAAGACTTTTGTGAAAGCTACTGTCAAATTCAACTTTCATTAGGAGTCAAGATGTTCAAATATAGTTTTTCTAGAAACTGGGATACCAGTTTTTTCTTTCTTCATTAACATACCCAGTTGCATGTCCTCAATCTGAGACTCAGTCAATCTACTAACACTTTCTCCCAATTGCTCAGCTAGTGCAGCAAGCAACTTAAGATTCTTAGCGTTATCACTTTTTATGACAATAGCTCCCATAAAATATTTTCCCAAAAATACGATAATTGTATTTCATTTTAATAAAACGTCTTGCGCCTATTAGGCTAATGTACGCAAATGTAAACATGGTACCGTGCCCACCGCCCACCCCCAAAAAAACACCCCTTCCATCCACCTCTGCCAAAACTGGTTAAAAATCAGCTATAACCCACGCCCATAGCGGAACCCATTTTTTATGATATACACGTAGCTATATTTGATAGTACGAAAAGCGTATTAGGTAATAGCAAAGTCACCCCATTTCTTTGAAAAATCAATTTTACTTTGAAAGTATTCTTAAAGCAAATGCAAAAATTACCAAGAAATACGGAAGCGAAACAATTCTATAATCTGCTATACCCTTCAACCAAGTAGCCCAAATAAGAATTGGAACAATTGTCAAAATTATTGAACCAACTATTGTATAACTTTCATCACTAACTACTTGTTTGTCCGTAACTAAGATTACACCTGTTCCCACTATGAATGCCAAAGTCGCCCAACCAACATAAAGCTGAGTTGCAAACTTAGCTATCGAAAATTCTAGAAAAAAAACAGAAGCTCGCTCCATTAGTAAAACAGAACTGATAAGCATGCAAAGTATTAGAATAATATATATTAACCAACCCATATTATTTGAGCCTGCGTACTGCGAACCTAAATTTCCGATACACACTAAAACAAAAAGTAGCGTAATTGAATTGTTCCAAAATTGTGACCCAACAGTTTTGGAAAATAGAACAAATTGAAGTGTCCATATTACAAACCAAATTCCGAAGACCCAGCCAGGTGGGAAAAGGGTCAATTTTTCAAGTCTTGCATATAGTTTCATATCTGGTTTTGTAATAACCAAATTTGCAAGTATATGTGTCACAAATACAAATAACGATAGCCAAAAATTAAATGCGTAATTGGTCGCCATAAGAGTACCTATTTTTTGTTAATAAAGTCTATACCAAGTATTTTATTTGTTATACTGTTTGCATATCTGATTACACCATTCTGATTTTCGGCTTTTGTTACAGAATTTGGTAGTCCCACTTTCTCACATTTGTAGTTAATATAGCAGTTGTGGAAAATTTGTGCTTCGGTGTTTAGTGCCAAGTATAGAGTCGATTTGGAGGCGATTTTTGCTGATTTGTCAGGATTTTTTATGTCAATTCGGTTAGCAAATTTTAAAAATGGAAAGAACAATCTGAAAAACCGTGGAAACATTTTAGGTGTCAGTGAATTTGTCATTGCAGTACTTGCCTGTCCTGGATAACAGATATTTGACCTAACCTTCGTGTCACCTAGCGTATTGCCAAATCCAATCATTAAAGCCATCATCACTAACTTCGAATGTGAATAAGTAACTATTCCTAAAAAACTTTTTTCCGCTTGCAAATTGTCTAATTGAATTGTTCTAGGGTGCATACCACCGCTCAGAGTAATAATTTTCCCCGAACTACCTTTCGAGAGCAAACCCAAAAAAAGATTTGATAAGACGTAAGGAGCTAATGCATTAATAAAAAAGCTCTTTTCTAATCCATCTTCTGTAAACTCCTTTTGTTCATTTAAATAGCCAACATTATTGATCAAAATATCAAGGCTGTAATGCTTGCTTAAATATTCATCAACAAGAGATTGCAAGCTATTCATAGAGTTAAAATCAGCGATTATATAGTCAATATTATGACTATTTGATTTGTCCTCTATTTCAGCTAGTGCATCGTTACAAGATTTTAAACTTCTTCCTGTAATTATTACATAATATCCTTCTTTTGCTAAAGCTATTGCGGTTTGTTTACCTATCCCGCCTGATCCGCCAGTGATAAGAACTTTCTTCACCATTTTTTTAAGCGAAATTAGAAGTTCAATATTTGTTCGACGTTCATCTAGATTAATAAATCTTACTCCTTAGTTCATTTCAATCCTCTTATTTTGCTTAATGCTTGTGGTGTGACTCCTAAATATGTGGCAATCATTTTTTGCGGAACTCTATTCACAATATCAGGATACGTCAATAGGAATTGTTGATACCGTTCTTTTGCAGTGTAGCTCAATAGCATTATAATTCTATCTTGAAGTGTCGCAATTCTTCTTCCCATCAAGTCAATTGTTTGATCAGTTAGCTCCATCGTTGTTTTAGGAAGTTCTTCTCCTAATCCTTTTGAGAAAATTTCTATGAGCGAATTTTCTATTGCATCGATAAAAAAATTACTTGTTCTATTCTCTTTTATTGCTGAGAAATCTGATAATGTCCAACCTTCTGGTGCAAACATATAGACGTGTTCTTTACCTTTATCATCAACAACATACATACGCAGCAAACCCTTCTTTACAAAAATTATATTGTGCTTTAGTGCATTCGGAAGTTGGATAATCTCACCTTTTTTTACTCTTAAAATTTTCATTCTTAAGTATATTGTTATTTATAAATGATTATTAAGTGTATGAAATGCAATTTTGTATATTGATGCAATATGACTAAATAAGTACATTGTTTCTGAAAAATTCACATTAAAACAGAATTTTATTCTATGATGTGTTATACAATCTCGGTACTATTTTTCTATAAGTGCTAGAAACAAAGTTAAACAACTATTGATTTTTAATATTTTCTCAGTAGTTACGAATGGTCAACTGGAGCTAAAATGAAATTAGGTCTCCTGAACGCCTTCACTTTCCAGAAGCTAAATGAAAGCACCTTAATGACTGGCGCCAGTCTTTAGCCTAACCCCATGCGTTAGCTAACTCGTGCCTCACCCAAAAAAGTAAGTTTTTAACTGGCAAAACCACCCCTTCCAGCCACCCATTTAACGCAAGTTTTTGAAGAAAAATTTGGCAAGTCTTTTCGACTTGCGAATAACCGCTAGCGTAGAGTATATCTATATACAAAATTACAGCTTGGCGTACACTCCCGGCTACGTCATAGCGGCATCTCTGCTTTACCAGATGTAGATGTCATTCATGGAATACTATTGCACGATAACCGGTTGTGCGGAGAACCTGTAAGGCAATTGTTGGTAGTATCGAACACCGATAAATAGTTGACCTGAGCATGCCCTGTTGAGCCAAAAGAAAGTGGCACTAATAGGCAAAACATTGCCCACCACCGCAGGCGGTGTGTTTTTAAAATCATGATGTTTGGATTTTATTGTTTAAAAAATAAAGACTTCGTTTGATTAATGTTGTACGGATACCTTTTCACTAATTGTCCACATATCTGTATTTGCCCTAACTACATACATCCCATTGGGTGCATCAATACGGAATAGCGATGGATTTTTGCTTACTATAACGAATCTACCTATTGTCCTACCCAGAACATCTGTAATTGTTATTGTTACATGCTCATCCACACCAGTTGATACCTGAATACTGAAAGTACCAGAATTGGGATTAGGATAAATATTCATATTGGGCTGCTTCACTGCTGCAGGTTGAGGTAATACAGAAACTACATTGCTTATTTTACGAATCTTATCACTACTAAAATTTGCTATATATAAATTACCACCAGAACTGATTGTTATACCAGTAGGGCTTCGTAGTCTTGCTGCAGTTGCCGGCCCACCATCACCACTATCACCTGGTATTAATGCCTCACCAGCTATAGTAGATATTATTCCTAACGCATTCACTTTCCTTACTAAATGATTACTTGCATCTGATATATACACATTACCTCCCACATCTTTGACAACACTGTGAGGTCTATTTAGCTTTACAGATGTAGCTGCAACATTATCACCGCTATAACCACTATAACCATCTCCTGCAATAGTAGTTATAATACCAGTTGCATCTACCCTACGAACCCTATTATTATCCATATCTGCTATATACAGATTTCCTTCTTCATCACATGCTACACCATGAGGAAGGTTTAATTTTGCATTAGTTGCAAATCCTCCATCTCCGCTAAAACCACCAATATCTATACCTGCAATTGTTGTTATTGAACCTGATAAAATTATCTTTCTTATGCGGTAATTATGGGAATCTGCTACGTATACATTACCATCCGTGTCTACTGCAATGCTTCCAGGACCTGCCAATTGTGCACTTGAAGCAGGTATGTTATCTCCGTTATAACCACCCACACCTGTGCCAGCGATCGTAGATATAAACCCAAGAACATTGATTTTTCTTACTACATGATTCCCAGTTTCTGAAAAATAAATATTTCCCGTTTCATCTAACACAATACCATAAGGTGCAAAAACTTTTGCGGCCGTCGCCATCCCCCCATCCCCGCTATATCCTGCTACACCAGTGCCAGCTATTGTTGTTATAGTACCATCAGGTGTCACTTTCCGCACACGGTGCGCATCTCGCTCACATATATAAAAGTTGCCAGCCGCATCTACAGCTACCCCAGTTGGGCTACTCAGCGCACAATCTAATGCTTGCCCACCATCACCTGGGTTATTATTACCACCACCCGCCACAGTAGTAATAATCTGTGCCTGAGCAGTCACCTGCCATAAAAGAAGTGTAAAAATAGAGAGAAGTAATACATGTTTTTTCATAGGATGAAGGTAAGAACCGATAAATTGGACTATAATACTACCATAGAGACGTATATGCAACAAATAATCTTTGGTATTTTTATAGAAAATCATTTGTGGTGCCAGTCTGTACCAAACTTGGTGCCAGTGTTTTTCACTGGTGTCTACATTTATGCCAGTGTTTTCCACTGGCGATTACAACACAAAATAACTGCCGTCCACCACAAGTTCCTTACCCAGCCCCAACGGGGCGCACTATCATAGCGGTGGGCATTGCCCACCGAAAATAGCCTGAAAACACCCCAAAAACACCCCTTCCGGACACCATCGCCAAAACTGGTTAAAAATCAGCTATAACCCGCGCCCACAGCGGAAACTATTTTTTATGATATACAGCTAGCTGTATATCACAGTACGAAAAGCGTATTATCATAGATTCCCAATTTGCTGGTATCGAAGGCTCAATTCACCTTTGTGCCCTAAACACTAAAAATCTCAAAACTATGACCCTAACAGACCAAAAGAAACAAGCCCTCGACCTCTATGTCAACCAATCCTTCACCCAGCAGCAAGTCGCCGACTCTGTAGGTGTTTGTGTGCGCACTATCCACAACTGGGTCAAACAACACGCTTGGGATCGTCTCCGCCTAGCCACCCACCAAGCCCCTGCCCTCATTGCCGATAACTTCAGCAGCCAGCTCGTAGAGCTGCAAAATAACATTGCCGCCCGTGAGCCCGGCAAACGTATACCTACCATGCAAGAAATGGAAATCATGCGCAAGCTCACCGTCTGCATAGCCAACACCAAAAAAACTGTAAGCCTACCCCAAGTCACACAAATGATGCGCATGTTCCGCGCTTTCGTTTTCGACAACCGCTCAAAACCCTACGCCCAAGGCGTAGCAGACCTTATCGATGGCTTCATCGAGGCACGCTCGCGTTTCGGTTACGCCCCCTTCGAACTCGAATTTGGCGTAGAAAAAATCCAACACATCGACCCTCTATTTAGTCCCTATGTCGATACCATAGCCCAAGAAACCACCGAACCTGTAATCCCAAGATTTTACGAGCCACCACCACGCACCTCCACCACCACGACCACACCCGCTGAAACCAGTAAAAGAACGCACGTCATAGACACCAGCACTTGGACCGACGAAATGCTCATTGCCATCAACAAAGAACTCACCAACCACGAAGCCATCAAAAATATGCCACCCGAACAACAAAAAACCTATGCCGAATTGTCTCAGATACTTAAACCGGTTATGGAAAGCAGATTGCCAAAAACCAACGCCCCAACGCCCAAAACACAGGAAACAACCAGCAACGAACCAGACAACCTCGAATCCATGCTGACACGTATCAGAAAGGCATTCCTCCAAAACCACCCCGTCCATCCCGATTATGACAAACCCAAAACAACTAGCAAAACTGCATCAATACTGGAAAATGAAACAGCATTGATAATCAACGACTTAGGTGCCAAAACACATGAAACAACCGGAAACGAACCGGAAATACAGCCCCTTCGGCTGTCCCCCCACTATCGCACTCTTCCCCACTCTGAAAATCCCTCTGACATGCCAAATACTGCATCCTTACCGGAAAATGAAATAGCATTGATAATCAACGACTTAGACTCAAAACCACATGAAACAACCGGAAACAAACCGGAAAACAAAACACCCGCTCCACCCAAAGACAACCTTATCCGTCAGGGCGAAATATTCTCACGCCCAGTATTTGTCACCCCCTCATGGCCCTTCCGCGATGAGCCTCGTGGCAACAAATACAAGTACTAACCACCCCTTCCTATACCGGGAAAGTGAATAGTATTGATAATCAACTACTTATCCACCAAAACCCATGAAACAACCGGCAACAAACCGGCAATCCCGAAAAATAAAATCCAGTCTTTTTATGGAATGTTTTTCTTTTGTACTCTTTATTAGTACCACACAATATTTGTTGTTTGTCAGCACACGCACCACATACCACACTCACAGACGAGGAATTGCTACAGGTCTATCGCACCACTGGGCAAAATCAGTTTTTGGGTGTATTACTCCAGCGCTACACAGGGCTGTTGTTGGGTGTGGCTATGAAGTACCTCAAAGATCGCTCCCTTGCAGAAGATGCTGTGCAGCAGGTATTCGAGGCCGTGCTCACACACATACCATCTGAGCCCATCCTCAATTTCAAAGGCTGGTTGTACATACTCATGCGCAATCATTGCTTGCAGCAACTTCGTAGCAAAACATACACCGCTGGCGAAGAGCACATTGAGGCACTCCCTTACGATGCTGGCACTGGCACCGAAGAGGCATACCAGTACGAGCATACATTACAGCAAATGACCGAAGCCATTGAGCTACTCTCCGAGGAGCAGCGCAGCACCATCACACTCTTTTATTTGCAACGGCATACTTACGAGCAGATAATTGAGCGCACAGGTTATACCTTTATGCAGGTAAAGAGCTACATCCAAAACGGAAGAAGAAACCTCAAAACTATTTTATCAAAAAAACTGGGCAATACCCGGCTATGACCAACAACGACTACATATCGCCCCTGCAGCCCAACAAAGGCAACAAAGGCCCCCTGCCCGAAGATAAGCTACTGGCTTATCTCGACGGTAAATTGCCACCGCAGGAGCAGCACGAGGTAGAGCAATGGCTAGCAGAAGAAGGTATGGAAAACGATGCTCAGGAAGGGCTCGCAGCACTCGCAGCCACTGAGCGCACACAGAGTATTGGTCGCATCAATAGCAAGCTGCACAAAAAGCTGACAAAACCCAAAAGACGCACCCTCCGCACCGATACCAATATCTTGGCCGTTATCATCATTATCTTATTACTGATAGTGGCAGCTTACTGCGTCATCAGGAGTTTATAATAGCAGAAAGGCAAAAAATAGTTATTTTCTTTATAATGTAAAAAGTAGTGTTGTTTATTGGGATTTTTGTATCTTCATATTCCTTAATCCCTTGTATATCACTACACAATGCATAACATACTTTTATCGCAGGTCGTAAATGACGAGCACAACCTTCGTACACTCGTCAATAATACAGATGATCCTATCTGGTTAATAGATACACAGTACACTATTCTCGAGTGTAATAGTTCATTCAGCAATTGGGTAGCTCATTTTATCGGTACACCCCTTGCCAAGGGCGATAATGTTTTGTACAATGGCATCAATCAGCTCTACCTTGATAAATTTGCTATGTGTTATCAGTTAGCATTCAGTGGCAAATCCTTCACCGCTGTCGAAGATTTCAACATTGCAGGTCACATACATTATGCCAGAATCATTTTTAATCCTGTTATCCAAGATGGTGTCGTAGTAGCTGTCAGTTGTTATGCCCGCGACATCACAGAGCACCGCAAGCACCTCAACCAGATAGAGCAGCAGAACAAAGCATTAAGGCAAATTGCATTTTTAGAGTCACACAAAATCAGAGGCCCTATAGCCACAATATTAGGATTAGGCCAGTTCCTGAATACTCAAAATCCTGCCGACCCTGCCAATCTAGAGATCATAGAAGGCATCATACACACCTCCACCGATCTCGATATTATCATACATGAGGTAGTACACCTCATCAATAGTGTAGAGAAAGAGTTCGGTATTCAGTAGGTTTTCTTATTTGCTTACTGTCACGTAGGCGGTAGCTGCACCAGCAGTTATACGGGCTATATAAGTACCATTGGGCAGCTTACTTACATCCATACTATTCGTATTGATGGCATTACCCACACTTTTGCCGCATATGTCATAGAGTTCTATCACATATTGAGTCCAGTGTGCTGGTATGCCAAAGTTTACAATGCCATTTTGTGCAGGGTTGGGGTAGGCAGTTACTTGGTCATTGCGGTGTGTAGTAGTTGTAGGCACATTGGCAGGTAGTGGGTCATAGTAGCGGGTGGTAGCATTGATCTCTAGTCCACCTACAGATATTGCAGTCACCCAAAGGGCAGGGTAGTGAGCCACGTTGGTCATGTACTTATACTCTATTGTGGTCCTCGGCAGCCCAAAGGTGGTGCCGCTTATAGATACAGAGTCTATCTCGTTGATCTCAGAGCGCACTCTTATACAGTTTACAGGCGTAGTGTAGTAGGGTGTAGTGATAGTGCCCCAGCCATCTACTGTCGATTTGCGGTACCCTTTTTGTTGTATGCTGCCAAAGGTAGCAGCCCCAAATGTCAGGTCAAAATCAGTGCTATCTACATCCCCATATTCCAGCGGAAAATGATACCATGCATCAGGCTTGGTATACATACTACCCAGCGGGAAACCCGATATCGTAGCCCCAAAAGCCTCTGCCGCAAAACACCTCGGGGTAGATAGTATATTGAAGAAAGTATGAAGATTGTTGATGGTTATACCAGATGCTATCAGACCTATACCTGGTATACTGTCAGCTATTTTGTAGCCATAGCAGGTAGGGTCAGTTATCGTCAGCCCAAACAGTGGGTTCACCTCACTAGGTCTTTTGTACTCATCTATTCCCTGGCTGGTAGCAGTCAAGCTATAGTTCCAAGTCATGTTAGCTCCGCCATCAGTGGCAAAGCTCGCTCCAGTTGCAGTAGCATTGCTATAGCGTAGCTTATCGCCACGTACGGGCATGTCGCTTTCTGTTATAGTTATTTGTGCCTGTGCAGTGCATATGGGTAGCAGTGCCAATACCAGCAAGGTAGACCTGATCATCGTATTTATATTATTTATGCGAATGTACAATTGTTGCTACAATAAGTAATTATGTAAAATGCTGTACCAGAAAAATAACCACTATTTCATTAAATGCCTCCACAACAAAAAAATGATGTAACAGCCAAAATAGTCGAAATACAGAATCCAGCAATAACCTACAAAAGATAACAATTATCGTAAACCTTATTCATTTGCTCTGAATGGATTAGTAATGGTTAGAACGCCCTCGACTATAAGCCCATGCTGCATATCTTCCGATAACAAGACACTACATTTATTTTCTAAAGCAGTAGCTACAACAAGGGCATCCCAATAACTAAATCCATACTTCAGGGATAACTCAAATGCCGAGTTGATAGTTGACGAAAATATATTTGCGACCGTAAAAACAGCAAGAAGATTTTTTGCATGAGCAAACGCATCTGCTTTACTCAAGCGCAACTTCTTTAAACAAACATTTACGTTTTCGCCCACTACTTGTGTGCTGATAATATACCTAGCAGAAAACATGGACATTATAATTTCCTTTTTTCGGGTGTCATCCGTAAAAAGATAAAGAATAATGTTGCTATCAACAAAGGTTCTTTTATCGTTCATTTATTTCGTCTCTGTTAAACTTAATTGCGGATGTGGGATACTTGTATAAAGAATAATCAATAGCCGAATCATTTCCGTCAGACGGTTTCATTTTTTTGCTAGTAGTACCTGAGTTTATATAACCCTTGATAACTTCCAACAATGATTTTTTGCCATCAGCATCAAGCATTGACAAGTATTTTCGGATTTCGACATCAACAGCACTTGCAGCCATAAGATTACTTTTCACAAAAATAGCGTTTTTACATTTAACGAATCAGGCATGTACTACTATAAAATGTTATGTAGTCTTATCATAGTTCGCTATCTTCTGCTGATACTTTACTCATTTCAGCCACTTACCTATCACAGGCATACCTGCCAGCTCTTGGCGTTCGCGTACCAGCACAGCACCCAAAAATGCGCCCATCAGCACAGTGGCTGATACCATATGTAGTACCACACTATCAGTAAGGGCTACCACACCCTGCTGTGCACCATATAGTGCCAACATAATGGCAATATAGCCCAGTAGCTTGCCTGTAGCATAGGGCACAGGGTAATAGCGTTGCCCCAGCCCGTAAGATAGGCCCATCATGACCACATAAGCTGCCAGTGTAGCCCATGCGCAGGCATACATGCCATAGGTGGGTATAAAGGCCACGTTCAGCCCTATCGTCACTGCTGCACCAGCTAGAGTTATAAGCATGCCCATATACATACGGTCGGTTATTTTGTACCACACAGATAGGTTGTAGTATATGCCCAGTGCTATATTGGCAGCCAGCAGTATAGGCACCACGCCCAGCCCGCTGCGGTATTGCGATGCTACAAAGTATTGCCAAACGTCTATGTACAATGCCGTAAATAGAAAAGCCACACATAGCGTCACCACAAACCACTTCATAACTCTCGCATACGTACCCGGTGCATTCTTATTGCCCGCCTGCCCAAAGAAAAACGGCTCTGCCGACATCTTAAATGCCTGAATAAAAAGGGTAATGAAGATGGCTATCTTGTAGTTGGCAGCATATATACCCAATTGGGTTTTGGCAGCTGCAGCATCCATGAGTAGAAGCTTGGGCAGCATGATTCGGTCCATGGTTTCATTTACCATGCCACCCATACCCACTATCAGCATGGGCCAGCAGTAGGTGAGTATCTTTTGCCATAGCTCCTTATCAAACCCAAACCTATAGCCTCCCCACTCTTTATATAGCAGCAAAAACGTCACTACCGACTGTGCCAGATTGGCCATTATCAAAAACCCTACTGGTGTGTATTGCCCATACCATTGCGCAAAAGCTGTATCGGGTTGTGCCGCTACCTGACCAGGGCAGTAAGCTACCAGCCACACTGTAAGCAGGATATTGACAAATATGCCAGCTACTCGGGTAAGTGCATACTTTTTGGGTCTTCCCTCTTGGCGAAGGCGCGCATAGGGTATGGCGGCCATGGTATCGGCAGCCATTATCAGCACACACCATATTATGTACTCAGAGTGGCTACCCAGCCCTATAAAATCGCTGATGGGCTGCCTGAAATAGATGAGAATACCACTCAGCACCACCGAACTAATAAGCAATGAAGTAAAAGTAGTCTGAAACAGCTTGTTTTTATCCGTACCAGTAGCCGCAAACCTAAAGTAGGCAGTCTCCAACCCATAAGTATACACTATGTTGAAGAAAGACATACCGGCATATATCATACTGAAATTACCATAGTCTACCATCCCTGATGGGTTGTTGAGCATGTAGGTAATAATAGGGGTCAATAGTTGGTTCAGTAGTTTGGCGGCTATATTGCTCAACCCATACCATACCGTTTGCCCCGCTAGTTGTTTCAGAGATGCCAATACGTCTTTTTACTGTAAATGTAGAAAGTATATGCTACACAATATAAAGATGTGTAGTTAAAATGTAGCTAGTTCACTTCATTACCCCCAAAGAGTATATTTACTTGGCATTTGGTATGTCATGGCTGCACTGACGGGTATATCAGAACGGGTAGTATGTCAGCATCATCATAGTGGCAGTGTACTGCGTCTTTTACCATAGATCTTAGTTCTTCTATAGTATCTGCTTGGGTTGTTATAGAAGAAGAAATTCCTTTTGCCATATACCCACCGTCTGCACATTCTTCCACAAGGAATATGATTTCATTCATTTTTTATGGTTTTGAATGCAGATTATAGCATCATTGTATTTTAATGGCTATCCTATAGTCCAGGTTTCTTTGCCCGATAGTAGTTTGTCCAGATTGCCCTTGCCTTTGGTGGCTATTACCTCTTGTATTTGCAGGTTCAGCTCATCTTCGTAGGTAGCGCGCTCTCTGGCATAAAACACCCCAAACGGACGAGGGAAATGCCCTTCGTGTGTAGGATTGTCGAAGAAACGGGTTAGTATCTGTGCCTTGTAAAAGTCTGTTTCGTCGTGTATCCACAGGTCATCTGCACTATATTGGTCGCCTAGGTCTACCAGTTGGGGTTTGTGTCCGTCTAGTCTTATGCCTTTGTTTTTGTCGGCACCGTATATCAGTGGTTTGCCTTGCTCCAGCATCAGCGTTTCTTCTGCACGGCTACCTTTTTCAGTAAATATTTCGAAGGCACCATCGTTAAAGATGTTGCAGTTCTGGTATATCTCCAGAAACGAAGAGCCGTGATGCCCGTTGGCACGTAGCAGCATCTGCTGCAGGTGTTTGGGGTCGCGGTCCATGCTGCGGGCTATAAAAGTGCCCTCAGCACCCATTGCCAGTGCCAGCGGATTAAAGGGATGATCCAAACTACCCATCGGGGTAGACTTAGTTATCTTATGTACCTCTGATGTAGGGGAGTACTGACCCTTAGTGAGTCCGTATATCTGGTTGTTGAACAGCAGTATGTTTACATCAAAGTTGCGACGCAGCAGGTGAATCGTATGATTGCCACCTATGCTCAGCCCATCCCCATCACCAGTTACAATCCACACACTCAGTTCGGGGCGGCTAGCCTTCAATCCCGATGCTATAGCAGTAGCCCTACCATGTATAGAGTGCATACCATAGGTGTTCATGTAGTAGGGGAAGCGCGAGCTACACCCAATACCTGAAATGATTACTATCTGCTCTCTAGGTATACCTGTTTGTGGCAAAATGGTCTGTACTTGTTTCAGTATAGAATAGTCGCCACATCCAGGGCACCAACGCACTTCTTGGTCGGTGGTAAAGTCTTTTGCTGTTAGCGGAGTCGCCGCCGTCGGTGTTGCTGCTTCACTCATAAGAGTGCAAATTTACGATATTGAAGTCAGGCTATGAAACTGGTAATAAGGATTTTCTACATTTTTTGGAATATTGCTTACTTTTAGTCATAAAACTATTGTAAAATGAAACCAATAACCATAGTTGTTGCCAGTTTACTCATTTCTGTTACAGCACACGCCCAAACCGCCCCTAAGGCAAATGTGCGTGCTGGTAATGGTGCAAATAAGATTCGTAAAAATGCTGTGGGGGGTACCATTAAGGATTTGCGCAGACAACCGGTACCCAAGTTGCAGGCATACCTGTACAGAAACGATACATTGGTAGGGTCCGGCTATACATCTTCAGAGGGTGCTTTTGAAACTAGCAATGTACCACCCGGTACTTATTCGCTGCGCATTGTATATCCATCCAGTGGCAAAAGGATAACTATTACTGGCGTGCCTGTAAAGCTCAAAACCATCACACCAGTTAATCTTATGGTCAATCAGCCAGTAGAAGATTCTACAATCAGTTATAACGACATTGCCCCAAAAACAGAGGCTAAAAAGTAAATTGTGCTTATGTTGATTTAGTCACAACCAATATTTTATAAACACAAACGCCATACAGTACTGTATGGCGTTTGTAATACTAAGTAGTGTTATTATTTTATTTCTTGTACACCTTTACTGATAATGTATAGTCCTCTATAACGTCTATTTGTTGCTCGCGGCTCATTCTGCCTATTTTAGCCGACTTTGGAAGTTTTATATTCTTTTCGTCTGGTAGTTTGTGTAGCAAGTTGGTGATGGCAGATGCATTGACAGCAAAGGTCTTTTCCTCACGCTCTTCGCCCACTGCAGTGAGCAGCCCCAGTATATTGCCCTTAGCGTCTACTAGTGGCGATCCGCTCTGTCCGTGACCTACAGGCAGCTCCAGTGTGTACTGGCTATTGTTACCATCAAATCCGTTTCTGCCGCTTATGTATCCCTCGCTATAGGCTATCTCATCGGTAGGGAAGCCTAGTGTAAAGATATGGGTACCTAGACCTGCCTTGCTGCGACTAAAAGTATAGGGTAAATCACCCTTGCCAAATCTAAAGCCCGGCTTGTCTACTTTCATGATAGCTACATCTGCTGCGGCATCAAATGTTACAAGCGATGCTTTAAAGTACTGACCATTGTTATTGAGGATGTACACCGAGTCGCCGTAGCCGTTTTCGTCATGGATAACGTGGTAAGCGGTTACAAAGTAGCCATTGTTAGTAAGAGCAAAACCAGTACCTGTTTTCTTAACATCTGACGGTGGTGGTGCTGTTTTTTTAGCTTTATCGAGGTCAAGCTCCAGTTGTTTTTGTTTTTGCAGTTGTTTGGCTTGTTCTATTTTCAGTCCGGTTACTTCACGACTTATGGTGTTGTATCGCGATACTGTTTTGTTGATAGATGGTTTCAGGCTCCAAAAGGTAATAGTAGAAGTAAGTATGGCTACACCTGCAGCCACAGATGCTGTACGCCAAAACTCTGGCGTAAATACAATGTGTTTAGCTTTTGTAGTTTTTTTGGTGTTTTGCGGCTTACTTTGGATGTCGCGTAGCATGGAGCGGAATCTCTTTTGTTTGCCGTTGTCAGCCATTGCGCGAATCAGGTCGGTAGTTTCGTAGAAATCAGCAGAGAACACAGTATCTGTTGACAGTCTGTGTTTCAGCTTTTCAAAATCTTCCTGAGACATAGATCCTGCCAGATAGGCTTCGGCAAGTTCCCAGATGTTGTTATTATTGTTAGACATTACTCGTTTTATAAAAAACTATTAACCAATATTTTTCCTCTATCTTCCACTTTTTTGTAAGTACTTACATCGAATGAAATATTTTCTTCAGTCGTGTAAGGCACTTATACTTTTGAGTTTTGGCATTATCCGTGTTGGTATACCCGAAGTCTGCCGCTATTTCCTGCATGCTCTTGTCCTGATGGTAGTATGCCTTCAGTATAGATCGGCAGGGCTCGCCTATTTGCTCCAGCGCCTCATCTAGTTGGTTATAGTGTGCTTCACGTTCTTCATGAGCGTCTATATCCTCTTCGTAGGCTATGCCAGTGTCGTTTTCTTCTTCGTCAGTGCCAGTGTTATCCAGCAGGGCTATAGGGTCTCTACTTTTTCTTTGCAGCTTTTTGTACCAGAGGTGCTTACTTATAGCAAACAAATAAGTACCTACACTACACGTAAGCCTGAACTCTTCGCTCTGCGCCTTGCTAAACAGCACTACCATTGCCTCCTGAAACAGGTCATCGGCATCGGTAGCAGATCCGCCGTTTTTCAGTAACCATCCGTTAATAATACGATAGTTCTGACGGTATATCTGTTCTGTGGCTTCCCGCTCACCCTGAGCGAGTGCTGCCAATAATTGCTGTTCCGTGTTGGTATGGCTTTGCACTTATTAATACTTAATTGTCAAAAAAGTAACCCGTTTAATTTGAGTTTTTTGTTTATTTCTGATAATACCCCGTTCTACGGTTACAAATGTACTATTTACATCGTGCTTGATAACCTTACAGAGTTGTGTTGTTGTATTAAAAAACGCCCCAAGGAGGGGCGTTTTCGGTATATAAAAAAATAAATTTAGAGTAAAGTACTATGGAGCAATTGCATAAGTGATATTGCATTTTTCTTCATCATCGGTACGAATGAGCGTAAGGTGATGTGTTTCTACCATTGGTATTATGTACTTGGCGGTAGTACCTTTTTTACTTTTCTTGAGGGTAAGTATCACATTTCCTACTTCGTCAGATGTAAGTGTATAGGTGCCGGTTTCCTTGGGGTTGTCGCGCATATCCCTGTAGGTTTTTACATAAGTACCAAAGTTTACGTTGTTGCTGTTTGAAACCGTAAGCTGTAGTGTAGAAAACCAATTGATATAGTGTGCTTCAGAACCTATTTTGTCTGGGCATTTCATGCCTACAAAGTACCAGGTCTTGTCAAAAAGGTCGTAGCGATTGATAGGGTTGGTGTTGCTAGGAGGAAAAGGCGGTTTTTGTGCCAATACTGCTAGCGGAAGTGTCATAAGACAAACCAGGAAAATGTTTTTGAGCATGTTTTTCACCATAAAAATGATTTTCTTCGGAGTAAAAGTAATAAAACCTTCCTATAATTTCATAAAACTGAATCGCAAAATAAACAATATTATTTGAAGCGTGAAAATTGTTACTACCTAGTGTGTGGCGATAGGATAAATACGACATAACGCACAAGAATGCAAATGTATAAAACGCGTGAGTAGCGCAATGAGGCAAAAAAGAACTATAATAGTATGGTTTTTAGGCACTTTATTTGCTTCAAAGTGTTTACATGGTAAATGCACCAATTGCTTTTTTGTACATTTGCGCCTTAATATATGTCAGCTCTAAAATTTTACCCGTTAGTAGTTAGAGAAGTTCATCGGGAAACTTCTGATTGTGTTTCGGTATCATTGACGGTGCCAGTCGGTATGAGTGAGGCTTTCAAGTTTGTGCCTGGGCAGTACCTTACTTTTCGTAAGTTTCTGGATGGGGTCGAGGTGCGCCGTTCTTATTCTATCTGCGCGAGTCCATCTGATGGCGAACTTCGTGTGGCTATTAAGAAGGTAGAGCAAGGTAAGTTTTCGAGCTATGCCTGCGATGTGTTGAAATCCGGAGATGTACTGGAGACCATGCCGCCTATGGGTAACTTTACCCCTCACGAAACAGCAGGTGTTGCGCGCAACTATCTGGCTTTCGCGGCAGGTAGTGGTATTACTCCCATTATGAGCATCATGAAAGATGCATTGGAAAGTAATCCTGAAAATACGTTTACACTAGTATATGGCAATCGCTCACGTAATAGTATCATATTCAGAGAGGCTATTGAAGCGCTGAAGAATAAGTACATGCTGCGCTTACGCCTGTACCATGTGCTGAGTAGGGAGTATATGGACATTCCTCTGTTTAGCGGCAGGCTGAATGCTGCCAAGTGTTCAGAGTTTTGTGAGCGGCTGATAGATGTGTCGGCAATAGATGAAACATTTATATGCGGACCTGAAGAAATGATACTATCTGTGCGCCAGCAATTGCTAGACATGGGTATGGCTAGTAACAAGGTACATATAGAATTGTTTACATCGCCCGACCAAGGCAAAAAGAAAGATGCAACAACAGCTAGCCAACAAAAGGGTAATAGTGGACCTGTTAGTAAGGTGAGTATAACACTGGATGGTGCAACCTTTGAGATGGATGTGCCATTTGAAGGGGAAAGTATACTAGACGCAGCGCTAAGAAATGGTGCCGACCTGCCCTATGCCTGCAAAGGTGGTGTGTGCTGTACCTGCCGAGCCAAAGTAACAGAAGGAGTAGTGGATATGGATGTAAACTACGCACTGGAGCACGACGAGATAGAAAAAGGATTTGTACTTACCTGCCAAGCGCACCCACGTACCGAAAGAGTACTAATAGACTTTGATGCACGATAAAATAACGGCAAAAGCGTTGTGTAACAATGGATAGAGAGGGTGTAAGTAAGCGAAAAACCCCTTGTTACATAATTTCAAATAAAATTTGCAAAAGTTATGGATTTTTGAAAATGACGATTATATTTGCAAGACTAAATTAAAAAAACAATCTGTATGAAAAGACTGATCCTCGCTTTATTAGCTGCGGGAACTGTAGTAACAGCAAACGCTCAGGAACCAAGAAGTATACTGTTGTATGGCAATGTTGGCGTACAACAACAGAGAATGCCATCTTTGCAGAAGAACACGAACTGGAATGCTTCTCCTGGTGTGGGCTATCAGTTCAATCATAACTGGACTGTGGGTGGTAACATTAGCTGGGCTCAGGAGGCTGTGAAAAGCAGCACTGGTAGCAAAGTGACTGACAACATGTACCGCGCTGGTGCTTTTGTACGTTATTCTCAGTACATCCGTAAGAGTGAAATATTCTTCTGGTTTGCACAATATGAATTCGCATACGCAGGTGGTTACAGAACTAACGATGGTAACCCAGCAACAAACAAACACAATGGTATCCACACGAACTTGTTCCCAGCATTGGGTATCAATGTAGGTCGTGGTATAGCGCTTAACTTCTCTGTAGGTGGTGTAGAATACAGCACAGACAAAGCTGATGGTGCAACATATAGCGACAACAGATTCGGATTTACATTTGGTAACCAAATGAACTTCGGTATCAGCAAAAACTTCAACGTTGGTCACAAAATGCACGCTCACCACGAGCCAGGCGATGAAGTACACAGCCGTAAAATAGACAGAATGGAGGACGAAGATGATGCTGCTCCAAAACCAAAGAAAAAACAACGCAGCAGGGACGAAGATGAATAAATTCATCCCCTGATCTGAAAAGATACACTTAACCAGCGTCCTGTACATTGCGTACAGGACGTTGTTGTTTGGGAAGGACAACAAATGAATAACAGTAGCATGGAGAAGTTTACATACGGAGGTTTGTACACAGAAAAATACCACATGCATACTATGAAAGGAATATTAACGTTAGTGTAAGAGCTTGCATACCTTATGAGAACATACTTGATAATAACAGCCCTACTGGCAGCAGTAGCCGCAAACGGACAAGATACTGCTGTGGCTACAATAAAAAAGCGGCCACAGAATTTTGAGCGAAACAGCTACACCGCCACGGTGGCTATGGGTATAGCTAATGGCTATAAGACTGACTATAATGTGCCCAATGGTTTTGCGAAGGGTAATGTAACTGGTTTTGCACCGGTATATGCTCGTGTAGAGTATGGTGTAAGCAATAGGGTAAGTATAGCAGTAGGTGCGTCTTTCAATACGATACACTACAACACCACCAAAATATATCAGGGTTATAACGGACCTATATACAGAAACGCTACCAACAAGCATCGACTCTTCAGTGGGGGAATTATGGCTTTTTATCACTTTAGGTCTATGCTAGGTTCTAAAAAGCTCGATCCATTTGTGGGTGTGGGGCTAAGTATCAATAACATCAATCAGAGTGCCTACCCACAGGGCGACAGCACTACCACAGAGCAACGCAGCCATAATGCTATGCCGTTTGTAAAAGCAGGTGTACGTTATTATGTTTCAAACATATTCAGTCTCTATGCCGATGCTGGATATGACAAACTTAGTGTAGCAAGTGTAGGTGTTTCTTGCAGGTTTGCTGGCAAAAAATAGAGTTTGTAGCAGATACTTTATATAATTAAAAAAGGGGCGAATAGCCCCTTTTTTAATTAATGTAATAGTGATTGTTTACAATTCACTCAATCGGGTTTTTATGTAATCCATTGTATGTTCTGTCATTGGGATATTGATACTCATAGCATCAGTTATAGTAAGTCCAGTTTGCTCTGAAAAATAGAATTTGCCATTGGATTTTTTACAAAGGGTTAATACTGACATGTTAAATCCCACAGGTACTTTCAAGTCCCTAAGATTAAACGAATTGTTTACTTTATTGTAACTCACGTTATTAACACTTGATACAGAATTAATTTCATTGAGTATAAAGAATATTGAAGTGTTGTCTTTATTGAATGTAGAATCTGGCATTATAAAGTAAATATTAGTTTTAGGTTCAGGATAATTGTAAAACTTATCGCAATTGATGTAGGTGAAATTAGTGCAATAATCAAATAAATAGATGTTACTTATCGTGTCGACTGTTGTAGTTCCAGCAGCAGTAGTACCTGCTCCTCCAGCGGTAGCAGGATCTAAAGGTCTCCAAAACACAATTGAATCTTCATTGTTGCGGTTTCCATAATAAAGATCCATGGGGGCTGTAGATGCAGCGGGTTGGGGATATGCTATGCCATATTTGTTCGCGTACAGTTTTTCACCATTTTTTGTAGCATTTATATATACTTGTCCACCACTTTGCAGCAACTGATTATCGGTTGTTTGGGTTGTAGCCATATTGGCTATCATGGCTCCGGGTGTCAGCATTTCTACCAGCTCTATGCATACAGTACCGTCGGTTACTATATTGCCATTGGCATACTTAAACGAGTTTGGGTAAAACCTTAGTATTGTGCCTTTTGTGCCGGTAACCGTTTGAGGTATACCTGCAGTGATGCAATAAACTTGTGGTGTGCTGCGCAACTCTGCAAAAAGGGTATATGCAGGTATCTTCACTCTTGCCTGAGAAGTAGGTGGTGGTGATGTATTAATACCGGGGTTGTTGGAAGTATCGGGTGTACGTTTGTTATTGGGTTTGGTGCAGGCAACCAAGAGGAAGGTGGCTGTAACAAAGGAAAGGGATAATAGATGGATAATTTGTTTCATAAATGTGTTTTTAGTGTAGCTATTGAATAATTGTTTTAGTTCAATGAAAGACGTTAATTACTAACAAACGGTTTGTGAATATATTAAAAAAGCTGCTTTTTGGCAAAAGGCAGCTTTTTTAATGAGGTGTAAAAAAAGATCTATAATTGTTTTGTAAACTATAGTTCACCTAGTCGGGTTTTGATGTAATCCAAAGTTTTCTCAGTCATTGTTACATTTATACTCATAGCATTAGTGATAGTGAGTCCGTTTTGCTCTGAGAAATAGTATGTGCCATTAGTTTTTTTGCAGAGGGTTATTACATTTATATTGTACCCAACTGGAGCAATATAAGAACCACCTAAATCAAATGAGTTGGATAACATTGAATAACTAGAAGGTCTATATACTGAATTGATAGCGGTGTAAACTACATATACTATCGTGTTATAATTATTAAATGAGGTATCTGGCATTACAAAATAGATGTTTGTTTTAGGCCCTGCTAGACTCATGAACCTGTCGCAATTAATATAATTAAAATCTGTGCAAGAATCGAAAACGTAATATGGTGGTGTACTGCCTCCACCCCCTCCAGTTCCACCGCCACCTCCACCCGCAGTAGAGTCGGTTGTAGTTCCGGTTGCTGTAGTTCCAGTTCCGCCTGTTGATGCGGTATCTATAGGCCTCCATAATACTATCGAATCAGCATTATTACGGTCGCCAAAATAGAGGTCCATGGGTTGTGTAGAGGCAGTGGGTTGTTTGAAGGAAATTGAATACTTGTTTGCATATACTGGCTGACCATCTTTGCTAGCTTCTATTTTTACCTGACCGCCACTACTCAGCATAGCATTGGTTGTAGTTTGTGTGGTAGCTTTTTCAGCAATCATAGCACCAGGCGTTAACATTTCTGTCAACTTGATAACTATAGTGCCTGACGTGATAATGTTGCCACTGGCATCTTTAAACGAATTGGGGTAGAAGGTAATGCGAGTGCCCTTGGTGCCGTATACTGTAGAGTTGATACCTGCAGTAGTAGTGAGGGTTTGTGGGGTGGAGCGCAAGTCATTGAAAAGCGATTTTAGCGTTGCAGATGCAGCTCCAGAACCTGGGTAGTTAACAGGCGGCTGACCGTTAGGGTTAACTGGTACATAGGGGTCATTGGTGGTGCGGCTATTATTTGGTTTGCGGCAAGCGACCAATGAAAGCATGGCAAAAATGGCCGTGAGGAATACAATGTTTTGGGTACGATTCATAAAATAATTGGTTTTTGTAGTAATGTAGACGGGTTGTTTCTTTGAGATGTGAGTAAAATTCTATTTTATTTCAAAGAAAATTTTCAAAGTCGGGCAACATTACTTTACATCAATTACTCTTTTACAAACCGCATCTTATATTGTTGGTTAATCTCAACAAGATATGTGCCAGGTACTAGTGTGCTAATATTGATGGATGTATTGACAGTGTTTGGTGCATGCTCGTATAGTTTTCTGCCCAGCATATCGGTGATGGCGATGTGCTGTATGCGCTCATTGCCTGTTACCTTTAGCTCGCCTGAAGAAACTGGGTTAGGGAATACCGTATAGCCTTTGCTGAGTGAAGCTGAAAGCCTCACAGAGGTAGGCTCGCAACCAGATATTGGCACATACTTAGCTAAGAAGTAACTGGAATTTACATTATAGTAAGTGTCCAGTGTGTCAGTGCCAAGTATGAGTGGGGTGATACCCAAGTAATCACCAGCAATGTATATATTCCCAAAATCGTTGACACGAACGGTAGAATTATTATCGCCCCCTGAGCGAAGTGTGGCATAGTCGAGCAAACCACCCATGGGGTTGTAACATGCTATGAACATAGGGTCGGTGCTGCTTTGTGGGGCGGGAAGAATAAGAGATGTATCTAGGAAAATACCATTGCCGTAAGAGCTATCTAGCCCACCGCTTACCCATACATTGTTGCAAGGGTCTATATCTATAGACCAGATAGCGTGTTTGAGTACAGTAGATGGAGTGGTTTGGGTGAAAGCGTGTGCGTTGATGGCATTTCCAGTATTGTCATACTTCACCAAAAAAGGAGTATTGGCATTGTCATTGAGTGTGTAGCTGCCAAAAACAACCCTATCATCGGCCAGCACACCACCTATGTATATATCATTGACAGTATCGGTCGCTATACTGGTGGCACGGGCATCGCCGGTGCATTGGCGCGCCCACTGCACATTGCCATCGGTACCCATTTGTACCAGGTAAGTGTTGAAACGGTGAATAGTGGTAGCGGGCAGTGAAGCTGAAAAAGAGAGGGTTGTATTGCCAAAAACAATAGATGAAGAGCTGAATTCGCCAGTAATGTATAGTTTGTTGTTATTGCTCACTGCAATACCTGATACTCGGTCGTAACCGTTTCCGCCAAATTTTTTCGCCCATGCTATAGCACCTGCCGGGCTGTAACGGCACAAATAAATGTCTTCGAATCCACTGTTGGTAAGGGCGTAACTGCCCACAGAAAGTGAAGCATCGCTGTAGGTGGCAGCTAAGTAGCAATTTCCTGCTGCATCTGTAGCAATGCTGCCACAAGCCTGATTTTCGGGTGCGTTAGATAGGCTGCCAGCATTGGTTTTCCACAATAAGTTGCCGTCTTTATCGAACTTGATGAGAAAACAAGTGTTAGACGCAGTAGCGGAAGTACGCATAAACAATTGACTACCAAAGCGTACACTATCGCCTAAGAAATAACCATACACAAATAGGTTGTCGTTGTTATCAGTAGCAATAGCTATGGGCATTGCATTACCGTTGGTGCTGCCTCTAGACCAAAGTACGTTACCTGCATAGTCGTACTTAGCTATGATGGTTTGATTTTTGTAGATAGCAGCATGATAGTTGTTGGTGCCTACTGTCAGTGAGTCGTTGGTGTGACTGAAAGCTGTATAAACATTGCCTTGTTTGTCTGTAGCCAATGGCCAGCTTTCGGTACTGGAGGTTATGGAATAGGGTTTGGCAAAAGTGGCTGTACGTGCCCACTCCCAACTTTGTGCTGTAGAAGTACCCGATAGTACTAAACAGTATAAAAAAGTAAGTATTGTAAGGGCTTGTTTCATTGTTTTTTTATTACGCCGTTGCCGCAACTCCGTTGGTTAAAATTTTACTAATTAGCTTTCAGGCAACAGTAAAGTAATTACCCACAAATATTATGCCAAAATTCAATATTGCTCTTAAAAGATTAAAAATAAGCGATTTTCTGCACACAAAAATATCATTTACTGATGGGAAGGAGCCATTGAAGGTCTAACCCATCCGCTATTTCTTTGACCCGCTCCGCTGACAAGGGAGCAATAAATGGTATACGCGCTACAATTGGTAAATTGGTGTAGCTGGTGATAAATGATTCGGAATAGGTATCTGTATCTCCACTCATCACCACACCCAAAATTGGGATGTTACGGTTTTTGAGGGTTTCAATGGCGGTGAGGGTGTGATTGATACTGCCCAGATAGTTTTGGGATACGAGTATAACGGGTAACTGGTAATGAGTGACAAAATCGGCCATAGTGGCTGTATCGGTCATCGGGGACAGCACTCCGCCGGCGGTTTCTACCAGTAGTGGGGTACTGGTAACAGGCCAAGAAAACTCCTGAAAGTCTATTGTAACCCCCTCTATAGCGGCTGCAGTATGTGGCGAAGCAGGTGTGCGGAGCAATACAGCCTCGGGATGTACACGAGCTACACCATCAGTAATCAAAGATTGCACGGTTATCATATCTCTATCCTCTATGCCAGCTTGTACGGGCTTCCAATAGTGTGCTTGAAGAGCCTCAGTGAGTACTGCAGAAACAACGGTTTTACCTATGCCTGTGTGTATGCCTAGGACGGCTATGGTGTTATATTTCTTGTTCATATTTTAGAATAGTGTTGAGTAGCAAGTCTATATCTTGAGTAGTGTTGGTGGTGTGGAGGCATATACGTATCCGCTCACTGCCTAGTGGTACAGTGGGGTGCAGAATAGGGTAGACTAGCAAACCTGACTGTCGTAATGCTGCTGCTAACTTCCTTGTTTTTTCGTTGCCACCTGTGCGCAATACTTGTATTGGGCTGCTATTGGGTACGCAACCCGTTATTCCTTTTTCATCAATTTGCAGACCGAAATAGGCTATCAACTGGTGTAAAGGTTCATTACTAAAATGTGGTGCTGCCAAGTATTGATACACATTGTTGATGGTAGCAATGGCTTGTGGGGGTAGTGCAGTGGTGTAGATGAAGGAGCGTGCAAAGTTGATAAGGTAGTGTCTCAGCAGCGTGCTACCCACTATTGCGGCACCATGGCAGCCCAGTGCCTTGCCAAAGGTGTGCACCCGAGCAAATACCTGTTGCTGTAGGCCTACACTATGTACCAGTCCTTGACCATGAGTGCCATAAACACCGGTGGCATGTGCTTCGTCTACCACAAGCTGTGCATTGTATTGGGTGCAGAGCTCCGCTATGGTGTGCAGTGGTGCCAGGTCGCCATCCATTGAGTACACCGACTCTACCACTACTATTACAGGACCGGTAGCGCTGTGTTGTTGTAGCAGTTGGTGCAGCGACTGAGTCTCGTTGTGGGTAAATGTGAACTTGTTGCGGCAGATTGCTAGCCTTATGCCATCTATTATGCTGGCATGGCACAGCTCGTCGTATAAGAACGTAGTGTGACGACTGGCAATAGACGATAACAAACCTACATTGGCATCGTAGCCCGAATTGAAGATAAGAGCCGCCTCGGCATCGTGAAAAGAAGCAATGAAAGATTCAGTTTCTTCGGCGAATGGGCTGTTGCCGGATATGAGTCGCGAGCCGGTGGCACCATTTGCAAGATGGCTATCCTGCGTCAGAGCCTGTGTGGCTAGTCCCAGATAGTCATTGGAGCAAAAGTCGATGCCTGTAGGCAAAAACGACAATTGCCGGAGGTTGCCGGCAACTTGTCGTTCAGTAAGTTTCTGGAGTAGATATTGCTCAATAGGCTTCATGTGGCATGGCCTTCTTTTTATCAGCTGGGCGTCCGTCGGCAAAAGCAGCCTTTGAGGTAAGCCCTAGCATTCTGAACATATCCATATCTGAGTTGTACTCAGGATTTGGGGTAGTGAGTAATTTGTCGCCAGCAAAAATAGAATTGGCACCTGCCATGAAACACATTGCTTGCTCTGCTATAGAAAGTTCTAATCTCCCGGCTGAAAGTCTTACATCGGCATCGGGCATTACTATGCGTGCAGTAGCTACCATACGCACCAACTCATCAAATGGTACACGGCTATTGTCAGCGAGTGGGGTGCCCTCTACAGGCACTAGTACATTGATTGGCACTGACTCGGGGTGTTGTGGCAGGGTAGCTAGGGTATACAGCATGCCTACACGGTCGTCATTGGTTTCGCCAAGGCCTATTATGCCACCACTGCATACAGTGATGCCCGCTTTGCGCACATTGCTGAGCGTATTGAGGCGGTCGTCGTAGGTGCGGGTAGTGATAACCTCACTGTAGTGCTCTTCTGATGTATCTATGTTATGATTGTAGGCATAGAGACCAGCATCTGCAAGGCGCTCAGCCTGGTGAGGTGTGAGCATACCCAGTGTACAGCAAACCTCCATGTCCAGACTGTTTACTGCCTTGACCATATCTATCACCCTATCAAAATCTCTATTGTCGCGCACTTCGCGCCACGCAGCGCCCATACAAAAACGAGAAGCGCCCCCTGCTTTTGCATTTTGGGCAGCTTCTAGTACTTCATCTACTTTCATGAGTGCTTGTACTTTCACATCTGTATGAAAACGAGCTGCTTGTGGGCAATATGCACAGTCTTCTGAGCAGCCACCGGTTTTGATAGATAAAAGGCTACTAACCTGTACCTCGCCAAAAGTATGGTGCTGACGATGTACTTCGGCAGCATCTAGTACTAGTTTCAAGAGAGGGCGGTTGAATATTTCTTTTATTTCGTCTTTCGTCCAGTTATTTCGAATATTGCTCATGCGTATGTTCGTTTCAGATGGCGAAACTATCAGATTTTGGGCAGTTAATAAAATATTATTCACAGGTACAGATAGGCATGGGCGCGGATAACAGGTACTTAGTATGAATAAATACTACCTACTTTTGGCAAGTGGTAAACATAGTAACAACAGAAACTTAGAATATGCCAAACAAGTACACATACAAGGGTATAAAGTCGCAGACCAAAATAGCGGCCATATTTTTTCTTTTTTCGCTGTGCATTATCATTCTGCTAAGCGGATCTGTGTATTATTCGATGAATAAGTATGCCTATACCGACTTTTATAAGCGACTAGAAATTAGGGCAGCTATTGTAGCCCGATCTATGGTAGTGACCGAGTCAGAAAATATGACCGCACTGAGAGAGATAAGAGATTTGCACCTGAGCAGACTGCCACAGGAAAAGGAATATATATTCAGGATAGAACCTGGTAAAAAATTTGAAAGTGAAGCTAAGAAGCTAGGTGTGCCGTTGTCGTTTTTTGATAAAATGATAAAATCGAGAACGGCTGTATATCAACGGAAGAATATATTTTACTCAGGTGTAAGTTATGAGATGGGTGCGGAGAAATATGCGGTAATAGTATCGGCAGAGAACTATTATAACTCCCACCATCTGGCATACATACGCAATGTGATACTAGTAGCTATTGGGGTTACTTCATTGTTTGCTTTGTCTATCTCTGTTATATTCTCTAAGCAGGTATTTACACCTGTTATCAATATAACGAAAAGAGTGAAGGAGATAGGCTCACAAAACCTACACGTGCGGCTAGAGACACCCAACGTAAACGATGAAATAGGAGAATTGACAGCTACTTTTAACAACATGCTGGATAGGCTAGAAACTGCCTTTGAAACACAGAATAATTTTATAAGCAATGCATCGCATGAACTAAGAACACCACTTACCACCATCATTGGCGAGGCAGATCTTACATTATCAAAAGAGCGGGAGAAACACACCTATATTGATGCACTCACAGTAATATTAGCAGAAGCTGAGCGGCTGGATAGTATTACGCAATCGTTACTATTGCTGGCACAGACTGGTTTTAACGGGAAAAATCAGACATTTGAGAACATAAGAGTAGATCAGTTGTTATATGATGTAAAGGACACTATAGACAAAATAAACCCCCAAAATAAAATATCGATAATACTCAACGATATACCTGACAATCCGTATGAGTTGAAAATAAAAGGTAATAAACAATTGCTGCACTTAGCCATATCAAATATAGTGACCAATGCTTGCAAATACTCTGAGAACAGACCTGTAGATGTGAAGCTGGAAGCCAAGGGAGGAAAAGTGATTGTGGGTGTGCGGGATAGAGGTATAGGTATACCAGATATGGAGCTACCCTACATTTACGATCCTTTTTTCAGGGCATCTAACACTGTTGCATACAAAGGGTATGGTATAGGTATGCCGCTTACTAGAAATATTATGCGCATACATCAGGGTGAGATTAAAGTATCATCGGCAGTAAATGCTGGTACAGATGTGCAACTGGTTTTTCCATCACTGTCGAGTGTGCAGGACAGCTGAGGAAAATAGGCAATGGATGATGATTTCGGTACTTAGCATTAATAGATTAATTTCACAAGACTATTATGAACCACCATTATCATAAACTATTACGCAGGGTATTAATACCCTTGATGTTACTACTTCTTTGGGGAAGCAGTGTTAGTGCCCAGCGTTTTCATTTTCATAACCTCACAGTAGATGATGGGCTTATACAGTCGCAAGCGACCTGTATGGCACAGGATAAAACAGGTAATTTGTGGGTGGGTACATTGGGTGGACTATCTAGATATGATGGGCGAAATTTCACAAACTATACAGTGCGCAATGGACTGCTGCACAACATGGTTAGGGCTATTGCGGCAGATAATGCTGGTAATATATGGACCAGTGGCCCCTTGGGTTTATCGTGCTACAACGGCAAATCGTTTACACACTACCCCATGCAGGTGCAAACGCGCAGCTTCAACACTACGCAACAAATAAGCGTAACTAACGATACTACATGGTGGAGGGTGCAGGGCGAGGTATATTATGTGACCAAGGGAAAGATAAAATACTTTGTAACGCCGGGGGGAGAAGGATTTGTATCGGCAATGATGGTTCGACAGCACGCTGTATGGATAGCAAAAGAAGGAACGGTATATCGTTACAGTAAAGGCGAGTGGGATACAATAGTATTCGCAGACGATGTAGAGGGAAGTGTGCCTGTGATTTATAAAATATTTGAGGGGCGAGAAGGAAAGGTGTGGATGACAGGCAACTTTGGATTGTACAGAGTGGAAGATGGCAAAATAAGGCTGCACAGAATAAATGATAGTCCGCTGGATTTTTTGCCTGGTATCCCCTGCGGCGCTGAAGATAATAATGGCAACTTGTGGGTGGGTACTAACAATGGAGCAGTGAGAATAACAGCTACTGACTTACAGTACTACAACAAAAGAAACGGATTGACTGACAACTCGCTCAATGACATTATGCGAGATGCGGAGGGTAACATATGGATGGCGAGTGATGGGCAGGGTATCTTCAGATTTTCTGGTACACAGTTTACCGGGCTAGATGAAACTATGGGACTACCCAGTGCACAAGTGATGGCTATAGCCAATAATGGCAGCGACTCACTGCTGATAGGCACTTACGATGCAGGCTTGTACGTGTTTAAAGACAAAAGAGTGATGCCTTTATCTTTCCCGTCCAATCCGGTGCCAGCTATAACCGCTTTGTGTTATACACCCACAGGCTTGTGGATAGGTACTAGGGGAAGGGGCTTGTGGAGCTATGACGAAGGAATATTCAGACAATATGCAGCACCAGAGCGAGACTTTCCGTCTAACTATGTACACTGTATCTACAATGATACGTTTAATAGAATGTGGATAGGTTTTAATAATGGTGTGATGGTGCTGGAAGAGGGACTTTTTAAAGTCGCAGACACTAATACCAGTCCTGTATACTCTTTTCTGACTATAGGCTATGACAGCACACTGATAGCTACTGACGCTGGTTTGCGGTTGTTTCATGCAGGGGAGGTACACCCGTTTTTGACTGGAACTATTATAGACAGCTCGGTGATACAGTGTTTTGTACTGAAGGGTAATGATCTGTGGATGGGCAGCAGTGATAATGGGCTTCTGGCGTACAACTTACGTACTGGTAAGACAAAGGTTATCAATAAAAGCAAAGGATTAAGGTCGGATTTTATATACAATCTGGTGATAGATGATAATGGCAACCTGTGGGCGGGTACTGGATATGGCATACACAAGATTCTATCACCAGATGATGGAAATCCGCAAATAGTATTTTACGGTAAGGCTCAGGGTATAATGGGAATGGAGAGCAATATTAACTCTGTAAAGAAAATGTATGATGGTAGTATATGGTTTGGTACTACCAACGGAGCATTACATTACAGCCCTAATACACCTGCGGCAGTATCAGCACCATCTTGTATAGTATTGCAAACTGTGAAAATAGCTGGTGAAAATGTAATAGACAGTGGCTGGTATGATAGTTTAGACAACTGGTATGGTATACCGTACAATTTGAGGTTGCCTTATAAAAAGAATAGCATAGCTTTTAGTTTTCAGGCTGTAACACTAAGCGGGGCACAGCAGGTGCTATACAGGTATCGCATAGACGGATTGGATGTGCCTTGGTCCGATTGGTCGTCGACGAGTGCGGTCACTTATTCAGCATTACCCCCAGGCAAGTACATTTTCAGAGTGCAATGTCGTAGCGACGCGGGCATTAGCACGCCGGAATTAATGTATGCATTTGAGATCATAACTCCTTTTCACAAGACCATTTGGTTTAGTTTGGTGATTCTCATTGCTTGCATAACATCCGGCATATTGCTGCAATACAGCATTAACCGTAGCAAGGAGCGAAGGGAGAAATTGCTGGCAAAACTAAGAGCTGAAGAACAAGGAAAGATTAGAACCAGAACTGCCGAGGACTTTCATGATGAGATAGGTAATAAGCTGACACGCATAAATGTGCTGACCAGTGTGCTGAAAAAGAAAATAGAAATGACCCCCGACACTACCCGCATACTGGGTCAGATAGAAGATAATACAGGACAGCTATACAGCGGAACCAGAGATATATTGTGGTCGCTGAAGCCGTCGAATGATGTGCTGTATGAAATATTGCATAGGATTAGGGATTTTGGTACAGAACTATTTCAGGACACAGAAATACAGTTTGTGTTTACGGGTACTGATGAAAAATGGCATCAATACAGGCTGAATATGGAGATGAGTCGCAACCTGATAATGATATTTAAGGAGGCACTGAACAATAGCCTGAAGTATGCCAAACCTACCAAAGTATCGCTGGAGGTGACTATGAAGCAAAAGGGTGTGCTGCACATGGTGCTGAAAGACAATGGAGTGGGCTTTGATGTGCAAACAACGGTAAAAGGTAACGGACTGAACAATATGAAAACCAGAGCAGGCAGACTGAATGGTAAACTATATATAGACTCTACCCATAACAAAGGAACCATCATTAGCCTCACCTTTAAAATACCGCAAAACAGGTGATAAAGGTGTGGAATAGAATGAGGAACTTTACAAAAATGCAGTAACATGAAAAATGAGCTGGATATACGGGTAGCAATAATAGAAGATGATGAAACGATTCGAGAAGGATATGCGTTTCTGATAGGCAACACCAGAGGATACAAAATAGTGGGGACTTATGTGTCTTACGAAGAAGCTGTAAAAAAAATAGTAAGCGACTCGCCAGATGTAATATTGCTGGATGTGGAGCTGCCAGGGATAACAGGCATCGAGGCATTGCCAAAACTGAAAAAATTGCTACCTGACACCCACATACTCATACTGACAGTGTATGAGCAGGAGGTGCTGATTTTCAGAGCGCTGGGTAATGGTGCTGCAGGCTATCTGACCAAAAACACCCAACCAGAAAAAATAGTAGCCGCCATACACGAAGTAATGGAGGGGGGCGGGCCAATGAGTGCGCATATAGCCAGAATGGTGATATCTTCATTTAAACGAAACGAGGCTACGCCACTTACCCGTAGAGAAACAGAAATACTGGAACAGATAGCTACAGGTAAGAGCCGTAAACGAATAGCCGATGAATTGTACATAGATCTTGAAACTGTGAAATCGCATATCAAGAACATATATCACAAGCTAGATGTACACTCTAAGGCAGATGCAATAAAGGCAGCTAGAGATAACAAGTTTATATGAAACGAGTAGCCGTATAGATGGGAGGAAAAATCAAAATTTATTACTTATTTTTGTCCCATGTCGGTATCCTTTTTTGATGAATTGAGCACGCTTTCGCGTACCAAAAAAATAATATCTCTCCTGCCACAAAGGGCAAGACTTCGTGTGGCTAAGACGATGTACGATTACGAATCATCTGCAATAAATGGTATAGACATTGTAGCTCCCTTACAAAATGATGGTTTGGTGTGTTTTATAAACACTAAAGACTTGATAGGCTGGAAGATATTCTTGTTTGGAGAGTATGAGTCGGGTACCAACAAGGCACTGGCCAAATACATAAAAAAAGACGATATAGTAATAGAGGCAGGTGCTAACCTAGGTAGCGAAACCTTGCTGATATCGCGTATGGTGGGCGACAAAGGACATATATATGGTTTTGAGCCTAACCCCTATACCTACAACAGACTAAGCTTTAATGTGGCGATAAACCAGCTCAAAAACGCAAACGTGTATGACCTGGCAATAGGAGAAGCAGATAAGGAAATTAGCTTCAACATTTACCCAAAGGGATTTTGCAACCCAGGCATGTCTAGTAAGTATGTAGAGACATCTATCACTGAAAAAATAACAGTGAAACAAATGACGCTAGACTCGTTTGTGAAGGCAAATAATGTACCGAGAGTAGACTTCATAAAGATGGACATTCAGGGTGCAGAAATGGATCTACTTGTGGGTGCTGCGTCTATACTGTCGCAGTACAAGCCAACAATATTTACAGAAGCGCTGCAAGAGTACAATGATGTGAAAGAGCTGTACAAAATACTGGAAGGGTATGGTTACACAGTATCGTTGATAGAGGAAAACGGACTAGTGCCCATGAACGGTGTGGCAGAAGCGCGTGATGGTAACTGGCTGGCAGTGAACAAAGCTAAATCAGCTTAGTAATGTAATGGTGTGATGGTATTTTACAGTGGTTTAGCTGTGCAACTACACTATACATAAACGCACTACACCCCACACCATTGTTATAGCATCAGAACAGTTAACACAACTTTATTGTACTTTTTACGTTTTATTGTAATTTATTGTTACCTTTGCACCCGCAATGCCGGGTTGGCATGCATTTTATAAAAAAAGTTCTTTTTAATGACTTCATTTTCATCGTTCTCACTTCGTGAAGAACTGACGCAGGCTATTTCTGACCTTGGCTTCGAGACACCTACTCCTATTCAGCAAAAAGTAATACCTACACTATTATCTGAACCCATAGACATAATAGGGCTTGCGCAAACCGGTACCGGCAAAACTGCCGCTTTCGGACTACCGCTACTCCACCATGTGGATGTTGCCGTAAAACAAGTACAATGCCTTGTACTGAGCCCAACTCGTGAACTCTGTATGCAAATACAGGAGGAAATGAGTAAGTATGGCGCCCGCATGCGCGGACTGCGCATAACAGCTGTGTATGGCGGAATGCCCATAGCAGCACAGATACGCGAACTGAGGAGCAATCCGCAGGTGGTTGTAGCTACACCTGGCAGGCTTATAGACTTGCTAGAACGCAAGGCAATATCGCTCGATGACGTAAAGTATGTAGTACTAGATGAAGCCGACGAGATGCTGAACATGGGCTTCAGAGAAGATATAGATCTGATACTGAAAAACACGCCCGCACGTGAATTTACTTGGCTTTTCTCTGCTACTATGAGCAATGAAGTGCGTGGCATAGCCAAGCGCTTTATGAAAGACTGGAAAGAGTTTTCGGTAGCGGCGGCTAATAGCACTAACGAAAACATAGACCACCAGTATTATGTAGCTCAGCACCACAACCGTTTTGAAACACTTCGTAGATTGCTGGATTTCACACCTGGTATTTATGGTATCATATTTACCCGCACCAGACAAGATGCACAAGATGTGTCTGAGAAGCTGATGAAGATGGGTTACCATGTGAGTGCGCTGCACGGAGATATGGACCAGAAAATGCGCTCAAAAGTAATGGAGCGTTTCAAAAACAAAAGCTTACAGTGTATAGTGGCTACAGACGTGGCTGCACGTGGTATAGACGTCAACGATATCACCCACGTAATCAACTATGAACTACCTGATGACCCAGAAGTATACACGCACCGTAGTGGACGTACTGCACGTGCTGGTAAGTCGGGTATTTGTATGTCGATAGTATCTCCAAAGCAGATATCTAACATACGTCAGATAGAGCGTTTGGTGAAACAAAAGTTTCATAAGAGCGATATTCCAGATGGTGCAGAAGTAGTGCGCAAACGTTTGTTCTTCTACATGGAAGAGATTAGCAATGCAGCACCACTGCCTGACTTTGCCAAAATGTATCATGACAGCATACACGAGCATTTTGCTGATGCAGATAAGGATGAGCTGATACGCAAACTGATATGGCTGCAACTGAGAGATACTATAGATGCCTACCAGCACTCTGAAGACCTGAACGCCGGTTATGAAAACAAAGACCGTGGTAGTAGAGGTAGTCGTTTTTCGCGCATATTCATTAATCTGGGTGAAAAAGACGGATTGACTACTCAAAAGCTGGTACAGTTTATAGCCGAGAGTACTGATATAGACCCCAATATCATAGAGCGTGTAACGGTACGTGACCTTAGCAGCTTCTTTAATGTGCCGGGCGATGCTGCCGAGATGATTATAGAGCAAATGTCATCTAAGAAATTCAAAGGTCGTAAAGTGCGACTGGAAGAAGCTGAGCAGAGCAAAGGTGGCTCTGGCGGCGGTGGTGGAGATTTTCGCGGCAAACCAAGACCACAAGGTGGAAGCGGTGGCGGAAGCAGATTTGGTGGCGGCGGCGAAGGTCGTGGACGCGGTGAAAGCAGCGGCGGATATGGCGGCGGTGGCGGCTACAAAGGCAAAAAGAAATACTAGAAATACAACTGATACTCAACTAATAATCCCGCACCATTGTGCGGGATTATTAGTTTATGGTAAGTACGAAGTGGAAAATCAGTAGTTATCAGTAAAGACAGCAGGTACTATTATCATTCTACCATTTTGGTGATTTCGCTAGAGAATGCTCGGTTTTCAAAGAATGAATCCCAACTTATATTTTGTGTAGGTACTTTATACTGGCATAACATAGCTCTGTTGTCGGGGTAGTATGCCCAGAATAGGGGTTGTTCTGTGGTGGTGCCATCGGTGTTGGCTATTAGTACCACTGGAGCTATACCCAGTATCCGAACGGTTACCTTTTTGGAGTCTTTGACACTAAGCCAGTCTTCTTTTATCTTGAATTTGACTATGGCATCGTTGATACGATCAGTGCTGAGGCACTCGTGGTAAGTGTTGCCAGATGCTTCTACTACGGTACGTGTGAGGGGTAGTTGGTTGATGCTAGTGATCCAATCAGTGTAAGAAAGTGTAGTAGTGAAGCGATCATTTACTGGGCTATATAGGGTGATATTGCCATTTTTGGCTTCCCTTATCAACACATCGAAGAGCGATAAATCTTTATTGTTGCCTGCTATTAATGCTGTTAGTTTTTTGTCGGTTACAGGCACATCTCGCCATATACGTTTGCGCCACAGTATGTCTTGCTCCATAATTTTGGGCCAAGGCGTGTAGCTGTTTTGAGGAGCAGCAAGAGATTGTGCATATACGCTGGGCGATTGTAAAGAAATGACTAATATCAACGATAAAGCAATAATAAGTTTCTGTTTCATGGAAATCATTTAAGAACTGAAAGTAGGGAAAAATTGCATAAAAGTAAATTATTAAACTTGTAAGAACCGTTACGCAACTATAAACAATTCGCTGGCTATTCTGTCTGCATAGAGTTTTCCCTTTGGAGTGAGTAGGAGTTTTTGACCTTCTTGTACCATCCATTTTTTCTCCTGAAACAAATGGCTGCTGCGTTCTACAGTACTTGCAGTAGTGGCATCGCTGAGGGTGGTAATGTGCGCTAGGTCGCAGCCCCACATGGTGCGCAGTGAGGTCATAATGTACTCATTGAGGTGCTCGTAAGTGGTGAGTATTTCTTCCTCATAATCTAGTTTGGCTTCTTGCAGTATACTTTTGGTGTATAGGGTATTGTTGGACACATTCCACCGGCGGCGGTGCTGTCCGTCGAATGAGTGAGCTGACGGACCTATGCCCAGATAGGGCAATCCGCGCCAGTAATTGGTGTTGTGGATGGCATACTTGCCCGCCGTGGCAAGGTTAGATATCTCGTAGTGTTCATAGCCCATAGTAGGGGCTGTAGCCATGAGTATTTCCAGTTGGGCTGCTGCCTGCTCTGTGTCTACAGGGGCCGCCTTTTGGTGGGCTATGGCGTGGTGTAGTGCTGTTTTTTCTTCTACCGTAAGGGCGTAAGCGGAGAAATGGGGTATTCTTAGTTCTTTTACTCTTGATATGTTTTGCAGCCAAGCAGCATCGTTCATGCCGGGTACGCCATATATGAGGTCGATGCTCAGGTTTTCGAAGCCAGCATCTTGTGCTGCTTTTATGGCAGTATCTGCCTGCTGTGCATTGTGGGCGCGTTTCATGTAGCGCAGGTCTTCGTCTCTGAAAGACTGTATGCCTATACTGAACCTGCTGACTGGTGTGCCTCTCAGTGACTTGAGATAGGCCTGACTAAGGTCGTCAGGGTTGGCCTCGAGGGTGCACTCTTTGAGCTGCGCTACGGGGTAAAACTTGAATATGGCATCAAAGAGCCTGTTGATATCATCGGCACTGAGTAGCGATGGTGTGCCTCCACCAAAATATATGGTTTCGATAGTGGCACCCTGCAGGTATTCGCGCTGCATTTCTATTTCCTTCAGCATGGCTTGCAGTACCTCTTCTTTGTACCGTAAGGAAGTGGAAAAATGGAAGTTGCAATACACACAGGCTTGCCTGCAAAAGGGTATATGCAGGTAGATACCTGCGGTATGTGTGGCACTGGGTACTGATAACTGCATGGCGCAAAGTTAGCCCTATAGTTGTATCATAGGTTGGTGAGTATTAGCTGTGTTATGCAGACGCTGTTTTGCGCCTTTTATTGATCATGTATACGGCTACAATACCCAGCACACCGCCAATAGCTGTATGTAGCTGTATGCGCTCGCCCAACAGCAACCATGAAGAAACAGAGGCTGCGAGTGGCACCAAGAATATGAAACTACTGGCCTTCTCTGCACCTAGGCGGGTAGTGGCATAAAAGTACATAGTGGTGGCACCTGTGGTGACGATAGCAGAACCGAAAAACAGATTGAGCCAAAAGACACTATCTGTGATATGCAGGGCTTGTTGTAGCTCATGGAAATCGGTGAGGGGTAGCAGGCAGAGCAGCGTAATGAGGTATTGCCACAAACTGAAGCTCAGTGAAGAGCCATACCTACCGCCACGAGCGGTGAACTTGCTCATGATGGCCCATGTAGCTGCTGCTAGCAGAAAGAACAGATTCCCGCTTTGTAGGAGGCTGGCAGCATTGCCCCAAACCTTGAGTAATATGCAACCCGCTATAATGCCCAAACCCAGCCCTATGGCCTCGTTTCTGCCGGGTCGGCGCTTGTCTACCACCATACCTACTGCATAAGCCATCAGCGGGTTGAGGATGGTGACCAGCACACCACCTGCGCCAGGTGAGCCAGCCTTGAGCCCCCGAAAGAAAAAATAGCTGTACACTGACAACAGTATGCCCGTGAGCAACACAATAGGTATGCCCTGCCGCTGTACCTTGAAACTGACCCGCATAGCCAGCAGCAGCGCTACCATTGACACTACAACAATGAGGTACCTATAGACCGAAAAATTGATAGCAGAGCAATAGTTGGTGAGCACCTTGCCAGAGGGCCAGCTAAGCCCCCATAAAAACATACTGAAAACTATGCCTGCTACTAATTGTTTCTCTGAGTCTGATTGATTTTTCATGTATTGCCTGTGAGTGATGCTTTGCTGGGGGTCAAAGGTAGGGCTATACTATGTCAAAAGTTGGGATGCCGTTATTTAGGTTTCCAATAAATATTATAAAAATAATTATTTTATAAGGCTGATAACATCCCCAAGACGTTGGATTTGCTATCCTGTGTCATGGTTGCGTTTAGTTTCAGACCACTGGTGGGGATGGCATCGCCAGATTGCTTGCTGTAGTAGTATTGCCCGTTTTTGTTGGCAATGACGATAAGTATATACTTCATGCCTGCTGGTACAATATTAGTTTGTCCTTCACTGATCAAGTTAATAGCTCTTGTGGGGGCATCATAGCGGGCTGTACCAAAATCAACACCACCAACGTTTTGAACGGTAGACATGGCACAGTTGATGTCGGGTAGCACTAAGTATACCTGTGTGTTTTGAGGTGTAAAGGTGGCATCAGGCATTATAGCGGTGACAGGTACTTTGGGTGAACCGTTGTTAAAAAATGCATCGCAATTGGTGTATTGCAGTTTAGAAGCTGAGTCGAATACGTAGCCCATCCAAGGTCTGCCATAGGCAATACTGATGACCATTCTGGTGGAGGTATCGGCTAGTCGGGCAATTTCACGCTCTTGTGCTGTGTCTTTCGCTTCCCAATTAACTACAGAGTCAACATTATTTACATTGCCATAAAAGAGTTCCATTACTGGTCTGGCATTTGGGTCGTCCTGAAAAAAGCCAATACCGTACTTGTTGGCATATAGTTGTTGTCCATTCATGGTAGCCCTGAGGTCTATTTGTCCGCCACTGGTGAGGAGGTTTGTATCGGCTGTAGTGGTGGCGCGATTGCGAATCATGTCGCCGGGTTTGTACATTTCTACAAGTGTCAGGTCGATAGTGCCAGATGTGATGATGGCACCAGACGCATTTTTGAAGGAATAGGGATAAAAGTGCAACATGGTGCCTTGGTTGCCAAACACCATTGTGTCGCGCCCTGCCTTTACGGTGATGATTTGGGGTAAGGATCTTAGGTCAGCAAAAAGCCGATTGAGTGGGATGGGAGCTGGTTGTAGGGTAGAGGTGTTGTCGGTGTTTTTTTTGCAAGAGATGGCTACGACGATAGCAATGCAAAAAACTGAGGTACTGCGGAGGATATTTTTCATAACGGTTATTGTTTTGTGGATAGACGTAGCATTGCAGTAATTTGTTGGGTAAATGGAAAACTAAATTCCAAAGGACTTGTAATGGGGTAAGTAGCAGTTTACGTTTTTCCGGTTTGTTTCCGGTTGTTTCATGTGTTTTTGGGTGTAAGTAGTTGATTATCAATGCTATTCATTTTTCCGGTAATGGTTGATTGTAGTGCAGGAAAGAGGGATTTTCAGAGCGAGGAAGAGAGCGAGAGCGGAGGGACAGCCGAAGGGGGCTGTTTTCCGGTTTGTTTCCGGTGTTTTCATGTGTTTTTGGGTGTAAGTGATTGATTATCAATGCTATTCATTTTTCCGGTTTGCATGGATTTTTTTATTTGGTTTTGCTAAATCGGGATTCTCATATTTTTTATTTTTTGGATTAGGTTATGTGGTTTTGTTGTCATATTGTGTTTATTATTAATTTCCGGTTTGTTTCCGGTTGTTTCATGGGTTTTTGGGTGTAAGTAGTTGATTATCAATGCTATTCATTTTTCCGGTTTGCATGGATTTTTTCATTTGGTTTTGCTAAATGGGATTCTCGTATTTTTTATTTTTGGATTAGATTATTTTGTTTTGTTGTCATATTGTGTTTATTATTAATTTCCGGTTTGTTTCCGGTGTTTTCATGTGTTTTTTGATGTAACTCGTTGATTATCAATACTATTCATTTTTCCGGTTTGCATGGATTTGCTGGTTGTTTTTTGCTATTTGGAATTGCAATCTGCAGGTAAGTGCAGGGCACTGATGGATACCATATGCCACAAATAGTGCGCCAAAGTGGGTGTGGCAGCGTTTAAGATATCCACATTTTGATATGTGGATTTTGTATAAGTGATGGTGATTGGCTGGATGAATAGTTCTCAGCTTTATTGCCCTTATGTCGTTGAGTCCCCCGCAGAAAAAGCGGGGGACTCAACGAAGAAGGAATCTCTTCTAGCAATTTTATATTTTCGAATATCCTGACTTGCCTGGGATTACTTAATCTCTACCAAAGCATCTCTCATAGATTTCACTCTGTTGTGGTCAATGGCCAGTAAAGCAAGCTGTGATTTGATGATGGTTTGTAGGGATGGACTTAGATTTTCAGCATGGTTTGTTAGCGTATCCTGATAGGTTGTTTTTGCTACGTCTTCGCCATATTCACAAGAGCTGAGTATGGTTTTGCGGTCTTTGCCTGTGAGTGCTGCTTTTACATCCATCCACACCCGGAAAAATTTGCCAGTTGTTTTTGTACCCTCCGCTGCAGTACCGCCTAGTTTTGTTACTTCTGCAGAAAGTTCTTTATTGCAGTGCTTACTTGTTTGTCTAAGGTCGCTAAAAAAAGTTTTCAAATCTTGTTCTTCAGTCTCTTTTGCGGCGGTTTCGTACCCTTCAATTCTATCGTTGTTGATAGTGATGAGTGTGTTTAGCGCTTCAATTGTTTTGACGTTGTCCATTTTGTTTGGTGGTTTAATTGTTACTTGAAATTTATTTATAAGTACTGATTAGATGTTTATTGCACCTTCTTTGCCTGTTATTAAGTTAGATCCGGTAACAACCGATGCCGCCATTTTTAACAAGTTAATCATCCTGTAGCCGTCAGTATCCCAGTAATATGCGCTGGTTGGTTTTACTTTTATAAGGGAGATATTGGGGTCGTCTTTGTCATCTTTAAACCAAATTATTGCAGTGGGTGTCCAGAGTTCGTCAATTGTAGATTTGTCTACAATTATTTCTGCTGCACCATTCACCACTAAATAGCTTCCTTTGCCAGGGTGCGAAAAAAAGAGTTTAACATTGTTATCTTTTGATATAGCCTTGTTTTTATCACTACTCTTTTCGCTAAAAAACCAGATGTTGCCTTGGTCGCAAACTTTTATTGCTGACATGGGGCAGCATGAGGCACCATCGTCTGTTTTCAGGTCGGTGCAGAAAAGGCAAATCATAATGTCACTGACCAGACTTTTTAGTTTGTCAATGGCTTCTTTGTTATTCAAATTTTCAGTGTTCATTTTGATTTTTATTAAAACTGTGAATTACATTTTGTTGCATTCTGTTTGACACACTAATGAGTGGTCAAGGTGTTTTCTTAAAGTGGGGAGTGTTTCTACTGCCCATGCTTTGATATCTAGGTCTGTGCAGTCGGTGGCTGCTTTTTCAAACAGCCTAATGGCATTTTTATGTTTATCCACCATCATGCTGCTGTATTCTTTTCCGAATTTATTTCCTGCTTTATCGTTGAGTTTTTTGTAAGCATCTGTTCCGTTTTCGGTCTGTGACGTGGGTAGCGCAATGTTTTTTGCGAGAGCTAATGCTGTTAAGTCAGCTAAACATTTGGTGTGTTCGTCCTCCATCATTTTGCCTAGTTCTTTTACATTACTTGTGGCTCCTTTTAGTTGGGCTAGCTGACCTAGGCTAATTCCCTCCCGATTTATCTCGGCAGCATCTACCAGAAACTGAGCGTCATTTTTATTGTTGTCGTTGTTGTTGTCAAATTTTATTTCATTTTTCTCTTCGGCAACTTCTTTGGGGTCTTCTGGTTTGTTGTTTCCACATGACGATGTGCCGATGATGGCAGCAATGATGAATGATGCTTGTAAGATGGAGGATTTGAAATTTTTCATTTGATGTTTTAGTTTAATTTTTCTGTAAATAATGATGCATCAAAGTTGCGACACCTGCCAGCGGCGAGCATTACACAATTTTTGAAAAGAGTTGCTTCATTCACACTTTTCTATTAATGAAAAATATGTGATGTAGATGCGGGTTGAAAGAACGGATGGCAAGTATGTGTAAGGATTAGGGCAGGTGGGCTAATGAATGGTGAAGAACACTAACGAGGTGCGAAAGAATTATAGCGTAGATTGCGAGTTGTATACTATTTTTAGATAGATACTAAAGAAAACACAATGAAAGTGATTAAGATAGCTGGTATAGTACTTTTGGTAATTACTGCAATAGTATTGGGACTATATTTATACATTAAGTTTAAATCCAATAATATAACAGACAAAAAAGACCTTGATGCTGCAATAGACAAACAGGCAAAATTGTATATCAAGGAGGGTAAATCAATAGGACTCGTGATAGGTATAGTAAAAAATGGAAAAACGTTTATCAAAGGTTTTGGTACAGTAAATCTGGGTAATAACAAAACTCCTGACAGCCTTTCTGTTTTTGAATTGGCGTCGACAAGTAAACTTTTCACAACCTCTACTTTACAGTTGCTTGTTGATGAAGGACAATTGCGACTTGACGATAAGATTCAAAGTGTTTTACCCGGCGATTTGAAAATATCGCCATTATGTCAGAATACTACATTACTGCACTTGGCGACCCATCTTTCAGGATTCCCATCCTTGCCAAACTCATTTGTTGCTAAAATGAATGACGAAACAAACCCTTATAAAGACTTGGCGACACAAGATATATATGACTATCTGAAAACTTGTGAAGCCAAACAAGCCGAAGGAAACTTTGAATACTCAAATTTTGGAATGGGGTTGTTAGGACACCTATTAGAAACGAAAAGTGGTATACAATATGAAAAACTGGTAACCCAGAAATTGCTTGATCCTCTTGAAATGAACAATACGTTTGTAACTGTGGATAGTACCAATAAGAAAAGTATAGTGCAGGGTTATGATGAAGACGGTAATTTATCGCCCATATGGACAGATACTGTTTTGACTGGAGCTGGTTCGTTTTTGTCTAGCGCATCTGATATGGTTAAATTTATTAAAGCGAATATGAAAGAGGACGAAACGAGCATATCAAAATCTTTGATTAAAACGCATAACAGGCAACTAAATGGAGGAACAGGCTTGGGGTGGATTTTGCCTTCTAGTGCGGACAAACTTCTTGGGAATAAAGATATTGTTTGGCATAATGGAATGGCTGGTGGGTATGCCAGCTTTTTGGCGATAGACAAAACAAATGGGTATGGCGTAATAATATTATCCAACAAAGCAATTGACGTTTCGACCTTTGGCATGAAAATGGTTAGAACAATAAGAACTCAATCGTGGAAAGAATAGGAATGGGGTTTGATTATTGCATTTTGTGCATGTTATAATGTGCTTTTTGGTAGAAAAATCTTAAATTGCATATTATAATGTGCTTTTGATGTTTGATAATGTAACGGTTAAAGACGTAAAATTACAGGTAGGATTGCTGGTGAAGACGCTAAGGAATCAAGCTTCTCTAACGCAGGAACAACTGGCGGAAAAACTGAGTTTGTCGAGGGTGACGATTCAGAATCTTGAATCTGGGCAAAATCCGACTATGGATACACTCCTGAAAGTGTTGCAATATTTCGATCTTCTGGGGAGTTTTAATGATTATATAGAGACCGAAATAGAGAATAATAACCAGCAATCACTTTATTAGCCATGGCAAAAAATAACTTAATTACTGTGTATTGTTTTGGTGAGGAAATAGGCCGATTGGGGTTTGATGAAAACCGTGGGGCCTCTTTTTTTCAGTACAACGAAGCGTTTCTTCAGACAGGTAAATACCAGAGGTTATTCCCTTTAATAATTACGAGGATTAAACAAACTCAGGTTTTTGATAAATACAATAATGACACGTTTCGGGGATTACCGCCTATGATCGCAGACTCTCTTCCCGATCTTTTTGGAAACATTATTTTCAAGATATGGATTGAAAGCGCTGACCGCAATGCTGGCAAGATATCTGTGCTTGAACAGCTTACCTACGTGGGGAGCAGGGGAATGGGTGCATTGGAATATAGACCGAGTAAACTGGTATCGAGTGACGACACAATAGACATTGACGAAATAACAGAGGTGGTACGGAGGGTGCTGGACCAGAAAGGGCAGGTAAGCGCACCACAACTGGATCATGCTTCACTACTCAACATCTTCAAGATAGGCACATCGGCAGGGGGTATGAGGCCTAAGATACTGGTATCAGAACACAAAACGCAAGGAACCATCATAGCCGGAGACGTGATAGTAGATGATAACTATAACCATTATCTGGTGAAGCTGGGTATTGATGACGATGTAAAATATAGTAGGGAGCTGGTGGAATATTCCTATTACCTGGCGGCAACAAGAAACGGAATTGAGATGACGGAGAGTAAAATGATAGAAAACAAACATTTTGCAACGCTGCGGTTTGATAGGGTAGCAGGGAAGAAGAAACATGTATTGACGGCTACGGGCATAACAGGGTTTGACTATACTGAGCCTAAAGTGTCGGCTTATGAAAATCTGTTTGAGTTGCTCGTCTATTTAAAATGTCCGCATAAAGATGTGGAGCAAATGTTTAGAAGGATGGTTTTTAATCTGGTCTTTGCCAATCATGACGATCACTTAAAGAACCATAGTTTCCTATATGATGAGGAGCAAGATGAATGGGGGTTGGCACCGGCTTACGATGTTACTTACTCGCTTAATCCGGAGCTCAACATCAAAACCAAATCAAGGGCTTTATCGGTAAATGGTAAGCGTACTGAAATAGGCATTGAGGATGTGAAAGTAATAGCCCAAAAATATACTATCAAGAACTACAAAGGAGTGATAGAGGAAGTGCAGGAAAGTACTTTGTATTGGAAAAAAGTAGCCAGCGAAGTGGGGATCCCTGATACAATCAGGGACTCCATTTTTAAAAACTTTGCGTTGTTTGTTTAAAGGATTGATGAACATAGGGGGGATTTTGCAGAAGCGATACTGATGGTTGGGTGGGTGGTTTTTCGGGTTCTTGGTGCTGGTGGCGGTGAGTACCCTGCAGAAAATGCCGGAGAGGCAACGAGGAGGGATGAGTTGTTTGTTAGCCATATTATTTCTCTTCATGGTCGTTAATAGAAGCAAAATACTTCTCAAAATCATCGATAACTACTATTTGTTGTTTTGGTGTCCCTACACCCAACGGGAAGTAAATTAGAGCATATTCTACTTTTGAACAGAAGTATTCAATCAGCAAAAACCCTGCCCTAATAATGTCAAATATATCTCTTGAAAAAAACTCATGAAGATATTTAGAGCTTACGTTTCTTTTATCGTTTACAGTTTTCTGATGGATTATCTCATTTCTAATTTGCTCAAGTTTTTTAAACTGTGGCCAAAAAGCTTCATTAAATGGTGGTTCAACACCTAAAATGGCAGGTAGTATTTCGCCAATTTTTTCACTAGTAGAAAGCCAACGTTCAATACTTTCTTTTGTCCAAATTTCTTTTACCTTTTTATTGTTGAACTTTTCGAACGTATAATTTTCAGGAATTGCAATATTACCAAAAGCTTCAACGGCGGTGTAAGCAAATAGCAAACTTATTTGCAAGTGTTCAAAGTAGTCATATAATTCGCTAATTTCAGTTTCGTCAAAAGTAATTCTTGTACTTTTATTATTGAATTTGGGGCTTATAAGTTTGAGAAATTTTTGGAGAGCGATTTCGTATTCCCTGTTAGATATATTTAGACATATAGCAATATTATTGGGTGCGGTGAAATCAATTACCTTTTTGTTTAATTCATAAATTTCATTTTGACCCAAAACAAACGTCTTTACTTGTTTTTCGGCATGAATGAAGACGGGTCTCAATTCCCTTCTGTCTGGTAGTTTATTTTTGCTTGGTTTCTTCATTTAAATCAAATGTATAATTTATATTATGAATACTATAAAAATTCGACGTCAAATAAGCTAAAATAAAATTCGAAAGTTGTTCAGTCAATTCCAGTCAAGTACTTTTCCTTTGCCCCTATTTTTCATCAATCGTCCCCCTAAAAGTACATGCAAAGACAGCAAATCCAATGTAAAAATTGAGACTACATATATGCAGAATGGCACGTCTGTTTTCACTTTTTATTACTCGTCTTAATTGCCTTATGCTGTCAAAACCACAATGGGTATCTTCGAACGAGAAAACCCCACCGAAGGTAGGTTTCATATTCTGCGGACGGTAGGGGCAACTTTCGAACTTTATCTAAAGAATTAAAGGATAGTAGCACTATTTTTCCTGTTGAATAAAATACAATGCAAGAGAAAGTTCTGGCGACGTTTTGTCGACTACTTAAATGCATTAGCTATAAGAATATTCATCCTCACACTTTGAGCAAAATTTGCTACCACTTCCATTCGTTTCAAATTCTTCCCCACATTTTTGGCAAACCTCATAATTTTTAAGAATTTTATAAGTAAAATTCTCCGTATAGTTACTGTCCATGAAATGGTCGACAAAATAGGTAAGGCCACACCCTTGACACTCCTTTTTTTCGTTATACTCATGCTCCCAAACTGTATTTATTGAGCTGCATTCAACACACTTAAAATGCTCAAGATCACACCAAGAACAATTGCCAACTTCAATTTTATTATATCGAGGTTCGGAGGCTGTTTTTGGCATATCTTTTGCGAATTCAAATTCCAATTGGTTGGGATTTGCAACATTTGACGTAAATCTCTCATCAACTAATTCTAGTTCGTAAAAATATACCGCATTGTAGTGTCCGTTATCATAGCAAGCATCGCAATATTCAAGATCTCCTATTTCCGCTTCATCCTGATGCTCTTTGATATATTCCAATTCTTCTTTGGAAATTAAATCTTCTTTAATGGTATTTAGGGCTTCACCTACTATTGTGAAAAATTGACTTTTAGTGCGTGTAAAATCTGGCTCTAAGTCCGGATGTAACGACTTCTTTCCCTCTTTTTTTACACAAAAATCCTCGGTATTGTATGTTATAAACAGTGCATCTTCAAAACCAGAGTTCTCAACGTATTGAATAAAGCTGAAAACAATCAAGGCATCTGCAAAACTATTTTTGTTTTTAAACGGTGCTTTTTTTTCGATAGCGAAATAACCTGATTTTACGTATATCTCGGGGTCAATTTTGATGATAGCGGTAGTTTTATAACTAAATATTTCTTCTATGATTTTTGTATTGGCCGTAATAGCTTCTTCTATTTCTTTTCTTTTTGCCTTGAATTTTTCAATATAGTCTTTAAAGTAATCTTTTTCCTCATCCTCTTCTTGCAACAGAAAGCTGAACATGTCACGTTCGCCTTTGTCGCCTAACAATTTCGAAATTCTCTCTAAAGCCTCATTTATCTCTTTATAGTGATTTAGAACCCCTTGTTTTACGGCTTTGTCTTTGTTTTTGTGCCATTCTTTTACTATTATATCCGGAAGTAGTATAGTGATATTTCCGCGCTCAACTTCTTGTTTTATATAATGAAGTGATTTAACTGGCTCAGTTCCGTTAGCAAGATAAATCCAAGTATTTGTGTCAAGGGTTAAGTAATGCATATCAATAGTCTATTGATTATAGCTACAAAGATACATCTTTCCTTGTATGGGCATGACAATCAAATGGATTATTCAAACAACGAAACCCTTGCTGAGCAAGGGTTTCGTCAGTCGATGAATATAAGTGATTCGAACTATAATTAACATCCGTGCTTCATGAGCAAAGCCCCCCCCCTCCCCCTGAACGTACAAAAGTGCGACACAAGCGGCGATGATAGATGAACGACGGCTGGTGACCCAAGAATGATAGGATGTTCTATAAAGCATAGTGATATAGTAGGTATCTATATAGTGGGGAGTAGTTTTGTTTAAGTTTTACGTACATTTGTTGAACAAAAGGTAGTAAATGCATCTGAGGGTGCTGGTGAGATGAAACAGAAGGGCGGAGAGAAAATAGGGTTGGTGTGGCTGAGAAATGATTTGAGGCTGCATGATAATGAAACACTGACCCGTGCGGTGGCTGAAAATGATGTGGTGGTACCAGTATATGTGTTTGACACTAGAAATTACAGGACATCGACATACGGGTTTAAGAAAACAGGGGATTATAGGTTGCGGTTTGTGCTAGAGTGTGTGGCTAATATGCGGCAGAACCTGCGGGCTATAGGTGGGGAACTGGTGATAAAAACTGGCATACCTGAGGATATACTGCCGGAGCTGTGTGAGCTGTATGGTGCTACTACTGTGTACCTGAGCCAAGAGGTGGCGCCTGAGGAAACCAAGGTGGAGGCTGAGCTGCAACAACGGCTACAGGCTGTGGGTGTGGGTATGAAAACCTACAACACGGCTACGCTACTAACGAAGGAGCGGTTGCCGTTTGGGGTGGATAAGATGCCGGATATGTTTACGGCGTTCAGGTGGGAGGTGGAGCGGGTAAATGCTATACAGGATGTATTGCCAGCACCTACACACATAAATGTGCCTGTGGGCATGGACGCGGGTGAGTTGCCTGATGTGGCTGCACTAAACGGTGCGCCAGTGATGATAGACGCCAGAGCGGCTATAGCGCATGTGGGTGGTGAAAGGGCGGCACTGGCGAGGCTGCAAGAGTATGTGTGGGAGACGGATGGTGTGGCGCGCTACTTTGATACCCGCAATGGACTGGTGGGCAGGGATTATAGTACCAAACTATCGGCTTGGCTGGCTGCGGGTTGTGTATCGGCAAGGATGATACACCATACAGTGAAGGCATATGAAAGGGAAAGAGTGGCGAATAAATCGACCTACTGGGTGACGTTTGAGCTGCTGTGGCGAGATTTTTTCAGGTTTAATATGGAGAAGTACCACTGCGAATTGTTCTTCAGCCAGGGGCCTAAAAGAAAGACGAAAGACCACACCGATAATTATGAATTGCTGCACCGGTGGATAAACGGAGAGACAGGGAGTGCGTTTGTAGATGCTAACATGAATGAGCTACGGCTGACGGGGTTTATGAGCAACAGAGGACGGCAGATAACTGCCAGCTATCTGGTGAATGACCTGAAGGTGAAATGGCTGATGGGTGCGGCATACTTTGAAAGCCTGCTGATAGACTATGATGTGTGCAGCAACTATGGCAACTGGGCCTACATAGCGGGTGTGGGCAATGACCCAAGACAAGATAGATATTTTAATATAGACAAACAGGCTGCAACCTATGACGCTGATGGTGCGTACAGGAGGCTGTGGCTACAAAAACAATAAGCAATGTTACATTCGTTGAAGACGCAGCAGTTGGTGAAAAGTGATATAGACACGGTGTGGGACTTTATAAGTTCGCCGAAGAACCTGCAAACGATAACGCCCGACTACATGGGCTTCATCATACTAAGTGACCCAGCGGAAAAAATGTTTCCGGGGCAGATAATAGAATATAAGGTGAGCCCGTTGGCGGGCATAAAACTGCACTGGGTGACAGAGATAACGCATGTGCAGGACAAGGAATACTTTGTGGATGAGCAGCGTTTTGGGCCGTATGCGTTTTGGCATCATAAGCACTTTTTGAAGGAGACGAAGGAGGGTGTGATGATGTATGACGAGGTACACTACAAGGCGCCTATGGGCATACTGGGTAGGATGGCCAATGCGCTGTTTATAGAGCGACAACTGAAGCAGATATTTGACTATAGGTTTGGGAAAATAGAAGAGCTATTTAACAAATAAACACCAGCATAACACTATGACTGACGATAACGAAAACTACTGCTACTACAGCGACTTGCCGTCGCCACTGGCATATGAAGAGGATGCGCCTGAAATAGCTGCTGCGCCTGCGCTGACGGCGGTGGATATAGACCGCATAATAGAGATGGCGTGGGAAGACAGAACGCCGTTTGATGCGATAAAATATCAGTTTGGGCTGACGGAGAGTGAGGTGCGGAAACTGATGAAGGAGCAGCTGCGATTCAGAAGCTACAAGGCGTGGCGCATGAGGGTGGAGGCATGCCAGACCAAACACCGCAAAACGAGAAGCGAAGAGATAAGCAGATTCAGGTGTAGCATGCAAAGGGCAATAACACAAAACAAAATTTCTAAAAGATAGACAGACAATGAGCAAGACATATGTATTTGCCGGGGCGGGCAGCCTGATAGCCCAAAAAGCGGCTGCTATGCTGCAGGCAGAGGGGCATAGGGTGATAGGGATATCGACAAAGGCAGATAGTGGCAACTATGACCAACACTACCAGATAGAAAAGTATGAGCATGGGGCATTCCCGGCTATAGAAGGTGGCGTGGATGGGCTGGTGTACTATCCGGGCACTATCAATCTGAAACCGTTTGGTAGGCTGAGTGCGCAGGACTTTATGAATGACTATGCGGTGAATGCACTGGGTGCAGTGGCGTTTCTGCAGGCATATCTGGCTAACCTGAAGAAAAGCAGTGCAGGATCAGTAGTGTTTATGAGCTCGGTAGCGGTGCAGTCGGGTATGCCGTTTCATGCATCTATAGCTATGGCTAAAGGTGCGCTGGAAGGACTGACACGATCGCTGGCGGCAGAGCTGGCACCCGCTATAAGGGTGAATGCAGTAGCACCATCGCTGACAGACACTCCACTGGGCGAAAGGTTTATAAACACGCCAGACAAAGCTGAAGCTGCACAGAAAAGAAACCCTATGAAAAAGATAGGTAGTGCGGAGGATGTGGCCAATGCGGTGACGTTTTTGCTATCGGATAAAAGTGGATGGATAACAGGGCAGATAATGGCGGTAGATGGTGGTATGGGTAGCCTAAAAATATAACGATAATAGATGAGTAGACTGGAATATAGCAGTAAGGATATACAGGGTTTTGAGCAGCGATATAGGGCGAGATTTATCAATTCGCTGGGGGGGTATAAGAGCTTGTCGCTGATAGGTACACGCAGCAGGGCGGGCAATACTAATTTGGCGGTGTTCAATTCGTTTTTTCATATAGGCGCCAATCCACCCTTGTTTGGGTTTATAGTGCGGCCCGATAGTGTGGAGCGGCATACGCTGAGCAATATACTAGAGACGAGTATATTCACGGTGAACCATGTGCGGGAGGAGTTTTATGTGGCAGCACACCAGACCTCAGCAAGGTATGAGGGTAATGTGTCGGAGTTTGGGGCGGTGGGGCTGACGGAAGAATTTAAACCGGGCTATTATGCACCGTTTGTGGCAGAGAGTGAGGTGAAGATAGGGGCGGCATTCAGGCAGCGGATAGACATAGCCCAAAACGGCACCGTGATGATACTGGCTGAGATAAAGTATGTGAGCATACCCGAAGCTAGCCTGGAAGAAGATGGCTACATAGACCTAGAAGCGGCGGGCACTGTGACCTGTAGCGGGCTGGATAGCTATCACCGCACAGAACGGATAGGTAGGCTGACGTATGCCAAGCCAGAGACTATGCCACAACTGATAAAGAAACCAGGTATTGAGTAAACAAACCATAAATATAGTATGGTATAAACGTGACTTGAGGTTTACAGACCATGAGCCGCTGGTAGCAGCACAAGAAGCCGGACTTCCTGTGCTGTTGTTGTATTGTTATGAGCCGAGTGTGATGGCGTATGCGGATAGTGACGTGCGCCACTGGCGGTTTGTGCATGAGAGTCTAGCTGATATGCAGCAACGGCTAGCGGAGTATGGAGGACAAATAGCAGTGCTGCATAACGAGGTGCTGCCGGCGCTGCAACAGCTAGCAGCGGTGTATGATATACGCACAATATACTCGTATGAAGAAACAGGCAACAGGCTGACCTATGACAGAGACCTAGCAGTGGGTGCCTACTGCAAAAGCAACAACATACACTGGCAAGAGTACCAGACGAATGGCATAATAAGAAAGCTGAAAAACCGCAACAACTGGCAGCGACTGTGGAAACAGAAAATGAATAGTGTGCCGCTGATGGTGGATACGACCAAACTGAAATTTGTGGAGCTGGAGGCAGATGTATATGCAAGGCTGAAAGGTGAGGACCTGCCTGCGGAGATAACTACTCGTAATGCTAACTTTCAGGAGGGGGGAGAGCTGATGGCATGGCGGTATCTGGAGGATTTCTTGAAGGTAAGGTACGTGAACTATGCCAAGTATATATCTAAGCCAGCCCTAGCTAGGCGAGGATGCAGCAGACTGTCGCCGTACCTGGCATGGGGCAACATATCTATGCGGATGGTGTATAACTATACGCTGCAGCACTATGATACTGCACCTAACAAAAGACCGCTGAGCCAGTTTATATCGCGGCTGCACTGGCATTGTCACTTTATACAGAAGTTTGAGCAGGAATGCCGGATGGAATTTGAGCATGTGAACAGGGGGTATAATGACAAGATAAAACCTTACCACCCTGAGTATGTGGCGGCATGGATGAGTGGCAACACTGGTGTGCCGATAGTAGATGCCAATATGCGGTGTGTAATGCAGACAGGGTACATCAACTTCAGGATGCGGGCTATGCTGGTGTCGTTTCTGGTGTATAATCTGTGGCAGGAATGGCAGACTGGTGCTTGCCATTTGGCACGGCAGTTTCTGGACTATGAGCCGGGTATACACTATCCACAGTTTCAGATGCAGGCGGGAGTGACGGGGATAAATACGCTAAGGATATACAACCCGATAAAAAACTCTTATGACCACGACCCAGATGGGGTGTTTATAAGGCAATGGCTGCCAGCACTGCGCTCGCTGCCCAACTCGCTGATACATGAGCCATGGAAGATGAGCGTAATGGAGCAAACCATGTATGGCTGTGTAGTGGGTAAAGACTACCCTGCACCCATAGTAGATGTAGAGGAAAGCCGCAAAACTGCTGCGCAAATAGCCTGGGCGTGGCGCAAGGAAACTACAGTGAAAGAAGATGCACAACGTATACTGATAACACATACCCACCGCAAAACCACTAAGGAAAAACCACTAAGCATAGGAACACTGTTTGAGGATGAAACAGAAGACGACAACGACGATGAAGCAGCATAACAAAACAGTGAAAAAGGCCGACCTGCCCACCAAAATATGTGTGGTGTGCCAGCGACCATTTGCTTGGCGCAAGAAATGGGAAAAGGTATGGGATGAGGTGAAGTACTGTAGCGATAGGTGCAGGGGGGTGGCACGGTAGGGATTTTGTGTATGTAGGGATTTAGTATATTGCAACAAACAGTATGCTATGAAAAACTACCTGAACGCCATACGTAATTATGCTAACATAAAAGGCAGGATGAGCAGAAGTGCGTTTTGGCAGTTTGTGTTGTTCAATATTTTGTTTTGGGTTGCAATGTTGCAATTAGATCAGATAACGAGATCGTTTTTCTCATTTAAGGTATTTAGTACTATTTATAATATTTTCATTTTCTCGCCATCATTTTCGACTATAGCAAGGCGCTTACACGATACAGGAAGGAGTGGTAAATGGGGGCTGGTGCTATTTGGTGTGCCTTATCTTCTGGGTCTTATACCATTATTCTTTGCTTCTACTGAGCTATCGGTTTGGTTGAATACTGAAATCATTTATACTTTGCGCATGTATGTATCGCTTACTATGACTGGTGTGCTATTTTACCTGTTATCCGTTGCCGGAGATGTGGGTGAAAACAAATACGGGCCAGACCCAAATACGGGGAAATGGATAAAGGGTAGTCATTGATAAATTGACTGTATGCAATTATTAGGTCTATGAGTACTTTTGCTGGTGCATAGAAAGTGTGAGCTTAATATTGTACAAATAAAATGCTATGAAATATTACCTACAAGCCTTTAATAACTATGCCACAATAAAGGGTAGAATGCCCAGAAATGAGTTTTGGCAGTTTATGTTGTTCAATATTGTTTTTTGGTTATTGTCGCAAATGGTAGATCAATTGTTTGGTTCTATCATGTCGTTTAGATTTTTTGCATTTTTGTATCAAATTATTTTGCTTGCTCCTACTCTTTCGGCAATGGTGAGGCGGCTACATGATACGGGTAAGAGCGGGAAATGGGTTTTATTGTTGGTTGGAATGCATTTTATTTCCCTTGTGTTGGGCATTTACATTATTTATAATTCTTTAATAGCAGGGCTTTATTCAAATGTTATAATCACGTTGTCAGTGCTTATTACAGTATCAATGTTAGTTTTTTTTATTTACGTGCTATCGTTAGCTGGTAATAAGGGTGCAAATAAATACGGTCCAGACCCTATAGAGGTGAAAATGGATGAAAGGGAAGGGTAGACAGATAGACTGTTTGTAGTTATTAGGTCGATGAGTACTTTTGCTGGTGTATTGAGAGTGTGAACTTAATCTTGTAAAAGCAAAATGCTATGAAACACTACCTGCAAGCCCTACATGATTACAAAAACACAAAGGGACGAATGAGCAGGAGTGCATTTTGTCAGTTTGTAATATTCTTTATTGTTTTTTGGGTTTTGGTATTCATAGTAAATTATACAGTAAACACATTTACTGAATCCCGTTTTACAATTGATTATGAATATACAGATAGCGTATTTATGAGTTCCTATTTTATAGTAACCATTTACAACATTATAATGCTGCCTACTATATTAACAGCAATGGTGAGACGGCTACACGATACGGGCAATAGTGGTAAATGGGTATTGTTACTATTTGCTGTAGCTGGGTTAGGTACTTTTGTGAATTTACAATCTATATATAATATAAAAACAGTCAATACTACATTCACAACAAATGTATTGTTGTTGTTATTATTATTTACACTGTCAATGTTCGGTTTTCTAATTTATAAACTCTCAGTGGCAGGAGATGTGGGTGCTAACAAATATGGAGCGGACCCGACAGAGGTGAAGGGGGCGTAAGGTAGCTTATATAGTGTGCTGCACTATACACATAGGCTTGATAGTTTCGTAATTTGTTACAGCCCAATATCTGCTATATATTTGCGCAATATATCATTTTTATATAACTGCATACGCTTTGCTAGGTTTAATCGTATGTAGTAGTGGAGAATAAATAACAATCTTCATTAAAAGTATTTTATGCAACAGATATTTACCCGTCATTTGTTTTTAGTTGTAGTTAGTTTCTTGTGCCTACCTGTTATGGTAATGGCCAAAAATGATACAATTCGCACAAAGGATGGTGTGGATGTGTACATCAAAAAAAATCAGGCCAAGAAATTAAAGTTTATAGGGGAGGCACGCTTGCTGGATATAGAGAGTGGTGCTACTGACCCACTGAGAATAGGTGCAGGTGTGAGTGCTGATTATTTGCTACCAAAGGTGCTATCTGCCAATGTTAACTTCAAGGGGGCATATTATAGCTTGTTTGAGCAGCTATCTAAAAACAAGACCAAAACGGATAATAACCTAAAAGGAGCCATGGTGGCTAATGCAGGTGTGAGGCTACACATATATGATGGCAAGGGGAAACAGTGGCGCAAAATATACATTCAGAAACATAAAGGACTGAATGAAGATGGAACAGTGCGGACGACCCTACGTTTTCTAAAGGCTAAGTATCCGTGCAGGCTGATATTTGCAGCACGAGGGGGTGTGTATTATAGTACGGCACCGGTAGTGTCTAACATGAACAAAGACATTTGGAAACCAGAGGAAAAAGGGTCTGTGCGCACTACTGATGGTACTGTTTTTGGGCTAGACCATTACACGAATAGCACTACCACTGGTTTTTATGTGGGTTTGTCTCGAATTATTAATATGCGTTTTCTTACTAGTAGCAATATAGAGGTAGATGAAAGTGCGCGCACACTCACTTCGTTTTTTAAAGAGTCTTATTTGGATATATTAATTGCCAATACCGCTTTCGATCCATTTCAACGTGGAGGGATTAATTACCAGATAGAAGCTAATGCTGATGGCAGCTTCAGTACTAATAATGTGGGCTGGAGACTGGGTACCAGGCTGGTGAACACCAAGAAAAAGAATGGCATGGGTGCATATGCCGAGATAGGTATGCGCCCAGGAGTGTTTGGTAGAGGGATGTACGGTAGTTTGGGTTTTAATTTGGCATTTACGAGGTAGTACTTGTTTAATTTTTTTATTCGTCACTCAACACATTTGTGTCTTGTTTATTACGCCGCAACCCATACGGGCGAGGCGTTTTTTCGTTTTGGGTAATGAGTGGAATGAGGTAAATACGTGTTTTTACGTAAAACAATACTACTAAAGTGGTATTGTGCCCGCTGTAGTATCGACATAGATTTGTACAAGATTATCTGGTAATAAATACCACTTAAGAGGATGATAAAATAGTTTCCACCCCTTGTTTTATCAAACGATAACAGCCGCCTTGAATAAGGGCGGCTGCATTGTTTTAGCTATTATCGGTTGTTGTATTATTGTTTGCTGGAGGGGTACGTTCTTGTTTCCAATAGTCTTTCCATTGCTGAGGGGTCAACGCATCTGCGGCACTGAAGTTGCCAATTTTGGTACGGCGAAGCTCTTGTAGGTAGGCACCACAGCCTAGAATATCGCCGATATCCTTGGCCAATGAGCGTATGTAGGTGCCAGTGCTGCAAGTGACCCTAAAGTGTACTTCGGGCAGTGCTATTTTGGTTATTTCAAATTCACCAATGGTTACTGGCCTCGCATCCATCACTATGTCTTTGCCTGCACGAGCGAGGTCGTAAGCCCGTTTGCCATCTTTTTTTATGGCTGAGTGTATGGGAGGCACTTGCATAATATCACCAGTGAGCTGCGCAGCGGCAGCTATTATCTGTTCGTCAGTGATGTGCTCAAAAGGTAGCTCATTGAAGGGGGTACTCTCGAGATCGTAGGTTTCTGTAACGGCACCCAAATGAAAGATACCAGTGTATTCCTTGGGTAATTGTTGGTATCCAGCTATGCTTTTGGTCATTTCGCCGGTGCAGCATATGAGTAGTCCGGTAGCTAGAGGGTCGAGCGTGCCGCAATGACCTATTTTGGCACGGAGTGCTATTTTTATACTGTTTACCGCATCAAATGAGGTCCATTTGTATGGTTTGTCTATCAGAATAACCCCACCTTTTTTGAGCTGGGTGGGCAAAGGTTTTTGTTGCATTTGCTGCAAAGGTAGCTATATAGCCCTAAATATGCTGCTATGTGGTTGGGGCATAAAGCTCTGTGGGTAGATTTGGAGTTAATGTACTACCAGCAACTTGCCTTTGATGGAGGACTGTGGTAAGTGCACCACAAAAAAGTACATGCCTGCAGCCAAATAGCTGGTGTTGATAGAGAAGAAATTACCTGTGGTTTCCAAGCTTTGTACAGCCTGGCCCGCAATGTTGTACAGCAGCAGGGATACTTTTTTGCCATTGTTGGCGAAAAACAAGCGGCACTGTTGGTTGGCGGGGTTGGGGTAAAGGCTATAACCGCCAGCGGAAAACAAGTAAACAGACTGAGTGGCAGTGAGGCCTGTTAGCCCAAACTGCAGCTTGTAAAAGTTGGTTTTATTGAGGACAGGGTTATCGTCTGTGAAAAGGTAAGTCTGAGCACTGTCTGTACTACCACATACGCCGCCTATCTCACCTATTTGTGTATATACAGCTTGATCTTCAGAGCGCAGAATGGTGATGCCTTCGCAGGTATTTCCTTGGGTTATAGTCCACCGTAGATAGGTTTTTCCGTCCTTTGCCTCTGCAATAAAGTCACGTGCAAAGGAGTTTTGTGCACATGTAATATGAGTGGATACAAGTATTGCCAGAAACGAAAATATTGTTGCTATCACTTTCATAACCATCTTACACTTGATTACTTCAATAACGAAATTTCTTTTGGTATATTGTAGATGAAAGTAGCCAACAATAAAAGGGACCAAGAATGGCCCCCTCTCGAATCAACCACTCAATAGGTAAGGATTACATTTTTCGATGTTTACTTTAGTTTAGTGCAACTATACTTGATTGTTAGGATGGTAGTATCCTTCCATTGCGGATATACGAGAAGGATGTTGAATCGGTTTGTAACATTGATGCAATATTAATGCTGCGATAGAACCATCTAGCATTGTTTAACGTAAATTCATTTTATTAACTTGCTACTTCTATGAGTGCCGATGACCAAATAATGATTATCAGAAAGAATGATTTTTTGGCTAAACTAACCGAAGAAGAATATAATGCGCTGAACATTATACACAATTTTGTGGTGGCACGCAGAGATGATTACATTTATTTTGATGCTGGCTTTCACAATAAACTCTATTTTATAAAAGAGGGTTATGTGAAGGTGGGCAACGTAGATGAAGAGGGAAACGAACTAGTGAAAGAGATACTACAACCTGGCGATGTGTTTGGGCAGTTTAGTTTGGAGCGAAGTAATATGATGGGCGAATTTGCCAGAGCACATAATCAGGAAACTGTGTTATGCGCATTTACAGTGAACGACTTTGAAAAAATACTATCGACAAGACCAGATATGAGTATAGCTTTTTCGAAAAAAGTAGGGAAAAAGTTATTGCAAACTGAAACCCGGGTACTTAATTTGTTGCAGAAAGATGTACGTTCAAGGCTACTTTATTTCTTCTGGACAATAGGCAAACAACACGGACAAGGAGGCAAAAACAGAGTAGTGACCAATAACTACCTTACTCATGAAGACATATCGAGACTGACCGGTACGAGCCGCCAATCTGTAACTACCATGCTGGGTATGCTAGCAGATGAAGGTATAGTGATAATGGACCGTAAACAGATAGTGATACCTGACCTAAAGCTACTAGAAAAAGAAGCCAAAGTGGGATAAACTATTCCCAGTCAGTATAGTCGGCATTCCAGTTTATTTTTTCTCCACTCTTGCCCAATCCCATTAGTTTATTCATACGCATAGTTATGCCTATTTCGTTGTAGGCACCTGCTATGTGGTAAAATGACCTGCCGTAGTTTATTACAAACTTGTTGAGGTCTAAACTCGCCCCAAATGCAAAGCCAGCCATACCGGGGATGGTTTGGAGTGCCATTTCCTTTCGGCGCAGATAGTTGTATGAACCTGTAACGGTTATACGTTTGCCTAGTGTGATTTCGGCTCCAAAAATGAAGTGACGGAATAGTTTGTCTGAGAAATATGATTTTTGTTTCTGGTTGCTATCTGTGGTATTTATGAGCGTATTAGTGCTAGCATCGGCAGGGTTGTCATAGCGTATATCCCACTCATAGAGATGGTGAATGGTAGTAAATAACTTTAGTGGCACATGTTTGAAGCGCTTAGAAACCCCCAGTTGCAGATCGAAAGGTATAGGTTCTGCGATATTATTATCGGTGTATTTATCAATCATTACACCCATGTTTTTGGCGACTACACCAATATCCCAAAGCGATGCTGTGTCGTAATAATTGAGACCAATATCCATCATGGCAGCTGAAGCTCTAACGGTGTTGAGCGTAGAGTGAGCATAACGTAGGTTTGCCCCATAGCGCCAGTGCTGCAAGTAGCTGCGTGAGGCGCCAAGCGTCACCGCATAATCGGCTGCACGAAATTGCCCTATCTGATTGCCTGTAAAGTCTGTTTCGGTAAAATTGCCGTAATTCATGTATTGCACACCCAGCGCAAAAGAAGTATTAATCTTCTGCATATGGTAGCCGTAGTTGAGGTTGGTGGCACTGATGCCGGCATAAAGACTGTTGTGGTTGAGTTGCAACTGATTGTGCAAGCCAGCACGCATGAGTGCGGGGTTTTGCAAAGCCAGTGATATGTCATTGGCAGGATTTGCTACGCTTATGCCGCCCAATGCTGAAACATGAGGAGAATTGGAAAGCCTCAGAAACTCGAATGCATACTGACCACCATTAACCTGAGCATTAACACTGGTGCTTAGGAGTAAAATAGCTGCAACTGTAGATAGCCTGAGTGAAAAGAGGCTTAACACCGGTAATAATGTGTAACGTGCTTGGAGCATGATGGCTGAAATACTATTGCTTTTAAACGTACTGCCTGATATATTATTGTATGCTGTAAGTATAAACAGCCTTGAAGCAGGGCAAAAAATCGTTGAATGATTTATCCGTGCTGCAAGGCTGTATAAAAGTTTAGTTGGAGTTACTGTTGGCTATTTTTCATGTCTTCTATTACTAGGTTGCTAACACCAGTATTTGAGAAGCCACCATCGTGAAACAAGTTTTGCATAGTAACCATGCGAGTATAGTCGCTGAAGAACATGATACAATAGTTGGCACAGTCTTCGGCACTTGCATTGCCTAGGGGAGACATTTTTTCGGCATAGTTGTAAAACACATCAAAACCCGATACGCCAGAGCCAGCAGTGGTAACTGTAGGCGACTGAGATATAGTGTTGACACGCACCTTGCGTGCAAAGCCATAATGGTATCCGAAGCTACGAGCTATGCTTTCCAGTACTGCTTTTGCATCGGCCATATCGTTGTAGCCAGGGAAGGTACGCTGTGCGGCGATGTAGCTGAGTGCCAACACAGATCCCCACTCATTGAGTGCATCAGCCTTCATAGCAGCTTGTAACACTCTATGCAGGGAAAGGGCAGATATATCTAGTGTTTTCAGGAAGTTGTCGTGATTGGTAGCAGTATATTCAATGTTTTTACGCACATTGGGCGACATGCCTATGGAGTGCAATATGAAGTCGAATTTGCCACCAAAAATTTCCATGCTTTTCTGCATCAGGGCATCCAGATCAGCATCGGAAGTAGCATCAGCAGCTATCACTTGTGCATTACACTCTTTTGCCAGTTCATTGATTTTGCCCATTCGTAGTGCTATTGGGGCATTAGTAAGTACTATTTCAGCACCTTCCGCTACAGCAGCAAGAGCGGTTTTCCAGGCTATAGAGCGCTCGTCTAGTGCGCCGAAAATAATTCCTTTTTTTCCTTTAAGCAGTTGATTTGCCATAAACGTATTTAATCAGTTTGTTGTTATGATAGTTGTAAAGTGACATGTACTTCAATGCGCCTTTACACCTTTGAGATAGTAAAAGTAGAAAAAACCACGCTAATGAAACAATTAGCAACCAAAAGACACTACCAGCATAGTAACAAAACAACAGAGTTGTTGGGCTTAGAAAGTTTCGTACTGTATGTCGTAGACAGCGGTTCGGTTGTTGAGCACACTGTCTGTTACAGAGTACTTGGTTTGAACTATTTTGCTGAACGCATCTATATCGTAAGTGATGTATGCACTCTTGTTGCGAGCAGTCATAGACTCTACAAGGTGAGCATTGCGATAAATATTGTTGCCATACATCGTAAATGACTCCAACTGCAAATAGTCACCTATGCGATTAGCATCTTCTGTGTAGAAGTGATATGATTCTCCGATCCACTCTGCCCCAGGAAATGTAAGACTATCCGTTTTGAATACAGTATCTATCATATTCAGTTTAATAGGCTCGTAATTGTATCCACTAATAGTGTGTACATCAGAGTTGTAGCTTACAAGTGTTTGAATATTAAACAATTTAAAAGGTGGAATGTCTTGATAGTATTTGAGTGTAAGAGGTGTTTTTACCTGATTAAAATTGACATTAAGCAAGCCATCATAGTTGTGTTTTAGGAAGTCGCCATTTACTGAGGTGTAAGTGGTTTGAGCTGTCATTTCTATATTTCGGTGGCTAGTAGCTCTTTTGGTGTTACGAGCTAGTAATTGCCCATAATAATCAAAAGTATTTACGAGATTGGGTGTGTAGGCAGTAACTAAAAATCCATTTGAGTTGAGTATAAAGGTGTCGCGCTGAACTATGTTGTTGGTAAGTATGTTTTTGGTGGTTTTGTATATTGTATCCCCGCTATAACTGAAGGTGATATCCTTGTAAATGGCAAAGGTATCATTGCCGGTGTAGGTAATCTTAGAGAGGCGGTTAACCTGATCGTAGTAGAATCTGAATTTTTCTGTGATGGTAGCAGGCACAGTGCTAGCACCCGCCATAGTGATGGTAGTTATTTTGGTATACCCCTTCATGCGGACATTGTTTGGGGTAGGGGCATTAGAATGAATTCGTTTTTTGCAAGAAGTGCCTACAAAAGTAGTAAGGAGTAATAGGGTTGCTATATATAATGAAAAATTCTTTTTCATAAGAACGCTTTTGATATTAGAAACTCAAAAATAGTAAATTGATATCAATAGTCAATCATACTTCCAAAATTAGTGGTGTATGCTACAGATAAGTATGTATAGCTATTTTCAGAGAAGAAATAGAAGGATGTATGATGTCTATTTTTGTATTTCTGTAGCAAAGCTGATTAGAAGGTTGGCAACACCGGGTATATTCTGGAGGGTAACGGCCTCTGGTTTGTCATAGATGTCGTGGTAATAACCTTTACCGCCGTTGGAATATAAGAAAAAAGCTGGCACACCGGCTTCGGAAAAATAATAGTGGTCACTGTTGGCTGCTTTACCTCTGCTTTTGATAGTAGGCAGAAAGTGATGTTGATTATTGAGTGAAGTGAGGAGCTCATATTCTTTAGGGTGCATTGTAGCATTTACTACGGTCACGCCGTCAGTAGCATCGCCCATTATGTCCAAGTTGCACAGCATTTTTATGTTAGCTAATGGGAATAGTGGATTTTGCACAAAGTGTGCTGAACCCAATAAGCCAGCTTCCTCGCCGCTGAATGCTATAAAAACCATAGTGTAGCGTTGCGGATGTGCGGCATAATACTGAGCCAAGTAGAGTAGCATAGCAGTGCCACTGGCATTGTCGCTGGCACCAGGGAAGAAAGTATTGCTCCCCATCTTACCCAAGTGGTCGTAATGAGCTGAAAATACAATGAAGCTGTCTGGCAAGCTACCACGAATGCAAGCAACGATGTTGGATGCAGTGTATTTTTTGTTCAGTTTCGCAGATATATCGACGCTGGCTGCAGTGGTTAGAGCTGGCAATGAAGTATCAGCGATGTATACTACCGTAGCTGCATTGGTGTGGTCTGCTATGGTCCACATCAGCTTATTTTTTTGTGGTATTATGTAGCAACCTGAAGGTAGCAAAGAAGGTAGTTGGTGGCTGGGTATGCCAGTGTTTAGGCACATACTATCTGTATGTAGCAGCAGCCAAATGCAAGTGTCGCTTAGTGTAGCTTTAGTATGCCGCCATTGATGGGTAGTAGAGACGCTAGAGAGATCTTTCACAGCGATGCTTTTTCGATAGTTGTAAGGTGCACTTGCAGCATCTACAAGGTAGTCTTGACCTGGCAATAGTTGTTTTCCGTTAATGGTTACATTCATTTTGCTTGGGAATGTATTAACTGGAAATGAGTAATACTGCTGCATATCAGTGAAGGCTGTAACCGAAGTAAGACCTAGGTTAGTAAAGTGACAACTTATGTATTCGGCTGCTTTTTTCTGTCCATTGCCCACATAACCTCTACCCATCATGCCCTGCGAGCTGAGCCTGAAAATATGATTGCGTAAGATCTTGGCTATGCTATCTGCATTGGTTTGTGCATGTGAAGCTAACGCTAATAACGAGGCAACTAAGAGGAGGAATATACGGTGAAACATGCGGCAGAATTGGGATATTAAAGTTAGGCAGACAACAGCATTACTCCATTTTTTCAAAGTCTAGGTCTACTAAGGGGTAATTTTTATCGCGCCAGTGATAGTGCCACCACTCAGTTGGTACAAAGTTGAACCCATTTTTCCACATTATGTTTTTGAGTAGTCTTCTATTAGCTAATACTTCGGCAGGTAGGTGCGAGAAGCTATGGTGGGCTGTGTCAGTGAAGTTATCGAAATCGGTACCCATATTCAGTTCTTTACCTGTACTGAGTTGTACAATGGTGAGGTCGAGAGCAGTGCCTCTGTTGTGGTGACTGCCACGTTTGGGATTGGCAACATAACGCTTATCAGTAGCTTGCTGCCATAGGAGGCAGCTAACACTGAAGGGTCTGTAGGCATCATAAATCTTCAGTCCCAGTCCTTTTTTATTGAGTTCTTCCTGCACTTTTTTCAGTGCTTCCGCTGGTTGTTTTCGCAGCAGCGCTTTGGGATGGCGATAGAGTGCTTTGTGGGTGAAGTTGTGAGTGGTGGCGTATCTAAGGTCTATGAGTATGCTGGGTATATGGCGCTGTAGCGACACAAATGCCGCATCAGGGTTAGCTTTTACACTTTCGGTAAGAGCAGCAGGGGTGCTGACAAGAGGCAAGTTTGTTTTGCAGGGTTGTGCAGTGCATGTGATTATCCATACAACAGATGCGGCTAGTAATGTTATGTGCCGAGGATACATTACTTCAGTTCTTCATAGTCTATATAATCACCGTCCCTGTTTACTTTTCGGGTAGTATTAGGGGGAGGCTGATTCATGTTGCGCTCCATTTCTTTCATTTGTTCTTGCATACGGCGCATTTGGTTTGTGGCAGTAAATGCTACACGTAGAATGGGGAGCACGAAATAAAATATAATCCTGAGGATGATGCTGATAACAATTATCCAGAAAATCAACTTTAGCATTTGTCAAAGGTAGGGCATACGATGTATGGTTAGTGGAATATGAACAGAAAATGGAGGGTTTTCTTGTGCTTTAACAAAGCGGATTGCGTGTATTTTGACCGTTAGGTGTTCATTTTTTTACTTTTTAGATGGATGAAAATGTTAAAAAAATGTTTAGAGAAGATCAAATTAATCTTCAAAAAGGTTCGTTTTTCATTTTTTTATTAATTGTCGGTTAGTATTTTTTGTTCAATAATTATAAAAAAAAGTTAAACAGATTTGAGGTTGATTGTTGGATAAGTTTGTTTAATAGTTTTGATAAAAAATTTAAACAAAATGAAAAAATCAATCCTCCTTACTGCCGCGCTTGCCGGCGTATTGGGCGCGACCGCCCAAACAGCAAGAGTACAAGTGATACATAATAGTGCTGACTTAGCTGCTGACTCTGTAGATGTGTATCTGGACAATGGAATACTGCTCAACAATTTTGCTTTTCGCACAGCAACAGGCTTCATAGATGCACCCGCAGCTGGTACACCTATCAGACTGTCAGTAGCTCCAAAGAACAGTACGAGTGTAGCAGATACATTTTACAGCCTAACGGTGACATTGGACCCTGCTAAAAAGTATGTGATTGTGGCTAATGGTTTGGCAAGTACTAGTGGCTATACACCATCTGAAGCTACGGTGCCATTCCGCCTGTCGGTATATGACATGGCTCGTGAGTCAGCCACTGTAGGTACAAACACAGACCTGCTGGTAGCACATGGCTGCACAGATGCACCAGTGGTAGATGTAAGAGCAGGCAATACTGTGCTGGTAAATGATATTGCTTTTGGTCAGTACAATGCAACTGGTTATGTATCATTGCCGACTGCCAACTACATAGTAGATGTAACTACTTCTACAGGAACAGTAGTGAAAAGGTATTCAGCGCCGTTGTCTACACTTAGCCTTGCAGGTGCTTCGCTGACGGTAGTAGCATCTGGTTTCTTAGATCCATCCGTTAATAGCGGTGGTGCTCCATTTGGGTTGTGGGCCGCCACAGCTACTCCAGGTGCATTGATACCACTAGAAGAAGTGGCTCGTGTACAAGTAATACACAACTGTGCCGATGCAGCTGCTGATTCGGTAGACGTATACCTGAACGGCACATTGTTGCTTAATAACTTTGCGTTCCGTACAGCATCAAAATTTGAAAATGCACCAGTAGGAGTGCCAGTGACACTAGGTGTAGCACCTAAAAATAGCACCAGTGTAACAGATACTATATACAGTGCTACCGTAACACTGAGCTCTGATAAAAGATACATTATAGTGGCAAATGGTATTGTAAGCCCCACAGGTTATACTCCTTCGGCAGCTACTGTACCTTTCCGTTTGAGCATATATGATCAAGGTAGAGAGATATCTGCCTTCTCTGCAGATACTACAGATTTGCTAGTGGTGCATGGCAGTACGGATGCACCTGTTGTGGATGTAAAAGCAGGAGCTACTACTCTGGTAAACGATATTGCATTTGGAAACTTTGCTAGTGGTGGTTATTTGAACCTGCCTACTAACAATTATACAATTGATGTTACCAACTCTTTTGGTAGTGCAGTAATAAAAAGATACTCAGCACCACTCACCACTTTAGGTCTTGATGAAGATGCAATTACTGTAGTAGCTTCAGGTTTTGTAGATACAGCTTCTAACAGTGGTGGTAAACCATTTGGTTTGTGGGTAGCATTGGCATCGGGTGGTGCTATGATTCCGTTGCCAGAAGCAACTGTATCGGTAAATGCGGTACAATCTGCTGCAGGTTATAAAGTATATCCTAACCCAGTAACAGGTGCACTCAACTTTGCAACCACAGACAACGCTACTACTAAACATGTAGGCTTGTACAATGTAACTGGTAGCATGGTAGCAGAAATGAAAGATGTAAATGCTGGAAGTTTTGATATGAGTAACTTGTCTACTGGTATTTATATACTCAAAGTAATATCTGTTGATGGTGCAACATCAGTGTTCAACATCACAAAACAATAAGAGGTAAGTAAGATGGTTTGAGAGTAAAAACCGAAAGGTTCATTTATGGCGTGTGCGGCTGCTTTGTCTAAGGCAGCCGCTTTTTTTAATTAGTACTGTTAATTTTCAGTTTTAGGTAGAATGTGTACCATATAAAACTTTATTTTGCCTGAAAGGGATAACTCTTCTACAAATATTAATTGATGGTGGCTTGGCTGCAACTAATGAGGTGGCAAAATTTATTGATCATCTTCCTGACCCAAACGCTGGTGTGGGCATGCCTTGTCTTGCCTGTGGAGCCATCGGTTCTAAGTCCATTTCATTTTCTGTTGCTCACGTCATCTACAGTGCTTATAGCTGCCGCTGGTTACATCATTAATGACTATTTTGATGTTCGTATCGACATTATCAATCATCCTGACAAGGTAGTGCTGGGCAAGATTATAAAGCGCAAACATGCAATCATAGCACATTCAGTGCTAAATATAGTAGCTATAGTCATGGCCGGATATGTGGCTGCTCGTGCACAGCACTACCAGTGGTTGTTGTTGCAGCTTGGGTGTACAGGGCTATTGTGGTTTTATTCCACTACCTATAAGCGCCAATATATTACTGGCAATGTGGCAGTGGCATTGCTTACGGCTCTTACTATAGTAGCGCTATATGTATATGAGCCGTCTATGCGCCTTTCGGCACTGAGGCCGCTCATTGCCAACGGCAAACCCAGCGTTTCATCTCTACCTGTATGGATATTGGTTATCTATGCTTATTTTGCTTTTATGCTGACATGGGTACGCGAAATAATTAAAGACATGGAGGACATGCAAGGAGATGAGGCAGAAGGTTGTGTAACGATGCCCATAAAGCGTGGATTGGGATATGCTAGCAGATTTGCAACTGTGCTAGTGATATTGGCATTAGTGCCCCTGATAGTAGGTGGCGCATTACTGGTAAGCTATGGTTATTATTTGCTGGCATTTTATGTTTTACTTTTGCTGGCAGCACCTCTGGTAGGATGGTCTGTATACTTGTGGCTAGGTGTAGCCTCACCAGCCCACTATGGTCAGTGTAGCCGATTGCTGAAAATAATAATGGTACTGGGTATATGCTCCGTGCTGATTTATAAAATACAATAACAAAAAACACAGTGCAGAAAATAATACTAGCATCGCAGTCGCCCCGCCGCAGGCAACTGATGGAGATGGCTGAGATAGAATTTGAAGTGGTGATAGCTGATGTGGACGAAACTAACCCACCGGGTATGCCAGGCGAAGAAGTACCCGCTCACTTAGCTCAGAAAAAAGCAGATGCTATAGCACATTTGGTGCCAGGTGCCATAGTGGTAGCTGCCGACACAATAGTGCTGCTAGATGAGCAGATACTAGGTAAACCCAAGGATGCTGATGATGCCATAGCTATTCTGACTTCACTAGCAGGTAGAGGTCATAGAGTGGTAACCGGTGTGTGTATAAGGGGCAATGATGTAGAACATGTGTTTTCAGTAGTAACAGAGGTGTTTTTTAGGCCGCTGACGCAAGAGCAGATAGCACATTATGTGCACAAATACCAACCCTATGACAAGGCTGGCGCCTACGCCATACAAGAATGGATAGGTGTAACAGGAATAGAAAGAATAAATGGTGATTATTATAACGTAATGGGCTTGCCGGTGGGTGATGTAGTAAATGTGCTGCGTACTATGCAACAATAATAGCTGTAAGGACCTAAACAAAAACACCCGACACTAAGGAATGGTGCCGGGTGTTTTTGTTTTTATTTATTAATGTTATTGTTCTTGTTGTTGTTCTTAAATTTTCGGTTTTTATTAAAGTTGTTGCCGCCACCGCCGCCAAAACTATTTGCACCGCCACCACCATTATTATCTCTGAAGTTATTGCGCTGGTTCCCGCCCTGCCCTGGCTGACCACCTTTGAAATTGCGGTTATTATTATTATTATTCCTTTGTTTGAAGTTGCGGTTGTTGTTGTTATTGTTGCTGACTGGATTGGTATCAAAGGTTACTCTGAATCCTCCAGTTTCGTACTTTAATTTACCTCCCGATATCTCAGCAAGTTCATTTTTTATCATGTCATCGTGCACGGGCTCCTTGTGCCAATTGCCGTATGCCAACTTCATGTAGTAACCGACAGCTTGAGTAAGTCCGTGTTTCTTTTCTTCGTTGGTTTCTGCCATTGCCTTGTCCAGTAATCCTTGTATGTTTTTGCCGAGGTGTCTATGCTTAATACTGGCTTGTGGGTAGGGTAGTACTTCTGGTTTTTTAAACACAGATTCGGGCGTAGGGCAAGGATATGGAGAGTCTACATCTAGCTGAAATTCGGTCATCTGAAACAGGTGATCCCAAAGTTTGTGTTTGTAGTCTTCTATGGTTTTGAGGTGCGGGTTTAGTGTGCCCATCAGCTCTATAATTATTTCGGCTTGCTTCAGACGTTTTTCTCTGTCTTCTACTGTTACCAAATACTCTACCATTTTCTGCACATTTCTGCCATATTCGGGCATCAGCATTCTGCTGCGCGTGGTGTTATATTCCATTATTTATTTTATAAAAGTCTTTTTGTGATGCAATAAATTGTTTGTGTGTACTGCCGGCGGTTTTCTGTGTAATTGAGCATTTGTATTGTGATAGCAACAAGAGGGCGGTTGCACGAACAAAGCCTAAGAAAACATCCTTACTGTAGGCAACAAGCAGAGGGACTGCTGAGATAGCTGACTAAAGTTGTGTAGCAAATATAAGTATAAATTATTTTGTGGAAGTGGGATTTTGAAATTATAGTCTATCATCTTCATTTTTTTGGTTAAAATCAATCTCCCTGAAATCACTCAGTTTTTCTATCGTAGACTTTCTGAACAGTTTTATTGGGCTCACACTTTCGGCAGTAGGGGGTATATATATGTATTTGTTTGGTAGCACCAATAGGTCAATTTGATGATTGTCAGTAAAATTGCTGAATATGGCATGACTGCCGCCCTGCATTATTTTCACACTTATGTTAGTGATGTTTTTGTTGTTGGCTTTTATGCGCCTGCATCGCTGGCGTAGCTGCTCGGTAATGAGGTTGTTTTTTTTGGCAATTGTTTTATCGTTCACTGCAGGTATTTCGTAGGCATGAAACAGGTAAATATTCAGTTTTTCTGCTATTGCTTTTGCTGTTTTGTTTATCAGTTCTAATGATTCTATTGAAAAATCTGTGGGTACGAGTACGTTCTTCATTACGAGTATGCTGTACTGTAAAGTTCTGTTTTTAGCAGTATTGATTATTAATAACACTATTAAAATGAGATTAGACAATCATTATAAAAATGTACAACTACAGAACTACTATTTCTTGTTACTACTTTGTGTCGCTGCTTACTATTTGAAAGTGGTGTAGTAACTTTAATCATGGAAAAAACAAGGATAGATAAGTACCTGTGGGCAATAAGATTTTTCAAGACCCGCTCGCAGGCTACAGATGCTATAGATAGTGGTAAGGTGAAAATGAATGGCGCTGCCATAAAGCCTGCCCGATCTGTATCGGTAGGGGATGTGTATCAGATAAGAACTCCAGATGGCAAAAAGACCATTCAGGTTACTGCCCTGCTAGAGAAAAGAGTAGCCTACCCTGAGGCAATAAAGCACTATGCAGACATAACACCAGAAGAAGACATCCTACAGAAAGATGCGCTAGCACCCAGCTTCTACACCGGTAAAAGACTGAGCAAAACAGGACACCCCACTAAAAAACAAAGAAGAGACCTCGATGATTTTTTGAGTGAAAGTGTTGATGAATAAATAAGACTAGTTTACGCTTACAAAGTTGCCGGCAATGGTCAATGTCCAGTTGCGGCCACCATCTGCACTTTCGTAAATGCCCCTGTTGGTAGCCAGGTATATAAATTTGCGCACCGTGCCATTTTTGTAGACGTTCTGTTTGGCCGCAATACTTCTTACTGTCAGGTTGTCGCCAAGACCTTTGTTGTTAGCTTCCCACTGGCCAGTTTGTACATTAAGGATGTACAAACCCTTGCTAGCAGTACCTACTAAGCAAACCTCTTCAAAAGGAGCCTCTATGCACAGCAATGGTGTGTTTAATGGCAAGCCAGCATAAGGCTGCCAGTTGGCTCCTTTATCGTCGCTATACCAAGCTCCGTAGTTGCATTTTGCATCTATTGCTATGAGTCGATTGTTGAGGTGTCCTAGATAAAAATAGCTGGTATCAGTATAGGTAGCTCCATAAGGAGGAAGAGGCCTTCCACCCATATTGCCCATAAATATGTAAGGCAAATTGTCTGGATTTGCTGTTACTTCTTTCCAGCGATTAGCATAAATATTAGCGTCTTTTCCTGCTTTTACAAAGTTTCTGTGATGCAATACATCGTTATCGGCCGGACCAGAATAAGCTAATCCACATAGAGTGCCATCAGCAAGCATGGTTAATGATTTCATGCGAACAGGCATTTTGCCTACGCCGAATGTGTCGTAAGATGCATCGAATCCCCAGGTACGTATATTGCCATTATTATCGCTTGCTACCAATCCTATCCAGTTGTTGGGGCTAGTGGCATATGATGTAGTATATACTCTATTATCCCATCTAGGCAGGTTAGTAAGCATGCTTTGGTTGAGATTTATTGCACTACCGTTGCAAGTAAAATCTGGATAATTAGAAAGGGTATCGTAAGTTAAATTGAAGTTTTTGCCGTCGTTGTTTGAAACATATAATTTATTTTTTGCCCACAATAAGTTATTGCCAGATGCTGTTATTGCTCGCGAACTGCTGCCGTCTGGAGGAAAAACTACTCCTGCAAAAGTTCTGCCATCATTGGTTTTGAACAAGGCACCGGCAGTATCGGCAAAGTATAAACTATAAGGAGTAAGAATACCGCTGTTGTTGTCAATTCCTTCAGTTTTTTTGCAACTATAAATACTAACAGCAGCTAGTGATAGCAGACCAATTATTGAAAATAGGGGTGATTTACGCATTATTACAGATTTGCAACGGTTAATATTATGTTCTAAACAAAGATAAGAATTAAAGTGACATTTTATAGGCCATCAAAACAATGTTACTAGCGTTTGCCATTATTGATTTCGTTCATTCTCATGCCAAAATCTATAATTTCCAGTATGCTGTTTTCATCCTTATTGATGAAGTTGATTTCCATATTAAACTTATAAGCCTGATCGGCAAAATTGCCACCGGTAATAGAAATATTATCGAGCAGCTTTTTGCTTTCTGCTATGATAGCAGAGTCGGCTGGGGATGAACTAATTGCTGGGTCTACATCTTTAAACAGCTGTTTTATATCCAAATACAATGCAAAAGGATTGCGAGTAGCCCTGCCTGATATGTCTTCAGGCATATTTTCTTTTTTGAAATTGCCATTCAGTAATCCTGAAGCATATGACTTTCTGTTTGTAATTACTGCATATTCCTTGTTTCTAGTCAGGTATACACTGTCATTATCTGTAAGTGCCATTACATAGTCATTGCCTACTTTTTGCATGGCTGTGCCTGCAGTGAGATCTAGTAGTTTATTGAAGTTATCGGCATTGTTTATTTTCACAGTGTAGGTCATGTTCATGGTGGCTTTTTGCTGTTTGTGAGTCACCAGTTGACCTATAAAGCTATCTTGTTTGGGTTCGGCACGGAGGCTCAGGTTGTTCATGACGATAGCCATATCGCCCGTAAACGCATTGAGTACATAGTCTACATCCATGCCTTGTGCACTAAGACCGACGTTGGTAATACCAAATAACCCTGTTTTTTCAAGCATTGATTTTACGCCAGCTGGAGATATATGCATAGATAGCAACATGTCCATATTTTCTTTTGGTAGGCGAGCTATCATGTCTTTGTCGGCGTTTTGAGTGCCAAAGTCTTTAGCTGCATCTTCCATTTGCGAGGGTAGATAATAACTAATGTCACCAGCTATTTTCCCCTTTTTGAAGTCAAAGCCAGTAGTAAGAACTGCATCTTTCCAAGAAGCGGAGGAGAGCGACACACCATTTAAATCAGCAGATACATTGTCTGTGTAGCCAGAAATAAGGCTGCCATAATTGAGCCAGAAAGAGAGGTCGTAGTTGTGTTTACTAAATCCAGCAAAACGTTTGTTATTCACAATATTATTGCCAGCAGGGGTAAGGAAAGCCTTATCCATTTCGGCAGCGATAATGGTTTCATCTACTACAGGGCCGTTAGGATTTTGGTCTTCAGTTACTGAAGTATTAGCATTGAGTATAATTAGAATTTCAGATGTCCATCCTATATACATTCCCTCTCCTAAGAAGGTTTCTTTTCTGCCATTGCGAGCTGTAATTTTTGCTTTGGGAAAAACCGATTTTATGTAGGCCTCCCAAGCGGTTGCGTCTTCTAATGGCACAAGGCCAGCAACCAGATTGCCACCATAAAAACGGTTATCGGGTTTGGTATAAACATAGAAGGTATTGGAAACGTCGAAACCGGCGTTTTCAATACCTCCTACTGCATCAGCAGCATTTTCAGCTGCCATTCTTTTCTGTATTTCTTTAAACAGTTTGCTACCTGTAATGAGGTTCCACGCTATTTTTTTGCTCAGCGATTTCAGATTGATACCTACCACAGCCACAGCATCAGCTGGTATGTAGCGAGCATTGTCTGGAGTTTTGCTGCAAGCTGCGAAAAGCACAGCTGCAAAAAATATGATTATCAGAGAGCGTGCTTGCCGTAGCATAATAAACTGTTTTGGTTTTTAGAACGGTAAATCGTCAATAGCTTGTTGCGATTGATTAAAGGAAGGTGCAGCGTTGTAGTTTCCACCCATATTAGCTGGCTGTGGCGCACTGTTGTAAGCTGGTGCCTGAGCCTGAGGAGCTGGTGCGGCAGTGGCTGCTCCGGCTGGCTCTACGCGCCATGCATCGAGATTGGTGATGTATTTTGTTTGCCCATCTTTTTTGTCAACATAAGAATTGCCTTTGATGTTGAAACTTACTTTTATCATATCGCCGTTGTTATATCGGTCTATGATATCACATTTTGTTTGGACTAATTGCAGTTTTGCAAAATTGGTGTAGATGTTGCCGTTTATTTCTTCAGCCAACTCCATTACAAATTCACGTTTTTTGAACTTGTCACTTACCTGTAGTGTGTCATACTTTACTAATAATTTGCCCGTTACTTCTAAGCTCATTTTATGAAAATTTTAATTGTTTACTATTTTGTGTACATCTACCTACTCTAAGGTATGAAAATAATAAAAAAAAGCGCTTGTTACAGCACTTTTTTTATCAAACCAATAAAACTTTGGGGAGGCTGAAGGGTTTCGAACCCTCGACCCTCAGAACCACAATCTGATGCTCTAACCTACTGAGCTACAGCCTCCGTGAATAAATCGGACGGCAAAGGTATGTAAAATTTACAAACCTAAAACCTGTTTTTAATATTTTTATTCGTTTCAGGTGTTATAGCTTGTGGGGTCTACAACCCATCTACAATTCTTGTGAATACATTACTCTTTTGTTAGTTTATACACCATTCCGGCATTTCCATTATTGCGCACATGTAGCATATATAAGCCAGTAGCAAGCCTTGATGCCGGTATTTCCATCTTACTTTCATTACCATTCTGCATGTTGTAGATAATTTTGCCTGTTACATCTGTCAACGTGAGATTAGTATTGGTTGGTACGCCTGTGATTGTCCAGCCTGTGGTAGTGGGGTTTGGGTATACACTTATGTTTGTGTTTTCAAATCCTGGCACACCGAGGTTCATTTGGCGCATGAGGCTAGTAAGGCTATCGGTAATCCAGTTGTTGGGGTCTAAAGCAAGACTTGTAGTTGTCTTGTTCCAGGTAAAACTATATGACTGTGTTGCCATGTCGTTTATTACTCTTATTATGGTATCGCCGGTAGTAGACCTCAGTCGTAACTCTAAGGGTACTTTAAACAACGGCACTGAAGAAGGCGTAGAGGTGCGTTGATCTATTTGCACATACACATTATTGCCACTCTGATTCCATCTTACATCATACATCGGGTATCCTTCGCCATAAAACCATTGTTCGAAAAATGTATCAACCGATGTGCCGTTTATGGTGCTGCCCAATAGTGTTTTGGTGAGGTTTTTAAAATCTTCTATAGTACCTGTACTGTCTTCCATAGTTGTCTGCCATGCCCTCAGCAGATCAAAGAAGTAAGTATCATTGTTGATGATATGGCGTAGTGTGTGTATGACACAAGCTCCTTTGTCGTATGAAAGACGGCTGCTGAATATTCTGCCTTCATCTGTAGTATCATCTACATACACACTGCCACCTAACTGGCTCATTACGGTTTTTTGGCGGTCGCGAATATCGGCGGTTGCTGCTGCTCTACCCCTGAAACGGTCGGCATATAGGTATTCAGTGTAGCTTGCAAAGCCTTCGTTTATAACAATATCTGCCCATGTGGCGCAAGTTACGCTATTACCAAACCACTGATGCCCTAGCTCGTGTGCTACTAGCCAGCTCTGAAAAAAGCCCATTGTAGACATGGTTTGGTGCTCCATGCCGCCGCTAAGAGGCGCCATAGCATGACCGTATTTTTCTTTCCAGAACGGATAACGCCCAAATATGCTGCTGAAGTAATTTACCTGCTCATCGGTAGAGTCTATGATGTTTTTGAAGAAGGGTAATGTACCACTGTTGTCATACACATAGTTTTGGATTAGCATAGAGTCAGCACTACCATCAAAGTGCATGTAGTAGGAGTAGTCTACATACTTAGCCACCGATGCCGATATGAGGTAATATACTACAGGGTAGCGTTCTTTCCACTCATACCTGCTACGCCCGCCCCCCATAGGGGTAACCGCCTGAAGCAGTCCAATACTACCTGCTTTCAACGAGTCTGCAACTGTAATCCAGACATCAGCTGAATCGATTTTGTCTTTCAATGACTGCTTGCATGGCCACCAGTCTTTGGCACCGTAAGGCTCACTGAGTGTGAAGGTAGCCCAGTTGTCCCAGCTAGGCGACCGTAGCGTGTTGATGCCACGTATATTAGATGAAGTACCTGATACTGGTGTGCCATGATAAAACACTTGTGCTGTAAACAGAGTACCCATATCCATAGGGGAGGGTAAGCTCGCAGTGTGTACATCGCCGCTACTAGTCACAGATTGTAGGGTGCCGTCTATAAGCACAGAGTCTACAACCAAGGGTGGTAGTAACTCAAACACATAACCGGCCATGGTGCTAGCTGTAACCTGAGCCATTGTAGTGACATCGCCACTAAGTGTGGTGGCTACATTGGTCATTTCCAGATTTAACTTCACATACTTTACATCGTATTTATCTTCTTCTGGACTGGCGACTGTAGTTTTTGATGCATTTTTGATGCTTTGTAATTTCGCTTTAACTGATTGACAGTGCCAGTCTTTTCTGTCGTGCTGCCCGTATACGTTCCCACCTATACTTAACACCAATAGGGCAGCAATTGTTTTACTCACCATTCTCATTATTTCTTTTTTTTTACACCTAAAACTAAGCCATTTTACTCAAATGATAGATTTGGGTTAGGTTACACATTCGTTTCCGTTTCACTAAATAGCTTATTGCAGTGTAGCCCAAACCATGCGCAGCGACACATAACCACTTCTTTTGTACTTCACTACCGATGCAAATCTACCCAATCGTTCGTCGAAATCTGACCCTTCGATAAAGCAGCTTTTATACTCCTTCACCATTGGCTGGCCCATTAGGTAGTGTTTGGTTATTTCTTTTTTCTTGTTCATTCTATAGTAACAAGCATTTGACAAGGCTGAGGTAAACACTGTATCACCTGGCTCAGCTATGTTGTTACTGAAGTTTTTTCCGCAATCGTTGTATACAATGTATATATCATCACCCTTGGTACATACATTAGCTGACATAAATTGACGCTCATATATTTGTGGTGGCAGGTCATTAAACATTGCTTGCTGTTGCCACTTTTTGTTCATGTCTAACGGTTTGTAATAGTGCCGGTAGCTCTTATAATATTGTGATTTGGGCAGTACTCTACCCCATATCTCCTTGCCATCATCATCAAATTGTGTAATGCAAATATTGCCCAAGTAGGTTTCAAAGACCTGCGACCTAGAGTACGTTTCAGTATTAATATACCGGTTGTATGATTCTGAAATTACTGTCGATAAACCATTGCCATTGGTTATCATTTTTAGTGGAAAACCGCTGAAATAATTATTTGTGTCCGTTTGTTCTTTCAGCCAGTTTGTTGCCAGTTTGTTGTTTAGCCAAGTATAGTTACCTGCGAGTGTTTGTTCATCGAACTTGAATAAAAGATTGTGTATGAACTGTGCCGGACGCATATCTATACCAAACCTCAATACTACATCTTTGAAGCTCAGCATGAGCAAGTTGATAGTGCCAGCAAATGGATTGTAAGTGTAGTTGGTAAAATATGGTATTATTTCGGTAGATAGATCGGCAGTTCTTTTTAAAGGTTGTGTACTATCGGTGGGGATATAAAACACTTGCAAAAAATGTTCGTAAATAGGGCTAGATTCTACTGTGCTACCAGTGCCATTTACCAGCATATTTGACAAGCCCAGTGTGACGCAAGTACCTCTTTCGTCTGCATCTACGCCTGTCACATGCATAAAGTGATACTTCTTCCTGTCAAAAATGAGTGGTACATCTTTATAAAGTTTGTGCTGGGGGGTGTAGTATTTCAGGTGCACATCGCACTTCTGAAACTGCATTGCATCTTGTGCATACAATACCTGATATCCTGTATCCTTTTTATGCTTCACAACAAAAAAACGGGTAGGTTTTGCCAAACTTTTAGACCGCCCTATAGTCTCTTCCTCTATCAGTTTGCCTGTCTTGCCGCTAAACCTCAATCTGATAAGTGCATGTCTGCCAGAGTTTTGCTGCTCGAAAAACAATACAGGTTCTTCATTGATTTCATACATACCCTTGAAAATTGTTGTGGTAAGCATAAAAATGTCGAGTTTTTCGCAAGTGATTGTAGAAGTAAAAGTGCGATTGCAAGCACTATCAAAAACAAAGGTTTTGATAGGCTTATTAATCTCGAAATGAAAAAGTATAGTGTTCCCATTTTTCAAACACAAAACTTTATTGATACCCACTTCATCTAGCCCCAAGGGAGGACTAAGGGTATAATTTTCCTGCGACCAGGTATAGCTTGTAGAGAATAACAACAGAATTATAAAAAAAAGACGATGCATAGGGCCAATTTCTTTATTCTAAGTTACTAAAATTAAGACATTGAAAAAATATATCGATTCAGTATGCAGGATCAGCAAATCATAAAATGAAAAAAGCTATCGGGAAACCGATAGCTACAATTAACACTCACTCAAAATTTAATTACTGACAACGAGAATAGGGCATAGTGATTTGTATGTCTTAATGAAGTATGTAGGTGTAGTGATTAATCGGCTTTAACGCTTACCAGATTTATATGTTCTGAGCTTACCATTTGTAAAGCAAGGCTTTTGATAGAAGGATAAACGAGCTCATATACACCTCTTTTGCTAGGCGGTACGTCTGATTCTTGCATGGCAACAATATATATAATTGATTCTGGTATATCTAGAACGGCACAAACCTTGGAAATAGTTCTTTGGCTGGGTCGCTTTATACCTGTTTCTATCTGAGATAGCGAAGTTTGTGAAAGATCACATTTTTCAGCAAGTTCATACTGTGTGATCGAAAGTTTTTTTCTAATTGATTTAATTGCCGATCCGATGTTCATTTCTTTGAATTTTAGATAAAATTGAATAGCGTCTATAGTGAGTTGATAGTGAGCACCTTTTATGATTGCTGTACTATATAAGACGATCAAAGAATAAAAAACGTTTGGTTTTTGGATAAATATTCATTTCGATAAAATAAACTAAATGGTAATCTTCACAACTTAACGCTGTGTTTTTGTAGGTAACTTTGCGCGTATGCCAGACAGTTTTTCAAAACAATTTATATTCGAGAAACGAACCTTGTTAGCAGTAATAGTACCTCAGTTTAGAAAAGATGGTATGTATTATGAGGTTAACATAAAGGGGTTTCCACGTTTTTTTATGACATGGACCGCTCTGGGTAGATATGATGTGGCGGGAGATGATATGCCTGTATTGCCTTATGAATTGGTGCTTGCAGTGAGCGATGTAATAGAAGAAGTGCGTAGGTAGAGATTATTGAACTCTTTTTATTTTTATTATTGCCTTTTCGCCCTGTTTGTTGTAAGCAATGAGGGGGTATTTAATTTGACCGTCTGTAAGCATGAGCGTAGCAGTGTTGGGAGGATCTGTACCCTCATTGCCCGCTATAATGCTAAGTACGTTAAGGCCAGCAGCAGGCAAGTACACCTTTACTGTTTTCTTTTTCTTTACCAGCGCATATTGGCTCAGTATTATGCTGTCATTCAGTTGTAAGCTTACCACATCGCCATCGGTAGCTCCGCCATCCCATAGTTCTATGGTTAGGGTATCGGTATGCCATTTGTAGGTTTTTTCTTCGCCCACGGTTATTTTGGCCGTTTCTTGTGGTTCGTAGGGGTCTTGTTGAGCTACCTTGATACCTCCCTTTTCGGTAGATGTTTTCTTTTTCATAGAAATCACTGTATCAAACTTTTCGGTTGCTTCGAAAAGTGGCCGCAATTCTATGGCATTATTGAATGTGAGTGTGCCGGGTGTGCAAGCAGTTTTGTCGGTTTGTTTGTTTGTTACAGCCCCCCTGAGTGTTGCCCCCTTGTAGTCTTGTTCGAAATACAATTTTGCATTTACTAGGCACATGTATGCCTTGGTGGGTAAGCTACGTGAAGAGGTAATTTCTACTTCTTTGAAGCTCAATCTTTTTTCGTACCTATCAATAGTGCCGCGGATCACACTTATTGTTTGGTGGGGTGGAGCAAAAGTTACAGCTTCACCGGTAAGGTTGCCATCTACCTCAGTAAACGAGACCTCAAAAGGAAACGACTCACCTGTTTGCATGCTTAGTGTGCCAGCTAGCTTGTACTGACGCTCCTGAGCATACAGACCTACACTGCACAGTATGAATGCTGCTACTAATAATAAAACGAACTGTTCTTTTTTCAACCTTAAGTTTTCCAATTATTTATAGCGCAGGAGCATCTACCCAAGCGCCGTTTTCTTTCAGCAGTTCTATCAGTTCATCTACAGCAGTTTCGCTTGGCACATTTCGCTTCACCACTTCCTTACTTTTGTAAAGTGTTATTTTGCCAGGCCCGCTGCCCACATACCCAAAGTCGGCATCAGCCATTTCACCAGGGCCATTTACTATGCAGCCCATTATGGCTATTTTTACACCCTTTAGGTGGTTTGTAGCTGCTCTTATTTTGGCGGTAGTTTCTTGTAGGTCAAAGAGCGTTCTGCCACAGCTAGGGCAGCTTATGTACTCGGTTTTGCTGATGCGGGTGCGGGTTGCTTGTAGTATAGAAAAGGCAGTATTGTTGCAAAACTGTTCATTACTGTTTACCTGTAGGTAGGTTCTACCACTTACAGCAGTATTGTCTATTGGGGTTGTATTTATCAGCATCAGGCCATCGCCCATTCCATCAAGCAATAACCCGCCACTATCTGTAGCAAACTTAACAAGATGCGTATCTGCCGATGTGCCCCATGACTCTACAGCCCATATAATGGGTGTTTTTACATCGTGCTGCATCAATAAGGTAGCGAAGCTGCGCAATGGTTTCATACTGTTCTCGCTGCTGCAACTCACTACTATCACAGCGCCCTTGTCGTGTTTCAATCGGCTTATTAACGACCCATAGTTGGTGTCAAAGTCGGTAATTACAACAGATACAAAATGCAGTTTGTGTGCAGGTACTTCGTGGTCTTTGTATTGTTTTTCGGTAAGGTAAGGATGACAGCTATTTCGGTCTGCAGCTTTAAGCCAAGTTTTGTAGTCGCAAATTACTTGTAGAGTGCCAGGTAGTGCAAATGTAGGCAAGCTGTTGCCCGTGTAAATATAGTCTGCAGCACCATCGCTAATGTGCCACTTGTCAGTTGCAGCATCATAGTTATACCCAATATCTTTTAGGCTTGTAGGGTTTAGATTATCTACTCCATAATAGTCAGCTATTACAACAGGTACATGGCTGCAACCAATGTTTGCTATATCGGTAGTGTATCTTCTTTTGTATTCATAAGGGGAGTAGGGCAATGGCTTAGAGGGTACAATAGCAATGCTGTCTGTTGATGTTTCCTCAATACCGTTGCTGGTCATAGGGTCTGCAGGAGGGTATCTGCTCACTATGTCTTTGCACACAGGAATCTCAAATTCTGGATCTTCTGTTAGCGACACTCTAATGGTATCACCTATGCCGTCTTCCAGCAGGGTGCCTATGCCTATTGCACTTTTTATACGTCCGTCCTCGCCATCGCCAGCCTCGGTGACACCTAAGTGTAGCGGATAGCACTCCCCAAACTCATAGTCCATCTGCTGCACCAGTAGTCGGTATGCCTGTACCATCACTTGTGGATTGCTACTTTTCATACTGAGCACTATCTGATGGTAGTCTTCGTTTCTTGCTATTCTCAGGAACTCCATAGCACTTTCCACCATACCCATTGCCGTGTCTCCATAGCGGCTCATTATTCTATCACTGAGTGACCCATGATTAGTACCTATGCGCATAGCAGTGCCGTGCGCCTTACATATCTTTACCAAAGGTGTAAAACGCTCTGCTATTCGCTCCACTTCTGCAGCATATTCATCATCGGTATAGTCTATGATGTCAAATTTCTTTTTGTCTACATAGTTGCCAGGGTTCACCCTTACTTTTTCTACTATTCGTGCAGCTATTTCAGCGGCATTGGGGGTAAAGTGTATATCGGCTACTAAAGGCGTGTTGTAACCTCTAGCACGCAATTCATTTTTTATATTTAGTAGGTTCTCAGCTTCAGTTTTGCTAGGTGCTGTGATACGCACCAGTTCTGCACCGGCTTCTATGCACCGTATAGTTTGGTTTACCGTGGCCATGGTGTCCATGGTGTCGGTAGTGGTCATTGTTTGTATTCGTATTGGGTGACCGTTACCTATAAGAAGGTCACCAATTCTTACTTCTCTAGTAGGTAGGCGTTTGTAACTAACCAGCGACTTGCAATATTGCTCTAACATGGGTACGAAGTTAGTACCGAATACAATCATCAGAAAAACTATTGCAAAAAATTCTCCTAAAGTTATTGGTAATTTTTACTTTGGTGCGTGTTAGAGTTGAATCACGACACCTGCATTGATACCAATGTTGCTAAAAGGTATTGATTGGGTTCGTGAAATTGTAGGTTTATCTGGGTCTTGTGAAGCAACCAATGTACCTGTTTTTTCAAATTCAATGTCTCTGGCACTTAAAGATAAAAAGCTCAAATAGTTAACACCATTTCTAGTATACTCTGTTCTCGAACCCTTAGCTAAATAAGGAGTGTAAGATACCATACACAGTTCAGTGTATAAACGAAGGTCGTGGGTTAGGTTAAAACTAGCACCCATTGCACCACTAGCGCCTAGTGAAAAGTACATACTATATTCCTCTGTAGTTTTTTCGACATTGTTGTTTACATTCTCGCTGTAATTAACATCATTCACTAGCAAGTTCATAACAGGCACTATTATACCCATACGTGCATAAATGTTTGTTTTAGATCCTCCTGTTTGCACTACTACCGAAGGTTGCAGCAGCAAAGTATTGCCATGTGAAGTTATTACTGCTTTTTTTGTATAGGTGGTGCCGCCAGAGCTTAATAAATCAACTGACGTATATTCATATTTTCTGCCAGCCAAAGTAGAGGTAGCGATCATTTCCACACCAATGTTTTTACTAATGTTGTACCCTAGTGCTAATGTACCTGATAGACCCGCGCCGTAGGAGTAAGGTTGGATATTAAAGTTTTCCTCGTTTGTTACACTCACTACTTTGCCACTACCATCCCCAATTTGACCCGACATAGCAAAGCCGTAACCGAATCCTACACGCATATAGAAGGGTTTATTAGGGTTAGTTACTTTTGCTGCTTGCTGCCCATTACTATTTAGGCTGGTAAATGCTATAAGGCTTAGTAGAATGAATCTTTTCATTTGGATATATTTTGTGATGAAATTAATAAGATATTCATTGCAAAAGCATCACTAATGTAAATTTATTATTCTACTAATCAGTTTTCATGATATACCCCATACCTATTACAGTGTGTATGAGTTTTGGCTCATAGTCTTTGTCAATTTTTTTACGTAGGTAGTTTACATAAACGTCTACTACGTTGGTGGCCATATTAAAGTCAACCCCCCACACATTTTCCAAAAGGTCCATTCTCGATACTACCTTGCCTTGATTTTTGAGTAGATATTCCAACAGTCTGTATTCGGTGGAAGTAAGTATAATTTCGTTATCCTCTCTTTTTACTCGTTTTGCATCTTGGTCTAGTTCCAGATTGGCTATTCTTAGTTTATTTTCTTCTGTATGGCCTGAACTGCGCCTTATTAGAGCTCTTATTCTGGCGCGTAGCTCTGCAAACTTAAAAGGCTTTACCATGTAGTCGTCAGCACCATATTCAAACCCAGTTACTATATTTTCTGTGGTGCCCAGTGCGGTAAGCATTAGTATGGGGTGGTTGCTTTTTGTTTTACGTATGGTACGGCAAAGTTCTAGCCCATTTATACCCGGCAGCATGATATCTATTATGAACAAGTCATAAGAATGACTAGAAGACATTTGCAAACCTATGTTGCCGTCTGGAGCCACACTTACAGTGTAGCCGTCTTCCGTAAGGCCTTTACAGACCATAGATGCGATATTAGCTTCATCTTCTACCAATAGTATGTTCATATTTACAAATCGTTATGATTGCAAAAATGAGCTTTTATTGGTAAATTAGGTGTGAAAAAATTGCATGACACAAATAGTTGCACATTTGCAACAGTCCTCCTCACTCCCTTTTATTAGTTAAGCAGGCGATAATACTCCCATCATCGTCCGTTGTGTCACTACCTTGTACGTTCAGGGCAGTGAGGGGCTTTGTGCTTAAAATCTACATGCCGATGTACGAGTTATGCAAATGCAAGCAAATACTGGCAGTTGTCTTAGATAAAACAGTGGGACTTAAATTTGATGTTGCCACTAAGCACACATCTTTGTCTTACATTTATTTGAAAACAAAAGGAAGGCCATTCTCGCTTCTCAGCATACCTACACTTATTTCTCCCAACCTTGCCCAGACGTACAATCAGATATCAAAAGAGTCACTAAGGCCAATGCTAATAATTGTTTCAAAAAACTGTCTTTTAAAGTTTGTTAAACAGGAAAGGAGCAGAATTTTGCTTTTTCAACAAATAAGTGCCTTTAGCTAAGTCATGCAAATAAATTACATTAGTAGCTGCACCTGACATTTTATTTTGCATTTTACTCATCAATACACCCTTAATGTCATACAGGTAGTACTCCTCGTCATATTTATTAACTTCTATATATAATATATCCTTCGCAGGGTTTGGCCAAGCATTTATATCCCCTTTACCCGTTAAGTTATTTCCTAATGATTTGCCGTCGAATTTAACTACATTAATATATTTATCTGTGGTGTGTTTGTCCATAAACATACCTCCTGCATACAATATACCAGCACTGTCTGTGCAAATAGACCTAATACGTTCGTTTTTATGAATTGAGTTACTACCTATACCCACTTCATCCCAACTAATACCATCCCATTTCTTCACGCAGGGTTGCCACATATGCTGCACTATGCCCATTCCTGCCACATATATATTACCCGCTTTGTCACCGGTTATCAAATCTATTGAAGAAGGTTGGTCTGCATTCAGTGAGTTATTACCATTGTCTACTTTTATCCACGATGTGCCGTCCCACTTTGCCAGACAGTTATTTCTATCTGCACTTACAATTTCACCACCAGCATATATATTGTCAGCTTCATCTATGTAAAGTACCCTTATTTCATTAGCTCTATAGATATCGTTCGGCTTATTATTGGTCACTATTAGGGTACTCCAGCTTACCCCATCCCACTTGGCTACATACGCATTTCCTAATAGTTTAAATTCGCCTGCCGCATAAATATTTCCTTTACTATTTGCCTCTAGTGCCATTATTACATCATTAGCATTCAGTGCATTACTCCCCTCGCCCAGTTGCTGCCATTTTGTGCCATCCCACTTAGCTACATTATATCTGCCACCAGTATCGTTCAGTGCGCCCGCCACATATACATTTCCGTCCTTGTCTGTGCAAAATGTATAAATCCCTTTGTACGTGCTAAAAACACTATCTCCTGCACCTTGGGCCCTCCATGAAGCACCATTCCACTTCATCACACACCATTTTTCCGTAGTACGCAATTGCCCCAGAACATAAATATTATGCTCTTCATCCACACAAATCTTATAGGGTGTAGAGATAAAATTTAATGCATTATTGCCCGTTCCAAGTTCTTGCCATTGCTCACCATTCCATTTTGATACATATCCGTGCAGCACCGTATCCTTATACAAGCCACTGGCATATAATATACCGTTATCATAGCAAAGCGCCCCAAAAAAGTTGTTATTCTTCAGCGTATTTGCACCCACCTCTTCCCAACCTTGGCTAAAAGCAGGTGTGATACAAAACAACCACAAAATAAGCAGGGTAAGTGTTTTCATCGAATACTTAATGTTATACAAACATAACTACTATTACGCTAAAAAAAATAGATTTCAGGAAAATAATAGATATATAAAATTATTACAGAAAGTATTCCTGTTGACCAGTACACCTCCATGTCGAGGCGTCTCGCCTCGTCTTTTTACACCGCCAGCGTCCGCTGGCTTAGGGTAGCAACTGTTGCAGCAGACATTCGGTTTTCCGCCACTATTGGTCTTATTTTCTCCTGTACAACCATCTACTAACTTGTTGATAATGAGAGTTTTTGAAAAAAAGTTTATTGCTTCTTCTGAAAGTAACATACAGTTACTGGTTGTATGAATTAAGCAACATCATCTCAGTCGATGGATTGACCTATAGCCTCGCGCCGAATAGATGCAGTTCACGAATGCACTTTAATACTTGGTTCTAAGTTTTGCCTACCTGAGTGATAATAAGCTGTTGTTGGTGTATATAGAAAATATTTAAACAGATGCTACATTTTTATCTTTTGTTGTAGACTTTTGTTTGGTCTTAGTAGCCATTTTGTGTTGTTGCTTGTATGCTTTTATGTAGTCTTTGATTGCTTTTTCGTCTTCTGTAGTTAATTGTCTTGTATTTACATAAAAGTCAACGTCCATTGGTTCTTTTATTAGTCCCATAGTATTTATTTTTCAGGGTAATATTTATTAATCAATTTCAAAGCAGCTTCAGTATTAATGATCATTTTTTGATTGCCTATATGAATGGCATTCAAAACCTCAATATAATGTTCAATAAGTTTAGTTTTTGCGATAAAGAAAACAAATCCATCACACTTTCGTTGGAATGATAACTTGCATGCAAATGCTACGAGATTTCCAGGAACACCAGCATATACTTTCAATTTGCCTTTATTGAAAGGAGAACTTTCCAATAAATGTATTGTAATATATTCATCAAAAACTGATAGACTAATTAGACCCTGTATTACACGTGGATTATTCGTAATTGTCAATTTATACACATCTCTATCAGGCAGCTTTGCTTCTTTATTCCAATCAAAGACCCAACCATTTTTCTTTAAAATTAACTTCTTGTCCATATCATCTACTATAGAAACTTCTGTTTGAAAACTGTCTCCTGTAACAATATTCTCAATTGAATTTGTTAATTTGTCAATTTCAAAATTCAGCTCTTTTCGTAGCTTAAACGTCATGACACTAAGTTAAGAATATTATTCTAAACAGGTTCAACTTTCCCCACCGACACAAAAAAACAAGGCACCATCTATCAGACAGTGCCTTGTACTATTTTAGGAAAAACTACTTATTTACAAAGTACGTTTCACTTCTACTTCTTCAAAACCTTCTATGATATCGCCAATACGGAGGTCATTGTAATTTTTAACCATCAATCCGCACTCATAACCATAGTTAACATCTTTCACATCATCTTTGAAGCGTTTCAGCGAGCTCAGTTCGCCGGTGTGTACTACTATACCATCGCGCACTACATTCAGTTTGGTTTGTCTGGTCATTTTTCCTTCTAGCACATAACAACCCGCTATCGTACCTACACCATTGATCTTGTAGATTTCGCGTATTTCTATATTGCTCACTGTTTTCTTCTCTACTTTTGGTTCTAGCAGACCTTCCATAGCGCTCTTTATCTCTTCTATAGCATCGTATATGATAGAGTAAGTGCGTATTTCAATGTTCTCTTGCTCAGCCAGTCTTGCAGCCTGCATAGAAGGACGGACTTGGAAGCCCACAATGATAGCATCTGACGCTGTAGCCAGCAATACATCGCTTTCGGTAATCTGACCCACACCTTTATGAACCACATTAATAGCCACCTCTTCGGTAGACAGTTTCTGCAACGAATCGCTTAATGCCTCCACAGAGCCGTCAAAGTCACCTTTGATGATAATACCCAGTTCTTTAAAGTTACCGAGCGCCAAGCGACGACCGATTTCATCGAGGGTAATGTGTTTACGGGCGCGTATACCCTGCTCACGCATTATCTGTGCACGGTGGTTGGCTATTTCTTTTGCTTCTGTTTCCTCTGCATAAACTCTGAATTTCTCACCTGCCTGTGGTGCGCCATTCAGACCCAGTACTTGTACCGGAGTAGATGGTCCAGCAGATTTTACACGTTGTCCACGTTCGTTGAACATTGCCTTTATCTTACCATAATGCTGTCCGCACACTGCCATATCACCTTGGTTCAGCGTACCATTTTGTATCAAAACAGTAGACTGATAACCACGACCTTTATCAAGTGATGCTTCTATGACGCTACCCATAGCTTGACGGTCGGGATTAGCTTTCAACTCCAGCATTTCTGCCTCCAGTCCGATTTTCTCCAATAACAGGTCTACATTGATACCTTTTTTGGCTGATATTTCCTGACTCTGGAATTTGCCCCCCCAATCTTCGAGGAGTATGTTCATTTGAGCCAATTGCTCCTTGATTTTTTCAGGGTTGGCACCTTCTTTATCTATTTTGTTAATTGCAAATATCATTGGCAGGTTTGCAGCCTGTGCGTGTGATATAGCTTCTTTTGTCTGCGGCATTATGGCATCGTCAGCGGCTATAACTATTACTGCGACGTCTGCTACTTTTGCACCACGAGCACGCATCGCGGTAAAGGCTTCGTGACCTGGAGTGTCTAGGAAGGTAATTTGTTTGCCAGTTGCAGTAGTTACCCTGTACGCACCTATGTGCTGGGTGATACCACCTGCCTCACCCGCTACCACATTAGCACTTCTTATATAATCAAGCAGCGATGTTTTACCATGATCTACGTGACCCATTATGGTTACTATAGGAGCTCTTGGCAGTAGATCGTCAGGTTCGTCTTCTACTTCCACATCTTCTTCGGCTTCTTGCTCTAGGTTAATGAATTCTACATCAAACCCAAACTCGCTAGACACGAGCTCAATCACCTCAGCATCTAGGCGTTGGTTGATGGAAACCATTATGCCCAAGCTCATACACTTACCAATAATCTCTGCAAAACTCACATCCAGCAGACCAGCAAGCTCGCTTACTGATATAAACTCAGTAACCTGTATTAAATTAGACTGTTCTGCATTTTCTGCAGCAGCGCGTTTTTCAGCCATTTCATCGCGCTTGTTACGGCGATATTTGGCTTTCAGGTTCTTACTTCTGGTTGATCCAGTGAGTTTTGCCTGTGTTTCGCGTATTTTATCTTGTATTGCCTTTGTATCTATTTCTTGCTGCTGTGCAGTGACAGGTGCATTTCGCATATCGCTCCTGCCTCTGTCCCTATCTCTGTTACCACCACCAGCATTATTGCCTATTGGTCGACCTACACCACCACCGTTACCACCTGCAGGGCGGTTATCTGGTCTGCTGTCAGGACGTTGTCCTGGAGGTGTGCCTGGGGGCCTGCGGTCTCTACCCAGATTCCTACCGGGTTGTTGACCTCCAGAACCTGGTGCTGGGGCATTTCTATCCCTATTATTAGTATCTGGTTTACCAGGCTCTGATTTTTTGTCTACTGGTATACGTTTGCGTTTGCGTTTTTCACGATTATCTGGTCTGTTGCCAGAAGGTTGCGAAACAGGAAGCTCTATTCTACCAATAATTTTTGGACCCTCCAGTCTTGGGGCCTTCATTTCTATATGTTCGCGTTTCAGCGTCGGGTCTTCTTCTGTAACTGCAGGAGACGCTTGCATTGTAGCTTGAGCTTCTACTTTTACTTCAGCAGGTACTTCGGTTACTTTTGCTACCACTGGTGTCGGTACGGGAGCAGTAGGCTGAGTAGGTTTGGTAACTACAGGCTCACTTACTTTCGCTTCAGGCACATCTTTCTTTACTGGAATAGGATCTTTCTTCTTGACAACTGCGCCTTTTTTAGGACGAGAAGACAAGTTGAGCGTATCTAGATCTATTTTGCCCAGTATGTTTGGCCCACCTATTTTGGGTGCTTTTACATCCAGATGCTCAGGAGCAGCAGGTGCTACTGGAGTAGTATCTTCAGCTTCCTTGTTTGGGGCTTCTTTGGCCACCGGTTCTATTACTACTTCAGCTTTTGTTTCTGCCGTCGGTTTCGCTTCAGTTACTGGAGATGCGGTAACAGGAGCCGTTGCTTGTATTGCAGGTGCAGGCGGTATAACTGGCTCAGGTTTTGATACAACAGTTGCTACTGGCTCAGGTTTGGGGGCAGGCGCTACTTCGACCTTCGCTACTAGTGCGGGTTCTGGTGTGACTACCATAGGTGGCACTTCCACAACCTCCAATTTGTCTTTTGGTTTTTCCTCTGCTGGTTTGGCCTTTACTTCAGGGGCTTTGGTAGCAGGCTCTTCTTTTTTGTCTTTAGCGGTAATATCCAAATCCTCTTTGGATTTTTTGATATTATCAAGCAGTGGCCCTTTTGGTAGGGCTATCCCTTCGCTCTTCTGCTTGTCTTTTTTGTCTTGGGCAAACTCCACCTGCAGGGCATTGTACATCTGCTCTGAAAGTTTGGTACTCGGGTTACTGCTTATTTCAAAGCCTTTATCAACAAGAAACTCGACAAGGGTTTCTTTCCCTATGTTGAATTCCTTTGCGGCCGCCAGTAACCTGGGTGTATTTGTTGTTGTTGTCATTCTTCTTTTTTCCTTGTCAGATGTTTATTCAAAATTGCCCTGTGGCAGTTGCCCTGTCCACAAATTTACGCCATTTTTCAGTGAATTTGGCACAGCGAAGGCTTATGTTATTATCTATTTCATGTGAACAATATTTTTGTTAGTTTAATTACTGTTCATCATTAAATTCTGCTTCCAATACACGACGGACATCGCGCACAGTTTCTTCTTCCAGGTCGGTACGGCGCACCAGCTCTTCAGCCGACAATTCCAGTACACTCAATGCAGTATCACAGCCTATACGCTTGAACTCGTCTATCACCCAAGCTTCTATCTCATCTGCAAATTCATCCAGATCGATATCGTATTCTACATCATCTTTCACGTCTCTGAATACATCAATGTTGTATCCAGTTAGTTCTTGTGCAAGTTTTATATTCACACCTTTTTTACCAATAGCCAGCGATACCTGATCGGGGTCCAGATATACATCAGCACGCATAGTTTCATTATTCAGCTCCATTTTATTGATACGGGCAGGAGTTAGTGACCTTTGCAACAGCAACTGTACATTGTTAGTAAAGTTGATGATATCAATATTTTCATTGCGCAACTCACGTACAATTCCGTGTATACGGCTACCTTTCATACCCACACATGCGCCCACTGGGTCTATGCGGTCATCATAGCTTTCCACAGCTACTTTAGCACGTTCGCCTGGTTCGCGCACTATTTTCTTTACCACTATTAATCCATCCATTATTTCTGGTACTTCTATTTCTAGTAGTTTTTCCAAGAATGAAGGATGTGTACGGCTCAGTATTATAATGGGCGAGTTGTTGCGCATTTCTACTTTTTTCACCACTGCACGCACTGTTTCACCTTTTTTAAAGAAGTCAGATGGTATCTGCTCCGATTTTGGCATTATTAGTTCATTGCCTTCATCATCCAGCAGTAATATCTCTTTTTTCCAAATCTGGTATACTTCACCATTTATTATTTCACCTACTCTGTCTGCATATTTTTTGAGCAGGTTGTTTTTTTTCAGGTCACCTATACGCGCAGCCAGTGTTTGTTTTGCGGCGAGTATAGCCCTTCGCCCAAAGTTTCTTACGTCTACCTCTTCATACAGTTCTTCACCTACACTATAATCGGGCTCTATTTTTATAGCCTCAGAATAGGGCACTTGCAGATTTACATCTTCTATCTCGCCATCTTCTACTATCTCGCGACGTCTGAATATTTCCAGGTCACCAGTTTGGTCATTTACGATTACGTCAAAGTTTTCGTCTGTTACGTACTTCTTTCTCAATAGAGTTTTAAACACGTCTTCCAGCACCTTCATGAGGGTAGGCCTGTCGATATTCTCGGCGTCTTTAAACTCCTGAAAGGAGTCAATGAGGTTGATACTTGCCATATTGCGCTATTTTTCTCTACAATGCCCTACTTAGGCAATGCTTATTAATTAAAAAATGATTTGTACTACAGTTGTTTTTATATCTATTAATGGTATTTCTACAATTACTACTTCGTCTTTAGTTTTTTTAGGTTTCACTTCTAGGGTTACGTTCTCTTCAGTAACTGCTGTAAGTATACCTGTGGTTTCCTTATCACTCTTATCTGTGACAGTTACTTTTCTGCCTATGTTTTTTTTATATTGTCTGTTTTGAGTCAATGGCTCATCTACACCAGGGCTCGATACTTCCAACGAAAAATCACCATCAGGATACATGCCTTCAGCATCCAGCGCTGCATACAATTGTTTATTGATTTTGGTTGCCTTATCTATCGAAAAACCACCATCAGCGTCCAAAAAAACCTTGATATTGTTAGTCGGTTTTATCTTGATACTAACAATAAAAATATCAGTCCCATCTAACAAGGGCTCAAGCAATGCGTATACTTTTTCAATTGTATCAGACATACTTTCAATGAACGAGGGGACAACCAGTGTCCCCTCTCTTTTGTTTAAAATCCGAAGCAAATATACAACAATTTCTGATAATTGTATTATCGTTTGATGAAAACTTTAATTGCACTGTTTCGCGCAACAGATACAAGGATTTAGTTGTTACTATATATTACTGTCTTTAATCTCGTCAGTTGTGTCGTTCTTATATCCTAACTTTGCGTTCCTAATTTGCAGTTTTTGAGCTTCATTGATAATTTTCTCGACAAACGTAATAATAATCCCGCCGGGGAAATGAATTTCCTCGACCATATCGAGGAGTTGCGCTGGCACATTGTACGATGCGCCATTGCCGTTATGGTAGGATCCTGCCTAGTATTCTGGAAGGTAGAGCTAATTTTCGATAGGGTAATAATGGGTCCTGCACACAAAGATTTTATCTCTTATCGTGCTTTTTGTGCATTGGGCAGGTTGCTACATGCCGAATCGTTTTGCATGGACGATATACACATGAAGTTTCAGAACAATGCCGTAACGGGTCAGTTCATGATGAGTTTGTCCGTATCTGTTATGCTGGGCTTCGTATTGGTTTTTCCATACATTCTTTGGGAATTGTGGAAATTCATCAAACCTGCTCTAAAACCAACCGAGATCAAGATGGCAAGCGGCATAGTGTTTTGGTGTTCGCTGTTGTTTTTTATGGGTGTTATGTTTGCTTACTTCATAGTAGCCCCATACACCATCAATTTTTTTGGCAATTATCAGCTTAGCCCGCTCTTTGAAAACATCATCACCATAGAAAACTACTACGATACCATGAGCAACATGGTCATAGCACTGGGTGTGGTATTTGAATTGCCTATTCTCGTTTACTTCCTTACTCGTATAGGTGTGCTCACACCAGCATTTCTTAAGGCCAAACGTCGTTATGCTTTTCTCATACTGTTTATACTCAGTATGGTAATAGCACCACCCGATGTTTTTAGCTGTCTGCTTATATTTTTTCCCCTTTACATACTTTTCGAGATATCTGTGAGTATCAGTGCCCGTGCACTCAAAGCTCGTAAGATAAGAGAAGCCAAAGAAGCACTGGAGCAAAACAACGACTAAATAATATGAGCAATCCATCGTTCAATAATCAACTGCCCATAGCCATAGGCTGTGACCATGCTGGCTACGAGTACAAAGAAAATCTAGTAAAAATGCTGCAAGATGCTGGCTGGCATGTCGCAGACAAAGGCACTTACAGCACAGATAGTACCGACTATCCGGACTATGCACACCCTGTAGCCACTATGGTAGAAGAAGGTGCAGCAGCAGCAGGTATACTTGTATGTGGTAGTGGCAATGGTGTGTGTATGACCGCCAACAAGCATCAGGGCATACGTGCCGCCCTTTGCTGGCTCGATGAACTGGCTGCACTGGCTCGCCAGCACAACAATGCTAATGTGCTGTGCATCCCCAGCCGTTTTGTACCGCTTACAATGGCTGAATCTATGACTAATATCTTTCTATCTACCCCCTTTGAGGGTGGCAGACACCAAAACAGGGTAAACAAAATATAATTACAAACTATACACTCCAAACAAAAAGCCCCGCAATGCAGGGCTTTTTGTTATGTATCATCAGTAGTATTGTACTATGAGTTTGGTTTTGGAGCTTCTTTTTTAGCAGCTTCTTCTTTTGCTTCGTGATCTTTACTGCATTCTTTTTTATCTTTTTTCTTGCAGCAAGCAGCAGTAGCTTCTTTGTTGCATTTTTCTCCTTTTTTCTTGCAGCAAGACTTTCCTTCTGCAAAAGCACCACCTGCCATCATCACAGCAGCAGCGAGTAATAAAGTGATTTTTTTCATTTTTATCGATTTAGTACACAAAAATACGAAATTATAATAAACCTCTCTGTTAAAAACCACCCTCACTGACCAATATCACTTTCATTATGCATTGTGGGCCACTATTGTCACACCGCCCTTTACCACATCACCTATCTTTACATCTACCCGTGTACCTAGCGGCAAAAACAAATCTACCCTCGAGCCGAATTTAATAAAACCAAACTCCTCATTCTGCTTCACCACATCGCCTTCCTTTACATAAAAGCAAATACGTCTTGCCAATGCACCCGCTATTTGCCTCATTAGTATGTCGCCATTATCATTACCTAGCACTATAGTTGTACGCTCATTCTCGGTAGATGATTTGGGGTGCCAAGCCACCAGATATTTGCCCTTGTGGTACTTCATGTATTTTACTACACCACTCACAGGGTTGCGGTTTACATGTACGTTTATGGGCGACATAAATATAGATACCTGCAGTCTTTTTTCTTTAAAGTATTCAGGCTCATAAGTCTCTTCTATAACCACTACCTTACCATCGGCTGGGGCTATGATGCGGTCTTCGCCATGCACCATGTTTCTTATAGGCATCCTAAAAAACGCTACTACCCACACCCATAAGAGGAACATGACAAAAGTAATTAGGGCAGTCAACCAAAACAGCGAATCCGGTATGTAATGGCTGGCAGCCCAAGATATACCACCCAGTAACACCGTGGCAATAAGTATATACAGGTACCCTTCTCTATGTATTTTCATATCGTTATGCTATTTGCAGCGCAAAGGTAACAAGTTTGCCTCCTAGTATATCTTTTTACTACACATTTATGAAAGTGGAGTAGAATGTTCTCACTTTGTTCTTTTTCGTTTTTCATTCCTTCAAATTCAGTCCGTTCAATAAATAATTATATAAACTTGTGGCTATACCCAACCTATTCCGATGCAAAACGGTCTTATATTAGTGTTCAGGATTAATAACCAATATACTTGTCTATAGCTTTGGCATATACCGTTGCTGGCCAGGCCAGTGAGTTAGAGCAGCTCATACAAGGGTGCATTCGCAATGAGCGAAGCGCACAGGAGAAGTTATACCGGCTATTTTATCCTAAAATGATGGCGCTTGTAAGACGATACATAGACCACGACGAACAAGCCGAAGAAGTACTCAACAATGGCTACCTGCGTGCATTCCAGAAGATAAAACAATACAACTTTCAAGGGTCTTTCGAGGGATGGATACGCAAAATCGTATTTCATGCAGTAGCAGATTATGTAAAACAAAACGCTAAATACTCCAACCAGATAGTACTCGTAGAAAAAGATGAACTGATACAAACCGACCATGCAGATAAGCTGTACTACGACCAATTAGTGAAGCTTATACAATGCTTGCCCGATGCTACCAGAACAGTCTTTAACATGTACGTAATGGAAGGATTTACCCATAGAGAGATAGGAAATATACTTGGCATCAGCGAAGGAACTTCAAAATGGCATTTATCGGAAGGGAGAAAAATATTAAAAGAAAAAATAGAAAAACTGGAATTGAATATTAAATGACAGGCGCAAGGCAATTGACAAAGAACAACAACATTAAATTATTTATAAAATAATAAATTTATCCTTATGGATAAAAATTTCATCAAGATTGACGACCTCGTAAGGCAGCGACTTACAGGTGTGGAGGAAAAGGAGAAAAGTGGAGCGTGGATGAATATGCGCGATCTGCTCGATAAAGAAATGCCTCAGCAAAAACGTATCAGTATCTTCTACTGGCGCCGCATCTTCAGTGCGGTTGCTGTGCTATCCTTACTAGGCTCAGTAGGTATAGGTGGTATGGAATTGGCGTCATTTTACAAAAATGCCGATAACAATTCTGCTTCACTAACTACTACAGTTAACGCTGCCGGCAACGATAACGCTGCTTTGCTGGTAAGCAATGGCAACAATGACGAAGTGTATGCCACATCTGGTAAAAAAGATGTAGCTATTTCTGCCAAAACGATAGCTGCCAATGATGTTGCATCTGCAAGTACCGGTAATAGGCATTCTAATACTAATGCACAAAATGCAATTGAGTCAGAGAATGCTAACGTTTCTGATAACAATGCAGTCATCAGTGGTCATGTTGAAGCAGTAGATACTAAAACAAAGAACACTCAGAGAAAATCAGGGAAGCTGGTGGCTCCATCCAGCAATAGTGTAGCAAATGCAGAAAACAGTAATGTCAATAATACAACTGCACAAACCGCGAATAGCCTCAAATCTGGTAATGCTGTTAAAAATAAAGCTTCCGTTGCTCTTCGTCACCAAGATCAAACTTCTGAAAAAATCAATAACATACCCTCAGCAAAAAAATCAACTGATACCAAAAACAATAGCAATAGCATTAACAATAGTAACAACATCAATGTAGCTAGCGCTACTGTGACAGAAACTAAGAAAACTAGTAATGTAGCGGTAAGCAATCGTACTACTCCTGCAGCAAAAGAAGTAACTAATAACAATGCTCCTACAACAAGTGCAACTTCAGCTAGCAATACAATAGCGGTTGCAGATGCTAAAATGACAACATTGCCTACTGCGGAGAAAGAAGCGAAACTGGAAGTTTTAAACAGTAGTGCTACTAACACAGGTACCCCTTCTGGTTCTTTAGTAAAAGAGACAACTGTAACTCAGTTGACTGGCAACAACGCTGATAGCAAAATAGCCGCCGCCGCAGTAAACCAAACTGCCAATGGAAATATACCAGGTAATGCTGCCAATACTACTGTTGCGAACAATGCTAAACAGCCAGTATTAGTTGCTAAACGTACTGTTACTACTAAAGGAAGTAAAGCAGATAAAGCAATTGAAAAAACAAGAGGAAACAACTTCACTGCTAGCACTGGAGGATTAGCACCTAAACCTCAAGCAGATGAAAATAACAATAAGCCTAAACGAGTAATAACCAAAATACAAGTGCATCAGCGTACTATAATGCTGGCATCTAATGTGTATGGCAACAGGATAGATACAATATCTATAGAAAAGGTAAATGTAGATTTAGGTTTTAGCCATGGCAAGAATAATAACGATGAGGAAACAATAGTTGGTGGCACTAAAAATGGCAATGACGCAGTGCAAACATCTGCAGAAAACAAACCAGCTGCAAATAAAGCAGGCAAAACTGGCAGACATTCAGCTACACCGGGTACAATGAATAATGGCAACCAAAAGACACTGGCACCTGCAGCCAAAGCACCTAAAGGAGCCAGCGTTAATAACAATTCCGATCCTTCATCATCTTTGTCGGCCAATCAGTCTGAGCAAAATTCTGGCACAGAGGACGATAGGTATGAAGAGATAGTGCCAGGTGCTACCGCTAACAGCCATGAAGAAACGACCGAAAATGCTTCAAAAGAGTCTGTGACTACCAGTGCCACAGCAGCTACTAATGTTGCCAAACAAGAGCATAAAGGTCTGTCGATGGTTAAAAAGTTAAGTGCAGCTTTCAACGATGTTAAAGAAAGTGCATCACGTGCACATTTGGTAGGTGGTATCACTGCGGGTATCAACAGTAACTTTTTTGGCTCAAATAGTTTCAAAGGATTCCAGTTTGGATTAACAGCTAATCTGGTTTTCAACGATACTTGGAACATCATGACCGAAATGAAATACTTCCATAGATTGAATAATAATAAATCTATAGAAGACAACTACTACACTTATACGCCCACGTCTGGTAATCAGTATAGCAAACAACTGTTGCTGAATTCTTACAGTTTCTCAGCGCTACATAGTATAGAAATGCCAGTAGCAATAAGGTATGCTAAGGGTAAGTTTAATTTTTACTCAGGTGGTAACTTCTTGTATTCATTCTCTATCAATACAGGTGCTGAAACTCTGCCAACTTACAATGTAGCCCCAGTATTAGTAAACGAAGTTGGTCCAGATAATGCTCCAAAACTAAAAGAAGAAGACTTCAGAAGCAGATTTGGTATAGGCTACCTTTTTGGGTTCTCTTACAGGCTTGCTCCCAATGCTAATCTAGATTTCCGCACTGTACAAACGGTTTGGGATAACTCAAACAGTTCAGGTGCGAAAACAGTATCTGGTCAGTTATATAGAGCACCATCTTTGCAATTATCTATAATGTATCGTTTAGGCGGCAATCGCCATACAGATTAGTGTTTATTTTTGAGTGTTAATTGCGGTGAAACCGGGAGTGTGCGCTCCCGGTTTTCTGTTTATAGCACCTGAACACAATAATCTTTAGTAGTATATTGTAGTCTGTTACTAACATTCAGTATTTTTTAAGCGCACATCTGCCCTGTCATGACCAAACTAAAGAACAAAAAAGCAGCAGATCTATATACGTTACATAGTGATGTACGGGTGGTTCGAGGTGGTAAGGAATACTTTAATCAAATACAACAAATTGCAAGTATAGCTCAGCAAACCCTCCATCTACAAACCTACATTTTTGATGATGACGAGACAGGTCAGGAAGTAGCCAATGCCCTTATAGCAGCAGCACAAAGAGGTGTAAATGTGTATATGATGGTAGATGGCTATGCCTCTCAACGGTTATCGTCTTCGTTTATAAAAAAACTTAAAGATGCAAACGTAAATTTCAGGTTTTTTAAACCATTGTTACATAGTAGGTATTACTACTTAGGTCGCAGAATGCACCACAAAATAATAGTAGCTGATGCCACACTAGTGATGGTAGGTGGTGTCAACATCAGTAATCGCTACAATGATATGCCTGGTGCACAAGCTTGGCTAGATTGGGCTGTGGTTGTCAAAGGGCCAGTTGCTACCACCATTAATAAGCTTTGTGAGCGTATGTGGAACAAGACATCTTTTGCACTTAAATGTATTCCACATAAAGGTAACTCCTTGGCACCCGACACTGGGGTATTAGTGCGCATGCGCAGAAATGACTGGGTATACAGAGAAACTTTTATTACCAAAACTTACGAAGAACTTTTTGACTCCGCTCTGCATTATGTGACCATTATGACTAGTTATTTCTGGCCACCACACAAGTTGCTGAGAAGCATAGAAGCGGCCGCCAAACGAGGTGTAAAGATAAAATTGGTGCTAACCGGAGCCGCTGATGTGCCTCTGGCAAAGTATGCCGAACGCTATTTATATAGCAGGCTTTTCAGAAGTGGGATAGAGGTCTACGAATACCTACCTAATGTATTGCACGGTAAAATGGGAATATGCGACGGTGAATGGGTTACCGTAGGCTCCTATAACCTCAACAATATCAGTGCATTTGCCAGCATTGAGCTCAATTTGGATGTTAAAGATAAAATACTAGTTACAGAACTTACACGTACAGTTAATGGAATAATAGCCAGTGACTGCAACTATATAACGAAATCCAGATACGAGGCGGATAAAAATTTACTGATGAAACTACTTTACTATTTGTCTTATAGAGCCATCCATATGATGTTTTTTCTGTTTACCTTTTATTTCACCCAGCAAAAACAGCGAAATTACTGACCAGAAATTCTAGTCAAAAAGGCTTTAAATGTTTCAGCATTCCACTTCGCAAACCTGCCACGTTGCACCACTAGGTTATTGGCTTCGGGAATATCGGTGAAATAATAGAACACGCATTGCGGCATCGTATCAGCCCAACCATTCACCTCTCCGAAACGAAGATTATTAAATACAAGCGTGTCGTGCCACATAGATGCTGTATAAAAACCTTGCGAGAAACGAATGAGTCTCTTTACATCATCAGGGTATGCAGATTGTTGTAGTAAGTTTGCGTTTTGTGGGGTATAACGAAAATGGATACTACCACCATTATCCATAACTGAACGGTAGCCAATCTGAAAACCAGAATCTGTTTTGGCAACTATATACCACAACATATTATTGAGCGGGGTAGGGGTACTGAAGTATTGTTCGGTATTAAATCCATTGTTGTGGAGTTGTTTTTTTGCTACTCTGTCTATACTAGTTTTGTTTGTTAATCCAATTATGAGGTATACGGAGCTCATAATCAAAGCTATAGACGCTACTTTTAATCTTTTTCTGCTCGCAACAGGCATCAATGCCAATGCAATAGCAGCAATGGCAGGCCAAATAGTAAATAAAGGATCAGCTACAAACATGCTATTAAAACTAACACGGTAATGACTGAAAGGCTCAAACCATGCTGTGCCATAGGTGTTAAATGCATCTAGAAAGATGTGTATGAATAATTGCAACAACCAAAAGCCAGCCCAGCGTTGCCAAGACAAATTGTCTTTTCTAAACAACCTAAAGCATATATAGCCCAAAACTGGTGCAGACAAAAAAACAAATGATAACGAGTGTGTAAATCCTCTGTGAGCAAGCAGGTCTTTGGTTAGTGGTAGCCAAAATGACGCTACGATATCGATGTCCGGAAAACTATTGGCTATAGCACCTATCACCAACGCTTTTTTACCTAACCGTTTGCCTGCTATCGCTTCCCCTATACTAGCACCTAATACAATGTGTGTTAAAGAATCCATACGTGTGTCAGGCCAAAAGTAATAAACTAACTGCCATTCTTGTTTTTACTATACATGGCTAGCGCTGATTTACAACAAAAAAACTAAATAGACAAGCAATCAAAGCGGGTTTACAACCGATATCCCCCTATTTTCACTCATCTATTCGTTTTGATATACCTATTTCTGTATAGGATTGTTGTACTTTTACCGCTATTATATAAAAACAAAATAAGCAATATGCAACTAAAAAGAACTCTGTTAGCAGGATTGGCCATAGTAGCTATGGCATCTTGTGGGCAGGAAGCTGCTAAAAATGATGAAAAAGTCGCAGGTAGGAAATTACTAGATCCTGCTAATATTGACACTACAGTGCACCCAGGCGACAACTTTTTCTTGTATGCCAATGGCGCATGGTTGAAGAATAATCCTATTCCAAAATCCAAAACACGTTGGGGTAGTTTCAACGAGCTGGATGAAAATAACAATGCTATACTTCGTAAGTTATTAGATTCTGCAGCGGCTGTTAAAAATGCTCCCAAAGGTAGTACCCTTCAAATGGTAGGCGATTTTTACCGTACCGGTATGGATAGTGCAGCTATAGATATGGCTGGCTTGACACCGCTTAATGGTATAATGGCTAGGATAGATGGTATAACTGATGCCAACTCACTGATAGCTGAAGTAACAAAAGAGCACACTCAAGGCATTGGTCAGTTGTTTGGGTTTTATGTGTCTCCCGATGACAAAAATGTAAACAAACAGATTTGTCAATTTGGGCAAGGTGGTTTGGGCATGCCAGGTCGTGAGTACTATTTCGATACAGATGAACGTACTAAAAACATAAGAACTGCTTATCAGCAGTACATTGTGAAAATGTTGCAATTGATGGGTAGTGATGCCATTACTGCTCAGAAAAACGCTACAGACATCTACAAATTGGAATTGGCATTGGCAGGCGCTTCGTTAACTCGTGTAGACATGCGTGACCCATACAAGCTGTATAACAAATTTGATCTGGCTGGTATAAGCAAATTAACTCCAGGTATGGAGTGGAAATCGCTTCTGGAGCAACTAAAAGTAACTGGTCAGGATTCTGTTATAGTAGCCACACCTGCATTCTTTGCTGCTGTGGCCAAACAGCTTAAAACTACCCCAATAGAAACATGGAAAGTTTATCTGAAATTCCATTTGGTGAATGATATGTCTTCTTTCTTGAGCCGTTCATTCGATACCACACGTTTTGCGTTTTATGGCAAAGTAATGCGTGGACAACAGGAACAAGAAGTTCGTTGGAAGCGTGTACTGTCGGTAGTAGATGGATCAGTAGGAGAACTATTGGGGCAGATGTACGTAGACAAAACCTTTAAACCTGAAGCTAAAACCAGAATGCTGGAACTAGTAAATAACTTACAGCAAACCTATGCTGAAAGAATTCAGCGACTTGACTGGATGAGCAATGAAACCAAACAGAAAGCACTGCAGAAGTTGAATGGCTTCATGAAAAAAATTGGGTACCCAGACTCTTGGAAAGATTATAGTGCCTTAACTATATCTGGAACTGATTATATTGCCAATATACTAGCCTCGTCGCAGTGGGAATATAATTACAACATTAACAGGCTAGGTAAACCAGTTGACAAAACCGAATGGCAAATGACCCCTCCCACGGTTAATGCATATTACAATCCTGCTTTCAATGAAATAGTGTTCCCTGCTGGAATATTGCAATATCCCTTCTTTGACGAACAAGCTGACGATGCAGTAAATTATGGTGGAATTGGTGGCGTTATTGGGCATGAAATGACACATGGCTTCGACGATCAGGGACGTCTCTACAATGCTGATGGTAACTTGTCAAACTGGTGGACATCTCAAGATTCTGCCAACTTCACTACCAAAGCCAATGTAGTGGTAGATATGTACAACAAAATTGTAGCAATAGATACTACACATGTAAATGGACTATTGACCGAAGGTGAAAATCTGGCAGACCTTGGCGGTTTAAGTATTGCATATGAAGCCTTCAAAAAAACCAAACAAGGTAAAGGCAATGAAAAAATAGATGGTTTTACACCAGACCAACGTTTCTTTCTCAGTTGGGCACAGGTATGGCGTGCTAGCACTAGGCCAGAAGAAATGGCACAACGCTTAAAAACAGACCCACACTCACCCAATGAATTCAGGTGTAATGTACCAGTAAGTAATTTAGAGGCCTGGTACAAGGCATTTGATATTAAGCCTACTGATAAAATGTATCGCCCAGAAAATGAGCGCGCATTAGTATGGTAATCTGAATACTGTATATAGTAATTAATAGTATACAAGGCGACTAACACTTTTTCTAGGTGTTAGTCGCTTTTTTGTTTTTGATTACATTGTTGAAAAATTTATACATTATTTGCCAACGGAAATCATTTGTTATACTGTCTTACTTCGTAGAAAGCAGACCGAAAATTATGTTATTATTACGGTTAATTGTTTTTTGTGTAAGTTTTCTGTAAATTGTTGCCTGTTTCTAAGTAGACATGCAATAAAAACTAGTATTATTTAGCGTGTTTATAAAATAGCAAAGTTGTAGTATGAAAAAACAAATCCTCTTTTTATTTTGTTTGGGAGTGATGCTCGGTAATTCTATACCAGGCCTTGCTCAGTTGGTAGGTACTAACTTCTTCCTGCAAGGAAGGTACTTGGAGATAGGTCAGCTAAACAATGGTTCTTTTGGTGCATGTACATCGATAGCTGGTTATCACCCACACTCACCTGGGGCAGCTATTGGGTCAGCATTGGCTGAGGTATATGATTACGGCAAAGATGGATGGGCTGTAGGAACTCCACCTTTTATGGGTGACTATACTTACCCAGGTAGTCCGTTCGAAGGATGGGGGCTACAAATAGGCACAACCCGCACTCACGCTCGCCAGCAGTGTCCTGCAGGGACCTATGTCAACGGAGGTGTAGGAATCGGTCTTACAGGTGCTAATACTACTTATACAAACGCCGGTGGCAGTGTTAGAGGTATGTGGATAGGATCTGCGTCTGGTGGAACAGTGCAAATAAGGCAAGAAACTAGAGTAGATACTTTGTCGTCCGCTGTGGTAGTGACCACGGTGATACGCAATACTGCAGCAGTAGCAACTGCACCCATGTACTATATGCGTTCTTGCGATCCTGACAATGACCAAACATGGCCAGGCGGTGGATTCTTCACTAACAACACCATTGTGCACCAGAATGAAGATGCTCGTCACAGAGTATTGGTATCGTCACGTGGAGCTGGCTACCCTGCTGCTGCTTATATGGGCTTGGGTACTAAAGACTGCCGTGCCCGTTGTTGTATTTATAATGCATGGCCGCTTGCAGCTACTGTAGACTTTGCTACTGTATGGAATAGCACTTATACTACGGCTACATACGGCTTAGGCCAAACAAGTAATGGAGATATAGCTATTGCTCTAACTTACAATCTGGGTAGCATAGCAGCAGGCGACAGTACTATATTGTCGTATGCCTACATATTTGACGGCAACTTAGGTTTGGATAGCGCTTTCCCCGATCCTCAAATAGTAGTAAACGGTGTTCCGAAAGTGTCTTTTGCTTCACCAACACCAAATTTCGATACTTTCGATGTATGCTTGTATCCTGGCATGACTTCATTGCCAGTTAGTATATTAAATGCTGTAGACAAAAACTGGAGCTGGAGCAAATGGACTTGGTCTCCAGGTCTTGGTCTGGCGAGTACTACTGGTGTTAACAATACCATCAGTACTACAGCTTTGCCTCCTTACATAACTTATACCATTACGGGTACAGATAGTGCCACGGGTATGTTCTCCTGTCACAATAAAACATTTTATTTAACTATCCTCACTTGTAACGGTGCTATAGTAAACAGCCCTTGCGTAGGTGATACTTTGTGGTTCAATGCGCCCGGCGATAGTACCGGTGCTACTTATCAGTGGTATGGTCCTGCTCCATCTACTACTGTATTCTCTACTACACAGCGTACATTCTTATATCCTGCTACTTCAGCTATGAATGGTGTATATTCGGTAATTAAAACTGTAGCTGGTGTGCCAGATACTTCTATTACTACTGCCTTTATTAGGCATAAGCCAACAGTTACTGCATCTAGCAATTCTCCATTGTGTATAGGTGCTGCCAACACACTGTTGCTAACAGCAACGGTCGATTCACCGGTTACCGCATACAGTTGGAGTGCAACACCTCCTACGTTTACATCTACTTTGTCTAATCCTACTATACCTGGTTTCTCGATAGCTGATACTGGAGTGTATACAGTAATAGCTACTACTAGTTATGGTTGTAAGGACACAGCAAGTGTACGTGTATCACTTATACCACCACCACCACCACCGGTTATAATTGCACAGCGTTCTTATTGTCAGTTTGCAACCTTTGTTCCATTCACCTTTGTAGGTATGGCGCCAGGTGGCACAGTATTATGGTACACTGCGGGTACGGGCGGCACGGGCAGCACAGTAGCACCTACTGTCAATACCTCTATCGTTGGTTCAAATACTTTCTACTTTAGCCAGATTGTGGGTAGTTGTGAGAGTCTGAGAGACTCTGTAACGATAGTGGTAAATATTACCCCTGTATCCAACTTTACTTTCGAACGTTTCCCTGGTTGTCCAGTCGATAGTGTTGCATTTACACAAACATCTACCAGTGCAAGCACATTTGAGTGGGCTTTTGGCGATGGTGTAATTTCTTATGATCCTAACCCATCTCATATTTACGATGCGGGTCATATAGTTTATAACGTTAGGTTAACCGTTCGTACAGCTGCAGGTTGTACCAATGATATAACTAAACCTGTGAATCTTACACACGATGTTACTGCCAATTTTAATTTCGCAGATCTTGTGGTATGTAACCAAACCGGTGTTGTTATCAATGATTTGTCTACTTCATTTAAGTACACGCCTACACCTACCATACCTCCAATGATTTATGAGTGGAATTATGGCGATGGTACTATTGTGACTACAAATGGCAGTCCAGCTCCTTACACCTATGCTACGGAAGGCATTTATTCAGTAACACTTACAGTAACTGACTCCCTCAATTGTGTAGATGAAATCACAAAAGTTGTTACAGTAATACAGCCATACATTGATGCAGTAGGAGACAGTACATTCTGTCTTACAACTCCAATGCCGCTCTTCAACGAAGTGTATACTCGTCCGGTGGAATTGCCGTATGGCTTTACTTATCAGTGGACTCCTGCTGCTAACTTAAGTTCAGATACTGCTAAAGTGCCAATGTTTGATGGCTTAGGCGTATTTGTATATACACTTACGGCTACAATGAACACTGAAGGATGTGTTGCTACCCACGTTATGACATTGAGTTCTACATTGCCAAAACAACTACAGAACATTACAGCTAGCACTACAATAATGTTTGGTAATAGTGTTCAGTTGTATGCTGATAGTGTAATGTTCTATACTTGGACACCAAACGATGGTAGTCTCAACAATCCTAACATCAACAATCCTATAGCTACACCTAGTGTTACTACAACTTATACAGTATATGGCATGGATTACTTCGGTTGTAGAGATACTGCTACTGTTACTGTAAGAGTAGATACATCAATGTCAGAATTTGTACCATCAGGCTTTACTCCTAATGGCGACGGACTGAATGATGTATTCAGACTCAATGGCTCTAAATTCCAGCACATGCTCGAATTGAGAATATTCAACCGTTGGGGTGAGCAAGTATTCTATTCTACTACCAGAGAGCAAGGGTGGGATGGTTCTTACAAAGGTGTTCCACAAGATCTAGGAGTTTATTATTACACTGTGATAGTAGCTCGTCCAGGTCACCCAACAAATCAGGTTTACAAAGGAGAGGTTACGCTGATTAGATAGCCACTTTCATAAATAACAAGTACTACAAAATCCCCTGCTTGTCGGGGGATTTTGTTTTTAATACCTCTACCATATTGCTTGTGCGCAGCATTGAACAGGTTTATGTGCCACTGATATTAGGGTTATGATTAGAAAAATATTGAGATAAAATAATCTCTCCCAACTTCCTAAACGCTTATCTTCGCCTTACAAGCAAATAGATATATATGGCATTAATAAAGTCTATATCCGGAATCAGAGGTACCATTGGTGGTGTACCTGGTAAAAGCCTAACACCAGTAGATCTGGTAAAGTTTACAACAGCATACGGTGCATGGGTAGCCACACAAGGCGACAACAAGAAGATAATAATAGGTCGTGATGGTAGAATATCGGGCGGCATGGTAAGAGACCTTGTAGCCGCCACATTGCAAAGCATAGGCTGCACAGTAGTAGATCTGGGGTTGAGCACTACACCTACGGTGGAAATGGCAGTGAAACTAGAGCATGCAGCAGGCGGCATTATTCTTACTGCAAGCCACAACCCCAAACAATGGAATGCACTGAAACTGCTTAACAAAGACGGTGAATTCCTGAATGCGGCAGAAGGACAGTGGATACTAGACTATGCTGAGAAAAATGAAACTGTATACGCAGAAATAGACAGCATAGGCAAGGTAACAACCAACGATACTTACATACAACAACACATAGACATAATACTGCAACACCCACTGGTAAACGTAGCAGCTATCAAGGCTATGAACTATAGTGTAGTGGTGGATGCTGTAAACTCTACCGGGGCAATATCTATACCTCAACTGCTCAATGCACTGGGCGTAGCTGATGTGACCGTTATAAATGCTGAGGTAACTGGCGAATTTGCACATAACCCTGAGCCATTGCCAGAGCACCTGGTAGAGCTGTGCGATACAGTAAAAGCAAAAAATGCACACTTGGGCATAGCTATAGACCCAGATGTGGACAGGCTTTGTTTTGTATGTGAAGACGGTAGCCTGTTTGGCGAGGAGTACACACTGGTGGCTATAGCAGATTATATATTGGGTCACAAAAAAGGCAATACAGTTTCCAACCTTTCATCTACTCGTGCACTGCGCGATGTAACCGAAAAACATGGGGGGCAATACTACCCAAGTGCTGTGGGAGAGGTGAACGTAGTGAGGAAAATGAAAGAGGTAAATGCTGTGATAGGCGGCGAAGGTAATGGCGGTGTGATCGTACCTGAGCTGCACTATGGCAGAGATGCCCTAATAGGTATAGCACTGTTTCTGACCCACCTTGCCCAAACTGGCAAAACTGTAAAAGAACTACGTGCTACATACCCCAACTATTTCATCTCTAAAAACAAAATAGAGCTGGGTGAAGAGGTAGATGTAAAACATGTGTTTGAGCAGATAAAAGCTAAATATGCTGCCCAACCCATAAATACAGAAGATGGCCTGAGAATAGACTTTGACAACAACTGGGTGCACCTGCGTACATCTAATACCGAGCCAATAATCAGGATATACTCAGAGAGCGGTTCGGAGGCAACAGCAAACGAACTAGCTAAGAAAATAATTGCGGATATTACGGCTGCTATGTAGTGAATGAGAGTCTTGTTATAAACTTCCTGATAAAAAGGGCTGTCTCCGACTTTTGAGACAGCCCTTTTTGTCAAATAGGCCTAGTCCGACTATTCGCGAATCTTTTAATTGAGGATTTGAAGAAAATGATGGAGGTATTTCAGCAATTGGTGTCCAGTTAAATAGTTGATACTTTGGCGAGTTGGAATTTCAAACTTATAATAAATCTAAGGAGAATTAAAGGCTATAGTTCCGTAAATTTATGATTAGGATACGCAATCAGCGAAATCAGAAGTCCTAAAGACCTTTTAAATTATGGAAAATAATAGGGAACAAAAAAGCTTTGATGCCGTAGATATGATGCGGGAAATAAGAACCCAGATCAGCGATGGCACTAAAAATATGACATTCGAGGAGTTGAAAGCATATATAAAAAAGAAATTACAGGATATTAATACCAAACTTGTTGGAAGTTAATTCTGTTCGCAATTAAAGTAGGGGTGACTGGACAAGTGTCGAACCTTTTTATAAAAAATTTACTGGCACTTGAGCACAGTGTTTCATCTCTTAATACACACCTGCACGAACCGACATAAGTAAGGATAACTCTACACAATTCCTGAACGAGGTCTACTTAACGACCTTCCAACAAAACATTTTGCACGTGCTAAAGGAACTTTGACATTGAAGAGTGGTCAAGTTCCATCACATTTGCCCGGACTGAATTCATTTTCACGTCATCGATTATTCGTCATAAAAATGCCAATCCCATGGTTGTGGATGGGTAAGATTGAGTATCGCTTTATCCCTTTCAGAAAGATCGTTATAGTACTGGGAGAAAATTGTTATATAGTCCTCTCCGCCTCCCATTCTCCAAAACATGTCAGCAGGAGAAATATCAGGAAACTTTATCCATGGAGGGAGCATCGGAGAATTTTTGGGATTGAAGAAACCAAAGTCATTCAAAAAATCACGAACTTCCATTAAAACAAAACCCAGAAGATTTTGACCTCGCCATGAATAAATATTGTCACAGCCTGGTTCATTTTCAGATAATCCTATGCCCCATACGACATCGGAAGGACTAGTCTCTACTAATACTTTGTCATGGGTATCAATCAAAAAAGAGCCTAAAACTCTATTTTGATTAAATTTATGGATATTGCCTGTTTTTACTATGTCAAATTTTGTGTTGTTCCAAATGATTTCATCATAACCTAAAACACACCTTCCAAGTTCCTTTGCCTTAGCCGCGTTGATGCTTTGAATAATTTTTTCATGGCTTTTCCAATCACCGAACAGCTTTGCTTTCTGGGCCATCATCCAATGCTCAGCCGTGAGATAGGTTACATTTTCGACAACAAACGGACTCTCAAACCATTGACTTAGGCATGATTTATTGATAACACTGGTTTCTTTATTAGTATGACCCCAAAAGAATTGAAATTCTATATTGTCGCCACGATCAAATTTTTCTTGGATCCATTTAATGTCATAATGCAGTGCCATTATAAATGCAATTTGAGTGTAAAGTAGGGGCAAATTAATGAATTATTCATTCTGCCCAACGCCCTCGACCAGTCTCGCTTTTTCAGTGTGTATCGACGATACTCCCCCACAGGGATTGGATCAAACATTCTTAAAAATAAGAGAGTGGAAGACACATCACTCTTCGATCTGTTTCTTTCGCTCTCAATTGTGACGAGATGACAAAATTCGTACCCTCTTATTTTCCTTTCTTGCTTTTTTTAGAAGCGGTAGCCACTTTTTTAATTTCCTTTATATCTAATAGGTCTTTTTTTCTGCCAGTTGCTTGTTTGTTCTTAATAAAATCTCCTAATCCGATGTATGGGACATTCAACTCTTCTAGTTCAATGATCTGCACACTATTGTAAGCATCATCAAAATCTACTCCGTCTATACTATTCAGAATGTCTATCCTAAGGGGAGGACGTCCAATCTGAGATATAAAACCTTCTTTCAGAAAATCTTCTTTGACAAAGCCCAATGAAGCTAGCCCAAAATCTTTGATAACCTTTAGTAGCCTAGAAGCATTTTGTTCCGATATGCCTATCCATATATCAATATCGCCGGTATAACGTGGTTTTCCATGAAATGCAAGCGCATAACCGCCTACTATCATGTACTGTACACGATGCTTGTTAAGAAGGCTTATAAATTCTTCAAAATCTTTAGCGAGTATCATATATGCTTCAATCTCTTCTTAATGACCATAGATTTATCAATACATTCACCTTCTGCAAGCGACTGTAATACTAAAAACGTGACCGCAGCTAGCCTTTCTTGTGCTGGTCTTGACAACCAATATTGAATATCCTCTTTTGCCTCATCTATTTTATGTAGCATCCCTTTTTTTACTACAGGTACTAATTTGAAATTATGGGATGCGGCCTCTTCTTTCATGTGATTGATTTACCTCAAAAATACACCATATAAATCAAAAAGCCCGACTTTGCAGTTGGGCTCGTTTTTTATGTGCCATACTTTAAAATATTACACTGCATCGAAAGACAACTCCAGATACACCGGGCAATGATCAGAGTGCACCACCTTGGGTAAAATCTCAGCATGTTTGAGGTTAGGTTTAAGGGGTTCTGTAACATTGATGTAATCTATACGCCAGCCCTTGTTATTGGCACGTGCTGCCCCAAAAGCACTCCACCATGTGTATTGGTGAGGTTGTTGGTTAAAGTGGCGGAAACTGTCTACAAATCCATTCTCGAATAGTTTATCCATCCACGCGCGCTCTTCGGGCAAGAAGCCCGTGTAGTTTTTGTTGCGAACTGGGTCGTGAATGTCTATTGCTTTGTGGCATATATTGTAGTCGCCACACACTATAAGCTGCTGACGGGTGGCTCGTATTTCATTTAAGTAATTAAAAAACTCTTCTAGCCACTGGTACTTGTAGGTCTGCCTGTCCTCACCGCTAGTGCCACTAGGGAAGTAGGCGTTGATAAGCGTGATATCTCCAAAGTCGGCACGTATCACCCTGCCCTCAGTATCGCTTTGTGCCAACCCATTACCATAAACCACATTGTCAGGATTGATTTTGGTGAGGATAGCTACACCACTATATCCTTTCTTTTGTGCAGAGAACGAATAAACGTTGTATCCGGCATCGTTTATGGCTCCTTCTGGTACGTCTTCTTTGTTTGCTTTTATTTCTTGTAAACAAATAACATCGGCAGGGTCTGTATTAAGCCAGTCTATGAAGCCTTTTTTGGAGGCGGCTCTTATGCCGTTTACGTTATAGGTTATGATTCGCATAAAGCTATAGTTTTTGAGTGAGTGAAATTACAGAAATTGGACAGTATTACTACATTACATTAGTCCATCATCTGCAAGGCTTACATAACTGTGACCTGCTATTATGATGTGGTCTAATAGTGTAATGTCCATAAGTGCGGCTGCTTGTTTCACCTGCCTTGTAAGGGATATATCTGCTTGGCTAGGTGTGCGGTTGCCAGAGGGGTGATTGTGAGCTATGATGAGTCTTGATGCATTGTAAAGCAGCGCATTTTTCAGTATAATGCGCACATCGGCTACAGTGGCTGTAAGCCCGCCACTACTCAGCAATTCATGACGAAGCAATTTGCCTGAATGATTGAGGTACAACACACAAAATACCTCATAATTGAGGTCTTGCAGCAGGGGCATGATAATAGGTATGGCTTCTTTGCTTTGAGTAATAGTTGCTCTATCCAGCCCTTCCGACATCTGACGCCTACGCCCCAACTCCATAGCCGCTGCTATAGTAATGGCTTTGGCTTCGCCAATACCCTTTATCTTTTGTAGTTCTGTAACAGATAGTCTGCCTAGCTCCCTGAGGTTATTGCCAGCTAGTGCCAGCACATCTTTGGCAAGGTCTATTGCCGACCGCTCTCTATTGCCACTGGCTATAAGTATACCCAGGAGCTCAGAGTCTGACAGTGAAGTAGCACCCTTTTGCAATAGCTTCTCACGCGGGCGTTCGTCTTCCGACCAGTTTTTGATGCTTTTGTTGTCGTTCATAGCCATGTATGAATAGGGAATAGAATGGCGGTAAAGAGATAGCAGTTACACTACCTCAAAAGCTGCATGATAGAAATTATTTTGGGCACTGATAGGTTTGAGATTAATGTAAAAACACTCTGAAAATAGCCGATAAGCCATAAACTCGTGGTCGTAAACATTAAACTCATCGAACATAATAATGTCGCCCTTTTGCAAAAAAGGATACAACTGGCTCAGTGCAAAAAGTGTGGCACTAAACAGGTCAGCATCCATGTGTATAAGCTTGCGGGTATTGCGAATGCTAGATCCATTTTCATCCAGAAATCCATTGAGGGTGTCCTGAAAGATTCCTTTGTAAAACGATGCCCTATTGTCATTTACCTCTGGTATGGGTGAGTGCATATCGCCTTTATTAAATACGCCCCAGCTTTCTGGCAATCCTTCAAATGTATCGAACCCATAAAAACGCGAAGACGAATGGCGGCATTGTTGCAACCACCACTTGAATGAATTGCCCGATGCTACACCAAATTCCAAATAACAAACTGGCGTGTCGTGTAGCTGGTAGTGATCAGCTATGGCAACAAAACTTTTCAACCTGTCGTCGTAATGACGAATAGGGCGGTAGAAATCATTGGTAAGCAGATTCGCTTTTTTGTTTTTGTGCACCCAAGATGTCAGTAGGTTGAAATTGTATATAAACCCAAACAACTTATTGAACGGCTGCAATATTTGCAGCAGACGGGATGCCAGTAAAAAGTCTTTGCTGAATTTTATAATCTTCAGCTTAGTCGTTCTGATAGACATTAGAAGTGATGATGTGGTGCAAAAGTGGCAATAAAAAACGGTAATTGTGCATATGGTTATTAGGTGGTGCGCTCAGTAAGCCATTTGGCTACTGCTGGTGGTGTGTAGTTGTGCATCATATCCAGCAACTCCGTGGCGGAATCGCTAACGAGTAGTGACTGGGCAAAACATTCATTCAAAAAGCCTTCTTGTACCACATTGGCATTCAGTGCCTTTAAAGCATCATAATAGCCGTTTACATTCAGTATCCCTATAGGCTTTTTATGTAGTCCCAGCATACTCCATGTCACCATCTCAAAAAGTTCTTCTAGTGTGCCCCAGCCACCCGGTAGGGTTATTACACCATCGCACAGTTTATTCATCAGCATCTTGCGCTCATGCATGGTTTCTACGGTTATCAGTTCAGTAAGTCCTTCGTGTGCTATTTCTTTAGTTTTTAAGAAATGGGGTATTACCCCTATTACTTTGCCACCTTGTGCTAATGCGCCATCTGCCACAGCGCCCATTAGTCCTACTTTGGCACCACCATATATTACTCTGATATTTTGAGTAGCCAGCATACTGCCTATTTCGAAAGCAGCTTCCATATAAGCCTCGTTGTACCCCTCGGCAGAACCGCAAAAAACCACTATACTTTTCATGAAGGTGCTTTTGTTTTGTTTTTTTCAAATATAGTGATGAAAACTCAAAAATGTAATTGAAAGAAGGTTGAGATGGGCTAATAATGGGGTGTATAACACACTAAAACCAGTAGGCAACTCAAATTTTAAGTACACGTTACAACATACCACCGTACTTTTGCAGCCAAAATCCAGAAAATGCAATTTGACCGTAAGGGCTTGCCTGCCGAACTTTTGTTGCAACTATATACTGAGTTGTTGCGTCCACGCATGATTGAAGAAAAAATGTTGGTATTGCTCCGCCAGGGGCGCATCAGCAAGTGGTTCAGTGGCATTGGTCAAGAAGCCATATCAGTAGGTGCTGCAATGGCGTTGGATGAAGATGAATATATAATGCCACTACACCGTAATCTGGGTGTGTTTACTGTGCGTAAAATGCCTTTCGACAAGCTATTTATGCAATGGCAGGGAAGAAAAGAAGGCTTCAGCAAAGGCAGAGAGCGTTCTTTTCACTTTGGTGCCAATGAATACCATATCTGTGGTATGATATCGCATCTTGGTCCACAATTGGCGATAGCCGATGGAGTAGCTCTGGCTCACAAACTAAAAAATGAGAAAAAAGTAGCACTTGCTTTCAGTGGCGATGGTGGCACATCAGAGGGAGACTTTCATGAAGCACTGAATGTTGCTGCAGTTTGGGGCTTGCCAGTCATTTTCCTCATAGAAAATAACGGATATGGGTTAAGCACTCCAAGTAATGAACAATTCGTTTGCGAAAGCCTTGCCGATCGTGCAGTGGGCTATGGCATGAGGGGCATAACAATAGATGGTAACAATATACTGGAAGTTTATCGCGAGCTTACTAAGGCAAGAGCATACTGTATCGCCGAGCAGAAACCCATACTTATAGAGTGTATGACCTTCCGGATGAGGGGGCACGAAGAAGCAAGCGGTGTGAAATACGTGCCGAAAGAATTATTTGAAGAGTGGGGCAAAAAAGATCCGCTTCATAATTATGAGGAATACCTGAAAGAGCAAAAATTGCTCGATGACGATAAAATAGCTGCATACAGAGCCGAAATACAAAAAGAGATAGAAGATGGGCTCGCAGTAGGATTTGCCGCACCTCATATAGTACCTGATACTGATGAGGAAGTAGCCGATGTTTATGCGCCTTCTAATATGCCGGTAGTAACACCAGGTAATGCTGCAACTGACAAGAAATTCATACAAGCCATAAGTGATGCACTACGCCAAAGTATGGAACGTTTCCCCAATCTGGTCCTTATGGGGCAGGATATAGCTGAGTATGGTGGGGCGTTTAAGGTCACAGATGGATTTGTTGCCACCTTCGGTAAGGATAGAGTGCGCAATACACCACTATGCGAGAGTGCAATAGTGGGCGCAGCATTGGGGCTATCAATAAAGGGCCACAAGTCAATGATGGAAATGCAGTTCTCTGACTTTGTAACGGTTGGGTTCAACCAAATTGTGAATAACCTAGCTAAAATACATTACCGTTGGGGGCAGAACGCCGATGTGGTTATTCGTATGCCCACAGGTGGTGGCGTAGGTGCCGGACCCTTTCACTCGCAGAGTACAGAGGCTTGGTTTACTAAAGTACCTGGGCTAAAAGTAGTATACCCTTCTTCTCCGGCCGATGCTAAAGGTCTACTAAATGCTGCATTGCAAGACCCAAATCCTGTCATGTATTTTGAGCACAAAGGACTTTACAGAGGTATCAGTGGCATGGTGCCAGATGACTACTACACCATTGAGATAGGAAAAGCTAACAGAGTAAGCGAAGGTAGCGACATCAGTATTATAACCTACGGTATGGGTGTGCATTGGGCTACTGCTTATGCTGATGCACATACCGACGTGTCCATAGATATTCTAGACCTTAGGTCATTGTTGCCTCTCGATTATGATGCGATACGCACCTCAGTAGCCAATACAGGTAAGGTATTATTGCTGCATGAAGATACCCTTATAGGTGGGCTAGGTGGCGAAATAGCTGCCTGGATAGCCGAAAACTGTTTTGAACTATTGGATGCACCAGTCGTACGTTGTGCCAGTCTGGATACTCCGGTACCGTTTGCTATAGAGCTAGAGCAAAACTTTATGGCCAATAGCCGATTGGATATAGCAGTCCAGAAGCTATTGGGATATTAATCGTGTTTGACACACAACTTTTTATTACATTCGTCATTGCAAATGTTATGGTAATCAGGTTGAAACATATTTTTTTGGTTGTAGCTGGTGCTTTTTGTCTCGCTTCTTGCGATGATAATAAGCCTGTAGGAGCAGGTGCCATAGTGCTAGGCGACTCATCTACAATCATTACAGAATCTGACCCTCAACAACTCAAAGACCTTGTAACAGACCTTCAACCTGTAATACCACCTGCTGAAAACAAAGACGAAGACCCAAATGCCGCTGATAATAAACCCGATTCTTCGCACAAACCATTACCTGCACAAGCTACGATTACTCCTGCCCCAGCGTCTGCAAAACCACAACCCGAGCCAGCAGCTAAACTTACCAGCAATGGGCCAGGGCTGAAGGCAGAATTTAAGGACGTTACCATTATTATTCCAGGTCTTGCAGTAAAACAAGCGGGTAATCCAAACCTAGAAAAAGCTAATGGTGCGGTATACACACTCAATAATGGAAATATTAATGGAGCTACCATGCGAATTATTGGTACTGTCACGAAAGTATCGCAACGATACCAATCGGTAGTGGTACTGAAAACAGATAACGGTACCTTCCCTTTAGATGCGCTTTCCCTAACCACCAAGTGGGAAAATGTGTCCGGCACTAATAATACATATCGTGTTGTTGGTCTTGATTCTAAATCAATGAAAGCATATGATGCCGATGCTAGAGACATTAAATCTGCAGTGCAACGTATGACCCAAAGACGCAGAATAAGCCGTAAAAGAGCTCAGGAGTTGTACAACAGTATAAACAATGTTCGTAGCACCAATCAGAAACCACTGTCAGTAGAGTTGAGGTCTGTAATGTGGAAAATAGATGGCAAAGATGCCAGCGGCAGACTGTTTTCTAAGCAGATACGTATCGACATACCAATGTAATCAGAATATTCAGTATTCTTTATCAGGTCGGCTAGTATCCTACTGTTTTTTGTTGGTAGCGCAGTCTTTAACCATTTCCAGTACCATTTCCAGTTGTTCTTCTCTGCTCATCAAGCTATTGTCAAGCAATGTTGCATCTTCAGCTTTACGCAGAGGGCTCTCTTCGCGGGTAGTGTCTATATAGTCACGCAACTCTAAATTGTGGCGCACCTCTTCTATGGTTATAGCGTGGTTTGTTTCGTAAAGTTCTTTAAATCTCCTCATGACCCGTACTTCAGGATCGGCAGTCATAAATAGTTTTAGTTCAGCGTCCGGAAAAACAGTAGTGCCTATATCGCGCCCATCCATCACTATTCCCTTTTTTTTACCCATTTGCTGTTGTTGTGCTACTGCAAATGTTCTTACCTCTTTTATTGCTGCTACCTCGCTCACCCTGTCCGATACAAGCATGTCTCTAATGTAGGGTTCTGCATTTTCATCGTTCAGGTAAATATCTGATGCCTGCCTATGCTCATTAAATACAAATGATAAATTAATATTGCTTATTGCTTCTATTACTTCAGCATGATTAGTCATAGCCACATTGTTTCGTAGAAAGTAGAGCGTAATAGCACGATACATAGCGCCACTATCTATATAGTTATAACCCAGTTTCACGGCCAAGGCCTTGGCTAGGGTGCTTTTACCACACGACGAGTAACCATCTATTGCTATAATTATTTTATGGGCCGACATAGTGCAAAGGTAATAGATAAGCATTCACTATGCACCCTGCCAAACTCATAAATCAGATACCTGTTTATGGATTTTATGTGAATGAGGTATTAGTTGATCGTTGTTGTAGTGTTTCTTATTGCTGTTTAGCATCATAAAGCTGTACAGGAATTAGCAGGTATAAAAAACAAAAACCCCTAAAAGGGGTTCAGTTATGAAGTATTTATGTATTCACGTTATTTATTCCACCTTGAAGGATCGCTAAAAGTTTTTGCTTCGCTAAATCCAAAGTCATTTACTTTCAGTGTAGCGGTATCTATTATTTGATAACGCATTTCTATAGCACCAAACTGACCATAGGTTACATTAGAGTAGATATAACCTACACCATGCAATACTTTACCTTCATACTGTTGGTTAGGTATGAACAATGAATCTCCAACAACAGTAGCTTTAATAGGTGTTTTGAAGTAGTTGTAAAAGTTTTTGATAGTTACATCATATACCTCGGTAGTAGCTTCAATGCTTATAGGGTACTGTGCGGCAAGTGTAATACTACCTTTTTCAAAAACTGTCCAGTTGCCCAAAAACTTATTACGAGATACTTTTTCGCAGTTTGTACCCTCATAGCCCGACGGACATACACAAGATCCACCATTGCACACGCCACTATTGGCGCAAACTATGGTTTTGCACTTATCTCTGTTGCAAGACGAATAAACCACTGCAAAAAATGCAGCAATAGTAGCTATAGAGGAAAATAAGACTGTTTTTAAGGGAAGTTTCATCGACATATTTGTGTTTAGCAATCTCAAAATTAAGTAAATAAGCAAAAAAATCAAAATACAGCAATTGTTTTGTCCTGCTGTTTTTGATATGCATCAAGGGTATAAATATATTCCAATGAAAGCAGCAAATTGTAAAACAGAATAAATATTTTTTTGTCCTATTTTTCTACATCATCTTTATAGGCTTTTATAGCCCTATATATAGTAGCGGCTACCTTGTATTGCCCCTCTTCAGAGCTCAAGTAGGCTTCTTCTTCAATATTTGTTATAAAACCTATTTCTATCAGTACGCCTGGCATGGCGCTGCCGGCTAGCACTTCTAGTCCCATTTGTTTCACCCCTAGGTCATTGCGTCCTGCAGCAGAAAACTGTTCTTGCACCTTAGATGCCAGTATAACACTCTTACCCAAAAATGCTTGAGCATATTGTGCCACAATTATTGCTGTTTGGGGGTCATTTTCGTTTAGCAAACCAGGTTCATCACTTACGTTTTCGCCATATTCGCCTATAGCATCTTTTTGCTGTCCCGCTCTGTGCAGCCCCATTACATAGGTTTCTACACCACTTCGCTTGGTCACATGGTGGCGTACGCTTTTGTAAATAGGTTGTTTCACTGTTTTGCCTTTTTTCTTTACCGTGCGGTAGCCTTGCAGTGTTTTAGTGTAGGTAAATGGGGTAGAGTTGACGTGAATAGAAATGAACAGGTCTGAGTTTGACTTGTTGGCTATTTCGTGTCGCTCCACCAGGCTAGGGTACACATCTTCGGTGCGGGTGTATATCACATCCATGTTGTGCATACTGTCTTTCAGCAGTTTGCCTAGCTTTAGTGCCACAGCCAGTGTTATGTCTTTCTCGTTGGCTATTGCCCCTCTCGCACCAAAGTCCTTACCCCCGTGGCCAGCATCAAGTACTATCTTCGTCACCTTCTTACCTTTGGCATGCAGAAGGGTGGGAAGCGATACCAGCATCATTATCAGAATGCCTAAAGTGCGCATAATTATGTTTCACAAAAGATTAAATATACAAATTCACTCACAGTCGACCTCAAATAGTTATTTTTGCCTTCTTCATGAGCCTTAGCGGTAAATTTATTTCAAAATTCCCATCATTGCATCGCTTTGCCTGCTGCATGACCGCTATTTTTATAATCTTTATAACAAATACCGCTTATTCTCAGAAAAATATTACTGTCCAGTCTGATAGTGCTATTGCCATCAACGATACCTTGAAGCTAAAAAATGGCTCTTTGAGTTTAAATAGTACAGATACACTTTCGGTAGAAGATAGCCTAAAAAAACAAAGTCTGGCAGACAAGCTGGGTATTAAAATATCAAAAGATGCACTGCCTTCTGTAGTAAAAGCAGTTGCTCGCGACTCTGCCGTACTGGATATGCAGCACGATGTTTTTTACCTATATGGCAAGGCACAGGTAAACTACGAAGACTTACAACTTAATGCTGGTCAGGTAAACTTTGTACAATCTACCAATATAGTAACCGCAGCACCTATGAACCTCGCTAAGGACACGGGTACCGACAGGCCATCTTTCAAGCAGGGTAGCGAGCGGTTTACCTACGATTCCATGCAGTATAACTTCAAAAGTAAACGGGCTATAGTGCGAAATGTAAGTACACAGTATGGTGAGGGTTTCGTGTTCAGTGAACAGATAAAACGCAATCCCGACCAAAGTATATATGGCTACCATAGTGTGTACACTACCTGCGCTCTAGATACGCCTCACTTTGGTATACGTGCCCGCAAGCAAAAGATTATTCCAGGTAAGGTTATTGTGTCAGGTTCTGCCAATCTTGAAATAGAGGGAGTACCCACACCTCTCTATTTACCTTTTGGTCTTTTCCCTGTATCGCAAAAGCAGAAGTCTGGTTTTATTCTGCCTACCTACACTGTTGAGCAGCAACGTGGTTTTGGGTTGCTTAATGGTGGTTACTACTTCTATGTAAACGACAAACTAGATGCATATGCCCAAACCAACTTTTACACCAAGGGTAGCTATGCAGTGAGTGGAATCAGCAATTACAACAATATGTATCGCTACAGGGGAGGTTTGCGGTTGTCATATGCCTACAACAAAACTGGTGAAGACTTTGAGCCTGGTGCCAGTGTTACTAAAGATTTTATGGTCAACTGGCAACATAGCTCTGACGCCAAGTCAATACCCGGGCAGAGCTTTAATGCATCTGTGCAAGCAGGTACATCTTCCTTTTACTCCAACAACAGCTACGACCCCAATCAGGTGCTGCAAAACCAATATCAGTCCAATATTAGCTATGCTAAAAACTGGCAGAATCTACCATTTGGGCTTACACTCAGCGCTCTTCACAACCAAAATACCCAAACCAAACAAATAAACGTAACGCTGCCCTCACTCAATTTTTATGTTAATCAGTTCAATCCTTTCCAGCGCAAAAACGCTGTAGGTAGTCACTGGTACGATAAAATAACTGCCAGTTACTCCATAGACCTTCAAAACCGTACCACTTTTTACGACAGTACATTCAATTTCTCTAATCTTTCTATGAAGGATTTTCAGAATGGGGTGCGCCACACCATACCTGTAAGTGCTTCTTACACAGTGCTACGCTACATCAATATGTCGTTTAGTGTCAACTATAATGAATACTGGCTTACCAATCGTATTTTTCAAGGATATAACGACGCTACAGGCAAGATAGACAGTATCAATACCAATGGCTTTTACGCCGCCCGCGACTTCAATACTGGGGTCAACTTTAGCACCCGCATTTACGGTATGAAATTGTTCAAAAATGGTAGTCTGAGGGGTATTCGCCATGTTCTCACACCTAACGTGGGTTTTACTTATCGTCCTGACTTTGCTACTGCTCCTTTCAACTATTACTATCAAGCAAGACTAGACACTAGCCGCACGCTTTCCACGCTTTCTCCCTATCCCACATCGCTAGTGGGCATACCCCCGCAGGGGAGGGCAGCGGCTGTGGTATTTGGGCTCAATAACAACTTGCAAATAAAAGTACGCTCAGCAAAAGATACTGCATCTGGGTTTAAGAATGTTACGCTCATTGATGGTTTCGGTATCAACACTGCTTACAACGCTGCAGCAGACTCATTTAGGTGGAGTGACATAGCCCTCAACTTCCGTACCAATGTGCTCGATAAAATAAACATATCAGGCGCTGCATCTTATAGCCCTTACGCCTTTGACTATGGTACTGGCAGAATGTTGCCGGTCACTAACTTTGATTATGGCACTGGTGTAGGTAGGTTCAAGTCTGCCAATCTCTCTCTAGGGTCTAATTTTCACTCAAAGCCTGCTGGCGGAGCCAATAGTCCTACCAACAGTCAGGAGTATGCCAGAGTGATGCGCAATGCTGGCTACAATGAGTATGTAGATTTTAATATTCCCTGGAGTTTCAATTTCAATTACTCACTCAATGCGAACAGGCAGTATGTAAGGGCTACATTCAGAGATACTATGATCATAAGTCACTCAGTTACTTTCAATGGTGAATTGAAAATTACAGAACGATGGAAAGTAGCTGTAAACAGTGGCTATAACTTCGACTACAAGCAAATGACACTTACATCGATAGATGTGTACAGGGATTTGCATTGCTGGCAAATGCACTTTTTCACTTATCCTTTCGGCCCTCGAAAAAGTTTTAATTTCACGCTCAATGTAAAATCTACAGTATTACAAGATCTGAAGTTGGTAAGACGCAGAGACTTCAGAGATATTCCCAATTAGGTAAGTATACTGTAAATTTATTGCCATATCGCTACTGCTTTTTTTCATCACCTAGCTATAATATCACCTATGAGCGTATTGGCTTTTGTAAAAAAATACGAAAAATCTCTTCTAGGAAAGATTGGCATTGCTTTGGTGCTGGTAGGTGGAGTCGTATTTTTTTTGCTTTACATCAGTAACAATACCTTGGGCAATCTTGCTGAAGAAGTACAAAAGCACTCCCCGACCAACGATAAGATAACATTGGTTAACAGGATATTTAGGAATGTGGTGGCGCTAGACCAGCTGCAGCGGAAACAAGCACTGAAGACTGAGGATAGTTGCCACAATTCGTTTGCAGATGAAACAGAAAGGCTGCAACTAATGATGGATACACTGCGCAGTTGGTATAGTGATAATCAAAGCCAGTTGATGCGCATAGATTCCATGAAAATTATCCTGTATCGCCGCGACAGTGTTTATCTCAATTACATGAAGCAGCGCTCTGAAACACTGCACCATGATACCCTAACCAAACAAGTAAGACGCCTATCTGAGCTGATTCAAAAAAACAAAGTAAGAATTGCATCAGTGCCTTTGGCTGCTACCAAAGTTACGACTGTGAAAGTAGATACAGTGCCTGTGCAGGAAGAGAAAAGTACTTTTTGGAGTAGACTTTTTTCAAAGAAGAAGTCTAAGAACAAACAAGTGCAGACAAATCTGTCTGACTTGATGAGCGCACATTTCGATACTGCAGCTATTCCTGTTAAAACAGATACCACTGTTACAAGAGGCATTATTTTGACCAATATAGACCGAAATCGAATGCAAAGGCGATCTAATATCGCAATACAGAAACAAGTATTATATGATAACGGAAATGAACTGATAGCAGATTTGTTGGTTATTCTCAGTAATGTACAGCAAACTGAGTTAACTGAAGTGGCCCGCCAAAATGAAATAACAAATGCTGCAGTAATGGACGATATTGAAAATGCTAATCGTCATTTTGTCTTGTTTGTATTGCTTATTTTAGTGTTATTGATATTTGTTTTTGCGCTACTTCTTGGTAATAACAAATATCGCAAACAACTAGCAGCGGCAAAAGAAGTAGCAGAGGAAGCAAGCAGTGTAAAGCAGAGATTTCTGGCCAATATGAGTCATGAGCTGCGCACCCCACTGCAAATCATAATAGGCATGTCTGAGCAAGTGAGGCGCGCGCCACAACCTCGCAGGCAAGACTTAGATAACATTCATCAATCTTCTTTACACTTGTTGCAAATTGTGAATGAGGTGCTGGATTATAGTCGCATAATTTCTGGAAAGTTCACTATTGAGCCTAAGCCATTTAATATGCATGCACTTCTTTCCGAGGTTTGTGATATGATACAAGTGCAGACCTCTATTAATGATTTAACCTTACATACAGGTATTGATATTAATAGGTCTACAAATTATGTAGGTGATGCATTTAGGTTGAAACAGGTATTGCTTAACCTTTTGGGAAATGCAGTAAAATTTACCGAAGAAGGAAGCATAACTTTTAAAGTTGCTGAGCAACCCGCTCCCGATGATAAAGTAGCATTTAAGTTCGAGGTTGTAGACACGGGCATTGGTATTCCTCCCGCCGACCTTCCTGTGATATTCGACCAATTTGAACAAGGCAAAAACTTGTACCATAAGCCAGGTACAGGTTTGGGACTCACTATAGTACAAAAGCTTGTTGAATTGCAGGGTGGCACCGTTAGTGTAGCTAGTGTGCAAGATAAGGGTACAACCTTTACTGTAAATATTATATACCCCACTACTGCTGCTACTGTAGAAAATGGTAGGGCGAGTGTAAGCATCAAACCATCACAGCAACCTGCCTACAAAGGCCATGTTTGGGTAGTAGATGACGACGTATTTATATTGCAGCTTTGTAGCAATATACTATCGATGCATGGCATAGCGCATACCTGTTTTTCAGAAGCCACAAAGGCGCTTCAAACATCCTTCCCTCCAGATTTAGGTGTGGTAATGCTAGATATAAGAATGGCAGATATGGATGGAATAACACTATGCAAAATGCTAAAGCAAAGGCAAGTAGTGCATCAGCCTTTGTACATAGCACTTACAGCACAGGCAATGCCCTACGAACAGGAAGATATACTGAAAAGTGGTTTTGATAAACTGGTCATGAAACCTTTTCAGGAGCATGAGTTCATGAATGCGCTAGTCATCGCGCCTGTGCCATTTGTTCAGCGTACAATGCCTACCCCCAATCTGTCTTCTATTACCGGACTGGCTGGGGGCAATCAGCAAGCTATCAATACCATTTTGCGGAGTTTTGTGGCCGAGACACGCCACGATCTTGCTACAGTTCGACTTAGTTTAGCTTGTCAAGACAACGATACCCTTGCCGAAACATTGCATAAATTGGCATCAAGAATAGGACAGGTGCAGATGACTGCTGTTTCGCAAGAATTGAGAAGTATGGAGTTGGCTATTCGCAATGATACCATTCCGCCCAATATGGAAATCATAATTAGGGCACAAATACCGATGATTGAGCATACACTTAAAGTAATAAATGGTATGCTGCCTCCAGAAAGTGTTGCCACATAGTGTGGTATTAATACCACACAACTTGCTGTGTTTTTTGTTTATCACATTCACAACTTGCTGATTTACAGCGCGTAAGATCACAAATGCTGTTATGGCATGGTTATAGCAACAATACTATTATACCAAACAAAAAGTAGTATTATGAACCAAGCATCTTTTTTCATTATTTTCTTGTGACCACTATTCGGATTTTCAGTTGTAATACGTGGGAGATCTTTATGTATCAACTGAAAAATAATCTCTATTAAACAGATTTTCGAAAACACGGTTCGAAACACCATTTGCGATTTGGAGGTTAAATCTGTGTTGTAGTAGTTTATCTAGCAGATGAAACTATTTTATTTCTTTTTTCGTAACTGCATTCGTATTCCTTGATTTGGAACGTTGATGATTTCTTTTAACAGACTAAATCCAACTATAATTACCATGATAGTAAATAGTTTAGAGCAGTCAGGTACTGATTTTTTGACCTATGCCTTCTTGACCTTTGTTTCTGTATACGTCGTATACATAGGTATAATTAAGGTTCACCTTTATTTATACAAAAAGCATTACAATAAAAGCCCTGTTCACTACCGAAATTTCAGGATATATAGTAGCAGTCTTATATCCAATGCCCCTTCTAAAACAGAAAAGATTTTTTATAAACAGACAAATAGGATTACCTACTTTTTCAATGGACTGCTTATAGTGGCTTGTTTGCTGTATGTTTTATTGTGTTTTGTGTAGTGCTTTCTGGTCTGGTGTATATGTAAGCAATACTCCTTTTCTTTGCATAGCAAAAACTGATACAAAATGCCATATATACTGCCCGTAAAGGGGATGATGCCCCAGATACCCGAAAATTGTTTTATAGCACCTAATGCTACCATTGTGGGCGACGTGATAATGGGCGATGACTGCAGTGTGTGGTTTAACGCAGTGGTGCGAGGTGATGTGAACAGCATAAGGATAGGCAATAAAGTGAATATTCAAGATGGTGCCTGCATTCACTGCACCTATCAGAAAACAAAAACCAACATAGGCAACAATGTGTCCATAGGGCATCATGCACTGGTGCATGGCTGCACTGTGGCCGACAATGTGCTCATAGGCATGGGCGCTATAGTGATGGATAATGTGCAAATCGGCGCCAACAGTATCATAGCTGCAGGGGCGGTGGTGCTAGAGGGCACTATAGTGCAGGCAGGCAGTGTATATGCAGGGGTGCCAGCCAAAAAAGTAAAAGATATAAGTCAGGAGTTGCTAAGTGGAGAGGTGCAGCGCATTGCCAACAACTATCTTATGTATAGCTCTTGGTTTAAATATCCCGATGCCGATCATTCTGCAAAGTAGATAATGATGAATGTCAGGTAGCAATAAGTACATATCCGCTAACTTCGTATCATTATGCACGGTCATCATCACGGCAGCAAGGCGCATCATCACGGACATGACAACGAGCACCATGGTCATGGTCATCATCATCATGGTCATCACCACCATGGCGGCAGTAACGTCAATACTGCATTCATCATAGGTATAGTGCTCAATGCTATTTTCGTGTTGGTGCAGGCTACTGCTGGGTTTATTACAGGGTCGGTAGCGTTGCTATCTGATGCCAGTCACAATCTTAGCGATGTGGCCGCTCTGGCTCTGTCGCTCATGGCATATAGGCTAGCCCGTAAGCGACCTACACCTACCTTTACTTATGGTTACAAAAAGACAACTATACTAGCAGCACTTACTAACGCGGTCGTATTGCTATTGGCTATTGGTGTGTTGGCATATGAGGCTATCAGCCGCTTGCAACATCCACAACCTGTGCAGGGGGGCACTGTAGCCATTGTAGCCGGATTAGGTATACTTATCAATTTTGGTACTGCCATGCTCTTCTTTAAAAACAAAGACCATGACCTCAATACACGTGGTGCATATCTGCACTTGCTTACAGATGCATTGGTATCCGTAGGGGTTGTTGTTGCTGGTGTTATCATTAGCTACACCGGCTGGTATTGGCTCGATAGTGCAGTGAGCTTATTGATACTGCTGGTGATACTGGTAGGTACATGGCGGCTCCTTACAGATAGTGTGCGCCTCTCGCTAGATGCTGTGCCACCACAGGTAAACATCGCTAATATCGAACAAGCAGTAAAAGACATGCCGGGCGTAGAGGGCATGCACCACACCCACATTTGGGCTATGAGTACCACCCAAAATGCACTCACTACCCACCTTTCACTCAGCGACACGCTAAGTTTCGAAAGCAAAATGAAAGTGGTGCACGATGTAAAACATACACTACACCACCACCACATACATCATGCTACCATAGAGTTGGAGTCGGCTGCCGTACCTTGTACCGACAAAAACTGCGATGAAGTGCAAACATAGTAACCTCGCCCCGCAGGCTACATACACCTACTTTTCGCGTCCTCTGCTGGTTTAAAATTGTAGTTTATAAATGAAGTTCGGAAAGAAACCTAATTGATAAGTTGTGTTGATACTTCTGCTACCATTATCGTATGACTGTGAAAACACGTTGTCGTTATTAGTCACATTTTGCAAGTCAAGAGAAAAAGTTTGTGATAGTTTTCTTGACTTGCTGTTGAGTACATATCCTATCTTAAAGTCTAATCTCATGTAGTCGTCATAGCTGCTGCTGTAGGCATAATCACTACTTTTTAGCACAGTATTCCCCGCTATTTGCGATGCTGCTAGGTCTATCGGTGTAAAATGTCGTCCACCTGCATTCGTGAATTTGATATCGGTAGTGAGTTTATTTCTTTTGTCCTTACCAGTTCTTATTTCCTTGCCCACTAGTATATTGTACACATAGTTGCCATTAAAGGCAGTATTGTGTTCCACTCCATCGCTACCCTTGTATTTCGACTCATAAATAGATGATGTAAATAGCCCATAATAGCCTTTGCTAAAGAATTTTTCGACCGTTAATTCAGCACCGTAGTTTCTTCCTGTTCCTTCATTTATAAGGTTCACAGACAAGTCTGGTTTGAAACTAGAGCCAGTATTGAGCATAGAATAGCTACTCTCAAACGAATCTACCGGTACATTATAGAGATACTGATAGTATAGTTCTACTTTCATTCTCCAATCTTTTGATGGTTGCCAGTCATACCCTAGCACATAGTGTTGGCTTTTGGTAAATCCCAAATCTTTGTTGGTGTTAGTAGTGGCATTTTGTATCTGGTTGAAGTAGATGTTTACTGGTTGCATTTGCGAATGCAACCCAAACCCTACACTGAAGCTGCTCTTATTGCCTACATCATATTTTAGCCCTATGCGGGGTTCTACTGCTGTTGAATTTGAGTTTAAAAATAGCTTTTGCGCTTGGATTCCTAAATTGGCCATTAGCTTGTCGGTGATATTGTATTTCATGTGAGCGTATGCCTGTGCAAGGTGGGTGCTATTGTTGTTGTCCCATATTTGCATCCAGTCTGGCGTATTTCTACGCAGGCGATAATACAAATCCATATTTATTAGCTGGTCCTGAATACCGAACTTAAAAAACAAACGAGAATTGACCTTGGTATTGTATGCTACAGATGCGACATAGGCAGTCTGTATTACTTGTTCATCTTCTATCAGTCGGCTGGTGTTGTTGCTGTCGGCAGAGGACTGTTCTTGGGTGTTTTTTGAATAGTTGACTCCTAAAGAGGAGGAAATATAGGAGTTGCGATTCAGTATTTTCACATGTTTAATGCCTATGATGCCTATAGCACTGTTGAGGTCTGTGTTGTCGGGTGGTGCATACAGGCTTCCGGTTTTCCCTCCCGTTATGGCAATACTGCTATTAGCCAGTATACCGAATAAACTAAAGGTGCCCAGTCGGGTGGTGCCACTGTTTACTTTGAAAGATAGGTCTTTGTAGGAGGGTGTAGCCGCAGTGCCGATGTTGATGCCAAAAGTTGATGCCAAAAAGGCTACAGATTGACGATATGCCACTAGGTAAGATGCATTGCTGTTCTTTGATATTGGTCCTTCGGTCATTCCCTCTAGCCCAGTAACTAAGCCTAGCTGCAAGGTATGTTCTCTTTTTTCTGCATTACCATTCCTGAAACCAAGATCAAATACGCCTGCTATTGCGTTGCCATACTCGGCTGGAAATGCTGAGGTGAAGAAATCTGAGCTTCTCAGCATGTTGGTGTTCAGTGCGCTTACAGCACCACCTGTAGTGCCCACTGTAGCAAAGTGATTGGGGTTGGTAACATTCATGCCATCTATGCGCCATTGCACGCCCACAGGCGAGTTGCCTCTTATTACAATGTCGTTTCTAGAATCGTCTGGGGCACTTACACCTGCAAAGTTGGCAACTAGACGCGCAGGGTCGCTGCGCCCACCTGCATATCGGTTTACTTCTTCCATTGAGAATGTACGAGCACTGACGGTAGCCAATTTGTTGATAGCCCCAGACTTGCCATTGGCTCTAATCACTACTTCATTGAGTCGCTTAAAGCGCTCTTCTACACTAATGTCAAGTATTGTTTCTTTGCCTGATGTAACTATCACGTTAGGTATGTAGGCGTCTTTATACCCCTCGTTTGTGACACTTATTTCATACCTGCCTGGAGTAAGGCTAGCAAGGACATATTTGCCTTCTTTATCGGTGAGTACTGCATCTTTTAAGGTGTCATTTACTAGTCGCACTGATGCGCCACTTATAGGTGCTAACGAGAGTTTATCAATGACGATCCCTCTTATAGTTTGTTTGTTATTTTGGGCTACTACTGAGAATGGGAGTGTAAAGGCTAACAGCAACAATATCTTTCCTATGTTTTGTAGTTTGTGTTGGTCAACATGTAGCACATTATGAATTACAAACCTTGCTAATCTCCTCATACCGATTTATCGTTTTGGGGTTTGACGACACTATTTGTCAATTCCCTCTGTGGGAGCGGATATTTGTTTTATGTAACATAACCAAAATAGGGTTGTAATACGGTAGTTATAGTAATTGTTCATAATAACGTCTTTACTGCTTACTACGTTGCTAGGGTCTAATTGCTACAGTTCGTGATGATAAATTTGATATTTCGGGTAGTGTCATTAACATTTAATTAATGCTTAGATAATTTGGTATCCTATTTTTCTAAATGTCACATTTGTATCATTGTGAAAAATTATTTGATACATGAAGAAGTATTCACTCTTTATTTTCGCCTTGATGGCGACTATACTTTTGACAGACTGTAGAAAGAGCAAAAATGATATTGTGCCTACTCCTGTTACCGAGTGTCAGATGACAACAGCACCGGCTGTAACTGCTGCCAGAGCAGTATACTCTGGTTTTCCTGAGACTTTTGAAGCTGGCACTAAGACTGCTTATGCTGCTGCTAATGTTACTGTATCTACAGGGTTTTGGAATCTGGATGATGCACTGATAGGTACATCTGCTAGTGATCGCAAAAATGGTACCAAATCGGTAAGGATACAAAATACCGGTAAGTTAACCATGAATTTTGATGCCACTGCTGGTGCCTATGAGGTAAACATACTGCATGCTACATATGGTACTGATGCGGCATCGACCTGGACACTGTGGTACTCTACTAACGGTGGCAGCACGTGGACACAAACGGGTGGTACTGTCACTACTTCTACTACCACATTGGCTACTGCTACCTTTGCTATGAATATCAATGGTACGGTTCGTTTTCAGCTAAGGAAGGCAAGTGGTGGCAGGCTGAATATTGATGACTTCAGCATAACCGATAATGTGCCTGTGGATACTACCCCTACCCAAGATGATAATATGGCGATGGGCAACCCTAGTGGTGCTACTACGAGTACCAGCAATACTAACAACTACCTGATGGTAAAGAGTCAGTTTGCACTATCTTACAACAACTCGAGAGGCACTGCCAACTGGGTGAGCTGGCACCTGAGCGCTGCCTGGAAGGGTAATGCTACCCGCTGCGACTGTTTTACACAGGATGCTGCGCTGCCTACCGGATATTACAAAGCTTCAACATCTAACTATACCAGTACTGGTTTTGACCGTGGTCATTTGTGCCCATCTGACGACAGAGATCTGAACAGCACTGACAACTCTATTACCTTTAAGATGACCAACATAATGCCACAGGCACCACAACTGAACCAAATAACCTGGGGTAACCTGGAGGAGTATTGCAGGTCGCTACTGGCACAGGGCAAAGAACTGTACGTAATAGCTGGTGCCTACGGACAGGGTGGTACAGGCTCTAATGGTGGCAGCACCAGTACTATAGCTAGTGGCAACATTAAGGTGCCTGCTCGTTACTGGAAGGTGATAGTGGTGCTGCCTAATGGTAGCAATGACGTGACCAGGGTGAACACTGCAACAAGAGTAATAGCGGTGGATATGCCAAATGTGCAGACAGTGTCGAGCCAGCCGTGGGGCTGGTACCGGACATCTGTGGATGCTATAGAGGCTGCTACTGGCTATGACCTATTGTCGAGTGTGAGTGGTGCGGTGCAGAGTACTATAGAGGCTTCTGTGGATGCTGGACCTACAAACTAATATTGGTTGTTTAAACTTATATGAATGGGTTGTCGCTGTAAGGTGGCAGCCCATTTTTTTCCGGTTTGTTTCCGGTGTTTTCATGTGTTTTGGGACTTAAGTGGTTGATTATCAATACTATTCATTTTTCCGGTAGGTAGGCATTTTCAGGTGGTTTTTTTGTTTGGGACACGATTGCTGGATTTTGGTGTTTTCCTCATTTGGGCTGTGTGGATGCCGTGGTTTTGTTTTCATATTGGGTTTAATGTTAATTTCCGGTTTGTTTCCGGTGTTTTCATGTGTTTTG
>JAIXSZ010000046.1 GCA_027484425.1 Sphingobacteriales bacterium
ACCTCAGATCGGCAGAAGCCCCTGCCACACGCACTCATCACTCACCTCACTCATCATCCGCCTCATACTCTCTCACCTCTCAAACACACAAAACCTATATCACAAACCTTCTTTCTATTGGAAAGATTAGCAGGGACCTCAGATCGGCAGAAGCCCCTGCCACACGCACTCATCACTCACCTCACTCATCATCCGCCTCATACTCTCTCACCTCTCAAACACACAAAATCTATATCACAAACTCATCTCGTCGCTTCAAAAAGCAGGGACCTCAGATCGGCGGAAGCCCCTGCCACACTCACTAATCATACACCTCACCCGCCTCATACTCACTCTCACCACCCAAACACACAAAATCAATATCACAAACTCCTCTTGTCGTTTCAGAAAGCAGGGACCTCAGATCGGCAGAAGTCCCTGCCACACGCACTCATCACTCACCTCACTCATCATCCGCCTCATACTCTCCAACCAATCAAACACACAAAACCTATATCACTAAACTCATCTCATCGTTTAAAAAAGCAGGGACCTCAGATCGGCAGAAGCCCCTGCCACACGCACTCATCACTCACCTCACTACTCTCGCTTCTTTTTTTCACGACACGCAGACCCACGAGATCTACACCACAAAAAATCTTATTAAAGGGCAGGGACAATTAGCCCGAAAAATCCCCACCCTACTCCACTCATCTATCTACACAAACCAATCAATTATACACACTCATCTTCATCATACACACTAACACTATATATAAATCAAACCCTAACTGAGCTGCTGAAAGGATTTTACTTCATAGCTATATACTCTAAGAACTCGTTTCTGGTTCTTTCGTTATTAAACTTTCCTTCGAAAAAAGAAGTGATTGTAGCTGAGCCAGTATCTTTTATACCCCTTGAAGACACACACATGTGCTTTGCATCTATTATCACCGCCACATCATTTGTACCAAGAACTTCTTGCAATTCTCTCCCTATCTGTTCTGTCAATCTCTCTTGCACTTGTGGGCGTTGGGAATAATACTGTACCAATCTGTTCAATTTAGATAAGCCAATAACCTTTCCACCAGAAATATAGGCTATGTGTGCTTTGCCATATATAGGTACAAAATGGTGCTCGCAATTGCTATATAGAGTTATATCTTTTTCTACAAGCATTTGTTTGTATTGATACTTATTGTCAAACAATGCAATTTTGGGTTTGTTCTTCGGATTTAGACCTGAGAATATTTCCTGCACGTACATTTTGGCTACTCTTGCTGGTGTACCAGTAAGGCTTTCATCGTTTAGATCAAGACCCAATGTTTCCATTATTTCGCGAAAATGAAATTCTATTCTTTCAATCTTTTCTTCGTCACTCAATTTAAATGCGTCAGCGCGCAATGGCGTTTCAACACCTGTGTAAATATGGTCGTCACCTATTTCATCTATAGATAATCCATTAAGGGTTATTCTATTATGCAGGGTATTCAACAAAGTTTCTGTCTGTTTCATAGAGTGTAATTTTAATTTCGAATTGTGAGTCAATTTTGTTTCTCAATTTGTTGTAGATAACCACTGCAACGTTTTCGGTAGTAGGATTTAATTCACCAAATTCTGGAACATCTAGGTTTAGATTTTTGTGATCAAACTTATCTAGTATTTCTTCATTTATTAATTTACTGAGGTATTTGGTATCTATTACATATCCAGTTACTGGATTTATGACACCTGTAACTTTCACCCACAAATCATAGTTGTGACCATGATAGTGTGGATTGTTGCATTTTCCAAAAAGTATAGCATTCTCCTCTGCTGAAAGGCTGCTATTGTGCAACCTGTGCGCGGCATTAAAATGCTCTTTTCTGATGACTGAAATTTTGTTCATTTTTTTAAACAGCCAGTTGTTTTGCTGTTGATGATGTAAAAGTAGTAGTTATTTTGTTTAGTTTTTCAATGATTTTGTTAAACAAAACCAATAATACAAAAATTGAAAAACATAGAATGCCTGAAAAGTGCTACTGGAGAGGGTTTTAGAGGATACAGATCTATTTATAGGTATTATCTATTGATTTATAAAGCAGCTTAAAATAACAATAATATATAATTTAAAGGAGAAAAAAGAGTTTAAAAATGAACAAAATGATTCCGTTCAAGATGAATTATTGTTCATAATTTTGCGATAATTATTAAACAATACAGTAAATAGGTTTTGTAGACATTTTCTTTAGAACAACCCTGATCAACCAACAATTTTGCTGTATTGAGTACAAAAAGAACATGAATGGTATACTATTGTTAATTATGGTATGCAATATGCAGAACAGACAGTAAAAGAGGGGTACTTTTGAATAATATTTCAATCAATTTGCTTTGAAACCAATATTAGAGGTTAACGCACTAACGAAATCATTCAAAACTTTTAAAGCAGTAGACAATTTATCGTTTACTATACAGCATGGAGAAGTTTATGGATTTCTGGGACAAAATGGAGCTGGGAAAAGCACTACTATGCGAATGCTGCTAGGGTTAATTTTTCCAGACAGCGGTACCATATCCATCAATGGATATGAATTTAACAACGGCAGGAGACACCTACTAAAAAGTATTGGTGCCATCATAGAGCGCCCAGATATGTATGGTTACTTGTCGGGGTGGGACAACCTGAAAATATTTGCCACTCTTAGTGATAGCAAGATAACCAAAGACAGACTCTATGAAGTGCTAGAAATAGTGGGCCTGAAGGGCAGAGAAAAAGACAAATTTAAGGCTTACTCACAAGGAATGAAGCAAAGGTTAGGGATTGCAATAGCGATGGCTCACAATCCTGACCTACTGATACTGGACGAACCCACAAACGGACTAGACCCACAAGGCATAGCAGAGATAAGGGCACTTATAGTTTCGCTAAGCAGAGACCATGGCAAGACGATACTGGTGTCGTCGCACTTGCTGCATGAGGTGGAACAAATGGCCACCAGTATGCTGATAATACACAAAGGAAAAAAAGTAAGTGATGGCAGACTTAGCGATCTGATGAATCCGGATGAAACACTGATAGAGGTAAACATAAGACCAAACAACGACCTAGCACAATTGCTGAGCGGAAGCGTATGGGGACAATTAACTGTGAGCCAAACTGAAGAACAAATAGTACTGAAAATGAACCCCAAAATAGTACCAGAACTGAACCGCTGGCTGGTAGATAACAGAATAGACGTATTGAGCATCAGCTCCAGACATTCATTTGAAGCTTACTTTTTAAACATTACCAATGATACAACTACTGCGAATAGAGCTATATAAGATATTTAAACGACCAAGAACATACATCAGCTTTGGTATAGTGACGGCTATAACGTTTGTGATACAACTGGCTATGCTATCGGACGGAAATTCGTTTGTGAACTTTGCGCTGCAAGGTGTAAACGAACAGTTTGACATAAGGGGTAACATATTGAATGGCTACTTGATAACGTACATCATACTACAGTCGTTGCTGATACACATTCCACTATTGGTGGCTCTTGTAGCCGGAGACTCGCTGGCAGGAGAGGCTAACTCAGGCACATTGAGGCTACTACTCACAAAGCCCATATCGCGACTGAAACTAGTGATGGCAAAATTCATCAGTAGTTTTATCTATACAGTACTGCTCATCATGTGGCTGGCTGGTGTAGCACTGGTACTATCCTTGGTGTTATTTGGTAAGGGGGATATGATAAACCTGAAAAGTGATGCCTTTGTAATGATACTACAAGACGACATAATGTGGCGATATGGAGCAGCATTTTTGTTTGCAGTACTAGCCATGACAACCATTGCTGCGCTGTCTATATTGCTATCTGCATTTGCCGACAACGCCATAGGCCCAGTCATAAGCACTATGGGCGTGGTAGTGGTGCTGACTATTATGTCTAACCTGGAATTACCGATATTCAACGTAATAAAACCTTACCTATTCACTACCCACATTATAGGCTGGAAGGGATTCTTTGACGACCCAGTGCCGTATGCTGCCATTACACGATCGGTGGTGGTATTGGTATTATATACAGTGGGATTTTTAGGCACAACAGTGCTTTACTTCAACAAAAAAGATATAAAATCATGAGAAAAGGAATAGTGATAATAGTACTGCTACTACAACAACTAGCAGTGACAGCAAGGGATATAGATGGCACGAAATTGTTTGAAACGCTGAGAACTAAGGTACTTTCAGTGAGAGACTATACTGCTGAGGTGAAAATGAAGATAAATGTCAACTATATGAAGATACCACCACTGGCGGGAACACTATACTATAAAAGCCCGGACAAGATGAGGCTGGAGCGTCATGGTGGTTTGTCTATATTACCTAAAAAGAACATAAACTTGACCCTGCGCAACCTGATACCAAATGGGAATGTAATGGTAATAGACGTAGGCAACACAACCATAGGCAACAGGCAGGTGAGGATACTAAAAGTAGTGCCAGAAGACGACAATAGTGGTATAGTGCTGACCAAGATTTGGATAGACGAGGCTGACATGGTAGCAGTAAGAACTGAAACCACTACCCGAAATGACGGTACAATAATAATGGACTTGGAATATGCTAAATACATCCCTTACTCACTACCCGATAAGATGACCATTCATCTGGACCTGAAAGGGTATAAACTACCGAAGGGTGTGACTATGGACTATGACGACCTGCCTGAGACTAAAGTAGCAAAGGATGCAAAAGAAGGAAAAAACCAGAAAGGAACTATACAAATAAACTATCTGAAATACGAAATTAATAAAGGTATAAGCGACAAAGTGTTTGAGGTAGATGACAGAGAGAAACGGCAAACGAAACAATAAAAGCTACCAGTGTCTACTGTTTCAACCGTTGGGTAATGAAGTGGTAATGAAATGATAAAAGGGGGATATTGGAGGTAATGTGAGATACAAAGTTGTGTTTTCATAGAAAAAATCTGTTACTTTATACTATCGTTGGCAGATGTATAAAACAACACTATACATATTACTCTTATTATCTACTCTTTCTGCCCAAGCGCAGAAGGTGACTGATACATTCAAGTTATTCTTTGACCTGAATGTACCTACCTTGAATCAGAAAATGGAGAAAAAGATTGACTTGCTCATTTATAACGATAAAATAATAAATGGTAGCAATGTGACAATAGTAGGCTACGCAGACTTTCTAGGGTCTGAAAGCTACAATAAAAACCTGTCTATGAAACGCGCTGAGAACGTGCGCGACTATCTGGTAAAATATGGCATTAACGAAAGCAACATAACGCTATGTGTAGGTAGAGGAAAGATAGAACGAGCAGGTATGACTGACAAAGGAGGATATGCAGTAGACCGCCGCGTAGATATAGTAGTAAACAACAAAACCACCAAGAAAAAAGAAACACCTAAGTACACTAAAACCAACAGAAAAGATACTGCCAAACGGGTGAGAATAACTAGCATAGATGAAATGAAAAACCTGAAAGCCGGTTCGGTTTTCAAGCTAGATAATGTTTACTTTCCGGCAGACAGGCATATCATGCGGACTGAATCTCAACCAGCACTGGATCAATTGTTTAAAGTAATGAAACAAAATCCAAATTTAAAAATCAGTATAGAGGGGCATGTATGCTGCATTAAAGATACACCTGACGCGCTGGATATTGACACCTTTGAACCTCAGCTATCTGTAAACAGAGCAAAAGCGATATTTCAGTATCTTACGTCAAGAGGAATAGACACCAGCAGGCTCAGCTATATAGGGTATGGTAGAAGGCGACCTATGGTAGATCCCGAATTGAGTGAAGAAGATGCTGAAAAAAACAGACGTGTGGAAATAAGAATCCTAGAAAACGAATAATACTCACCAGTGCAACAGAAACTTTGGTGAGTATTACAATGAATAAAGTGGATTCATCTTCTTCAACTATACCGCTTTAGAAGATTGCTGAAATGTAACTCTTCCAGCCAACCAGCTACTGCTAATAGGTACTAACCAATTGCTCAGTAATTCAGCTTTGTTGGTTACAATATTATTAAACAACAACGTATCCTCATTGATATAACCCTTGTCTATAGCATATTGCACCTGAGCAAAAGGCAACATTTCAGCTTTGCCTTTAATCAAAAAAGTGATCATCATTCTGTCGAAAAAATTGACATCATACTGTCTCTCCAAGCTTTTTACTACCCGCACAGAACTATCGGTACTACAACCGCTCACGGCTTCGTTTGTTTCATCGGCAATGACCACTACGAACTGCCTAAAAAGCAAACCTGCCCAACCTTTTACCGGGCTACCATGTGTTTGCCATTGGGTATAAAACTGCAATAGTTGTTCGTTGACCTCCGCAGCTTCTTTTTCTATAAATGCACGACTGCACTGGTACACCCAAACTTTGGAATGATCTGGAAAATTTGCCGGAATAAGACTGATTAACTCTTGTACTTGCATACCGCAAAGGTAAGGAGTAAAATGAATAGCGCCACAATGCAACTACCCTACTTAACCATCTTCAGTACATTAAGTCCTATTGTGCATTCGAGGCACCTTTTGGCTGTACAGTACTTATTGTAAAGCTGCAATAATGCCTGCGATTGAGCGGCTGTGTTGACAGTCCATCCTTCTTCCTGCCATATACGTGTAATATTGTTTTTCTCGGCAGGAATAGCCTCTAATAACTGTAGCGCACGCTCTTGCATACTGATAGTATCTTGTCTGGCAGCATACAAAAACTGTATGGGTGCTACAGTATTGATAATAATATTTTCAACCGAACTTCTACCGATAGACTTTACCGATGGTGTTTCTTGCTGGCTATCAAACCTATAATGAGTATCCCAGTAAGAACTTGCCTTAACGTCGAGCAGGGGTAGCATATCTGCTAAAGAATGTACCTCTATAATCTGCGAAAACAAGTGTACAGACCTATGGATTAGTGCTGCATACTGGGCTATGCGAATAGTAGGAAAATTGACTGGGCGCATGCGTAGAAACTTCCATAATGAACCAGAAATGGGTTTCAGTTTGTACTTCTTTTGAAGGTACTCATATTCACGTTGCAGCTCGCGCGGATAATCATCCTCAAAATCGTCGGTGAGCATACCTGCCTGACCAAAAAGTAACGCTTCCAGCTGTAGTAAATTATCTTTGTGACGAGTTGCTACGTTGAGCGGTAGCGACTGTGCCAGTAACAGAAAAGGTGTGGCGTTTGTCTTAAAACCAAAATTAGCTGCCATTCGCCAATACAATAAGTTTCTCCAGTCATCGGCAGAATTTTCTAATAAAACATTCCACTCTGACAATTTTTGTTCCCATCTTTCAGCCAACAATCTGCTCAGCCACCCTTCCTTAGTTATGTCTCTAACACTAGTATGCAATCCTGAGCAGGGTAGCTTCTGAGTGGTTGTTACCAATCCTGCATAACGTGATATGACCTCTGGTGCTATATGCTGCTCCAACACTAAAGTAGGAGTATCTGGTGTGCTGTCTTCTACATCATTTTGGTAAACTACGTGCAAAATGAGGGTTTTGTAGGCAGCGTCGTTTTGATGACCATGCCTCAACCAGTCGCTGCTACGCGTGTGCAACTCTACATTACCTACCAATAATGTATTGCCTACTTTAACCTTAGCCTCCAGAAAGTCAGGCCCAGCATCTCTGTTGATTCTCCCAGGAAAAACTATTGTAACAACATCTCCGGCAGTTGTTGACAACCCTACGGAATTGTACAAACTATGTTGCCAAATAAATTGAAGAAGCACCTCATTCATAGTCATAGGTATTGCTTGAGTCTCTATTTTCTAGATATCGCTTTATTTCAAACAAATATGATTGAGATAAAAGACCTAAAGTTGTAAAGATAAAGATTACCTATCACTACAGAAAAAACAAGGAAAATGTAAATGAACATTACCTAAAGCAAATAAAGACATACACAATGCATGCGCCTACTAACAATACATTGAAAAAGTAGGTTATTTTGTTTGTTTTGATGTAGAAGTTTTTTTCCTTTTTTGATGGGGAATTCGAAATTAGGCTTTTACTGTATAACCTGAATGCTTTATAATGCACTGGTCTGGCATTATGCTTTTGCCTATATGCACGCAACTGCAGTTGAATAACAATAGAATATGTAATATATAAAGCAACAAAAGTAATGAAGGTTAATGATATAAAATCATGGCTAATTTGCTGTAGAAGACTGTGCATGTATGGTTGATACCCTTATCAGTGTAGGGTGACACTTGTATTATCTTATACAAAAATAATTATTAACTCTTCTAAACAAGTGACATTAACAACCATTAAGAAATTAATTTGATTGTAATTAACAAACACTTTATTAATGAGACTTAGCGGACCTTTGATGATTTTGTTTTACAACAGAATTGTGTGGAGAAAATAAGGAGAAAAGCTAAACTTTAGAGAAAGGAAGCTGGTTAGTATGCAACCAAAACTGCCTAAGATTATTAACTGTTCGTACTAATTGTTCAAAACTGTTTGGCTTTGTAATGTAAGAATTAGCACCTAAATCATAACACCTTTGTATTTCTAAATGACTATTGGCGGTACTAAAAACAATGACAGGAATATTTTTAAGTACAGGAATAGACTTTATTTCTTTGATGACTTCTCTACCATCTTTTTTGGGCATATTTAGATCGAGTAAAATAAAACTGGGCAAATTGCAATTTTCATTTTTGAGACATGCCAATAAAAAGTCGAACAACTCTACTCCATTTTCAACAAAAATTAAATTTTCGTTTGCATGATTTTGATTGAATGCAGCATTTAATAAAAATCTGTCATCGGCATCATCTTCAGCTATTAGTATTGTACTCACCTCTCTCATTATCCACGATTATTCTTAAAAAATGAAATCAATAGTAATAATAAGAAAGAGTCATCAGAATATTGAAAAATATTCACCTATCCTTTTTCTTAGATTTTGAATGTGCCTTTTCTTCATTTTCCTGCAATCTGAATTTCACAATTTCTTTGATTAAATCTAAAGGTAAAGGCTTAGAATATGGAAATTGTATAGCTCCTTTTGAGCATTTGTATTCCGAAAGCTGATTGCTAAAAGCAATGATACCTGAAGGAGCTGGATAAAACCCAATATGCGATTTACAAGCACTGAAATGTACAAGATTGCCAAGATAAACGAATGTGGGCATTGCATACTTTATACTTTCAGTAGCCATTGGTGCAACCTGTGATATAGCTGTTCTAATTTGTTTCAACAGTTCTTGCACTTCTGGAGTGTTCATCGCAATGTACTGATCTATGTTTTGTATGTTCTGACTATTCATAATAGAAGTTAAGGGAATACAAAAAAGCTCCTACACAAACTTAAAAATAATCATTAGATCAAAGAATCGGTAATTGAGACAAAATTGAGGCAATATCCGACATAAAAGCAAGAGCCGCTCCAATCGAAGCGGCTCTTAAGATAATTGGAAACAAACCGATTATTATTGTTTTACAACAAAATGTATTGATTTACGATCACTACCTGCTGTAACGTTCAGGATATACATACCATTCGCCAAATCAGAAGCTAATGTTACGCGCTCGTTGATATTACCATTAGTAGTTGTAACCATGTTTTTGTAAACAACTTGACCTAGCATATTGGTAACTTCCAATGTAACTGCTTCATTACCGATATTCACTACTGAACCTTCGATAACGAAAGAACCATTATTTGGATTTGGAACCAATATGATATCAGTACCTACAGAACCAGTAGATACTATACCTGTAGAAGGTATCACAGTAATCATTACAGAGTTAAGAGTAGACTCACCACAAGCACCAGTACCAGTTACTAGACAAGTTATAGAATCGCCATCAGCAATGTTTGATGTTGTATAGGCATCCAAAGTAGCGCCAGGTATAGCGTTACCATTTCTCAACCACATGTATTTTGGTGCGATACCAGCATTAGCGACAACAGTGTTGAAAGTAACTTGCTGACCTTCGTTAATTGTAGTACCAGGAGTTACTATGATCTGAACTTCAGGAATGTAAACTTCATCTACATTCATCGTGATACTGTTACTCATTACATTGTTAGAAGACAAACAACGGTAGTTGCTATTCATAAAGCAAGTGATTACATCATTGTCATTAGGAGTGTAAGTAAGTTCTGCACCAGTTCCCATTGGTGTTGTACCATTTTTCATCCAAGAGTAAGCAGGAGCAGTTCCACCAAAAACTTCACTAGCTGTAAATGTAACTTCGGTGCCTTTACAAACGTTAGCAGAAGGATTAACACCGATAGTAACTACAGGAGTTTGATTGTTAACTACTGTCATCACTTTAACTGCAGAAACAATAGATGGTGTTGCACAAGCTGCACTGCTAGTCATAGTAACAGAAACTATATCTCCAGAAGCAGGCGCATAAGCATATGTACCAGCAGCTGCAGAAACTATAGAACCATTAACTTTCCATACGTAAGCAGGAGTTGTACCACCATTTACAGGCACAGCAGAAAATGCAACAGATGTACCGTTACAAACCGTGTCGCTGTTATCAGCAGCTATCGAAACCAAAGGAGCAACCAATGGAGTAATTGATATAGCAGCAGCACCATTCATAGAGCTAGAGCAACCGTTGGCAGTAGTAGCCATAACTGAATAAGAACCAGCAGCTGCGTATGCACCTAGGTACATTGAAGCACCTGTACCAGAGAATGTGCCAGCTAGCGTAGTACCATTGTACAAACGATAAGTGGTAAATGCAGCTGAACCATCGATGCTGATATCAGAACCAGAACCGCCGGCGCAATAACTACCACCACCTGTTACATTGTAAATTGTTGGAAGCGCATTAACAGCCACTGTAGCTGTTCTGTAACAACCAGTAGGAAGCGTGTAAGTAACAGTAGCATTACCAGTAGCAACACCTGTCATAACACCAGCAGATGATACATCAGCAACTGTTGCTGAACTTGAAGTCCAAGATCCACCAGCTATTGAATTACTAAGTACTGTAGATGCTCCTTGACAAACATTGGTAAGACCAGTGATAACGCTAGGGAGTGTATTAACATTGACTACAGTTGTGTTGTAACAGCCAGTTGGCATTACATAAGAAATAATAGCAACTCCGGGAGCTATACCGGTAACCTCACCATTTACTAGACCTACAATAGCTGTAGACGTTGCACCACTAGTCCAAACACCGCCAGTAGTGGTGGTAGACAAAGTAGTAGATGAAGCGTTACAAACCTGAGTAGTACCTGTGATGGCGGCTGGCGTAACGTTAACTGCTATGTTTTTAGTGCGCATACAACCAGTAGGCAATGTATAGCTGATAAGGACGTTTCCAGCAGTGTTACCTGCTAATACACCAGATGCACTGATAGAAGCAAGAGGACTGCTATTAGCATCCCAGTTACCACCTATGTTAGCATTAGTAAGTGTGATTGTTGCGCCTTCGCAAACTGCATCAGCACCACCTATAACAGCGGGTAAAGGATTAACAACAATTGATCTTGTGCGGATACAGCCTGTAGGCAGCATGTATGTTATGGTAGCCGTTCCAGCTGCGGTACCAGTGACCTCGCCTAAGAAGCTAACAGTAGCTATAGGAGAAGCACTACCCCAGAACCCACCTGTAGAGGTAGTATTCATCATTATTGAATTTCCTACGCATACAGTGTTAGGACCAGTTATTGAAGCTGGCAATGGATTAACTGCTATGTTGGCAGATACGCTACAACCTGTAGGTAGTGTGTACACTACTGAAGAACCACCAGCAGACAAACCAGATACAACACCTGTGCCACTGATAGTAGCTACAGAAGTGTTAGTGCTACTCCACGTACCACCACTGCTAGCATTACTAAGGCCAGTGATAAGACCTTGGCATACACTAGTGTTACCAGTGATAGGTGCAGGTAGCGGATTAACGGTGATGTTGGTTGTTTTGCGACAGCCAGTTGGCAATTCATAAGTTATGATAGCAGTACCAGCTACTACACCAGTTACAACTCCAGAAGGATCGATTGTAGCTATTGCTGGTGAACTTGAACTCCAAGTACCGTTAATTGTTGCATTTGACAATGTTGTAGTACCGTCAACACATACAGTAGAAGCACCAGTGATATTGGCTGGTAATGGATTAACCACTACTACTGATGATGTGCGACATGAAGTAGGCAATGTATAAGTGATAGATGCTGTACCAGTATTGTTACCTGTAACAAGACCTGTTGAGTTTACTGAAGCTATACCAGCGGCATTGCTGCTCCAAACACCACCTGGGTTACTATTGCTTAGTGCGGTAGTTGTACCAAGACAAACATCGAGGTTACCAGTAATAGTTGCAGGAAGTGGATTAACATTGATATTTGCTGTACGGATACAACCTGTAGGCAATGTGTAAGTAACAGCAGTTGCGCCTGCAGCTACACCTGTTACAACGCCTGCACCTGATACAGATGCGATAGAAATGTCACCAGCTTCCCAAGTACCACCAACTGAAGTATTGTTAAGTGTTGATGTTGCATTTACGCAAACATTGGTAGCGCCAGTTATTGATGCAGGTAAAGCATTTACAACAAATGGAGTTGCAACACGGCAGCCGTTAGGTGCTGTATAGGTAATATTAGTATTACCAGCGGCATTACCAGTTACTGTACCAGAAGCATTTACAGATGCTATAGCAGTAGAGCCAGATGACCAAGCACCACCTGCAGTAGCATTGGTAAGTGTAGTAGATAAACCGTTACATACTGCAGTAGTACCACCAATTGTAGCAGGTAAAGCATTCACTACTATACTACGCGTACGGTAACAACCTAAAGTAGATGTGTAAGTAATAGCTACGTTACCAGCAGAAACACCAGAAACAGTGCCAGATGTGTTTACTGTAGCTATTGCATCAGATTCTGATGACCATGTACCACCAGAAGTACTGCTAGTAAATAAACTTGTAGATCCAGCACATATTGTATTAGTACCTGCTATAGAGGCAGGTAAAGGATTTACTACTACTGTGTTCATTCTAGCACAACCTGTAGGTAATGTATAAGTAACCATAGAAGTACCTGCTGTACCAGCAGTAACTAAACCAGACGCATCAATTGACGCAGTAGATGGAACACTTGTAGACCAAGTACCACCTGCTACAGAGTTTGAAAGAGAAGTAGATTGACCCGAGCAAACTGTAAGACTACCAGAGATAGTAGAAGGTAAAACATTTACAGTTACAGTTTGTGTGCGACGACAACCATTAGCTAATTCGTAAGATATAGTAGCAACACCAGCAGTAGTACCTGTTACAACACCAGAAGAGTTAACACTTGCAGTAGAACTTGCATCAGAAATCCACACACCACCACTTGTAGTTGAAGACAAGGTGGTAGTCTGACCTTGACAAACTGCGTTTGCTCCAGATATGCTTGCAGGAAGTGCATTTACTATGACGTTAGCTATTCTGCGACAACCAGTAGGTAGCATGTATGTGATCTTTGCAGTACCTGCAGCAACACCTAGAACCTCGCCAGATGCATTAACACTTGCAACAGCTGAGTTGCTGCTAGCCCATGTACCACCTGCATCAGCACTGCTCAATAAAGTAGTAACGTTCTGACAAATTGTAGTGTTGCCAGTTATAGCTGCTGGAAGTGGGTTAACAACGAAGCTAGAAGTAGCACGACAACCTGTAGGTAAGGTATATGATATAGTAGTAACACCTGAAGTAGCTGCTATTACCAGACCAGCGTTGTCGATGGTAGCTACAGAAGTATTGCTACTAGCCCAGTTACCACCACTAACCGTATTTGATAATGCACCCAAACTACCCTGACAAGCTGACAATGAGCCAGAAATAGCGGCTGGTAAAACATTCACAGTAGCTACCACAGTGCGGATACAACCTGCAGCAGAAGTGTAAGTTACTGCAGCAGAACCTGCTGTAACACCAGTGATGTTGCCAGAGGTAAGGCCTACAGTAACATTAGATGAAGCACTGCTCCAAGTACCACCAGTAAGCGGATTAGAAAGTGTAATGGTAGATGATTCGCAAACTGCTGCTGTGCCAATGAAAGCACCAGGAACTGGATTAACTGTGGCATCAGTAGTAGTGATACAACCAGATGGCAAAGTATATGTAATGCCGGTTTGTCCTAAAGCAACACCTGTAACAACACCAGTGCTGTTAACAGAAGCAGTAGAAGAGTTGGCACTTGTCCATACACCACCACCTATAGGATGGCTGAGTGCAGAAGTAAGGCCGAAACATACAGCAGAAGAACCAGAAATAGGAGCTGGAGCTGCAGACACGTTAAAGATTCTTGTTTTTACGCAACCTAAAGGAGAGGTGTAAGTAATGTTAGTAATACCTGAACCTACCGGAGTGATCTCACCCGTAGCCAAATTAATGAATGCGATAGAAGTATTACTACTTGTCCATGTACCACCTGTGGTACTGTTTGTTACAAATACATTTGTACCTATACAAGTAGATGTAGCACCTGAGATATCAGCAGGTAAATCATTAACGTTTACGTTGACTGAAGTCGATGAACTACAACCAGCAGCACTGGTAGCAGTAACATTGTATTGATTACTACCCACAACAGCAGGAGTGATAGTAGTAGTAGCACAAGAAGTACAAGAAAGACCAGTAGCACCTGCTACACCTGACCATGTAAATGTAGCACCAGGAGCAACAGCCGTGAAAGATGTACCACTATTAAAGCACACAGAAGCAGAAGCAGCTGGAGTAACGCCAAGTACTGGCAAAGGATTAACATTAATGCTCCTTATTGCAAAACATGTGTTTGGTAACGTATAAGAGATGGTAACTGCACCTACCGCAATTCCGGTGACCTGACCAGAGCTATTTACACTAGCATTAGCACCACTGCTAGCCCAAACACCAGATGGAGTGGCACTAGTGAGCGTGACGTTAGTACCCAAACATACACCTGAAGGACCTGAAATAGCTGCTGGTGCAGCAAGAACCGAAACTATACTGGGATATGTAACTGTACAACCAGCACCAGTAGCACCAGTAATTGAAAGATTATAAGTACCACCCTCTGAAATGCCTATAGAAGAAACTGAAGCTGTAGCAGTAGATGCACCTGATATAGTAGCAGGACCAGTCCATGAATAGCTAGTAACGCCTGATGCTCCAGTTGCAGTAAGTGTAAGTGAAGAACCCGCACAAACTGGGCTATTAGTAGTTACACTAGCTACAGAAGGAGCAGCTACAACAGTAACAACTATGGAAGAAGTACAACCAGGACCAGTAGAATAAGTAATAACTGCGGTACCGGTACCTGTTGCAGTAACCACACCAGTAGAAGTAGCAACAGTAGCTACAGCAGTATTGCCTGAAGTCCATGCACCACCTGTAATAGTATTGGCCAAAGTAGCAGAACCACCTACACAATAATTGAAAGTACCTGTACTAGCAGGGGGAGTAGAACATAAGGGTGTAATCGTTACATAACCATTACCTGTACGGAAACCAGAAGTAGTAGTACCACCAGTAACACCAGTACCAGCTATGTAGGAAGAACCACCGCATGCACCTCCGTTTTGCGAACCACCACCGCCATACCAGCCACCGCCGCCACCAGCAGCATAGCCTGTCCCGCCATTTCCACCACGACCAAAGACGCCTGCAGAAGCACCTGCCGCACCTGCGCCACCAGCAGTTTGTGTTCCAGGAAATCCACACGAAGCAGAGTTATAAGTCCCACAGTTTACACTTGTACCACCCGTTAGTCCACCACCTGAACCACCAAATTCTCCTCCACAACTCCAAGCAGATCCACCGCCACCAGCACCTACAAGCAGACGACTATTTAAAGATGCTGTAGTAGAACCAGATACTGTACGAATATCTGACGAACCTCCACCTCCAGAGCCTCCACAACCAGTTGGATTGGCATTGCCACCGTCAGCACCACCACCACTATTGCCTCCACCTACAGAACCAGATCCACAAGAGCTAGATGCAGCTTGTTGACCAACGTAAATGAAAATAACCTGTCCCGGAGTTACTGCTACTGTGCCTTGCGCGCGACCGCCAAGACCACCAGCAGCGGCTGGACTTGAAAAGTTCCCACCTTGCGCACCTGCTACATCCACACCTATGGAAGTGACTCCAGCTGGCACTGTGTAGGTTTGCATAGAACCCGTGTAATTGAAGGTTACCTGTGCGTAACCAGCCATACTCAAACAGAGTAATAGGAAGAGTAAACTAATTCGTCTCATATTCAATTGGTTTTATTAAGCTAAATATTGGAACTAACTATAACATGCAAAGGCCGTAAAGCCTTGCCTACAAAGAGATAGGGAGTATTATCACTAAGTTATTATCCGTTATTTCGGCATTGATTTATGCCTAAATAATAACATTAGCGTAATAGTAACGCCAAATTTAACAAAATGGAATTGTAAAAACAAACAAAAAGATGAATTGACTTAAAATATTATTACCCAATTGTTAGTAATAAACTAGTGTACGTAAGTCACAATTTGGCGCTACGAATTACATATTTTTTATTTTTTACTGTTTTTAACACTTTGATGATATGTAAAAAATCCCAAATTCTGAAAACGAATTAACTTCAATAATCCTATTGCACAAATACTTTTCGCTAATATACATTTATAACTATAGCATGTATTAATGAAAAAAGAGTAGCTATTGGAAGAGGGAACAAAAACTATTTGAATACATGGACGACCGAAATTTTTAGACAAAACACCAAAATAATAACCAATGCCATGAAACAACTTAAATAACATCATTTCCATACTCGGAAAAAGGTGGCAGGTACACTATTGTTAGCTTCAATTTATGAGAAAAAAAAACACCTTTAAACACAACAAATTAGCCCCACCATATGGCAGGGCTAACAGTATATTAAATATCTATTGAGTTAGATTTTGAAGTGAGAGAACGCTTTGTTAGCTTCAGCCATACGGTGCGTATCTTCTTTCTTTTTGAAAGCACCACCTTCACCCTTAGATGCTGCAATGATTTCGTTAGCCAGTTTGTCAGCGATAGTTTTACCGTTACGCTCACGAGAGAAACGAATCAACCATTTCATGCTCAATGAAATTTTACGATCTGGACGAACTTCTGATGGTATTTGGAAAGTAGCACCACCTATTCTGCGACTACGTACCTCTACAGCGGGAGTAACGTTGTTCAATGCTTTTTTCCAAATTTCATAACCATCTTCATTAGTGATTTTAGAAACTTTGTCAAGAGCATCGTAGAATGCGCTTAGAACAACAGTTTTGTTACCACCCCACATAAGACAGTTAACGAAACGAGTTACATTTTTATCGTTAAATTTTGGATCCGGTGCTAACGGTAATTTTTTTGCCTGTGCCTTTCTCATCTGATGATTGGCTTAAATTAAAGAGTTAGAAATTATTTTTTACCTGCTGGTTTTGCTCCACCTTTCGCTTTTTCCTTTTTCGTACCATACTTAGAGCGACTCTGCTTACGGTCTTTTACACCTGCAGTATCGAGCGCACCACGTACAATATGATAACGAACACCAGGAAGATCTTTAACACGACCACCGCGGATAAGCACTATTGAGTGCTCCTGCAGGTTGTGACCTTCTCCGGGTATGTATGCGATCACCTCTACTTTGTTAGTGAGACGAACTTTAGCTACTTTACGCAGCGCGGAGTTTGGTTTTTTAGGCGTAGTTGTGTATACACGGGTACACACGCCACGGCGTTGTGGACACGCATCCAGTGCGCGGGATTTCGACTTTGTCCGTATCTGCTCACGGCCTTTACGTACTAATTGCTGTATTGTAGGCATTGCTTACGTTAGTAATAAATTAAAATGGAGTGCAAAGGTAAGTCAAACATTTTATCATTCAAAAAAATATTTCGGATATTTATCAGAAATTTTTTCCTGTAGACACAAAGATACGTTGCTTGAGTTGATGTTACACAAAAAATATCACATAAATGTAACTCAGAAAAACAATCTACGGCGCTTTGCTGCACCTTAGCAGAATAAAAGTGTTAATAAACACGCTAATACAGTAATAATATGAACAGCCATATCTATTTTCTGTTATTTTTGTAAGAGACTTACTTCACAATCACTATTAGCTCATCAGACCAATGATAGCGTTGCAACAGAATAAACAACCCATTATTAACAACAAGGCACTAGCGTGGACTGTAGCTATACATGCGCTTTTGTTATTGTTTTTCATACTACTTTCTTACACCCTACCTACTGAGACAGTAACTGACGAAGGTGGAGGGCTTGAAGTAAACCTAGGTACCAGTGAGGATGGTAGTGGCAATGACCAGCCAATGTCGAAAAAAGCCCCTTCCGATTTCCAAGCTACTGTAGTTTATAAAACCACTGCAATGCGGAGTAGTGTTCCTAGCAACATTCTGAAATCTGCGGCAGCAGATGCACCAGTAATAAACAATGAAAGCAAGAAAGACGGAAGATCTGATGCAACTGAAAAAGGCAAATCGCAACCTAACCCCAGATATACTTATCCGGGCGATGTGGGCAAAGGAGGCAATAGCTCTCTACAAGATATGAATGGCAAAAGTGAGGGCAATACAACTGGAGATGGCGACAGAGGCGTGCCTGGTGGCACCCCTGGAGCAGAAAACTATACTGGGGTACCTGGCAATGGCACTGGAGGTATAGGTCATACCCTGTCTGGCAGGCATATATCGCCAGATAAATTTGAGGCTGAATTTCAGGAAAGCGGTAAAGTAGTGATACATGTTACTGTAGACCGGAATGGCAATATTGTAGATAAACGTGTAAAAAGTTCATCTGGTGCACACCTCACCAAAATAGCATTAGAAAAGCTGAGCAGTGCACGCTTCAGCAAAAGCGACGGACCAGAACCTCAGCAATTCGGGGATGTCACCATTGTTTTCAAAACACGCCGATAGACAGAAATGGAATTAGCTACTACTTATGCTACTACTCTTGAATACTTGTATGAGCGATTGCCCATGTTCTCGAGAATAGGAAAAGCAGCCTTGAAACCAGACCTCACCAATACACTGAAATTATGTGCTGCACTGGGCAATCCTCAATTGAAGTTTAAATCAGTGCATATTGCTGGCACCAACGGAAAAGGTAGTGTAAGTCATTCGCTTGCAGCAATACTACAAGATGCTGGTTACAAAACAGGGCTGTACACATCCCCACATTTGGTGGACTTCAGAGAGCGTATACGCATCAATGGTGCACCCATCAGCAAAGAATGGGTAGTGTCGTTTACAGACAAGATAAAGCCACTGATAGAAGAAATAGCCCCTTCTTTTTTTGAGATTACAGTGGCTATGGCATTTGAATATTTTGCACAAGAACAAGTAGATATAGCCATAATAGAAACCGGACTGGGTGGAAGGCTAGATAGTACCAATGTGATTACTCCAGTGCTATCTGTAATCACTAATATTAGTTATGACCACAAAGACCTGCTAGGCAACACTCTTGCCGAAATAGCTGGTGAAAAAGCTGGCATAATAAAACCAGGGATACCTGTAGTAATAGGTGAACAACATCCTGAAACTGAAAGAGTATTTTTTGAGCACTCTGTTCACAAACAGAGCACACTGCACTATGCGCAGTCGCTATGGGGAATGGTAAGAGTAAAGCAAGATGCAAAATACAGCTACTACAAGGCAGTAAACAATGCCAAAATGGAAATGTATGACTTGCACACAGACTTGCAAGGTCAGTACCAGCAACATAACCTCAAAACAATATTAACTGCAGTAGAGCTATTATGCCATCAAGGATGGAAACTAACCTTTGCAGCCGCAATGCATGCTCTTAGTAAAGTAAAGAAAACAACTGGACTACGCGGAAGATGGGAATGGCTACAAGAAAAGCCGATGATAATTTGTGATGTAGCTCACAATACCGCCGGCATAACCGAAGTAATGCAACAATTGCAAGTACTAAGCAAAGACGGCAACACTAGCCGCACCACACATATACTGACAGGATTTGTGAAAGACAAAGAAGTAGCCGAAGCATTGGCACTATACCCCAAGGATGCCACTTACTACTTCAGTAATGCCAGCATACCCAGAGCACTGCCTGCCAATGAATTGAAAACCGCAGGAGAGCATGCGGGACTAAGCGGCAACGCCTACCCTACTGTCGCACAAGCATTAACTGCTGCTAGAACAGCAATGAAAATTGATGATATACTGCTTATCACAGGTAGTTTTTTTGTAGTAGGTGAGGCTATGGAAGCCATGGAACTTTAAAATGAAGTGCACCTCCATCGAAAACAAACAATGAAGTATACTTTACAACTAAAGCTTCGCTACCTATTGTTATTATCTACAGCTAGTACGGTACGCAAGTTAAGCTCATGAGCAGCACGCATAATGGCTACTATGTTGTCGGCTGTAGCTTGTTTGTCGGCGTTGATTACGACTGTTGGTTCCGCATCCTGCGACTTAGCGATGGCAGCAGCGATGAATGGTTTTAACGAGTCTACGTAAACAGGCTTGGTGCCAATAAAAAACTCTTGTTTGTCATTCACCGAAACTACTACTGTTTGTTTTGCCTTAGTGTCACTTTGGGCCTTGGGTATACTCAATTTCACCACATTGGGGTTGGCGAGTGTAGAAATAATTAGGAAGAACAACAGCAGTATGAACAATATGTCGTTCAAAGCTGATGAATGGCCCTGAGGGTCGTGCGCTAAACGTCTTTTTATATTCATCTGTTGTTCTTGGTGTAATTAGTTGTTTGGTTGCTGAATACTATCCAGAAATTCTACAGAAGCTGACTCTATTTTATTCACTGCCTTATTGATCTGCGCATTCAAATATGCATACCCTACATAGGCCAATAAACCAATGATAAGTCCTACTGCCGATGTTACCATCTTTGTGTAAATACCACCAGCTATAGTTTCAAGCGAAAAACCTTGATGTTGCACATTAAAAAACAGTATAATCATACCTGCGATGGTACCCAAAAATCCAAAAATAGGAGCAATACCAGCGATAGTGGAAAGAATAGATACGTTTTTCTCGAGTTGGTATACCTCCAGTCTTCCTGTGTTTTCCATTGATTTTTCGATATAATCAATTGGTTTACCCAACCTACCTATACCTTTTTCTAGCACTCTTGATACTGAAGTAGCGCTACCCTTGCAGGCACTAATCGCCCCCTGAATGTTACCAGTTTCTATAGCCTGCACCACCCTCACCGTCAGGGTAGGATCTACTGCTGAAGCTTTACGTATATGCAACAAGCGCTCTACAAATACATAAACCATTATTACGGAGCATAACAAAAGCGGCACCATGATAGCACCACCTTCCATAAGGAGATTGAACAACGAAATTTTCTCTGGTGCTGGCGGAGCTACAGCTGCAACAGTACTAACAGCAGTATCGATCTGTAACAGCAAAATGGATAGTAATGTCATGGGCGAAATTTGTTCTGAACAAATGTAACTAAAATCAGTAAACACAGTAAATGTATTGTAGCTGTTACATTTTTTTTAACCATTCAGGTTTTGATATACTTGAAGCTATTACCTACACATAATGAGTACCTACTACTTACTGAAATTGAAGTACATACAAAACACCGCAATATTAATACATTCAATTATGGATAATTAGGGTACATTTGTATAGGGCAAGCAGGTTGGTTGTTCTTAAAAACAAACTATTACTATGATTTTATTTATAGGCAACCTGAGTAAAGCTACTACTGGTAAAGACCTTACCGATTTATTTGGCAAATTTGGAAGTATCTCTAAGTCAAAATTGATGCTAGACGAAATAACCAAGCGCTCTAGAGGTTTTGGATATATAGAAATGCCAGATGCAGGCATGGCACACAATGCCATAAATGTATTGAATAACAGTACGTTTATGGGGGAAAAAATACTGGTATACCAAGCAAGCTCTAAACAATCTATGGCTATAACATGGAAGTAATAAAATTACTATAAGTAAGGGCATATTCCATTCCCGACCAAACTGACTAACAAAAAACAGCCGAACATATGCAAACCAATAGCGAACTGCGACTGGCGGTGCTTATAGATGCAGAAAATGTACCATCATCCAACATCAAGGAAATGATGGCTGAAATAGCCAAATATGGTAATCCTACCTTCAAACGGATATATGCAGACTGGACGAAGCCACACGTGACTAGGTGGAAAAATGTGCTGCTAGAAAACGCTATTACTCCTATTCAGCAATACAGCTACACACAGGGCAAAAATGCATCTGACTCTGCCATGATAATAGACGCCATGGACATACTGTACACTGGTAAAGTAGACGGATTTTGTATTATTTCAAGCGATAGCGACTTCACACGGCTGGCATTACGCCTGCGCGAGGCGGGTATGAAAATAATAGGTATGGGTGAAAAAAAGACTCCAGAGCCTTTTATAGTTTCTTGCGACAAATTCATTTATATAGAAATACTATCAGCCCCTAAAACAAAAAGCCATAACAAAGAAGTAATCTCTGAAACTCCAGTTGAAATTGAAACAACTGAACTTGTAAAGAAAGTAGATGGCGATATAATATCGCTGATATCGACCTCTATTACAGACATGGCGGATGAGGGAGGATGGGCTTTTCTGGGAGAAGTAGGCAACCTGATAATTAAAAAACAACCAGATTTCGATCCTAGAAACTTTGGTTACAAAAAACTAGCCCTGCTGCTCAAAAGTACGGGTGTTTTTGAACTCGATGAAAGGCTTACTGACAAAGGCAACGGCAACATAAAACATGTATATGTACGGGTGATAACAGCCACTAAACCCGAAAAAGCAAAAAAGGCTGGCAAAACCACCATCAAGAGTAAAAAAAGCAACACCAAATCAACAACAACCCCACCTTCAGCATAGGCAACATGAACTGCCTAAAATCGACCAGCTTACTATAAGAGATGTACTACGAACTCTGAGTAATGACCTTATGGCTGTTTGGGTGTTTATGACAATCGAAATCAGTTATTAATCCTACGTTCACCCTTAGATGATAGGTATTTTGGCATTAAAAAAGGGTGCCTTTTAGCAAGACACCCTTTCCAAATGATTCTTTATGAATAAATTAGAGAACTCTAACGTTAACTGCATTTAAACCTTTCTTACCATTTTGAACTTCATAAGAAACTTTATCGTTTTCACGAATTTCATCATAAAGACCTGAAACGTGAACGAAAATGTCTTCTCCACCGTTAGATGGGCTAATGAAACCAAATCCTTTAGTTCCATTGAAAAATTTTACTGTACCTTCTTGCATTTTACTGTTTTTAAATAATGAGACACAAAGATACGTAAATTTATTGAAAAATAAAATATTTTTTGACATCTCTGATTTATTGTCCGGTAATTACCTACACTGACTGACTGAAAACCCTCTTTACGATGTCTGGTCTATTCTTTTGCAAATGCAGGTCGAAAGCACTACACACATTACGCACATAATTCTTACCAATATTGGTAAGCGATACACCAGTTGCTGTAGACACCAGCAAACCATCTTTTTCCATATTGCTGAGTACTGGCAATGTGTAGTCAGCTAAAGTATCAGCATCTTCAGCGTTATAACTAGTGCCCCCATTGCAGCTAATATCGAGTATGTATTGACCAAAACGTTTGTCTTCTTCACTTCTGATACAAGTTTTCTTCACCGCACATTCCCCCTCATTCGTAAGGGTATAGTAATTATGCAGTGTTTTTTCGTTTTGAGCATAAGCACTAGGAGATGTGCTAATTGCAGAAACGCCCAACCCTATTAGTATTTCTGTGCACTGTGTAGTGTACCCCATAAAACTACGGTGTAGTCTACCCTGCAGCAATGCCCTACTCAAATCGTCATCTGGCAGTGCAAAATGATCCATACCGACGTCTATATAGCCCGCATCTAGAAACATTTGCCTTCCTGTTTGATATAAAGCAAGTTTGTCTGCCGACCCTGGCAAATCACTCTCATCAAAAAGTCGTTGTCCCCTGCTCGTCCAGGGTACATGAGCATAGCTATAAAATGCCACCCTGTCGGGCCTTAACGAAATGGTTTGAGAAATAGTCCGCTTTATACTTTCGGGTGTCTGTTTGGGCAACCCATAAATAAGGTCAAAGTTGACTGAACTGTATCCAATTTCTCGGGCTTTTTCTGTTACTGATTGTACATTTTCAAATGGCTGAATCCGGTTGATGATGCGTTGCACCTCTTCATCATTGTCTTGAACACCATAACTCACTCGCCTGAAACCAAGATCAAACAATGTTTGCAAATGTTCGGCCGAAGTATTGTTGGGATGACCTTCAAAACTAAACTCATGCTGCAGGTGAATTTGGCAAGTTGCTAAAATAGGCTGCAATAAACGTTTCAAATTTTCGGGCTTAAAAAAAGTTGGTGTGCCGCCCCCTAGATGTAGTTCTCTCAGCACAGGTGTATGAGACATGAGTGACAAATATTGCTGCCACTCTTTGTGAATTGCAGAAATATACTCGTCTTCAACAGCATGATTTTTAGTGATTTTTTTGTTGCATCCGCAATAAGTACACAACGACTCGCAAAATGGCAAGTGAATGTATAAACTAAAACCATCTTCAACAGCTAGTGCTGAAAAATCACATCTAAAAGCCTCCAACCAAGCTGCTGGATTTTCACATTCCTTCCAATAAGGCACCGTAGGATAACTTGTGTATCGTGGCACGGGAATGTTGTATTTAGTCAGCAACTGATCGTGAGTGAGGTTCATCTATAATTTTTTTCCAAAAATAGCTTCACTCGATAGCTGGTTTAATGACAATAATCAGGTTGTTTGTCATTGTATTGCAAGGAAAAATGATTGTTATTTAGGTTTCACATTAGAAAGAAAACTGAAAAACTACAATGCTTCAAAAAGCTGGGAATATATACCCTTCAACCCAATAAAAAAATATTTTTATGAGTAAGTATTGTTCACTTTTTCAAACACTAAGTTTTACTTTTGATGTCTGATTTTATTTTTCATCTGGCACAGCAGCCAGATTAATTCAACCAATAGTATGATAGATATTTTGTTGGGATTGCAATGGGGCGACGAAGGCAAGGGGAAAATAGTAGATTTCCTTGCTAGTAAGTATGATATTATTGCCCGATTTCAGGGCGGTCCAAACGCTGGACACACACTGTACATCGACGGTAAAAAAGTAGTATTGCACACGATTCCCTCTGGCGTTTTCCAAACACATTGCCTGAATCTTATAGGCAATGGAGTGGTTATAGACCCGGTTACCCTAAAAGCAGAAGTAGAAAAAATTCTTCCACTTTGCCCAGACCTCCTCAAACGATTATTTGTATCACAAAAGGCACACCTCATACTTCCTACCCACAGAGCATTAGATGCTGCATCAGAGTCGGCAAAAGGAGCAGATAAAATAGGCTCTACCCTCAAAGGAATTGGACCTGCCTATATGGATAAAACTGGCAGAAATGGACTAAGAGTTGGCGACATACTATCGCCAAACTTTATGGACAAATACAATAAGCTAAAACAGAAGCACCTACAAATGCTGCGTCAATACCCTGGATCAGCAATAGAATGGGAACAATGGGAGCAGCCATTCTTTGAAGCAGTGGAGCGTATGCGCTTTTTGCAGATTGTAAATGCGGAGTATTGGTTGGATGAACATTTAAAAGCCGGTAAAAAAATACTAGCCGAAGGTGCGCAAGGCAGCATGCTGGATATTGACTTTGGCACCTATCCATTCGTAACCTCATCCAATACAATAGCCGCTGGTGTATGTAGTGGATTAGGTGTCGCACCTTCTCGTATTGGCGAGGTTTATGGCATTACTAAAGCATATTGTACAAGAGTAGGTAGCGGACCTTTCCCTACTGAGCTAGAAGATGCTACTGGCGAAGCTTTACGCGCAGCAGGTCATGAATTTGGGGCTACTACTGGTAGGCCTCGTAGATGTGGTTGGATAGACCTAGTAGCACTTCGATATGCGGTTATGCTGAGCGGAGTAACCAAACTAATCATCACCAAAACTGATGTGATGGATACCTTCAGCCCAATTAAGGCAGCCATAGCTTACACTGTAAACGGAGAGACTACCGCGCAAATGCCTTTTGACATTTGTGATGCTCCTATTACACCAGTGTATAGTACATTTGATGGTTGGGAAAGACCCATAAGTGAATGTAATAACTACGATGAATTACCACAAACCTTTAAAGATTATTGTACGTTTATAGAGCAGTACCTAAACACAAAGATTTCTCATATTTCTAATGGCACAGGTAGAGACCAGCTAATAGTTATTTGATAATAAAAAATATAACATTGCACTCAAAAAAAATTTGGCAATTTCATCAAACTAATAAAATTTTACGGCATCAAGATTAAGAGCTATGAAATCAAATCCAAGTAAGAAAGTAGCAACCAAAAAGAGCGCAGCAAAAGACGCAGCTCCGGCATCTAAAAAAAGTGCACCAAAGACTAAAAAAAGTCAAGTGGATGAGGATGACGAATTAGAAGATGATTTGGACGAGGTTCCCGCTAAACCGTCAAAAAAAGCAGCACCCTCATCTAAAAAGAAGAAAACAGTAGATGATGACGACGATGACGATGATGACATCGATGATATCGAAGAGGATGATGACTTCAATAAAGATGAAGACGACTTCGATATTGAAAAAGAATTCGAAGAATTTGATTTGCCAAAATCAAAATCAAAATCGCCTAAGAAAAAGTCAGCAAAAGATGACGACTTTGATGTTGACGACGAATTCAAAGATCTCGGCTTCTTCAGTGAAGGCTCTGGTGGATTTGACGACGATGATGATGATTTTTAGTGCTTCACTGCGTTACTTGGGCTGAATGCAGTAAGCTAATGATATAGAATCAGCATCCTTACTTATTTCATCAATCCCACCCGTTGCAAAGGAGTATTAAAGTATATAACATTTCGCCTGAAGAATCAGGTAAATTAAAAGCAAGAATGCTGAATTGGGCAAAACAATTCAGCGTCCTTGCTTTTTTAGATAGCAACAGCTACGCTTCTACCTACAGTAGATACGAATGTTTGCTAGCGGTAGGTGCAGCACAAATGGTTGCCAATGATGGACAAGACGCACTAAGGCAGCTGGAAGAAGTACATAATTCGCACCCTGATTGGATGTTTGGTCATATCAATTATGACTACAAAAACATACTCGAACCAAAACTCAAATCAACACACAAACCTATACACGGGTTTCCTTTGTGCCAGTTTTTTGTTCCAAATACTGTTTGTTATATCAGCAGTGCTAAAGACACAATAACCATTGAAACCTTTGAAGATGCCGAAACGATCTATAAAGCAATTATACATTCGGACGAGCTACAATCAAAAAGTAAGGAGCTATCAAAATTGAGCTTTACTCCTACTACCAACAAAGAACACTACACTAACACTATCAACCAACTGAGACAGCACATAAGAGATGGCGACTGCTATGAAATAAACTACTGTACAGGTGCTAGCTGCTCCAACGCAGATGTAGACCCAGTACTCGTTTTTGATGCACTTAACAAACTTTCCCCAGCTCCTTTTGCAGCATACTATCGCCTCAATCATCTTCACTTGATGTGTGCCAGCCCCGAGCGATACCTTCGTAAACAGGGAGATCAGATACTATCACAACCCATAAAAGGCACAGCCAGACGCAGTGATGATACTGAAGCAGATAACAAACTAAAAAACGATCTGCTACATAGCACAAAAGAAAGAGCAGAAAATGTAATGATTGTAGATCTTACACGTAATGACCTTGCGCGGTGTTGTGTACCTGGTACTGTAACAGTTGACGAACTATTTGGCATTTATAGTTTTCCACAGGTTCATCAAATGATATCTACAGTAAGTGGAAAAATGAACCCTAATACCCCTTTTACAGAAGCTATACGCACTACATTCCCAATGGGTAGTATGACAGGTGCCCCTAAGTATAAAGTAATGGAGCTGATAGACACTTACGAACACAATAGCAGAGAGCTCTTTTCAGGAACAGTAGGCTACATAACACCCAATGGCGATTTTGATTTTAATGTTATTATCAGAAGTCTATTTTACAACAGTATATCACATTTGCTTACCTACGAAACTGGCGGGGCAATTACGTACGACAGTGTGGCAGAAAGTGAATGGGAGGAAAGACTACTAAAAGCATGGGCACTCGAGCGAATATTTGCTGGATAAACATTGTTTTTTTATACTAAATTTATTGGGCTCTATAATTGTTGAGATACATACACGATATTTGTAAGCAGACAACTAAAACGGAAACCCGCTACGCAGCTTTGGTACAATGAAGAAAACCCATATTTTACCCATCTTACTTTTATTTTTCTGTGCGGTAAATAGCCGCAGGGTATCTGCTCAATATCTCGCACCTAGACTGTCTATTCATTTCTCCAATCCATTAAGTGTACTATCAAAGGCTGGCCTCAAAGCACAATACAGGGTTAGTCAGGAAAACTCTTTCCTTCTAGGGTATAGATGGTATTGGGGGTTCTTTCCCGGTTATCAAGTATCGGCCGAATTTCATCACTATTTTCGCAGTTTTGAAAAATCAGAGGCATTCTTCTATGGCAAATTAGGTTTTGGAAATGCCACATACGAGCCCAAGCCCTATTTCAGCGGATGGGAAACAAAGTACAATAGCCCCGGTGGCTATGCTTTTGCTGCTGCTGGCGTAGGTAAACGATACAACTTCGGGCATTTTTTCATAGAGGGCAATGCTGGCCTTAGATTCTCTCAATTAGTAGAAAAGGCCGAAGACTATAACCGCAACCTTTTTTACACTACCGGACCCGGTTCTTTTGTGGACCTTAGCGTTAATTTCGGTTTTCAGTTTTTTGATGAAGAAAGGAATATGTATCGCAAAACACTGGGTGTTCATCCACCTCGGCGTTACAGATAGTAGTTTTCCATTTTTATTTATGACCATCCCACCATCTGTCATGTGTAAGTGTATCTGTAAGATTCACTGCCTGCCCTATACGTGGGTGCATTACAGGCATATTGCGTCGGTGGGTTTCTTTTAGCACTCTGTTTATTGGCTCATCCCAGTCGTGCAAGGATAACGTAAACTTTGCCCAATGTACTGGAAATAGTTTACGTGCCTTCAAATCTATTGCTGCTTGCACAACTTGCTCGGGCATCATGTGGATGTATTTCCATGATTCATTATACTGACCATTTTCAAGAATAACCAAATCAAACGGTCCAAATTTCTCACCAATTTCAGCAAAGTGGGTATCGTATCCAGAGTCACCACCCAGAAACAATTTACCGAATGGTGTAGTGAATACAAAAGAGGTCCACAAAGTGCCATTTCTCTTAAAACCACGACCCGAAAAGTGCCTAGCAGATACAGTATTCACTTCAAACCCATTGCCCAAATCCAAATGTTCATTCCAGTCTAGCTCCTTTATTTGCGCTGCGTCATATCCCCAGTATTCAAGATGAGCTCCTACCCCTAAACCAGTAACAACCAATTTCACTTTCGGTTGCATCTGTTTTATGGTTTTATAGTCCAGATGATCATAATGATCATGCGAGATAAATAAGAAATCTATTTCAGGCATATCTTCCGTCGTGTAAATATCTGCACCATCAAAACTCCGAGTAGTAAAACTTAGAGGCGATGCATTGCCGCTAAACACAGGGTCTACTAGTATACGCTTACCACCTATTTGCATAAAATAAGATGAATGCCCAAACCAGACTATAATATCCTCGTCAGGATTTAGATTTTTAAGGTCTGTTTTTTCGCCAGGCAATACCGTTGCTGGTGCTGCACGCTTACTTTTACCAAAAATAAAATCTTTTATTACTTTGTAATAACTCACACCTTCTGCCAAGTCTGGAGTAAAGCTTCTATTTTGAAAAGCACCATCCCTGTAGTTGGGCGACTTCTGAATTCTCGCCAATCTTTCACCCTCTGGTACTTTCCCAAATTGTGGCTGTTGCATATACACCCATGTCACTACCACAAGCGCAACTACTAACATTGCGATACTAATTAGAATCATTTTTACTGTTTTTAGAAATTTATTTTTTACAATCATTTATCACCTTTATCCTGATTTGAAATTGCGACCGACTAATCAGTCTATTGTCTTGTCAAAAAAATATCAAAGCGCTATCATATCCCAAATGAGTTCAAAAGAACTATTAATAATATTCTCTTGCTGTTGAGCTGCCAATTGAGATTGGTTGATATACTGACTCACACCAAATAAATGACTGTTAACCAAAGTGTTTATCAAATCTATTGGCATATTTTTTATAATTTGTCCATCTATCCCTTCCTGAAATAACTGAAGTATCTTATTGTTCTTCTGCTGTATTTCTTCAGGCGCTAGTTTCAATAAATAAGGTGAACTAATAAACTGCTGTATGAATCTAAACTCAGTAGTGTTGTCTATACCCCAAGTCAGCGCAGTGATGTATATATTTTTCAACTGTTCTTTCAAACTAGCCTCAGACTTTTCTTCAATAGCCATACAAGCGCTAAGATGCTTCTTTATAGCTACATACAATGAAACTATTAGTTCCTCCTTAGTACTGAAATAATGAAACAAGGTACCATTAGCTACCCCAGCCTCCTTAGCAATAAGGCTAGTGGGTGTACCATGAAAACCATTCTCTACAAATAGCCTCAATGCTGCTTTTAGTATTTCTGTCTGTTTGTCTATCATGATTGACTAATCACTCTACAAAAGTAGAACAAATCATTTATCGTCAAACAGTAGCTGCCAATTTAAGATATTATTTAACATTCTTGCAGTACTTTTGAATGACTGTATAGGAAGGTGTACCATGAAAAGAAAACTATCTCAAATTATATTACTTGTAGTTTCAGCGCTTTCTACCCAGTATCATGCTACTGCCCAGAACAGAGGTGAAACATTCAAAGAACACCAATTTTCTCATGAACGTGTACGCACAGCATGGAAAGAATATGAAGATACACTTCAAAGAATTTTTGCATCAAATAAACTAAACTGGCCACCAAACGAGATTTTTCTAAGAGCTTTCAAATCGCAAAATGAATTGGAACTATGGGCAAGAAATGAAGCAAGTGAAGCTTACAAAAAGGTGAAAACTTACAACATCTGCGCTATCTCCGGCAAACTTGGCCCTAAAAGACAACAAGGCGACAAACAAGTACCTGAGGGATACTACTTTATAGATGAATATAATGCCCAAAGCGAGTACTATTTGTCCTTACTAATAAACTATCCTAATTATTCCGATCGTATACTAGGCAGTACGCGTACCGGTGGCGACATATACATTCATGGCAGTTGCCTTACAGTGGGCTGCTTACCCATGACAGACCAAGGAATCAAGGAAATATATACCCTGTGCTTGAGCGCCAAACTGAATGGACAAGAGTTCATACCTGTGCACATCTACCCCACTCACATGCACAGCAGAGGTATCAACTATTTAATGACCAGTTATCCCGGCAATGCAGCTAAACAACAGTTTTGGGCTACACTGAAAAAAGGTTACGATTATTTCGAACAATATCACAAGTTACTACCCGTTATGTATGGACCTGATGGCAGTTATATAAATTGATTATCGCAAAGCATAGTAAAAACAAAAACCCGAATAGTATAAGCAGCAGATAAAAAGAAAAATAAGCATGAAAGCAGAATACAAAAAAAAGAACTGGGGAGTGTGGATGATAGTGCTATTAATGCTTTCGTTAGCCTCTTGCGAAAAAGAAGTAAGTATAAACCTTGCCAGTTCACCACCACAAGTTGTGGTGCAGGGCGGCATAGAAACCAATGGCCCCCCTTATGTAATACTAACCTCTACTGTTGGTTTCTTTTCAAAGGTAGATTTAGCTACACTGGAAAACAGTTTTTTGCATGATGCCAAAATTGAAATATCAGATGGTAACAGAACAATAACCCTCAAAGAGTACTCGTTTGATACCGGCACAGCATTTAAATACTATGTTTACAGCATTGATAGCAGTAACTTGATGTTAGGTGAAAACGGCAAAACTTATGAACTCAAAATAACATACGGTGGAAAAACATATACTTCTGCCACCAAAATACCCACACCACAAGGTTTTGATACTATGTGGTTCGAGACACCTTTATTTGCAGGAGATAACACACCCGATAGCGCTTTACAACTTTTTGTAAATTATTCCGATCCCGATACACTTGGCGATTTTGTACGCTGTTTCACACAAAGAGGAAATGACGCTTTTTTTCCCTCCACCAACTTTAGTGACGAAATAGTAAATGGTAAAACCATAAATAACATCGGCTTAGCAGCAGGTTTTCAGAATGATGGCAGTAACAGAAACAGAGACTCACTTATTTACTTCTTCCCTGGCGAGCGGGTTACGCTCAAGTGGTGTGCTATAGACAAAGGTGTATACGACTTCTGGAATACACTGGACTTTGCAAAAAATGCTGTAGGCAACCCATTTTCTTCACCTATAAACCCTACATCGAACATAAAAAATGGAGCTGTCGGAGTATGGGGTGGGTATGGAGTTTACTCCAAAACAGTGATTGTGGCCAGATAGGTTTTTAGTATACCTGCATAAAAGCACAGTCACAATTTGTTTGCCAAAAATTTCGCACCTTTACCTTCGCCAGAACATAATTAAAAAGTAAAACATCACTAACACACGCTTTAAAATGAACGAAACAGAAAAAGTACATTGCCTGATAATAGGCTCTGGACCCGCAGGATATACTGCGGCCATATATGCGGCAAGAGCCAATCTAAAACCAGTATTATACCAGGGAATGCAACCTGGCGGACAATTAACCATAACTACAGAAGTTGAAAACTACCCTGGCTATCCCAATGGCATCATGGGACCACAAATGATGGTAGATTTCGAACAACAAGCCCAGCGTATGGGTGCAGATATAAGATGGGGAATGGCTACGAAAGTTGATTTCTCAGTGCGCCCATTCAAAGTGGAGATAGATGAAGAAAAATGGATAGAGGCAGACTCCGTCATAATTGCTACTGGTGCATCTGCAAAATGGCTCGGTCTAGAATCCGAACAGCGTTTGAATGGTCATGGCGTTTCTGCTTGTGCAGTGTGCGATGGTTTCTTCTTCAAAAACCAAGAAGTTGCCATTGTTGGTGCAGGTGATACGGCTTGCGAAGAGGCGCTTTACTTATCTAAACTTTGTACCACCGTTCACATGTTTGTGAGAAAAGAGGAAATGCGCGCCAGCAAAGTAATGCAGGCTCGTGTACTGAAAACTGAAAATATAAAAGTCTACTGGAATACTGAAACCCTAGAAGTATTGGGCGAAAACAAAGTGGACAGTGTTAAAATACTCAATAACAAAACAAACGAAGAAAGTATTGTTCCAGTAAAAGCATTCTTTGTCGCTATAGGCCACCAACCTAACTCCAGCTTATTTAATAATGTACTGGATATGGATGAACAAGGCTACTTGATAACCCAACCAGGATCTACCAAAACCAACATAGATGGTGTTTTCGCTTGCGGAGATGTACAAGATAAAATATACCGCCAAGCTGTGAGTGCTGCTGGAACAGGCTGTATGGCAGCACTAGATGCTGAAAGATATTTGGGTGCTCTAGAAAGTCACTAAACTACGCTAATTCAACCTATAAAAAATCGGGGCTATCTTATCAATAAAGAATAGCCCCGATTTTTATTGTCATTACAGTGAGCAACTGTAGTTATTGAAGCGTTACAGCGAAATTCACGTCTACGTCTGTAGAACCTATACTGCAGTCAGTTCCATTTTTACCAGATGGCTGGTGATGCAATGCTACCTGCAACGCACCAGCACTAGCGCCACCTGTAGTAAACCTAGTTTTCAAACCCAATGGCATCTGAGGTGTACTGTTGTCCAAATCTGTACGTTGTACTGCTACATTAAGGCTAGCGGCAGGGGTGTAACATACCAAGTGAAAGTTCGAGCGTTCCTGTACCTCTTCGGTAATATCCTCCACAGGGCTCTTAGTTTCATCTAGAAATGTAACTGCTACATTGTAGGTGGCGTTCTTTTTCAGTGTCATGGCAGCTAGGGTCAGGTCAGGGTTACCATCATTTGGGGTCAAGTCTTTCCACTGTGCTGTTACTACATCAGTTGTATCTGCTGCATTAGTTGCTACAAGTTTTACTGTGGTTATTACTTCATTTTCCGGGTCTGGTGGCGCTACTGTTTTTTCATCTTTTTTACAAGAGTTCCACGCTAGCATTGCAATAGTTACTGAGAATAATATGATCGATTTGTTTTTCATTGTTTTTAGTTGAAATGATTAAAAATTGTTGGACGATTAAAACGAAATTTTGGTCTTGACTATAAAATTGATACCAATATTATCGGCATAATACCTGAACCTATCCAAATACTCACGGTAAGCAGCATTAGTAAAATTGCTCACTGTAAAATCTAACTGCGTTTTGTGTTTACGGATGTGTGTGGTAAAGCCTGTACTGGCATTGAAAATGCTATACCCTGCAGGTGGTGGGGCGTAATCGATACCTGGTGGCACTCTATCTTGGCGCAATACGCTAACATTCTCAACAGATAGGTAGGGTTCCTCCATAAAACCAAATTCATGCAGATTAAATACTAACCCATTTTCGTATCTATCTGCCGGCATGTATATTAGCCAGTCTTTGGCTGTATGGTTGTATCCACGCACTATTGTAGCTCTCGACTGCAGCGTGAAATGCGATAAAAAATCATACTGCACTGATGCATCCACACCTCTTATGGCTACATTATCCTGTGTAAACTTAAATGCAGGAAATGTGCCACTCAACAATGTTACAGGACGCGCTTGAGGAGTTTCATATATATAGTTACCTATTATATTGTTGTACACATCTATTGTTGCTCTCAATTTAGTGCTCTGGTACGACATAGTTACGCTTGTGTTTAATGATCGCTCCGCACCCAAAGTAGAATCTCCATCTTGATAGCTCGCATCACTAAAGTGTACCCCATGTATATACAACTCATTTACAGAAGGGGCTCTCCATGCTGTGCCTACATTACCTGTAAATGTCAGCTGATCGCTCAACCGATATATAGCACCACCCGTAGCAGTAATATTGCTAAACTCAAGTGTAGTATGGTACGTAGCCAATGTACTCTGATTGCGCTGATACACTTGCTGCCACCTATAATCATACCTTGCACCTGCTTCTATTGTCAGTCGCTTATAGGTATACCTTTCTATGGCAAATGCGCCTCCGCTGTAGGTGCGGAAATTAGGAATCAAATACCTTATTCCCCTGAATACATTGCCCTGAGTATTACCAGCTACACCCACATTACCCGAAAAACCATTCAGAGAAGGCTGGGTATAAACCAACTCTGCACTATGTGTTTTCAATTGAAAACTAACTTGTGGTTTCTTCAACAATTCAGGGTCTTTTGTAAATGGCAAACTAATATCGAACTCCTCTCTTAGATCTTTTTGTCGGGCTATGTTCAATTCTAGTTTCCCCTCGTTCGCAAACCTGTAGATAGCGGTGGCTTTGGCTAAGTCGTGATACACTCGCTGATAGCTTCGGCCTATGTTGTAAGAAAACACAGACTGCGTTATTGGTCTTGTTCTGCTAAAAGCAGCGTAGAGGTCTGTAATATTACCAGCATGAGCACCTTCAAAGATTCCATTTTTAGTATTGAACATACTATAATAACCAGCTACCTCCCAGCCATTACGCTTGTACCCTACCGAAGCCGAAAAATCTTGCTCGCTTATGCCAGTGTTCTTTAGGAAATAATTAGGAGTACTGAAGTTACCAGCACGCTTCACTGTACCCTGCAGCCTCCATGCCACACCAGCCAGTTTTTCACTTAGCTTGCCTTGTAACGACATCGAAGCAGTACCCATTCTACCATTGCTTTGCCCTATTAGATAGGCATCGCCTGATATTCCTTTGTTAATAGGCAAAGGATCTGGGTCCAACAAAACTACTCCACCTATAGCATCTGCTCCATAACGCACGCTTGCGGCACCCTTCACTACATTGATACGATTAGCTACAAATGGGTCAATCTCTGGCGCATGTTCCGAGCCCCATTGCTGCCCTTCTTGTCGCACACCGTTATTCAACAGCAGCACTCTGTTGCTATGCAGCCCATGTATTACAGGTTTAGCTATGGTTGGTCCGGTTTGTATAGTGTTTAACCCTGGAAGCATCTTCAAAGCCTCACCCAAACTTTTCCCTCTCGACTGCAATAGTGCTAAGCCCTTCAGCTCAGTATGCGACACAGTATGCAAGTCTTGCATACGCACCCCATTTACTACTACTTCGTGCAGCTGATTCTTATCTGCTGAGAGCACAAACTGAACACTATTGTTACCATCTATGTGTATGTGCGCCACAGCAGTGCTAAAGCCATCAGCCTTACAAGTAAGCATGAGGTGTCCCTGACACGCATTAAGAATTGTAAATTTACCACTAGTATCGGTTACATCGCCCTTCGTTGAATCTGTTTCTATACGCACCACCGCACCCAACAATGGATGACGCTGGTTGTCCGTTACAGTTCCAGATATGCGATATACACAGTCTTGTGCACGCACAACAACTGCATGCAAACAAAAAAGCACCAATAATACTGTGGCAGAAAAAAATCTGACCACTAAACAAAGAGTTAATTGAAAGTAAGTGCTGCAGGTACAAGTAGCAAATTTCGATACTACCTTATACTTACATACTTAGACAAAAAGAATGAGCCCAATATCTATGTTAGGACAATGACAAAATACCCACGCAACCTACAACGGGTGGTCCTCTTAAGGAAATGAAAGCGGGGCGTGAATAATAATTATAGGAAAGAACCGGTAAGACATACTGTGTAAAAACAACTGTCTCTTTAAATTTCAAAAACTGAGGTTCCTGTACTAGATACGGAGCAAACTCAAAACTAAGAAACGAACAGTGATTGTGTTTCTTAGTTATAACTACTTCTCCCGCTTTGTATAATGGGTGCACATCATCCTCGTGGTCAAACAATGCATGGTGTATGTATTCTTTGGGCATTATGCCCATAAGAAATACAACTAGCATGAATACACTAAGTATTTTTGTTACAACCTTTCTCACTTCCGGTTTATAATGGTGCGAAGTTACTAAAGTAAAAGAGAACAATCATTAAAATAAACGTCATTAAAATGCTTACAGCGCTGTTTACAGACAGTTAAAAATACAAACTAACATTTACAATTATTTCAAAACAACTGGTTTAAACTTTATTGCTCATAACTTACATTTGTAAGTATTACTTAGTTTTGCAGAACTTAATGTGATTATAAACAACTCAATTGTCAACGAAATAGTTTTAATGTTTAATTTTATGGCATAATAAAAAAGTGCTACCGGAAATAATCCATTTTCATTATACTTTTCATAACGCAAAGTACAATGACTAGACATAGTGTAGAAAGCAGCTAAACAGTGATAGCCAAATGAATAGATTAGGTGAAGGAAATAGAATTAATAATATCTGGACAAAACTAATTGGCGATTCTGAGGATTTTTCTGTTAGAAACAGAGCATACAATTTCGTTTGTATCATTACGTTTATTTTACTGCTCATTTGCTTACTCTTCGATGTGTATATCAGTTTACACATTATGTCATTGTCGATTACTTTCTTGCTTCTTCTATTGGCAACAACTTATTATTTCTCGCGTTTCAAAAAGAAGTATAAAGCAGGCATTTTAATTTTTGCTGTTTCTAGTTACCTGATACTGATACTGAACTTCTTTCAAAACAGTGGTGTAGATGGTCCTTCAATAGTTTTTTTTATTGTTACCTTCTTGTTTTTACTAACACTAAGCAATGAAAACAAGTATTATTTAATTACTGCAATTCATATTGCAACAGTAGTTGTACTTCTATCCGTAGAATACATGTACCCTGAATTAGTATTCAAAACCTACAACAGTAGGTCAGAAAAAATTCTGGATATGGGTGTCAGTTACGTTGCAGCCTTGATTTTCATTTCTTCTTTGTTTAGATACTTAAGTGACTCTTTCAATGCCAAACGGCTAATAGCTGATGAAAGGGCAATAGCAATATCTGCCCAAAACAAACAAATACGAGCACAAAATCAACAACTAGAGCAAGTCAACGAAGAAAAAAACAAACTATTCTCTATTGTTTCTCACGACCTCAAATCTCCTCTAGACTCCATCAAAGGTTATTTAGAATTATTATCTAGTAACATGTTGGATGAAGAAGAAAAAGTAAAAATACAAGAAGAACTTCTGGTACAAACCAAATACACAAGCGGTCTACTTGCCAACCTAATGTCTTGGGCAAAAGCACAAATGCATGGAGTAGTTTTAAATCTAGCTCCTCATAATGTACAAAAACTGATAAACGAAATCATCATCAATAAAGTACCATTAGCAGCCCGAAAAAGCATTAAACTAACCTACGCCATCGACTCCAGCTTCGAAATTGTCTGCGACAAAGACATGATTCACATTGTAATGCGCAATCTCATAAATAATGCAATAAAGTTTACCAATGAAGGTGGTGAGGTGTACTTAAAAGCCACAAAAAAAGCAGAAAAACTCATACTTTCAGTAACTGACACAGGAATTGGCATTCCTCCTGAACAACAAGCAGAAATATTTACTTTAAAAACCAGATCCACCTACGGAACAAACCATGAAAAAGGTATTGGTTTGGGCCTGATGATGTGCAAAGAATTTGTAGAGTACCAACATGGCGAGATCTGGTTTGAAAGCAAACCTGGCATCGGTACTACCTTTTTCGTATCATTACCCCTCACTCGCTTGTAATATTTCTTCCTATCGGTATTTGTTCACTAAGTTTGCAGCCTTATGAAAAAAGCATTGATACAAATGCACTTGGCTGTGCTGTTGTGGGGTTTCACCGGTGTATTAGGCAGGGCCATTTCCCTCGATGCGCCAGTACTTGTTTGGTACAGAATGCTTTTTACTGCATTATTTATGGCCATTATTCTTTACTACAGAAAACAGTGGGTGCCCATTCCCAAAAAGGATATCCGCCTACTCGCACTTGTGGGTGTACTTATGGGCCTACACTGGGTAGCATTTTATGGTTCCATCAAGCTTGCTAATATTTCTATTGCCCTAGTTTGTTTATCTACTGCTAGCATTTTTACTCCTCTTGTAGACCCCATTATCAACAAAGGAAAACACGACCTGAAAGAAATGCTGTTGGGCTCTTTAGCTATCGTGGGTGTATACCTCATTTATCGCTTTCAGCAGTTTTATGGCTGGGGCATTTTGGCAGGTATTATAGCTGCCTTACTCAGTTCTATATTTACAGTGCTCAACAAACAGATTGCTGATAAATATCCTGCACGAACTATGGTGTTTTACGAAATGACTACAGGGTGGATATTTATTACCCTTTTACTCCCCTTAGTTTTCTACTACAATCCACTTACTACTTTCCTACCCAGATCCACCAACATTCTCAGCAACCTCTGGTACCACAATGACTGGATTTGGATAATAATTCTTAGCCTTTGCTGCACGGTTTGGGCTCAGTCACTGGCGCTCAATGCCCTTAAAAGACTAACCTCATTCACCGCAACCTTATCTGTCAATCTAGAGCCTATTTACGGCATACTCCTCGCTTTCCTGTTTTACAACGAAAACAAAGAAATCATTTTCCTAAAAGGCACCACCCAATTGAATAGTGGGTTTCTTGGTGGCATGTCTTTGATACTACTATCTGTTTTCCTGCAAATGCTACGTTTACTAACACCCCAGTTTGCAAAATTTGGACTCGTAAAAGAAAAGGGTGGCATTGACTAGCCACCCTTTACGTTAATGAGATTTAGTTAACCTTAGTCCACCCAATCACATATAAATATGTTAGTGTCTCTCGAACCCTTATTATTACGGTTCGAACTGAAAATCAATCTTTTCCCATCTGGCGAAAACATTGGAAAAGCATCAAAACCACTATCTCTCGAAATACGCTCCAATCCAGTACCATCTATATTGATAGTATACAAATTGAATGGGAAACCCCGCTCATGTTCATGATTAGATGCAAATATTATTTTTTTACTATTTGGCATAAAGGCTGGAGCCCAATTTGCCTTTCCAAACTTTGTAATCTGCTTGGCATCACTTCCATCTGCATTTGCCACAAACAATTCCATACTAGTAGGCATCACCAACCCTTGTGCCAGTAAATCTTTGTATTCTTTTAGCTGCTCATCATTCTGAGGTCTAGATGCACGCCAAGTTAGCATTTTACCATCCGGAGAAAAATTAGCCCCACCATCATACCCTACTGTGTTGGTAATCTGGCGCACGTCGGTACCATCTATGTTCATCAGGTACAGGTCTATATCTCCATTTCTAGTACTAGTAAATACTATTGTCTTTCCGTCGGGCGATATAGTAGCTTCTGCATCATAGCCCGGACTTTTAGTTAACTGCTTAGTTATGTTGCCGTCAAAGTCTGCCACAAAAATGTCGTAGCTCTCATATATCGGCCACACATACTTTTTAATCTTACTTCTATCTGGCACCGGCGGACAAGTATCTGCCGACAAGTGAGTAGATGCATACAACAGATGCTTCATATCGGGCATCAGGTAGGCACAAGTAGTACGTCCTTTACCAGTGCTTACCAGTTTATAGTCTAGTTTACCCTTTTTAGGAATAGGACCATAAAAAATCTGATCACAGGGTACTCCATCCTTCGCATCTGTACGCTGAAAAGTGATGTGTTTATTATCAAACCCAAAATAAGCCTCAGCATTATCTCCCCCAAACGTGAGCTGACGCATATTCTTGAAGTGTTTCTCTTCGGGATAGATTAACGATTCACTGGTTTGAGCCTTGACCTCTGACAAACCAACAACAAATGTGAAGGGTAAAAACCCTGCAAATAACGATTTACAATTCATCTTTCAATTTATGGTGGGCAAAACTACTCTTTGCTATTGGCTATGACCTTATATCCAACTCCCGTATTGTCAACTAATTGTAAAAAAAATGCGACTTCTTTAACGACTACTAATTACCCTTAGTCTGTCATTAATCAACCCTAACCATAGCTGCATTCCTTTGTTGTTCCAATGTGTATCTCCTACTCTATATAGCTTTTCTGGTTGCTGCGATGTACTAAATATGGAATATAAATCCACGAATGGTAGCTCTAAATCTTTCCTTTGTTGTAACCTAGGTATCATTTGGTTATAGTTAGAGGGCTGTAATATAGAGGCCGGACTAGGTATTATAGTTAATATTACTTCTTCAAATCCTTGCTGTTTGTAAAAACGGTTTATATAATTCAGCGTCGACACCAAATAGTTAATCTGTGTATCTGCTACGGGTGCATAACTACTAAATATACCTTGCCTGCTCACAGTCGGTTTGAAAAACAAGTATTTCTTATTCTCTGACAATGCTACATCACCCGATGCCCTACCAAAAACTTTATAATTAAATCTTGCTTTTGCAAACTTTATGTCATTAAACAAATTATAATCCAATAGCAGATACTCCAGATTCTTATTCATTATAGCTCCAAAATTCTTCTTCCCATCCCCACCCTTCGATAAGGAATTATTTTGTAAAGATGTGTCGAAGAAATCCCTGCCTCTCATCAAATTAATGACAAATCGTTCCGTAATCTCTATCAATAAAACATTTTTTTTGCTAGTGTCTAGTTCGTACTTAAACTGCTTCGAATTGTGTGAATACTGAAATGAATGTGTGTGTGCAAATGCAAAACCGGGCACTAATTCAGTGTAGCTATCACCTATCAGGTGTAGGGCTATGTTCTTCACACTATCATTTTCAGGATGTTTAAAGTCATAAGTAGACCCTTCCTGAAATTCAGGAACACAATCTAAAAAAGCCATATTGGCTAAGTCGCCCCAACCAGAATTATGCTTACCGTACCATTTATCATTCATCCCATGCTCACTATTCCACTTCCATATTTTTGACATTATGGGCACTGCTGGCGCTGTTATCAGCGCAGCCGTACCAATAAGTAGAAATAGGTATGCTAATAGTTTCTTCACTAACATCAAAATTGAAAATAAATAAACTGATTCTCACCAAACACCCCAAAAAAGTAACAGAATGCAATCATTATAATCATATACACCCAAAACAAAAGGTCTTTGCTTATAAAATGATTACCGTATTTATTTTCTCTTACCATCATTACCACAGTAAACAATGCTGCAAACAATACCTCTGTTATACTAAGCCCTAAATAAGATGAACCTCCTTGTAACCTCAGTATGTCGTAGATATAACTAACTGCCTCAGATATATTATTTGCTCTGAAAAATACCCAGCAAAAGGTCACCAGAATAAAATTGACAGCTATCAATAAAGCTCTTTTCAGATACTTATACTTCACACTGTCAGCGGGTGTTTTGGGAAACAAAGTCACCAATACACCATGTATGGCACCCCAAGCTATAAACGTCCAGTTAGCTCCATGCCACAGCCCACTTAGCAAAAACACTATGAATACATTAATCCGTCTACGCACTTCTCCTTTACGGTTCCCCCCCAGTGGTATATAAACATAATCTCTAAACCATGTAGAAAGCGAAACATGCCACCGCTCCCAAAACTCAGATATACCTCTGGCCATGTAGGGCTGCTTAAAGTTCTCCATAAGTCTTATACCCATTACCTGCGACGAGCCTAAAGCAATATCGGAGTAGCCCGAAAAATCACAGTAAATCTGAATACTGTACAGCATAGCCCCTATCAGTAGTGCCCCAGACGACATACTGCCATAATTGGCAAAAGCATGATCAGCTACTATCGCTACCCTATCTGCTATTATTACTTTTTTAAAAAATCCCCACATCATTCTAGCAAGGCCTTCCTTCAGGTTGTTCCAGTCATATTGCTTAAACTCATGAAACTGATGCAACATGTTTTGAGGTCGCTCTATCGGGCCAGCTACTAACTGTGGGTAATACATCACATACAGTGCATACACCACAAAGTTTCGCTCAGGTGGTTGTTTACCTCTATACACTTCTATGGTATAACTCATAGCCTGAAATGTGTGAAATGACAACCCTATAGGCAGAATAATATTAAGATACGGCAACTCATAGTGCGGAAAAGCAAAACTGACTAAGGGCTCTATATTGCTCAATAAAAAATTGAAATACTTGTAAAACACCAATATCCCACTGTTGGCTATTATACTTACGACCAGCCACATTTTCCTATTCCTCCCTTCTGAGGTACTGATTACAATGCCAGCAAAATAGTCGATTACAATCGTAAAGAGTAAAATGAGTACATAAACCGGCACAAACGTCATGTAGAAATAACAACTCGCCAGCAACAACAACCATACCCTTGCATTTTGCTTCTTTAGCTGGTAGTAACCAATGGTCACCACCATAAAGAATACAAGAAATTGTATGGAATTGAATATCATAGTAACATTCTGTATTTGTATCCACCCCTGACACTCCCTGTTTTTACAGCGGACCAATTATGAATATGTGCGCAATATTACTCTAAAAATGCGGTATACAAAAGGAGTACTAAATTGCTAACAACTACTTTCGCCACCATACTCACACAGATAAAAAGCGCAAACTAATTACAGTCATTGTAATGCTCAGTTCTTAACACAAAAAAATGGTTTGTGTACCTATTGTAGAAACACAAACCATTAAATAAATGTACATAGTTCTTAAAAAGGTATATCGTCGCTGGATGATGGTTTAGGGGGGGGCATTTTACCAGGCATATCATCATCCTCCCAATTCATATTATTTGCCTTAGACTGCTTGGTCTGAAAACCACCATCTGGTATAAACAATTTAGACCCGCTGAAATCACTCATATCTCTGTCCATATCTCTCCTTAGCCCTATTCCAGCCGATGGATTATCTCTTGAGCCTCGGTTAAAACCACCTCCATCTGTTTTACCACCACCTCCATTTCCACCAAATCCACCTCCATTATTACCACCTCCACCACTTGGAAAATTACCACCTCCACTTGGCTTACCTCTGTTGGCATCAAAGTGGTCGTCTTCCATATCCACAAACTTCTGGTACTCTTTTATAAACCTTACCTTCACCGATCCTGTACTACCATTACGGTGCTTGGCTATGTGTATGTGTGTTTCACCTTCCACAGTTTCTCCCATTTCATCATTGGTTATACCATGATACTCAGGTCTGTACAAGAACATTACCAAATCCGCATCCTGCTCTATCGCTCCCGATTCCCTAAGGTCACTCAACTGTGGTATCTTCGATTCTTTACGGGTTTCCACCGAACGGTTAAGCTGTGACAACGCAATAATAGGCACCTCCAGTTCTTTAGCCAGTGCTTTCAGATCTCTAGATATTTTACTGATTTCTTGCTCCCTGTTACCACCTTTCTCCACACTAGCCTGCATCAACTGTAGGTAATCTATCAGTATCATCTCTATGCCGTGTTTCTGCTTCAGTCGTCTTGCTTTGGCCCTAAGCTCAAATATGTTCAATGCCGCCTGATCATCAATAAATATTTTTGCTTGCGACAGTTTCCCCATTCGCTGCGACATCTGTATAAACTCATGTTCTGCCATTTTACCGCGGGTAATAGCTTCCATACCTACTTCCGATACACAACTCAGCATCCTTTTCACTATCTGACCTGCACCCATCTCTAACGAGAACAATGCCACAGGAAACTGCCTTCCAGCATTCATTGCTGCATTCATTGCCAAATTAAGTGTAAATGCTGTTTTACCCACAGCCGGACGCGCTGCCAATATGATGAGATCCGTTTTCTGCCAGCCACCCGTTATTGCGTCCAGCCCTGCAAAACATGATGGAACACCTGTTATATCATCTGTTTTCTTTCGGTTCTCCTCTATCTCGCTCATGGTACGCACCAGTACCTCTTGCAAACTTTTAAAGTTTTTGCGCAAGTGTTTGTCTGTAATCTCGTATAGTCCCGACTCTGCCTTATCTAGCAGGTCAAAAACATCTGTACTGTCTTCATATGCTTCACTAATAACTGCTCCACTTATGCGTATCAGCTCTCGCTGAATGAACTTCTCCATCACCAACCTTGCGTGTGCCTCTACGTGCGCACTTGATAACACACTTGTTGTCAGACGGGTAAGAAAATAAGCCCCGCCTACTATCTCTAATTCGTTGGTTCTTCTTAGTTCTTCGGTTATGGTCAGCAAGTCTACAGGCGTTCCCTTATCAAACAACCTACGCATTGCAGAGTATATTTTCTGATGTGCATCTACATAAAAACAGTCTTCACTTTGTATGATCTCTAATACCTGAGCAAAAGTATCCTTCTCTAGCATCGATGCGCCCAGCACCGCTTCTTCCAGCTCTGGCGCTTGTGGTGGCACTTTGCCATACACCATTGTTGATAGGTCAGACTTGCGGGCTGATGCACGTGTTGCACCAAAATCTTTCTTGATATTAACGGCCATTATTTGATTCTAAACGTTATATAGTGAGTTAATTATTTTAATGTATATACTTCCTGCAGAAGAAAAATGGTCCTTTTTAGCTACGAGATGTTCTGCCACCAATGTTAAGCCAAGATTAAGGAACGATTAACGCCCGCCGGAACAAGCGAAAGTAATTGCGAAAGTCAGAACCTCAAAAAAAATCATCGGGTATAGTTTTAAGCACCTTACACACATTTTATCCACAGTTTCTAAACATAAAGTTCCGAAAACGACGCCGTATTCCACACATAAATTAAATTACTCACCATTACCCACACACTATCCACAGTGCTATGTGCTTAAATCATTTTGTTAACCGTTTTTTTAAGATGCTACTTTTTGCTATCATCATGGGCTATCTTTGCCCAAATTCATTATCAGAGATGACTATTTCTTTTCAATGGCTGCTTCAGTACCTACCCACTTCACTACCTGTAGGCGACCTTAGCAACATTCTTACATCAATAGGCCTTGAAGTAGAGGCTGTAGAAACCGTAGAAACTATAAAAGGCGGCCTGAACGGACTATTGATAGGAGAAATACTCACCTGCGACAGACACCCCAACGCCGACAAACTAAGTGTAACAACAGTAAATATAGGAGCAGATTCGCCAGTACAAATTGTATGCGGGGCTCCCAACGTAGCTGCTGGGCAAAAGGTAGTGGTAGCACCCGTAGGTACCACTGTACACCCTACCGAAGGTGAACCATTTCTGATTAAAAAAGCAAAAATTAGAGGCGAAGAAAGTGCAGGCATGATCTGTGCAGAAGACGAAATTGGTTTGGGCAAAAGTCACGATGGCATCATGATATTGCCCTCTGACGCTATCGTAGGCACCACTGCTCGTGCTTACTTTGACATACCAGAATCAGATTTCGCCATCCACATTGGCCTAACCCCCAACAGATCAGACGCCAATAGCCACATTGGTGTTGCTCGCGATGTGTGTGCTTGGTTATCTCACCATCACAAAACGCAACATGTAGTCGTTAGCCCAGCCATTTCTGAAATAAAAGTTCAGGAAACTGCTCCGATTTCAGTGTCTATTCTGAATACCGATGCTTGCCCCAGATATACTGGCGTATACCTGACAAACGTCACAATATCAGACTCCCCAAAATGGCTGCAAGAAAAATTAAGCACCATTGGCGTTCGCAGTATAAATAACGTGGTAGATGTTACCAATTACGTGCTGCATGAGTACGGACAACCCTTACACGCATTTGATGCAGATAAAATAGCAGGCAAAAAAATCATTGTGGACTGTCTGCAAGAAGGCACACCCTTCTTGGGACTCGACGATAAAGAAAGAAAACTTAGGGCTGGCGATCTGATGATTTGCGACGACAACGGTCCTATTGCCATGGGAGGCGTATTTGGCGGCAAGGACAGTGGCATCACTACCGCTACCACCAATGTTTTTCTGGAAAGCGCCTACTTCTCGCCCATGCATATCAGGCGTAGTTCATTACACCATGGTTTGCGAACAGATGCCGCTACTCACTTCGAAAAAGGAGTGGATATTAATAATGTAATACCAGCGTTGACGCGTGCAGCAGCTTTAATTACTAGTATAGCTAGTGGCGAAATAGCGTCATCAATTGTCGACGTATATCCGCATGTATTGATGCCTAACACCGTTAATGTTTCTTATACCTATATCTACAAACTGAGCGGTAAAGATTATGGCAAAGAAGCTATCAAAAACATACTGATTGCGCTAGGTTTCGTAATAGTTGCCGAGTCAGATGATAATCTTACACTTGAGGTACCTACCAACAAACCAGACGTTACACAACCCGCAGATATTGTAGAAGAAATCCTTCGCATCGACGGACTAGACAATATCGCCATCCCCGAAAAACTAAATATCTCTCTTATCAAGGCGCTGCCCAGCGACAGAGAAATCAGACAACGCATGGCACAACTATTATGTGGTGCTGGACTGCAAGAAATAGTTACAAACTCTATAACAAACAGCAAATACTACCCTGAGCACCCTACCCTAGTACGAATGATAAATAGCCTCAGTAGCGAATTGGATGTGATGCGTCCTTCTATGCTCGAAAGCGGATTGGAAGTAATTCAGTATAACTGCAATCGCAAAAGCACAGACCTCGCTTTGTTTGAGTTTGGTAATGTATATGATCAACTTGAATCAAAGTACAACCAAGAATCCCGATTGGCTATATGGACTACCGGCAATACCACCAAGGGCAACTGGCAACAAAAAGCTACAAAAAACGATATCTATTATCTAAAAGGGCTGGTATTGAATTTGATGAGCTACTGTGGTATAAGCAACACTGGCATATCGTATGCCGAAACCAGTTCAGAAATAACATGGAAATGGAAAAACCAACCATTATGCACAATCTCTAAAGTTTCTCAGGAGAGATTAAGCTTGTTCGATATAAAACAAGAAGTTTATCATGCCGATATCCGCTGGGATCTTTGGGTTAAAGCCTGTGCAACTTCTCGTATCAAATATACTGAAGTGCCAAAGTTCCCTGCAGTAAACAGAGATCTTGCAATAGTTATCGACAAGCAAGTTACTTATCAACAAGTACAAGATGTAACTGCACAACTGAAAATAACTGAATTAAAGTCTTTTGGTTTGTTCGACATCTTCGAAAGTGAAAAATTGGGTCAAGATAAAAAGTCTTATGCACTCAACTATACTTTCCAGCTACATGACCGTACACTAACAGACACAGAAACAGAAGAATTAATGAAAAAACTGACTGAAACCTATAAAAACAAACTTAGTGCCCTAATACGTGAATAATGCTTGCTCTAGATAACCTTAGTAAAAAAATAAACTTGCTTATCAAAAAGCAAGCAGCACTCGAAGCCGAAAACAACAGGCTCAAGGCAATTATTGCCGCTCATGAAGAAAATGAGAAAAAACTAAACGCTAAGTTAGCTTCTCTCGACAATAATCTGGTTAGTGTTCGCATGGACAACAAAACCGAAAACACCGAAGAAAGAGAAAACATGGTCCGCCAGCTCGATAAATTGATTCAGGAAATTGATATTATACTCAATACCCTTAATGATTAATAAGCACAAATACAATTTCTACCATATTGCAGCAGTCCTCACAGCACTGCTGTTTTCTTCGTGCACACAAGAACGGCAACCATGTATAACGCCTAAGTATGCCAGCCTAATACTAAAGACAGTAAGACTGAATGCCTCTGGCAGTGTCGTAGACACTCCCATGCCTGCTGCAGTGTTTGGTGCTATTACAGACTCTGGAACAAAGGGTATCATTTTCCCTCGTAGTGCTACCTTTTCTTTATCCCTATCTCCAGTTAGCGACTCTTGCCGTTGGATTTTTGCTCCAGATACCACCACTGGTACGCTGGCCGACACAATAACATTTAAGTATAATCGTCAACTCGAATTTATATCTAATGCGTGTGGTTACACCTATTTTTACGGTCTCACTCGCGTTACCAGCACCAACAGAAACATTGATTCTATAATTATCACAAATACTACTGTTACCAACAATGTCAACAACAGCCACTTACAGGTATTTATTCGCCCTTAGCCTTAGTCTACTTTGTCTGGGAGCGCTGCCTGTATTTGCTCAATCAGACACTGCCACTAACGCCGAAGAAAAAACACCCGATCGACCCAAAAACATAGCAGGGCACCAGCTGTCGATTGGGTTTGATATAGCTGCTCCGGTTCGCAACTATCTCACAAGCAACAGGTATAGTTATGAGTTAGAAGTAAGCTATTATCACAAAAAAGAATATTATTGGGTGGCCGAAGGTGGATGGGGTGGCTCTAACGTCATTTTTAATGACCTCAAGTACAACACCACAAATTATTTCGGCAGACTAGGCTTCAACAAAAGCATATTGTATCGCGAAAGCACCCACGACTGGGACATGATGTTCATAGGTATGAGAGTTGCCCTCAGCAATGTTAACAGAGGTGATGCCACTTACACCGTCATAGACTCTGTATGGGGAAATCAACCCGGAGTCAGTGCTGGCAAAAACTTCGTAGCAGGCTGGCTAGAAATTACTACTGGCATGAGAGTAGAACTTGCCAAAGGATTACTAGCTGGCTGGAACCTTAGAGGAAAATTCCTTATGAATGGAAGATCTTTCAAAGATTTAGCACCTATCAACATTGCTGGCTTTGGAAGAGGTGATAAAAACGCAAATTTCGATTTCAACCTTTACCTATCTTACGCTATACGATGGAGTAGAAAAAATAACCCCACTCCCCCAACAACTAAATAACTAACCCTACCCTGACATCATTACTTTAATAGTACGCCACCCCAAACATGCCTTAATCCCCAACATTTCCACACTGCTGGCTTAGTAAAAAATAAATTCAAAATAATCTCACTACCTTTGCGCCTTGATTTTTTATAGGTTGGGACTTTTGTGTATTATACAAATAAAATATTTATTTAATACAAAGACCCAGCACCCTTCACTTTACATAGACGCTGGTAATGAATAAATACAGGGAAAATAAAGGTTTGAATATGCCTTCCATAGAGCAAGAAATACTTGCTGCTTGGAAAGAGGAAAGTTGTTTCGAGAATAGTGTAACCCAACGAGACGGTGCTGAAACATTCGTTTTTTATGAGGGCCCACCCAGTGCCAATGGTATGCCAGGGATACACCATGTGATTTCTCGTACACTCAAAGACTTAGTCTGCCGTTACAAAACCATGCAAGGCTACCAGGTGCAGCGCAAAGCCGGTTGGGATACACATGGTCTACCAGTCGAGTTGGGCGTAGAAAAAGAATTAGGTATCACTAAAGAGGACATAGGTGTAAAAATTACGGTAGAAGATTACAACCGCAAATGTCGCGAGGTGGTAATGCGCTACAAAGACAAGTGGGAAGAAATTACCGAAAAAATGGGCTACTGGGTAGATATGGGTAACCCCTATATTACCTTCGATAACAAATACATAGAAACACTTTGGTGGGCTCTTAAGCAACTGCACCAGAAGGGTTACCTATACAAAAGCGTAAGCATACAACCCTATTCTCCAGCAGCCGGTACTGGTCTTAGTAGTCACGAGCTCAATCAGCCTGGCACCTACAAGGACGTTAAAGATACCACTGTGGTAGCCATGTTCTCTGCTGTACGAAATGATCAATCTCAGCTACTCTACAACCATGTAGGCACTGATGAGATCATATCATTTATGGCATGGACTACTACCCCTTGGACGTTACCTAGCAATTGTGGTCTTACAGTGGGTCCCGAAATAACTTACGCATTAGTAAAAACTTTCAACCCTTATACCCATCAGCCCTGCAATGTGGTACTTGCTACTGCATTGCTGCACAAATACTTCAAATCAGAACAACAAAATGTAGATTTTGCTACCTACAATAACGATAGCAAACAAATACCTTGGACAATCCTTGCCGAATACAAAGGCAGCGAACTAGATGGAATCAGATACGAGCAATTGCTACCATTTGACGGCAACACCAGCGATATAGCTGGTGGAGACCCATGGCGCATTATCACCGGCGACTTCGTCACCACCGAAGACGGTACTGGTATCGTACACACAGCACCAGCTTTTGGTGCAGACGACTACCGTGTGGGCAAAAAGAACAACATCGGTATCCTCACCATGGTAGACCGCGAAGGTAAATTCAACAACTACACAGGTGAATTCAGTGGAAGATATGTAAAAAACTACAAAAACGACCCCGATTACACCGACGTAGATGTAGACATAGCCGTAAAACTAAAATTAAGTGGCCATGCCTTTAGGGTAGAAAAATACGAACACACCTACCCTCACTGCTGGCGCACAGACAAACCAATTCTCTATTATCCGCTCGATGCATGGTTTATCAAAACCACCGCAGTCAAAGACCGAATGATAGAACTAAACAAAACCATCAACTGGAAACCCAAAGCCACTGGCGAAGGTAGATTTGGCAACTGGCTGGAAAACATGGTGGATTGGAACCTCAGCCGCAGCCGCTTTTGGGGCACGCCATTACCTGTATGGGTAAGCGAAGATGGCAATCAATCCAAATGTATAGGTAGTATTGAAGAACTGAAAAAAGAAATAGAAAAGGCCAACACACTGCTCAACATCAACCAGTTTGTTGATGATGCTACCCTCGACCTGCACAAACCATACGTAGACCAATGGATATTGGCTACAGATGATGGCAAACCCATGCGTCGCGAACCAGATCTTATAGATGTGTGGTTCGATAGTGGTGCTATGCCTTATGCTCAACTTCATTACCCCTTCGAGCAAAGCGAAAACAACGATATAAAGAAAAATTTCCCCGCCGACTTCATTGCCGAAGGCGTTGATCAGACACGTGGTTGGTTCTACACCCTGCATGCACTCAGCGTTATGCTGTTCGATAGCGTGGCATACAAAACCGTTGTAAGTAATGGTCTAGTGCTCGACAAAAACGGCAATAAAATGAGTAAACGAGTGGGTAATGTAGTAGACCCATTCATAACCATCGAGCAAAATAGTGCTGATGCCACTCGTTGGTATCTTATCACTAATGCCTCACCTTGGGATAGTCTCAAGTTCGACAACGAAGGTATAAAAGAGGTACAGCGCAAGTACTTTGGCACGCTCTACAACACCTACCAATTTTTTGCGCTGTATGCCAATGTCGATAAATTCACATTTAGCGAAACCTACATACCTGTTCACGAACGCCCGGAAATAGACAGATGGATACTTTCTAGTTTGCAGAGCCTAGTTAAAAAAGTAACTTCTTGCCTAGACGATTACGAACCCACTCAAGCAGGCAGAGCCATGGAATACTTCCTCGATGAGCAACTAAGCAATTGGTATGTTCGCCTGTGCCGTCGTAGATTTTGGAAAGGAGAATATGAACATGATAAAATATGTGCCTACCAAACATTGTATGAGTGTCTGGAAACACTATCCCTACTCATGGCCCCTATAGCTCCGTTTTTTGCTGATTGGCTATTCCGAAATCTTAATGAGGTTACTCAATACCGCACACTTACAAGCGTTCATCTAGGTGAATATCCATTTGTAAAAGAAGAATTGATAGACGAAAGCTTGGAAGAAAGAATGCAAATGGCACAAGACATTTCTTCATTAGTACTATCTCTTAGAAAAAAGGTTAACATAAAAGTACGCCAACCGCTTAGTCGCATACTTGTACCTGTGCTTAATAGCACCATGCAGCAACAAATAATAAAAATAGAAGAGCTATTAAAAAATGAGGTAAACATCAAATCAGTAGAATATATCACTGATACAGAAGGCTTTATAAATAAGAAAATAAAACCAAACTTCAAAGCACTGGGTACTCGTATGGGTGCCAAAATGAAAAGTGTAGCTGCTGCCATAAACAATATGACTCAGCAAGAAATAAATGAATTGGAACGTCAAAACAGCTTTACAATCAATATCAACGACGAACCAGTTACCATTAATCTTGCAGATGTTGACATAATTGCAGACGATATACCAGGTTGGTCCGTTGCCAATAAGGAAAATCTCACTGTTGCACTCGATATCACACTCACCACCCAACTCATCGAAGAAGGTATTGCAAGAGAGCTGGTAAATAGAGTGCAAAAAGAAAGAAAAGACTCAGGACTTGACGTCACAGACCGAATCCTATTAACATTAGATTCACCAGTAGAACTTAATAACGCAATAATTAATTTTAGTAGCTATATTTGCGCCGAAATTTTAGCTGATAATATTGCAATAGCACCGGTAAAAGATAATGGGACTGAAATAGAGATAAACGATGTAACATTCAAAATACTCATATCAAAAACCAACTAGTTATGGCTGTCAATAAAAAGCAGGTAGCAAAACCAACAAAAAGTGCTAAACAAACTGTAACAGCTAAAAAAGCTGCTCCTGTTAAGAAAAAATCTGCCCCTGCGCCAAAAGCCACATCTAAAAAAATAGAAGAACCACCTACTAAAAAATCAGTAGGAAAGAAAAATACGACGCCTGCCAAACCCCCAGTGTCTACCAAAACAGCACCAGCAAAGAAAGCTGCTCCTGTTAAGAAATCAGCTTCAAACATTAACCAACAGACTGTGATCAAAAAGAATATAATGCCTGAAAAAAAAGCAACTAAAGCAGCCGCTGCCACAAAAGCAGCACCCGAAAAAAAATCGACTACTGCTAAAAAAGAAATAGTAGAAACTAAAAAAGAAGCGCCTACAAAAAAAGCTGCTCCAGCGCCTAAAGTCGCAGCAGAACCAAAACCAGCTCCAGCTCCAGTAAAAAAAGAAGCACCCGCTAAAAAAACTGCAGTCAAAGCACCTATCAAACAAATTCCTTCAAAACCAATAGTACCATTGGTTAAGCCAATGCCCACTCCTGCTGCCAGACCAACTGAGAAAAAACCTACTGTAGTTATTGCGCATCGCAAATTGGAAAATAAATCAAAACCAGGCAAAGTAGAAGACAGTATCATTCCTCCTTATCAACCAGAAATTTATCGCTCTATACTCGACGATCACCAACCAGAACCCACAACTACAACTTATAGGTACAGTGATGAAGAATTGAACGAATTCAAGCAACTCATCAACACTCGCTTAGATGCTGCTCGTAAAGAATTAAACTATCTGCAAGGCCTCATTACCCGCAAAGACGAAGCAGGTACTGAAGATACCGAAAACAGATTTATGAACATGGAAGATGGCAGCGGCGCCATGGAACGCGAACAACTCGCACAGTTGGCTAGCAGACAAATCCAGTTCATGAACCACCTCGAAAAAGCATTGGTACGTATTGAAAACAAAACCTATGGCGTTTGTAGGGTTACTGGCAAACTTATCGACAAAGCTCGTTTACGTGCAGTGCCCCACGCCACGCTCAGCATAGAAGCTAAAAACACTATGTCCAATAAATAATATTTTCTACTATCTATTTCAAAACACACCACGGCTTCAATCCATGGTGTGTTTTTCTTTTATGCCCTACCTCAACGCTCTCCCATACCTATCCATCCTCATGACGTCCAAAGAAATATTGCATCTTTTAACTGTCAACAATGCATCAACTATCCCTACACAAACCGTTATCTGACAGATTTACTGCCATTATTACAGAAAAACAAAAGTGGCATATCTATTGATTACAACTAGTAAATACAAACTTATCATGGCAAAAATTATTGGAATCGATTTAGGAACTACCAACTCTTGCGTATCAGTTATGGAGGGCAATGAGCCAGTAGTAATCGCAAATGACGAAGGCAGACGCACCACCCCTTCAGTTGTGGCCTTCCTAAAAAATGGCGAACGCAAAGTAGGCGACCCTGCTAAACGTCAAGCTATCACTAACCCTCAAAACACCATTCAGTCTATCAAACGCTTTATGGGCCGTCGTTTTGACGAGGTTACTAACGAAATTTCGCATTTCACATATAAACTCACTAAAGGTGACAACAACACTCCCCGTGTTGATATAGACAGCCGCCTTTATACTCCACAAGAAATATCAGCAATGGTTCTTCAAAAAATGAAGAAAACAGCAGAAGATTTCTTGGGTTATGAAGTTACAGAAGCCGTTATCACAGTACCTGCTTACTTCAACGATGCTCAGCGTCAGGCTACCAAAGAAGCTGGCGAAATCGCTGGTCTTAATGTTCGTCGTATCATCAACGAACCCACTGCAGCAGCCTTGGCTTACGGTCTCGACAAACAACACAAAGACAGCAAAATAGCAGTATTCGACTTGGGTGGTGGTACTTTCGACGTATCTGTCCTCGAACTGGGCGATGGCGTATTCGAAGTAAAATCTACTAACGGTGATACACACCTTGGTGGCGATGACTTCGATAAAGTTGTCATGGATTGGTTGTCTGATGAGTTCAGAAAAGACGAGTCTATGGAGCTTCGCAAAGACCCTATGGCTTGGCAGCGTCTTAAAGAAGCAGCTGAAAAAGCCAAAATAGAACTTTCTTCTTCTCAAGAAACCGAAATCAACCTGCCTTACATTACAGCTATTGATGGTGCTCCGAAACACCTGGTACGCAAACTGACGCGTGCTAAATTTGAGCAACTAGCCGATAGCCTTATCGAGCGCACACTAGAGCCTTGCCGCAAAGCATTGAAAGATGCAGGCATCAGCGCCAGCGAGATCGACGAAGTTATACTTGTAGGTGGTTCTACTCGTATCCCTAAAGTTCAGGAAGTAGTAGAAAAATTCTTTGGCAAAAAACCTCACAAAGGTGTTAACCCAGACGAAGTAGTAGCAATTGGTGCTGCTATTCAGGGTGGTGTTCTTACCGGCGATGTTAAAGATGTACTCCTGCTCGACGTTACTCCACTTTCTTTAGGTATCGAAACAATGGGTGGTGTTATGACACGCCTTATCGAATCTAACACTACTATCCCTACCAAAAAGAGCGAAACTTTCTCTACTGCTAGCGACAGTCAGCCAAGTGTTGAAATTAATGTACTGCAAGGTGAGCGCCCAATGGCTAAGGATAACAAAAACCTGGGTAGATTCATTCTCGATGGCATACCTCCAGCACCACGTGGCGTACCACAAATCGAGGTTATCTTCGATATCGATGCCAATGGTATACTTCATGTTACAGCTCGCGACAAAGGCACTGGCAAACAGCAGAACATCCGTATCGAAGCTGGTAGCGGTCTCAACAAAGAAGAGATCGAACGCATGAAAAACGAAGCTAAAGCTAATGAAGAGTCAGACAAACTCGTTCGCGAGCGTGTCGAAAAACTCAACAAAGCTGATGGTCTTATCTTCAACACCGAAAAACAGCTGAAAGAATATGGCGACAAGATATCTGCCGACAAAAAAGCAAATATCGAAGCTGCTATGGAAAAACTGAAAACAGCTCAGAAAGCTGAAGACATAGACAGTATCGACAAATACGAAGAAGAACTAAATGCTGCTTGGATGGCTGCTAGCGAAGAAATGTACAAAGCTGGTGCACAGCCAGGTGGTCCTGCTCCCGACGGTGGCAACAACCAAAGCACTGCAGGTGCTAGCGAAAGCCCTGTAGCCGACGCTGAGTACGAAGAAGTAAAATAATACCATTTAAGATTATACAGCTCACCAAACAAGAGAGGCACTACATTTATCAGTAGTGCCTCTCTCTTACATTATAGCATTAGCAGCCCCACCTACCGCCAGTTTTCTATCTTCAATTTGCCGAAGAACACCTCATCCTCCACCTCACGCACACAGCCCGGTGCCAGGTCGCCCAGTTCCATATCCTCTATAGCCGTCCTTATCAGTCGCCTGCACTCATGCCCCACCGCCCGCACCATATTCCTCACTTGGTGTCGCTTACCCTCACACAGCGTTATCTGTAGCCACGAGTGTGCTATATATGGGTTCAGCTCCAGCTGATGCGCTGGCAAGTTGGGCGGCTCATGCAGCAGCGCCACCTCACAGCCTGCCGTCACATAGTCGCCACTACCCCGCACACTTATGGTCACCCCATTGCGCAGTTGCTCCACCTTATCCTCAGTTATCCTTCCCAGCACCCGCACCAGATACGTACGTCTGTGCGGTCGCTCCCCCTCAAACAGCAACTTCGTCACCCGCTTATTAGTAGTCAGCAGCAGCAACCCCTCCGACAGCCCGTCCAACCTACCCACAGCATGCGTACCCTCCGGAAAATCAAAACCCAAATCACCCAGCAGCGGCACATCCTCCACACTCACAAACTGCGAAACCATCTTAAATGGCTTATTCACCACAAAATATCTATGTTTGTTGTCCTGCATTGATTGTACAAAGGTAGGTGGATTAAGAGCCTCCAGCCATAATAGTTCCTTTTGCTACCAGCCATCACACCCCCATCAGCGGGCTTTGCGTCGCATCTCTTCTACTGGCGGGGCAGTGAGGGGCTAACCCTATAAAACCTAAAAAACATCAAAAAAATGAGTGTCATTGCGAACCCCGACCCAAGCCCTGCACCAGCGCTCGGGGTGTGGCAATCTCGCAAATTGAAGGGAAAAAACCCTTTCATCCATCCTCGCTCAGCCTCACATAAGCTTGAATAAATCAAATTTCGACTTAAGTTCTATAAACTCTGCCATGTCTATAATATCATTCTCTCGCATCCAACTCAGATTATCATAATAGTCTTCTTCCGTTGTCGTGCTGTCAAATGTCGAGTATTTCTCTTTCACTATCACTTTATATCGAGCCATTATTTGGTCAATAAATTTAAGCACTGTCGCTTCATCTGGTACGTTTCTATAAAATATCAGATCGCGTTCCCCACCATACAAAACAATATCGTCCTGATTGAACTTTACAGAGAAATAAATTGAAAGTGACCCAAACACAAACAACAACAATGTTGCCCTTGCACTAGCGTCTTCATTAGTTGTAAAAAACAAAGCAGATAATCCCACCAGTGCACCCAGATAACAAATAGCACGTAGCTTATAAATTCTATTTTTATTATCCGATTGATACAGAATTTCAAAACCAAGATCCGCTATACCAATTGAATAACTACTAATTTTATACAACGACCTTATCTCTACCAATATCCTTTTATCGGTCAGTGTAAATTTCCTATTATAAAGGCCGCGTTTCTGTTTTAGTTGTATATTCATAGTATTTCTATTATTTATTCCTTTTCCGCTTTATTGTCGTTGCTCCTTTATCAGCTTATTTTATGTAGCCAGACATTTATAAATTCTACGTTAGAAATGGATCAAAACCAGGATAGTGATCATAACCCGAGTTAACATATAATATTTGATACCTTATCAACAAGATTATCCAACATACGTCTACGATAATAATAAACAATAGCAGTTTTTTGCGTTCCCTATTTTTATAAAAGTAAAGGCTTATTACAATATAGGTGGCTATTCCCAAAACATTAATACAAATCCAGATAATGTAATTGTTCAGGCTGCGAAATTGAAGATGAGGCGAATTTGCCGATATATCATACAACGCCCTATAATCATCCGGAGTACTTACAACATCATATAATTCAGACACTTCTACAAAAAGAAAGACAACAGCTATTATTATTCCTAGAATGAGCAATAGGTCAATGCCAGATTTCTTCATTTGTTTGTCACTTTTTATATGCGCCTATTCATTATTTCGTTTTGAAACCACAGTGTTTTTTGGGGTTCTAGTTCTTTATTCCTTTATCATCTTAGTACTATAGCCATTATTCACCCTCACTATATACAAGCCCGCTGGCAGGTGGGCTATAGATAGCAGCACCTCTGTGCTGCCACTACCTGTATATGCAAGCCACTGCTGCCCCACAGGGCTGCTTATGGTTATGGTGTGTATAGCGGCAGGGCTGCTGATGCTCAGCTGCTGCTGTGCAGGATTGGGGTACACACTATACTGCTGCTGCTCAGGCACATAGCCTACACCTACCGGCGCCTCCATCACTACGTGTGGCTCAGCAGTGGTGCTATCATAGCAGTACACGA
>JAIXSZ010000095.1 GCA_027484425.1 Sphingobacteriales bacterium
AAAAGGAGGGGAGTTTCCGTGTTTTGTGCTCGTGTTGAGTGCCCTCAGACTGTTTTGTGTGCTGTGATATTTACCTCCCCAGCTGTAAAAAAGGCTGCGCTTTTTTTACAGCGTCCCCTCCTTAAAAAAGGAGGGGAGTTTCCGTGTTTTGTGCTCGTGTTGAGTGCCCTCAAATTTTTTTGTGTACTGTGATATTTACCACCCCAGCTGTAAAAAAGGCTACGCTTTTTTTCAGCGTCCCCTCCTTAAAAAAGGAGGGGAGTTTCCGTGTTGTTGGTTCGTGTTGAGTGTCCTCAGACTGTTTTGTATGCTGTGATATTTACCACCCCAGCTGTAAAAAAGGCTACGCTTTTTTTCAGCATCCCCTCCTTAAAAAAGGAGGGGAGTTTCCGTGTTTTGTGCTTGTGTGGTGAAGGCTGTTGATATGAATGTAGTGGTGTAGTAGGTGGCTGATGATTGCGAAATGATAGGATAATAACACAAAAAATTAATTACTAATTAATAATACGGAAAACTAATACCATCACTAAAAATTCACACCACTTATTTTTGGCAAACCCAGCTTTTGTGGCTAATTTAGGTATACCAAATCACGATATACATGAAATTTTATATCAATTATAGTAATCTGCCACCTGGCTCTGACGCGTTTGCTACCTTCCCTATCAATAACTATGCTCATGGTGACCATTCATTTGTAGGTAATGGACAGTATAACAATGCTTGTGGCAAGTTTTCGTATGTAGGTAATGGTGGTGGTGTAGATACTGTAACGCCTTCGCCACTGGGTAACGAAGCACATGCAGATTACTCATTTATAGGTAATGGTGTGACCAACCAAGTAACTAGCCAGAGTGTCTTCTCCTTTATAGGTGATGGCTGCCAGAATAAGATAGGTGGCAGCATAGCGGGTGCACTGGGTGCTGAGTATGGGTTTATAGGTAGTGGACAAAATAACTGCATAGACACTGGTACTGCTATGAGCACACTTACACCCTATGGTGTGATAGGCGGCGGACAAAACAACACCATATGTGCTGGTACATGCTATTCGTCAATAGTGGGTGGACAAGATAACTGTGTTACTCATAACTGGGCTACTGTGGCTGGTTTTGGTGTACAATCGCAAGCTGATTGTGCATTTACTACTAATTGTGTTATTGCTTGTAACACGCCTGTTTTTGGTGCGTATGCTCCAGGGACTCTTATGTATTTGCCTGCATCTACGCCTCCTCCTCCAGGTGCTTGTTTAGTATATATTGTTTAATTAATAAATCGGCATTAAACATGAAATATTTATTAATTATATTATTTGTAATTATTCATTCTATAGTTTCTGCACAAATTATAACCACTATTGCGGGGACTGGTATTTCAACATTTAGTGGTGAAGGTGTCCCAGCAATTACTGCAGGGACACCTAACCCCGTAGGTGGAGTATTTGACAAAATGGGTAATTATTATTTTGCGGATGGACAAAATTCAAATAGAATTCGTAGAATAGATCCATTTGGTGTTATAAAAACTATTGCTGGGAACGGTTTTGGAGGATTTGCTGGGGATGGAGGACAAGCAACTGCGGCTCGACTAAATACACCGAATTCAATTGTATTTGATACCTCTGGTAATGTTCTTATTAACGATTTACAGAACAACAGAATAAGGAAAATTGATATTACTACAGGTGTAATTACAACAATTGCAGGCAATGGTACAGCAACTTATTCTGGTGATGGAGTTCTAGCTACTTCGAGTTCATTATGGGCTCCTCAAGACATTTGTGTAGATAGATTGGGGAATATTTACATCGCAGATGCTTACAACGCAAGGATTCGCAAAGTTGATGTTTCTGGAATCATTTCAACTTATGTTGGAACTGGTGTAGCTGGAAATGGAGGAGATGGCGGTCCCGCGACAAATGCACAAATCGCATTACCATCTGGTTTGGCGATAGATGATACCGGAAATTTATATATAGCCGATGTTAGTAATGCATCAAATCGAGTTCGTAAAGTCAACTTGTCAGGTATAATTACTACTGTTGCAGGGAACGGCACAGCAGATTATATTGGGGATGGAATTCCAGCTACCTCAGCACAAATCAGTCCATCAAAAATTACAATTGACAGCTTTAATAATTTATTTATCGCAGACCGCTACAACAACAGAATTTACAAAGTAGATGGATTGGGTATTTTACATAGTATAGTTGGTAACGGAATAGCTGGTGATAGTGGAGACTCTGGTCCAGCTACAAGTGCCTCACTAAATTACCCTTCCGGAGTTGTTCTTGACGAATGTGGTAATCTGTATATACCTACCGTAGGTAGTGTTGCAGTTCCTGGCTCTGGTCGCCGTATTCGCAAAGTCACCTTCAACCCACCCACTACCCCCACTATTACCCTTAGTGGCATCACCACTGCTACAGTGGGGGCTACGGTCACCGTTAATGCCACTGTGAGTGGGGCTGGTAGTAGCTACACTATTAGGTGGTTTAAGAATAGCGCATTGTTTAGTACCACTACTACACCCACTACTACCTTCACAAAGGGCAGCGGCACAGATATCATTACTGC
>JAIXSZ010000092.1 GCA_027484425.1 Sphingobacteriales bacterium
AGTGGAGTATGTGCCAACATAGGTACCCATGACTGGGTGTTCATCACCGTGTTCCCGCTGACTGTACAACCCACCACCACAGCGATGGATGTGAAATTGATACCGAACCCGAACAAAGGCGCATTTAGCATCAAGGGCAACGTAGGTAGCAACACCACCGGCGACCTGGAAGTAGAAGTAACCAACATGCTGGGACAAGTAGTGTACAAAGGCACAGTAAAAGCGAACCAAGGCAGAGTAGACACGGGCATCCAGCTCGACAACACCCTTGCCAACGGCATGTACCTACTCACCCTCCACCACGGCACAGAGCGCAAAGTGTTCCACTTTGTGATGGAGCAGTAAGTATAGCTTTAGAATAGATTAGAAACGGGAGCAACTAAAAGGGGTGTTCCCGTTTTTTTTAGACAAAAGTGTAAAAGCTATATGATCACCTTCATAACGTTGAATAAAAAAACACAAGTTCAAACAAAATAAATCGGTACAATTATTGTTATATTGTAGATCAAAGAAAGAATTATAAAACATATAAATCGACCATAATGACAAAATCAGCAGTAAACCATATAGTTATAGCCATATTATTTGTTTTGTCTTTTACATTTAACGCAAACGCTGGATACGTTGTTAAAAACGAAAAAGCAATTCAAAATACTCAAACAAGTGTTTTGGGAATAAATAAAATACAAAACAAACTTAGTGATGTACAATTTATAAAAGCTGCTAAAGAAATAGGTGAGGAAAATGAGAATCAACAAACTAGAAACAAGAAAAGAAGCACAAGTGGATGGGAAGGAACAGCATCTTTGTACTGTGCAATATTTGGATTGGTCATATTTCCGCCTGGATTGATAGCAGCAATCATACTCGGTGCATTGGGACTTGGGGATGGCAAAAAACACAGAGGAAGAGCCATAGCAGGTCTTATAATTGGTATTACAAGTGTTTTCTTGATAGCTACCTTAATAGTTCTATCGGTTGCCTAATCAACAATATTAAATACTTAGAAATCACAGTACTACCTGCTGAATGAGTTTGCTTTTTTCAGGGTAATCGGTGTTGTAGTGTAAACCTCTGCTTTCTTTTCTGAATTGAGCACCCTTGACTACTAGATACCCAATCGTTATTAAATTTCGAAGCTCACATAACTGGGGTGATAATGTCGAAGACTTATACAACTCCTCGGTTTCATTATGTAACAAATCTATCCTATTCATTGCCCTTTGTAGACGAACATCATTCCTAACGATACCCACATAATCACTCATGATTTGCTGCATTTCCTTAAGACTTTGAGTAATCAAAATCATTTCTTTAGGGTCATTTGTACCAGAGGCATTCCAATCTGGAACTTCTTCATTAAAGGAAATCTCTCGTATTTTTTGGGAAACATCAATAGCACACCTATGTGCAAAAACTAGTGCTTCCAATAAAGAATTAGAAGCTAGTCTGTTAGCACCATGCAAACCGGTGCTAGCACATTCACCACACGCATATAAATTAAAGATGGAAGATCTACCTAGTTCATCTACTTTTATTCCTCCACAACAGTAATGTGCAGCTGGAGCAACTGGTATCAATTGCTCAGCCACATCTATCCCCATACCTCTACATTTTGCGTATATATTTGGGAAATGCGACTGAAACTTGGCAATATCCATGTGTCGACAATCAAGATATACATGTTCAGTACCAGTGCGCTTCATTTCACTATCGATAGCTCTGGCTACAACATCTCTTGGGGCAAGATCTGCTCTAGAATCATATAGAGGCATAAATGCTACGCCATCCTTGTTGCGTAAGATACCACCATCACCTCTTACCGCTTCGGTAATCAAAAAGGATGGACTAATACCCACCTCATACAAAGCAGTTGGATGAAACTGTATAAACTCCATGTTCTCAATTCGAGCTTTTGCTCTGTATAACATTGCTATACCATCACCTGTAGCTATTTTGGGGTTGGTTGTAGTTCTGTAAACCTGACCTACCCCACCTGAAGCCATAAGTGTGCATTTCGCCAAGATTTTCTCAACATTATTGTTGTTTAAATTCAATGCATATACACCATAACAAGTAATATCTGGAGTAGATTTTGTGACCAAATAACCTAAATGGTGCTGAGTAATAATATCGAGTACAAACCAATGATTATAAATACTTATGTTCTTATATTGCTTGGTTTCTTCAACCAATGCGCGCTCAATTTCAAAACCGGTAATATCCTTGTGGTGTAATATTCTGTTTTCAGAATGCCCACCTTCTTTACCTCTTTGATAGTCACCATCATTTGTTTTATCAAATCTGGCTCCCCATTCTATTATTTCATTGACACGGTCGGGGCCTTCTGTAACAACCATGTTTACAATATCTATATTGCAAAGACCATCGCCGGCAATAAGTGTATCTTCAATATGTTTATTGAAACTATCTTTCTCGGTATCATTAACCACGGCTATGCCACCCTGCGCGTATTTAGTGTTGGTTTCGTCGGTGTTAGCTTTGGTAAGTATGGTGATGGTTTTATCTGGAAATTCTCTGGCTATTTTTACCGCAAATGTAAGCCCCGCAATCCCTGACCCAATAACGAGAATATCTGTTTTCAACATTTCTTATTTTTAACCTGTAGAGAACAAAATTAGGTGTTAAATAGAGCTAACAAAGGAAAATGTGCAATAAATATAATCATCAATTAGAACCTCGTTTTATGTTTAAGAAAAAACTGAAACTACTGTAATCGATACAATAGAACATTGAATCAGAAAACTGTCTTTAAAAAACAAGTTATTATTAGGGAATAAGTAACAATCTTTTCCTCAAAAAAAATTACTTTTGAACATAAAATACAGAACCAAACTATGGCTGAAGCGATACGTATGCCGCTGCTGAGCGATACAATGAAAGAAGGTGTAATAGCAGAATGGCACAAAAAAGTAGGCGATACCATCAAATCTGACGATATTATTGCAGAAGTAGAGACCGACAAGGCAACTATGGAAGTGATGCCTTATGTAGACGGTACATTGCTGTACATAGGTGTAGAAAAAGGAAAGGGAGTGCCTGTAAATGGCATAATGGCTATAATAGGAAAACCTGGAGAAGACTTTCAGGCGATACTTGATGCTGAAAATGGAGTGGTAGCACCTGCCACTACTGCTACCCCGGCACCAATAGCCGCTACTACTGAAACAATAGTCGCTATTGCAGAACCAGTGGCTGAAAGCGATGAGCGCATCAAAGCATCTCCTCTTGCTAAAAAACTAGCTGAAGAAAAAGGGGTGAATATACATGCTGTGAAAGGTAGTGGTGATAATGGTAGAATTATAAAACGCGACATAGACAGCTATACCCCAGCTGCTACATCTCCAGTGGCTGCGGCTGCTGCACCTGCTGCTGTACAAACAGCACCTACTGCACCTACAGTAGTGGTACCAGTAGTAGCTGGAACAGAGGGACATACAGACACTCCGCTCACTCAAATGCGCCGCATAATAGCTCAGAGATTGGCTGAAAGTAAGTTTAGTGCTCCTCACTTCTACCTGCGCATGACCGTGACGATGGACAATGCTATGGAAGCTCGTAAGGCTATAAACTTAGTATCTCCGGAGAAGGTATCATTTAATGACCTCATCATAAAGGCATGTGCGATGGCGCTGCGCAAACACCCTGCTGTAAATAGCTCCTGGATGGGTGACTTTATAAGGCAAAATCACCACATACATATAGGTACTGCTGTAGCTGTAGAAGAAGGATTGATAGTACCTGTAGTGAAATTTGCGGACCAAAAATCGCTCTCTCAAATAGCAGTGGAGGCTGGTACGCTCATAGACAAAGCAAGGAATAAGAAGATTCAACCACACGAATTTACAGGTAACACGTTTACTATATCTAACCTTGGAATGATGGATATAGATGAATTTACTGCCATCATTAATCCGCCAGATAGTTGTATACTGGCTGTGGGTAAAATAGCTGCTACACCAGTGGTAGAAAATGGTGCTGTAGTGGTGCGTAACTTGCTGAAATTGACGCTGAGCTGCGACCATAGAGTAGTAGATGGTGCAGTGGGTTCTCGCTTCTTACAGACGCTTAAAACATACTTAGAGAATCCAGTAACAATGCTGGTTTAATACTGAATATACAAAGCTTAAATATTAAAGCGGGTCAGATTTACAAGAATCTGACCCGCTTTTTCGTGCACATGCTTATTGCAAAAATCCTATTCGTTGTTGGTGAGGGTATAGTAATACATACCTTGCTGACCGGGGTAAAAACCTGAAATCTGAACACTAGGGCTGTTCACTATAAGCTGCTGAAAGTCTGCTACGGTATTAATGGGGGTGTTATTAACACCAGTTATTACGAATCCTTTTACTATTTGGGTTTGTTTGGCAAACGAACCTGTGCCGGGTTCGGTAACAACGATTCCTTTATCTATATTATATTTTTCTTTTTCATCATCCGATATTTGACGAAATGTAGCACCCATCAATTTAGATGGAGTAGTAGCTTTCATAATATCTGTAGTACCGTTAGAGTTAGTAAGTTGTAAATTTACAACAGACACCTTGCCATTGCGGCTGTAACTAACATTAATATGATCGCCAGGGCGAAAACGTGCTATCTGGCCCTGCATATCTGATGAGTTATTGACAGCTATGCCGTTGATTTGGGTAATGAAATCACCTTTTTTAAGACCAGCTTTTGCAGCAGCACTGTTGGACCTTACACCAGTGATATAAACACCTTCGGTTTTGTCCATACCTACAGCAGCAATAGCTTCTGGAGTGGCAGTGTGGCTATCGAGGTATTCGACACCCATGTACGCGCGTTGCACGGTGCCATACCGCATAAGATCATTGACTACTTTCTTTACAATATTGGCAGGGATGGCGTAAGAATAACCAGCATAAGAACCTGTAGGAGAGGCAATAGCAGAGTTTACCCCTATCAACTTGCCGTCGGTATTGACTAAAGCACCACCACTGTTGCCAGGATTGACAGCAGCATCGGTTTGTATAAACGACTCAATAGCTGCGGCAGAACGTTGCTTATTGACACCAATAGACCTGCCTTTAGCACTAACTATGCCAGCTGTAACAGTGGCATCGAGGTTGAGTGGGAAACCTACTGCAAGTACCCACTGCCCTAGCCTAACATCGTCGGAATTGCCAAACTCCATAAATGGGAGGTCTTTGTCACCTTCCACTTTGAGCACTGCAATATCTGTGGATGGGTCGGCACCCACCACTTTAGCTTTGGCTGTGTATCTGTCGTTGAAGGTAACCGTTACCTCGCTGGCCTCTGCCACTACGTGATTGTTGGTAACAATGTAACCATCAGGACTAACTACTACACCAGAACCTGAGCCGGTTTGAGAGGGAATGTAATATTGACGCTGCCCAAAAAGCTGACTGAATACATCGCCCATGCTATTGTCGGTTATGACCCTAGCCGGAGTTGCAGTTTTGATATGCACCACAGATCTTACAGAAGATTCTGCTGCAAACTCAAAATTGACAGCTGATGCAGTTGTGGCTGCATTACCATAGTTAGTGTAACTAACAGGTAAAGATTTGTTGTTTTCAGGGATTAAGTACCTGTCAGATTTGAGAAAGCGCTGAGCTATGAACAAAGTAGCTAAAGAGGTAGCTGCTGCTGTAAAAACGACTGGGATTATTTTGGATTTCATAATTGTGTTTTTGTTTTTAGGAATATGCAATCTCTACATCAAAAATATTGCCCGATGGCTATATAAAATTGTTAAAACACCATACATAAACTATTCTAACTGCATTTTAGCATTGATGCAACAGCCTAGTACTAAGGGTATGAAATAATGACAATAGCATAGGTACAATATGACAGAAATGCGATTATGTGACTGTCAAAATGCTAGCTGTAAGTCAGACTTTTAAAATTATTGAATTAATTGCAGGAATCTATAAAGTTAGATTTGCCGGTTAGTTTCCGGTTGTTCCCTGTGTTTTGGCACTTAAGTCGTTGACTATCAATACTATTCACTTTTGCAGGTTGTGATGGGTAGGAAGGGTGATGTTGTAGATTTTATTGATGTGTTTTTTCTGTATTATGTGGTGGTTAGTAGTTATCATGATATTTTAGGTTTGTTGGGTTCATGGAATTATGTTAGTGTGGATATTTTTGGTATGTGTCTTCTGGATTTTCCGGTTTGTTTCCGGTGATTTCATGGGTTTTGGCACTTAAGTCGTTGATTATCAATACTATTCATTTTTGCAGGTTGTGATGGGTAGAAAGGGTGATGTTGTAGATTTTATTAATGTGTATTTTATGTAGTGGGTGATGGGTGATAGTTATCATGATATTTTAGGTTTGTTGGGTTCATGGAATTATGTTAGTGTTGATATTTTTGGTATGTGTCTTCTGGATTTTCCGGTTTGTTTCCGGTGATTTCATGGGTTTTGGCACTTAAGTCGTTGATTATCAATGCTATTCATTTTTGCAGGTTGTGA
>JAIXSZ010000045.1 GCA_027484425.1 Sphingobacteriales bacterium
ACCACTTCGGTTACTGTCAACAGTATACCTACTGCAGCACCTACCAACAATGGTTACATTTGTAATGGTGGTACTGTAACATTAAGTGCCAACCCATCGGGTGGTGCTAGTGCATACAGCTGGAGTGGGCCATCATTGTCTGCAACAAACGTGGCTAATCCTACAGCTACCCCTACAGTTACCAGCACGTATTCATTGACGGTTTCTGATGGCACATCTGCTTCAGGTTGTAGTCCTACTACAGTTTATACTACTACAGTAACAGTAAATAATACACCTTCTGCTGCTCCTAGCAACAACGGTTATATATGCGTAGGTGGTACAGTTGCATTAGCAGCTAATCCAGCCGATGGCGCCAACACGTATGCGTGGAGTGGTCCATCATCCTACAGCGCTACAGTAGCTAACCCAACTGCAACGCCTACAGTTACAAGTGTTTACTCACTCACTGTTAGTGATGGTAGTACTCAACCTGGTTGTTCACCATCTACAGTGTACACTACATCTGTGACTGTGAATGCCACCCCGATAGCAGCTCCTACCAACAACGGTCCTATCTGTAACGGTGTATCTGTAACGCTTACCGCTAATCCATCAGGTGGAGCCAATACTTACAATTGGACAGGTACGTCATTATCAAGTGCATCTGTCGCCAACCCTACTGCTACACCATCCACTGGTACACATGTGTATTCATTGACGGTGAGCGATGGCAGTACGCAGCCAGGGTGTGCTCCATCTACGGTGTATACTACGAGTGTTACGGTTAATCCATCACCAGCAGCTGCGCCCACCAACAGTGGTCCTATCTGCGTAGGTGGTACAGTAACACTGACCGCTAATCCATTTGGCGGAGCGAGTGTATACTCATGGAGTGGTCCATCATTATCCTCAACAACAGTTGCCAACCCTACAGCAACACCTACAGTTACCTCAGTATATTCACTGACAGTAACAAACGGTAGTGGAGCCGCAGGTTGTGCACCAGCTACTATATATACTACATCAGTAACGGTGAAGAGCAAGCCGATAGCAGCGCCTACCAACAATGGTTACATTTGTATAGGTGGCACTGCAACGCTTACAGCTAATCCATCAGGCGGTGCCAATACTTACTCTTGGAGTGGTCCTTCTTCATTTGCATCAGCTCTTCAGAACCCGACAGCTACACCTACTGTAACAGGGGTTTATTCATTGACAGTAAGTGATGGTACAGCTCACAGTGGTTGTGCACCAGCAGATGTGTATACAACGTCAGTGACTGTTAACGCCACCCCAATAGCAGCACCTACGAACAGTGCTCCTATCTGTGCGGGAGGTACTGTAACACTTACATCAAACGGCAGTGGTGGTGCTAGCGCCTACAACTGGACTGGTTTGTCGTTGTCATCAGCAACAGCTACTAATCCTACCGCTACGCCCACAGCCACTACTATCTATTCATTGACAGTAAGCGATGGTAGTACGCAGCCTGGTTGTGCCCCATCTACGATATATACCACATCAGTAACGGTGAAGCCTACACCTGTAGCATCACCTTCTAACAACGGGTATATCTGTATTGGTGGTACGGTTGCTTTGAGTGCTAACCCATCAGGAGGCGCCAACACGTACTCTTGGAGTGGTCCTGCATCTTTTGCGTCGGCTTTACAAAACCCAACAGCTACACCTACAGTAACTGGTGTATATTCATTGACAGTGAGCGATGGTACATCAGATAACGGTTGTGCCCCATCTACGATTTACACTACTACAGTTACGGTAAATGCTACACCAGTAGCAGCCCCTACCAACAGCGGTACTATCTGTAACGGAGGTACGTCAGTACTTACTGCTAATGGCAGTGGTGGTGCCAATACTTACAACTGGAGCGGTACATCATTGGGTAGCAGCACGGCAGCTATTACCAGTGCTACGCCAGGTGTGGGTACACATATCTATTCATTAACGGTGAGCAACGGCAGTACCCAACCCGGTTGTGCTCCATCTACTATATACACAACGAGTGTAACAGTAAACCAAGCCCCAACATTAACCAATGCTACTAATGACGGTCCTGTGTGCGAAGGCATTACGGTTAACTTCTCTGCCAACGGAGCAGCGAACGTAGCAGGTTATTCATGGAGTGGTCCAGTAGCAGTTACTAATCCACTAACGGCTACACCACACATCAGTTCTGCTACTACAGCAGCTACTGGCGTATATACAGTAACGGTCAACAATGGTGCAGGTTCAGGCTGTATAGCTACCTACACTACCTCAGCTACAGTTAATGTAGTACCATCAGTAGCTAGCATTACCCCATCTACCACTAATATGTGCGTAGGTACACCACTTACGCTTACTGCGGGAGCGGCGAGCGGGGTAGGCGCAATTACCTCTTATAATTGGAGTGGCCCTAACAGTTACAGCACAACAACAGCTACGAACAGTGCTACGTTTACCCCTGCTACTACAGCAGCAAGTGGCGTATACACTTTGTCAGTAACTTACCCAGGTACGGGTTGTACCAGTCCTATCGTGACGTCATCATCGGTAACAGTTAATAATCTTCCTACGATAGCGAGCCTTGGAGTATCACCATCGTTATTGTGTGCAGGTGCAGTATTGTCATTGACTGGTAACGGAGCTACAGGTAGCGGTTCACTGGTATCTTACAACTGGAGTGGACCTGGCAGCTATAGCAGCACCACAGCAGGGTCTGTACAATTGTATACTACCCCTAATGCTGGTGCATCTGGCATCTATTCAGTAAGTGTTACGTATACTGGTACAGGTTGTACTAGTAATCCGGTAGCAGCAACTACAACTGTAACCGTTAATCCATTACCTATAGTCTATGCTATCACAGGTGGTGGTTCTTATTGTTCAGGAGGTACTGGAGTTAATATTGGTCTTGAT
>JAIXSZ010000083.1 GCA_027484425.1 Sphingobacteriales bacterium
AATTCTTTTTGGTCGTGTATTTTGTATTTTAGCCCCATATCTATTATAAATTAGTGAAAATTTGGTTTCGCAAGCGAGACGCTTGCAGAAGTTAGGACGAAGCGAGACGCTTCGACCAGGCGGCGCGGCTCCTCGTGTGCCTTACCACCCCAGCCACAAAAACTGGCTTCGCCAATGTTTTTGTGGCATCCCCTCCTAAAAAAGGAGGGGAGTTCCAGCATTTTCTGCTGGTGGGTTGTGGTTTTCCCTCAAAGCGCGAGATTGCCACACCCGAGGGCTGGCGCACAGGGCTATGCTCGGGGTTCGCAATGACACTCATTTTTTTGATTTTTGTGGTAAAGAGCAGCTCCTCGTGTGCCTTACCACTCCAGCCACAAAAACTGGCTTCGCCAATGTTTTTGTGGCATCCCCTCCTAAAAAAGAAGGGGGAGTTCCAGCATTTTCTGCTTTTGGGTTGTGGTTTCCCCTCAAAGCGCGAGATTGCCACACCCCGAGGGCTGTCGCACAGGGCGATGCTCGGGGTTCGCAATGACACTTATTTTATATTTTTTTAGGTTTTATAGGGAGAGCCCCTCACTGCCCCGCAAGTACAAGAGAGCGACGCAAAGCCCGCTGCTAGTAGTGGAAAGCTGGTGACCTAAAAAGAAATAGGGTTGGATAATGAAATGGTAATGTCGAAAATAAATTTTAAGAAAATATTTGATGTGGGTAATGTTACTTTTGCGGGCAATAAAATAAAGACATGAACATAACAATGAAAAATACACTGATGACCGTGTGTGCGGTGGTGTGTATGGTGCCTGCTATGGCGCAACTGACTACGCCGGCTGATGGCACGAGTGCACGGGCACGGGTGAGTGAGCGGATAGGGCTGACGGATGTGACGGTGAGCTATGGCAGACCGGCGGTGAAGGGGCGTGAGGGTAAGATATGGGGTGGACTGGTGCATGAGGGTTTTAAGAATCTTGGTTTTGGGAATGGTAAGGAGAGCCCCTGGAGGGCTGGTGCTAATGAAAACACGACTGTGGAGTTTAGCACGGATGTGATGATAGAGGGTAAACAACTGGCGGCTGGTAAGTATGGTTTTTTTGTGGCGTACCAGCCTGATTATTGTACGCTGATATTCTCGAAGGCTACAAGTAGTTGGGGTAGTTATTTTTATGAGCCTGATGAGGATGTGCTGCGGGTGAACGTGAAACCAGTAGCATTGTTGGAATCGAGAGAGCGATTGACATTTCAGTTTGGATCACAGACGGATAGCAGTGCGGTGGTAAGTCTGGAGTGGGAGAAGCTGGGTATACCATTCAAGGTATCGACGAGACTACATGAGTTGCAGATGGCGTCGTTTGACAGGGAGCTGAGGGGCGAAAAGGGTTTTGACCCACATGCGCTGGTGCAGGTGGCTGACTACCTAATGGAGCATAACACAAGGCTGGAAGATGCGCTGGGGTATGTGAACAGGGCATCGCAAAGTATGCCAGTGTTTAGCGTGCTGATAATGAAGAGTACGCTGCTGAGCAAACTGAATAGGCAGGCTGAGGCTGATAGCATAAAGCAAGTGGCTATAGCGCGTGGTACTGCTACAGAGATACACAACTATGCACGTGGGCTGCTGCGTGAGGGTAAAAAAGATGAAGCATTTAAGGTGTTTCAGAAAAACTATAGCAGCTATCCTAAGTTGTTTACCACGAATATGGGTATGGTGCGTGGCTGCTCGGCTACAGGGAAAGTGAGCGATGCTATGAAGTATGCCAAAAAAGCGCTGCCGCTGGCACCTGATGCCAACAATAAAAAGGTGGTGGAAGACATGATGGCCAAGCTAAAGGATGGTAAGGACGTGAGCAGTATGTAGGTGGCTGAAAATATACAATGATAAGTAAGGCAGATAGTGAGGACAGGAGTTGTTCGTACTATCTGCTTTTTTGTTGGAAAGGGTGGTGTACAGTATTTATAGGGCTGTTTGTAAAGTGTAGTATCTTGCAGCGATTATAGATATGAGATTTCTGCTACTTTGTTTGCTGACAGCCCTGTGTAGGTGTGCCGTAGTGTATGGGCAGACGGACGGCGTGGCAGCGGGCAAGTGTGTGATAGGTACAATAACGGTGGAGGGTAATAGTGTGACCCGACGAGCGGTGATACTGAGGGAACTGAGCATACATGAAGGGGATGTGGTGGTGCGAGACTCGGTAGATGGGATAGTGGCAGAGAATAAACTGAGGTTGTTTAACCTGCAACTGTTTAACGAGGTGGAGCAGGAGCTGACCTACCCCCATAAGGATACGCTGCACTGGCACCTGAGGGTGAAGGAGCGGTGGTACATTATACCAACAGGTATACTACAGTTTGCGGATAGGAATATAAATACCTGGTGGGCCGACTATAGAAACGACTATGAGCGGATATCGGCAGGGGCGGTGATAACGGATAGGAACTTTAGGGGGAATCTGGAGACGGTGGCACTGACGGTGCAGGCGGGATACACTCAAAAGCTGGGTATAAGCTATATGCTGCCCTACATAAACAAACGACAGACACATGGTGTGGGTGTGGTGGCGGCAGTGGCGAGGAGCAGGCAAACGTACTATACTACGGAGTGCGATAAACTGGTGTTTGCGGGTGGGTATAGCGGACCAGTGATATGGCGACAGGCAGAAGCTGGGCTTGCCTATATGTACCGCCCAGGCTATGCTAGCAGGCACCATGTGCAGGCGGTGTATAGGCAATATGAGGTAGGTGATACGATAAGAAGACTGAATGCGGATTATTTTGGGGATAGTAGTAGCAGGGCGAGATTTGTGGAGGTGAACTATAGGTATGAGTATAATGGGGTGGACAACTGGAACTACTCGCTGAAGGGTGAAAAGCTGGTGGCCACAACGGTGGTGCGGGCAGGGATAGAGGGACTGAAATTTCAGAGTTATGTGACGGTAGAGGCGGGTGTGTTCAGGAGTTTGCTGCCGGGCTGGTATGTGTCGGGGATAGTGAGGGGGAGGGTGATGCTGCCGCAAGACCAGCCTTACTACTTCAGAAACGGGCTGGGGAGCAGCACGGACTATGTGCGGGGGTATGAGTACTATGTGACCGATGGATATAACTATGGGTTGCTGCGGCTGAACCTGAAGCGGCAGGTGTTTAACAACACGTATTCGCTGCCGGTGAGGTACCTGACGGCTGTGCCAATGCGGGTGTACCCGAAGTTGTTTTTTGATGTGGGGTATATCAATAGTCCGTTTGTGAATGGTAACACACTAGATAATACATTGCTGTATAGCATAGGTGCTGGTGTGGATGTGGTGACCTTTTATGATGTGAAGGTGCGGGTGGAGTTTGCCCGTAATCACTTGGGGGGAAATGGGATATATTTGCACTTCAACAGTGAGTAGGCAAGCAGGGGAGAGATTCAGTTTATTCAAGAAAAGAGGTATAAAACCACAGCATGTTAGTAGCACTATATAACCGAACATTTGATGAGCAGGATTTGCCGTTTTTGCGTAGCATATTGTTGCTGCTAGAGCATCATAAGTTGCAGTTGGTGATATACAAAGACTTTTATGAGCGGATGCTGGCACATATACCGTTTGAGCGCACTCCTAGATTGTTTACTGGTAAGCGCGACTTGCCCCCGGCTACAGATATGCTGATAAGCCTGGGTGGTGACGGAACGATGCTAGATGCGGTGTGCTTTGTGGGTGATACTAATATACCGTTAATAGGTGTGAACCTAGGTAGGCTGGGCTTTCTGGCGGCGATACCAGAGGAGGAAGTAGAGGCCGCAATACTATCGCTGGTGAGAGGGTCGTATACGCTGGAGAAGCGTACGCTGCTGCATCTGGACTCGAGTGTGCCGTTGTTTGACGGGTCGCCATTTGCGCTGAATGAGTTTACGATACATAGGCAGGACACCTCGTCGATGATAAAGATACATACGTATCTGAACGGAGAGTTTCTGAATACCTACTGGGCCGATGGGCTGATAGTGGCCACGCCTACAGGGTCTACTGGATACTCGCTGAGCTGTGGCGGGCCGGTGGTGTTTCCGCAGGCATCGAGTTTTGTGATAACGCCAGTGGCGCCCCACAACCTGAATACCCGCCCGATAGTGGTGCCAGATGATAATGTGATATCGTTTGAGATAGAGGGTAGGAGCGAGCACTTTTTGTGTACACTAGATGCGCGCACAGAAACGATAAGTAGCAGTGTGCAACTAGCAGTGAAAAAAGAGAACTTTCTGGTGTCGCTGGTAAGACCAGATGAGCACAACTTTCTGAAAACGATACGGCAGAAGCTGTACTGGGGTATAGACAAAAGAAACTAAGCGATGTGTTTTGTTTATCTTTAGTAAAACAAAATACCTGATGAAATCGTTTTTTGTAGATGCAGACATAGCCCAAGCAAAGACGCTAGATACTGATTTTTACAACAACCAAGACTGCTATGAGGCTGCGAAAGAAGCCATCTTTGCGCCTACATGGCAATATGTGGGTGATGCAAGCATGGTGGAAGGTGATGCCAATGCGCATCCGGTAGTGCTGCTGCCAGACTACCTAAACGAACCACTGGTGCTGGTGAAAGATGGCGAAAATACCCTGCGCTGTATGAGTAATGTGTGTACCCACCGTGGTAACCTAGTGGTGACAGAGGCATGCAAGGTGCGTCATTTGCGCTGCAAGTATCATGGCAGGCAGTTTTCGGCAGATGGTAAGTTTTTGTCGATGCCGGAGTTTAAAGAAGTATGCGATTTTCCTACTGCCGCTGATGATTTGGCGGTACTGCCAATGATGAAGTGGGGTAAGCTAGTGTTTGCCAGCCTGACTGCGGCTTATACACCACAGCAACTAATGGGAGATATGATGGAGCGGGTGGCATGGTACCCGATGAATGAGCTGGTGTACCGACCTGAACTGAGCAAAGACTATGATGTAGCGGCACACTGGGCACTGTATTGCGAGAACTATCTGGAGGGGTTTCATATACCGTTTGTGCATGAGGGGCTGAATCAGGTACTGGATTTTGGGGACTATAGTACGGAGCTGTATGAGTATTCTAACCTGCAACTGGGTATAGGCAAGGATGGAGAGGTTTGTTTTGACTTGCCAGAGTCTTCGCCCGACTATGGTAAGCAGGTAGCCGCCTATTATTTTTGGGTATTTCCTAATATGATGTTCAATTTTTATCCGTGGGGATTGTCGCTCAATGTGGTGAAGCCAACGGGTATAAATAGCTGTAAGGTATCGTTTGTGACGTATGTGCTGGACGAAAGTAAAAGAGATGTAGGGGCAGGTAGTGGACTGGATGCTGTGGAGCTGGAAGATGAGGCAATAGTGCAGCAGGTGCAGCAAGGTGTGCGGTCGAGGTTTTACAAACATGGGCGATACTCGGTGAACAGAGAGCAGGGTACTCATCACTTTCATAGGCTTGTGGCATATTTTATGAATAAATATTCAGGTGGGGGATTTTAGATTTTTTAGGATGAATGCGTAGAATAACTGTATGTTTTTCAGCTAATTGTGACAAGTGTGGGGGAGTTGTGCTGAAAAGATATTGGCTGTGTGTTTGAAATATTGGGGTATTTTAATATTTTTGATTGGAAAATTTCTGTTGTAAAACCAAACGTTTTAGTTTTTAAGAGAGTCTATATATAATCGTACACTGCAAATCCGGCAAATGAATATCTCTGACTTATTTAAATTACGTACTCTATCGTCGAAAATACTTATAGTGTTTTCGATCTTTTCTATTTTTAACCATGCCGCCCAAGCACAGATAGCTGTATCTCAGAACCAGACTGCTGCAGCATTAGCTGCCACGCTAACGGGAACTGGGGTAATAGTGCTATCTCCGGTACTTACTTGCGACACTGGTGCTAATGCTACCTTTACTACTGGTGCTATTGACCCCATAGGTGTATCGACAGGTATTGCATTGACCAGCGGATCTGCCAACTCTATAGCGCTGCCCGCCTCTACATTTGAGTCGGTGGGGCATACACCATCACTATCTGATGCTGACTTGGCAACGCTGGCTGGAGGAACAACTAATGACGCTTGTGTGCTGGAGTTTGACTTTAAGGCAGCAGGAGATACGGTTAAGTTTAATTATGTTTTTGCATCGGAAGAATATCCTGTTTTTGCTTGTTCGTCGTTTAACGATGTATTTGGATTTCTTATTTCGGGTGGTGTGACGGCGCCGCTTACGTCTTATCCTACGCCTACCAATATAGCCCGTGTACCTGGAACGAATATACCCGTGTGTATCAACAGCGTGAATTCAGCACCAGTAGGTACCACCTATCCAATAGCCACCTGTGCTGCATTAGGTCCAGGATCACCGTTTAATATTTATTATATTGATAATTCTACCAGTACTATGCTGGTTTATGATGGTAAAACAACTGTATTGACTGCTGTTGCGGGTGTGAGCCCATGCGATACTTACCACTTGAAACTGGGTATTGCAGACGTAGGTGACGATGCGTACAACTCAGGAGTGTTTATACAGGGTGGTAGCCTTACCTCTACTGTGCCTACTACTATTACCTCTACAGGTACGAGCGGATTGCCTTATTGTATCAGAGGTTGTAATCCAGGTAATTTTATCTTTACTATACCTGTAGCACAAGATACTCCTGTAACAGTTTACTACAACATATCTGGTACGGCGGTAAATGGATTTGATTATTCTACGATAGGTACCAGTGTGGTGATACCAGCATTTACCACCTCCACAATACTTAATATAAATACTCTATTAGTACCCGCAACCGGTCCCAAAGTGGTGACGCTGGAAATATTGAAGGAGGACCCCTGCGTGCCAGGTGTGTTTACGCCTGTAACGTCTGCCAGTCTTACGATATTAGATTCCTTTAACTTTAGGATATTAACCCCCGATTCTTCTATTTGTGCGGGTCAGTTAGTGAATTTGAGAGCTGTGGGAGATTCGTTGTTTGATAGCATACTTAATTATACCTGGACACCAACATCTTTTGTGAGTAATGATACGATACTTATTACCGTAGGTTCGTCAACTGTAACTACTACTTATGTGCTTACCGCTACAGCCGATCCGGTATTAGGATGTGTTCCACAGTCGAAAAGTGTAACAATATCTATTTTACCCAATCCGGTTTTGACTATAGATTCGGCTAGAATAAATACATGTGTGGGTATATCAGTGCCTATGAATGTGTATGTGACACCGCCGGGCACTCCTTACACCTATACGTGGCTGCCAGCAACAGATCTGAGTAGTACCACCATTTCCAATCCTGTAGTAACACCAACATTGGTGGGAGATGTGAGTTACACTGTAACGGTACACCCTACAGCACTAGCTGCGTGTGCCACTACTGCTAACATACTGGTGCATACGGTGCCAGATGATTTTGTTCTGAACAATTCTGATACCGTTATATGCGCGGGTGAGTCTGTGCAGGTGAGTATAACTGGATGGCCAGAGTTTAACTGGGTATGGACACCCCCTACTGGTGTATCTAATGTAAACATTATGGAGCCAGTTATTACTCCTACTGTACCTACCACTTACACTGTTACTGCCTCTTATGCACGATGTCCGGATATGGTGCATAGTTTTACAATAGATATTAATGAGCCATCTACAGAAGTAGAGGTGTATGATACGATATGCCTACCTATGAGTTATACTATAGATCTTACATCGCCTTTGGCGGGCTACTATAGTTATACATGGCTACCGCCTACCTATGTGAGTAATGATACCATACCTAATCCTATTATAACACCTACTGTGGCTGGATTGCATGTTTATACAGTAGTAGTAAGTCCGAGAGCGTTGGGTTGTGATGCTTATAATATTGTGAACCTGTATGTAATGCCTAATACTATAGACTTGCTTACACCTGATACGGCTATATGTAAAGGGCAATCGGTGCAGATATTGGCTAATGGACATAGCTTGTTTGAGTATCAGTGGTTGCCTACTACAGGTATAGCAGTATCAAATATAGTAGCACCATTTATTACCCCAGATACATCTGCTTTGTATAAAGTGAGGGTGTCTTATCATCTTTGTCCTGACTTTTATGATTCGGTGATGATAGACGTGCAGCCTATACCCAACGTTTACATAGGTGGTAACAGGTTTGTGTGTGAGTTTGACACAGTACGACTTATATCATCAGTAACACCGGGTTGGTACGGCAACTATAGTTATGCGTGGAGCCCAGCAAGTGGCTTGAGTGCTACTGGAGATCCTGCGGTATTTTTTACAGGGATAGATACTGGAACTGTGGTACTTACTGTAACTACACCGGCAGGCTGTACAGGCGTAGATTCCGCTAGAATGCTCGTATTGCCAGGTAACTTTGCAAAAATGATTCCGGAGTTGGATTTTTGCCCACACGATAGTGCTATACTGGCACCAGAAGGTGGCGTGACCTATAGTTGGTCTCCTGCTATGTACTTGAGCAGCGATAAAGCAGCACAACCAGTGATAAAACCTATAACGACCCAGACATACAGCATAGTAGCAACTAGCAGTTATGGCTGTAAGGATACATTGTATTTCAGAGCTAATGTGCATCCTGCGGCTGTGGTGTTCTTGGAAGATTCTGTGAGATTGCATCCAGGAGAGCAATATCAAATAGACCCACAGACGAACTGTACCATTTTCTCTTGGTCGCCATCGGGAGGATTGAGTGGAAAGTACCTAATGAACCCAATGGCCACACCAGAAGTGAGTACCAAATATGTGGTGAGAGCGGCTACAGAAAATGGATGTAAAACTGTTGATTCTATCAATATAATAGTAGATGCAGAGACGCTAATAGACCTTCCAAATGCGTTCACACCAGGTAGTGGTGTAAATAATGAATTTAAAATTATTAGGAGGGGTATTGCTAACTTGAATTATTTCCGTATTTTCAACCGTTGGGGGAACATGGTGTTTGAGACAACGAACATAGAAGTAGGGTGGGATGGCACGTATAAAGGAGTACCTCAGGATGTAGGTGTATTTGTGTATCAGGTACAAGCTGTTACGCAGTCAGGAAAAATATTTACAAAACAAGGAAACGTAACATTATTACGGTAATTTTACAACGATAACTAAAGATGATGAACACAAAAAATATCATTACCCGTTTAGGTTTGGCTACGGCAATGATGCTCAGCACATCTGCTGTGTTTGCGCAGGATATACATTTTACCCAATTTGATATGGCACCGCTGGTAATCAACCCGGCGTTTACCGGAATGTTTGATGGTCAGGTGCGTGCTGGTGGTATATACAGGCAGCAGTGGGCTAGTGTAACTGTACCCTATGTTACTTATGGTGCACATGCTGACATGCCTTTGTTTGCCGACCAGAGTGGTAGTTATCTTGCCGGAGGTATTCAGGTATTTAATGACAAAGCTGGTGATGGTAACTTGCAGAATTTTACGGGTTTATTGTCTTTGGCATATCATAAAATACTGGGCAGAAGTGATCTTGCTATTGGTATGCAGGGTGGATATGCACAAAAAAGTATTGACCTGAGTAAACTGTACTTTGGTGATGAGTCTGTGAATGGTACCTTTACACAGGGTACTTCTCAGGAGTATCATTTGGGTGTGGGCAACTCACGTAGCTATTATCTTATTAACGCTGGTGTATCCTATGCGGGCATAAGCAGAACAGGCAGAGTTGGGTATGTATTTGGCCTTGCTGCTAACAATATTAATCAGCCTAATGATGCATTGTTGAAAAAGCAAAACAGCCAAACTGGTTTGGATATGAGGTTTACCGGAGAGTTTGGTTTGAACATAGTTAGTAATGATCGTTTTTCACTTCGTCCGGCAGTCTTATTCCAGAGCCAAGCATCGGCTACTGAAATCATAGCTGGCAATGAGTTTTTGTATAATGTAGGTGCTGAACCAGGTTATTCTAATTTCTCTACTGCTGTATTTTTGGGTGGATGGTACCGTACTGGTGATGCTGCTATGATAACTGCAGGTGTAGAATTCAAAGGTATACGTATAGGATTGGGCTACGATTACAATATTTCTTCTCTAAATTCTGCTAGCAATGGTAACGGAGGCTTTGAAATAGCAGTACGTTATATTGCCCCTAGTCCGTTCAAATTTGCCAATAAGAGGGTGATTCCTTGTTCGCGTTTTTAATAGTGAACACATATAATATACGAAGGGCTAAAAAAGTTTTTTTTAAAAGCCCTTCGTTTTTTTAAAACCAATTTATACTTTTATATCCATTAACAACGCTCACGCACATGAGAAAAAATTGGCTGTACCTGTTTTTAGCTACAATATTTGTTACTGTTTCATTTCAAGCAAATGCCCAGAAGAACAATAAAGAGAAGTATAGGAATAGGGCAAATGACCCAAAAGCTGGGTTACCGTATGACAAGAAATTGAATTGGGCAGATCAGTTGTACCTACAGGGTAGCTATTTCAATGCTATAGATTACTACCAGCAATTGAAACAGCAGGATGAACGTAATCCATACATCACTTACCAGCTTGCACAGTGCTACCGCGCCACAAGAGATTATGTACCAGCAGCACACTACTTTATAGAGGTTAAAAATATGGCGAAAAAGGTATATCCCTATTCTGCTTATTATGCTGGTATGATGTTGAAGCAACAATGTGAATATCAATTGGCTATTGAGTCTTTTAATGAGTTTTTGACTGATAACAAGAAAAATGCAGCAAAGGTTGCCCCTAAGGCGGATGAATTGATTCAGGGTAACACTGATAGAACTATTGATCCGAAAGGAATGAAAGAAGCAAAGAAGAGGGTGAAAAGAGAAATTGAAGGATGTGAAAAAGCAATCGCTTCTATCAAAGATCCACAACCTGTAACACTTATTAATGCTGGTCCTAATGTAAACACTGCAAACACAGAACTTTCTCCCTATCCATTGGGTGACACAGCACTGTTATTCGGTACAATAAACAGGAACGAAGTAATAACTACTGATGCATGGAGAGATGCACCAGATTCGAAAGAGCGTTTTATGTATTCTCACAAACAAGCAGGATATGTAGATTCTTTTCAGTGGCCGATGCCTTTTTATGATGGTCAATTTAATGATGTAAATTTCCACACAGCAAACGGCTGTTGGGGACCTGGGGGTGATAAGTTCTATTTCTCTAAATGCGGGATAGATATGAATGACTCTAACAAAATGAAGTGTAACATTTATTACTCTGAATTTGGTAGAAGAGGATGGCTTGCTCCTAAACTTATAGATGGTATAGGTGAACCAGGTAAAAATACAATGCCATTTGTAGCTAAAGTAGGTAAAAAGGAAGTATTGTTCTTTGCTTCAAACAGGGTATTACAAAGCCGTGGTGGATATGATATTTGGTATTCAATCATTGACCCAAGAGACGGTACGTTCCGTCGCCCTGGTAACTGCGGTAAACTAGTGAACACTACGCAAGATGAATTGACTCCTTACTATGATACACGTACAGGTAAGTTGTATTTCTCTTCAAATGGTCAGGTATCTTTTGGTGGTTTTGATATTTATTCAGCAGAAGGTGGTCCATCACGTTATAAAAACGTAATGAACATGGGTTATCCTATCAATACTTGTGCGGATGAGTTCTACTACATATTGGACCCTATGGGTAAACCTGATGGTTACTTGGTTTCTAACCGTATAGGATCATATGCACTGAAAAACCCTACCTGTTGTAATGACATTTGGAGAATACAGTATGAACCAAGACTTGTAGTAATGGGTAAGGTGATAAGCAAGAAATCGCAGGACCTGATGTCAGAGACAGTTGTGAAAATGATAGATCAGACTGGCGACCTCCGCACTTATAACTCAGAAGACGGTAAGTTCCTGTTTAATATGTCGCGTGCACATTCTTATGTACTTACAGCTGATAAAGCTGGGTATACCTCTTCTCGTGCATCTGTAAGCACTATGGAAATCAAACGTTCTGATCCAGATGATACTATTCAGGTAACAATATTCCTTGACAGTGTACGTAATAGCTTTAGTGTAAGTAACATTTATTACGATTACGATCAGGCAAGTCTTCGTCTTGAGTCGGTAGCATCTTTGGATTCAGTAGTTCACTTCCTTACTGATAATCCATCGATATCAGTAGAGATTTATTCTTACACTGACTCTAAGGGTAATGATGATTACAACCTTGCTCTTTCACAGCGTCGTGCACAGTCGGTACTTGACTATCTGGAAAAAAGCGGAGTTGAGCGCAATAGATTGACTGCACGTGGTTTTGGTAACAAGAATAATGTAGCACCGAATGCCATAAATGGTAAAGACAATCCTGAAGGTCGTCAGAAAAATCGTCGTACAGAGTTCCGTATTGTAACTGATCTTCCTACCCGTCGTGTTTTGTATAATAGTGCAGCTCCGGGAACTATGGATCAGCAAGAGAGAAACTTGCAAATAGAACCAGAGACTACTGATGATGAGCAAGTGCCAGCAGGTAGCAAAAAAGCTCCGGTAGATGATGATGAATAATAGATAAATGATACTTCATAAGAAAGCAAAAGAGGTTGCAAGTTCTGCAGCCTCTTTTGCGTAATATAAAACAATAGTATATGCTTGTAGTACTGATAGTAGGCGCAATAGCAGGCTGGCTAGCCGGATCGATAGTGAAACTAGACAACAGTAGTTTTCTTATTGATATTCTGATAGGTATAATAGGCGGATGGGTAGGATATAAATTATTTGGTCACCAACTTAATATTACATCTAGCAGAATAGTAAACGAGGTGATCACAGCTACCGCCGGTGCGTCGATATTGGCGTTAGGAATAAAGGTCGTGAGGAAAATTACTGCCTGAAAATTAGAGATATGAATTACATAAAGATTACGATAGCTACAGAAAGTTCGGAAAAGAAGGAGTTGTTGATAGCACTTTTGTCGGATGGTGGATATGAAGGATTTGAAGAAAATGAAAAAGAGTTATTGGCATACATAGCAGAGAATGCGTATAATGAGGCTGAACTTAAGGACATGTTGTTGATGGTAGATGCGAGTTTTGCCACAGAGACGGTTGCTCCACGTAACTGGAATGAGATGTGGGAGACTGATATTCAGCCTGTGATAGTAGATGGTTTTTGCACTATTCGTACCCACTTTCATAAAATTGAGGTAGAAACTCCCTATGATATAATAATAACACCCAAAATGTCTTTTGGAACGGGGCACCATGCAACTACACAGTTGATGATGCTGGGAATGAAAGACATAGATTTTGAAAATAAGTCGGTTTTGGATTTTGGCACAGGTACGGGAGTATTGGCAATACTAGCGGGCATGCTGGGTGCAACTGACATTACAGCTATAGATAATGATGAGTGGTCGGTTTCGAACGCAACGGAAAATATGATTCGCAATAACCGTGAGCGTGTAGCCGTAGCCAGAGCTTCGCTAGAGGACATACCTAAAAGACAATATCATATAATATTAGCTAATATTAATAGGCATATACTGCTGCAATATATGACCGATATGTATGAGTTATTGTTTGATGGAGGTTTACTTCTAATGAGTGGGCTACTGACTGATGATGAGGAGATAGTAACAACGGCAGCAAAAGCTGCTGGATTTGCTGAGCAGTATATAACGGAGAGAAATGGCTGGATATCGATAAGGGTTGTAAAACAATGATAATTAACTGTTTGTGTTGTTTGAAATAGGTAGTTTGTACTATTTTTGCAGCAGCAACTATTAGGATTTTTGGTTCTCAAGCATTATATTTGTTTCTCCCATTAATAGTAATACAGTAATGACAGTAGCTTTTCTTATAGTTTTAGCATATCTGATTGGTTCTATTCCTTCTGCAGTTTGGGTTAGCAAAGGAATCTATGGTATAGATATACGTGAGCATGGAAGTGGTAATGCAGGTGCAACAAATACATTCAGGATATTAGGTTCTAAAGCTGGTGCGGCAGTAATGTTAGCAGACATGATGAAGGGATTCATTGCGGTGAATCTGTCGATATTTTCTGCTTATTCTATGAAAACAGAGCCGTTTGTGAACCTTCAGATTTTTCTAGGGCTTTTTGCGGTTTTGGGTCATATTTTCCCAATATGGGCTGAGTTTCGTGGAGGTAAAGGTATCGCTACATTGTTTGGAATGATACTAGCCATACATTACATAGTGGCTATGAGTCTAATTTTGGTATTTGTGATGATGCTGATGTTGACTCGCTATGTTTCGTTGAGTTCTATAGCTGCCAGTATTGCTTTCCCACTGTTGATACTGTTTATTTTCAATGCACAGGCACAAGAACTTAGTTATAGATTGTTTGCAATTGCCACAGCTTTTTTAGTAGTTCTGACACATCATAAAAACATTAGTAGACTGATAAGTGGTAGCGAAAGCAAAATGTCATTATTCAAGAAGAGGAAGTCTAATCAGTAATCATTTTACCGATTAAATAGTATTTCATATCCATATCCCATTTTACAAGCGACTGCTTAGTTATTTGTATCCAATATTGCTGAAGCGCGATACAGGAGTAAACGGAGCACAACTTGACCTGCTATTATATCAAAACAGACTACAACTAGCTACTGGCGACGTATTGTACTCGGATGGAGATAAGTACATACCAGCTGTGGTAGTGTACCAACATTTATCTAGGTTTTTGAAGACTACCCATAATGTACTGGTGCTTGGTGCCGGTATGGGCAGCATGATGCAGGTGATGAACGCCAATGGTTGCAATGCCCATTACACACTGGTAGAAAAAGACAACCTAATACTGAAATGGGCAATGGAATTTGCAGCAGAAGCTAGCGAAGACCGAATACTGCCTGTGTGCGACGATGCAGGGGCGTTTATGCGCACCAATAAGACTATCTACGACTTTATATTCATAGACATTTTTTATGGAAGGGATGTGCCTGATTTTGTAGTGTCGCCTGAGTTTTTGATGCAGTGCCGAAGTGCGCTGATGACCGGTGGCAAACTGGCACTTAATTATATAGCAGATGACCCACAACGATGGGCGGAGGTGGAAACTGTGTTTGCAGCACTGTTTCCAGGTTATGTGGTGCTAGGGGTGAATGTGAACAAAATACTGATTGTATAGGTGTAGCATGCAGATAGAGGTATAGTTACATACTACAGTATAGATTGGTACAATCCGCTTACCTTTGCGACAGATATGACACAGGAAAACCTGAAAGAGATGCGGGAACGCATGCAACACCTGCACCGATTTCTGCGTATAGATGATAGACGTGCCAAACTGGACAATAATCGTCAATTGACACTTGCACCGGGCTTTTGGGATGATAACGCCCGTGCAACTGCTACACTCAAGGACATAAAAATAGATAAATACTGGACTGATTTTTTCGAAAAGGTGAAAGGAGCAGTAGAGGATTTTGCAGTGCTATTTGAGTTTTGGAAAGAAGGCGAGGCAAAAGAAGAAGAAGTGAAAGAGGTGTATGACGGGGCTGTGAAAGATATAGATGAACTAGAGTTTAAGAGCACCCTGAACGAGCCAGAAGATGAAATGCCTGCCATGGTGGTAATAAACAGTGGTGCTGGAGGTACAGAAAGCCAAGACTGGGCTGAGATGCTGCTGCGCATGTACAGAATGTATGGCGAGAAACAAGGCTGGAAGGTGAGCGAAATAGATGTGCAGTATGGCGATGGTGCGGGTATAAAACAAGCTACGTTGGAATTTGATGGGGAGTTTGCGTACGGATTGCTGAAGGCTGAAAGTGGGGTACATAGGCTGGTGAGGATATCGCCATTTGACTCAAATGCCCGCAGGCACACCTCTTTTGCATCGGTATTTGTGTATCCGCTGATAGATGATACGATAGATATACAAGTAAGTCCTGCCGATATTGAGTGGGCGTTTTTCAGATCGGGCGGATCGGGTGGACAGAACGTGAACAAGGTAGAAACTGCGGTGCGCATCAAGCACATACCATCGGGCATAATAGTAGAGTGTCAGCAAGCACGTACACAGGGCGAAAACCGTGAAAAAGCTATGACCATGCTGAAGAGCAGGCTGTATGAAGAAGAGCTGCGCAAAAGGCAGGAGATACTCAATGCAACCAACTCAAACAAGAAAAAAATAGAATGGGGCTCGCAGATACGCAGTTATGTGTTTCACCCATACAAGATGATAAAAGACCATCGCACAGACTATGAAGTAGGTAATGTGCAGCCGGTGATGGATGGAGAACTGGACGACTTTATAAAGGCGTACCTGATGGGGGTAAAAGATGAACAGTAGTAGCGTGAAACAAGAAACAACCCAAAAGAAAAAAGCTATCAACCTTCAGTTGCTGGTACGAATATTTTCGTTTACCGGTCCGTACCGACGTACGTTGTACTTGTGTATGACACTGGCGATAGTGCTGGCCATCGTGTCACCCTTGCGTCCCTACCTTATCAAGGTGTCGGTAGATAAGTATATAGGCAACAATATGCTGCAGGGGCTGATATGGATCAGCGTATTTCAGTTTGGGTTGTTGCTGGCAGAGAGTTTGCTTAGGTTTTGGTTTAGCTACAGGGCCAACTGGCTGGGGCAGACGGTGGTGAATGATGTGCGCAACAATATGTTCAAGAAAATATTGCACCAGAATATAGCCTACTACGACCGCACACCCATTGGTACACTTACGACCCGCACCATCAATGATATAGAGGCTATCAACGATATTTTCTCGGAGGGTATCATATCTATTGTTGCTGATATACTGACCATTATAGCCATCATCACCGTAATGCTGGGAACAGACTGGCGGCTGACGCTGGTGTGCCTAGCTACGTTTCCGCTGCTAATACTAGCTACTTGGTGGTTTAAGGAGGCTGTGAATAAGTCGTTTCAGCGGGTGCGCAATGCGGTGGCGGCGCTCAATGCCTTTGCTCAGGAGCACCTTACAGGCATGTACATAGTACAGGCTTTTGCGGCTGAGGAGCGCGAACTGGCTAAATTTGAAACCATCAACCAAGAGCACAGAGATGCCAATATAAAGGGCATTTTTGCTTATTCGGTTTTCTTCCCGATAGTGGAGATAATACTAGCTATGTCGCTGGGGCTGCTGGTGTGGTATGGTGCATCGCGCATACTCAACTATGGAGCTACACCGGGTATTATCATCTCTTTTGTGCTATACCTCAATCTGTTGTTTAGGCCGCTGCGTATGATGGCAGATAAGTTTAATGTGCTACAGATGGGCATTATAGCAGGGGAGCGTGTGTTTGCGGTGCTGGATAGTGAGGAGTATCTGGCAGATAATGGCACACTGAGTGCTGAAGGTATGAAGGGGGCGGTGGAGTTTAAGGACGTACACTTCAGGTACAAGCCCGATGCGCCAGTGTTGAGGGGTGTGTCGTTTGACCTGCAAGCGGGCAAAACCATGGCTGTAGTGGGGCATACTGGTGCGGGTAAAACATCGCTGATAAGTATACTGAACAGGCTGTACGAAACGGAAAGCGGACAAATACTGATAGACGGTAAAGACCTAAAAGAGTATGATGTGTATAGCCTGCGTAGCAAGATAGGGATAGTGCTGCAAGATGTGTTTCTGTTTTCGGGTACGATAGCTGATAATATTACGCTGCGCAATGCCGACATTCCCAGGGTTAAGGTGGTAGAGGTGGCACAGATGTTGGGTATACATGATTTTATAATGAGGCTGCCGGGTGGATATGACTTTGATGTGATGGAGCGAGGCAATACACTATCGCAGGGGCAGCGGCAGTTGATATCGTTTGCAAGGGCACTGTTGTATAATCCTGCTATACTGATACTTGATGAGGCTACATCGTCGGTGGATAGTGAGAGTGAGCAACTGATACAACATGCTATAGATACTCTGATAAAGGGCAGGACATCGATAGTAATAGCACATAGGCTATCTACTATACGCAAAGCAGATGAAATACTGGTGATGGACAAAGGCACCATAAGTGAGCGTGGCAGCCACAATGCACTGATAGCAGCCAAAGGTGCCTACTACGAGCTGTACACAGCTGTGGAGCAAAAGAAGGTAAAAGAGGTGCTATAGTATTGTAGCGAACTTTATTTTGCGGCTCACCCAAGTTATCCCCCTTTTTCATACGTCTATATGGGTATCAACCTATACCCTTTTATGAAAAATGTATTACTTTTTGCATGTGTATTTTTGGTGAGTGTAGCAAATGCGCAAACTCCCTTTACTACCCACGACTCTATAAATGCTAATAACATCAACGCCCGCATTATGGTGCATGGCGATATGTGGTGGGACCCAGCTACGGGGGATAATAAATGTGAGTTTCCTAAAGGCTCGGGGAAACATGTAGGATTCGCTGGTGCGCTGTGGCTGAGTGGCTATGATCAGAGCAATAAACTACATGTAGCCGCACAGACCTACCGACAAGCTGGTAATGACTACTGGCCAGGGCCGCTGGATGATGGTGGTAATCTGGACTATGCTACCTCAGCCCAATGGGCTAAGATATGGAAGGTGACAAGGGCAGAGATAAATGAGTATAACAGTATCACCTACCACACTACTGGCAATACCCCATCATCGATATTGACTTGGCCTGCTATGGGTAATGCCTATGCCCGTGGCAAGGATAGCTCAGTGCTAGTGATAGAGCGAGAAATGGCGCCGTTTGTAGATCTGAATGGTGATGGCAA